>NZ_LGEN01000006.1 GCF_001507855.1 Halomonas sp. 54_146
CTCGTGTCATGTAAGTTCTCAAGTGCAAGTGCCAGCTAGGCACCCTGGCGGGTGCCGCGCTATCCATCCCCACCCAATGCATGGCTTGGGCGGGGTATTCCGCGCTTTTCGATAAAAAAGAGCGCTATTGTCGCGGTTGGAAAGCGGGATGTCATTAATCGAGTAAGTTGGCAGAGATACCTCGCGACAGCTACCTTGAATAAGCAACGCTAACACCGCGTTTCCACGCATCAGGAAAGGAGTCACGATCATGCGTTATGTTTCATTACTCAGCGGCCTTACCGCCTCGTTACTGCTCGCCACGTCAGCGGCGCACGCCAATGAAACGCTTGAAGTGGACATGCATAACGTCAGCGCTGAAGGCGTTGAAGAGTCGATTGGCACTATATCCCTAGAACAGACAGCGCATGGCTTACTGCTAACACCTTCGCTTAGCGGCCTGGAACCGGGGGTGTATGGTTTCCACGTTCACCAAAATGCCAGCTGTGAACCTGGCGAGAATGACAGCGGCGAGATGACCGCCGCGCTGTCCGCTGGCGGCCACTACGACCCAGAAGAAACCGGCACCCATCAAGGCCCCTATGGTGAGGGCCATTTAGGTGATTTACCGGTACTCACTGTTAATGAAGATGGCGAAGCTAATCTGCCCGTGTTAGCACCACGCCTTAGCATGGAAGATATGCCGGGGCGCAGCCTGATGATTCACGAAGGCGGCGACACCTACACAGATGAACCTCACCTTGGCGGCGGTGGCGCTCGTATGGCTTGTGGCGTTGTTGAGTCGTAACACGCGGAACCCAATGAATAGCCGTAGACAAACAAAACGGGCAGCCTAATTTGGCTGCCCGTTTTGCTTTGCGCGATTAGCTTTTCTTGATTGGCTTTTCTTGATTGGCTTTTCTTGATTAGCTTAGCTAAGCGCTAACGTAAGCTCTTTGTGAAAGCGCTTACTCTTCGCCCGCCATCTGCATTTGGCGCTGCAGGTAGTTCTGAATACCGACCTGTTCAATCAGTTTCAGCTCAGTTTCGATGTGGTCGATATGACCTTCTTCGTCGGCGAGCAGGTCACGAAGCATATCGCGGGTAACGTAATCTTTAACGCTTTCGCAGTAGGTAATGGCTTCGATGTAGTCGTTGCGGCCATCGTGCTCGATTTTTAGATCACTTTCGAGCATCTCTTTGACGTTTTCGCCGATATACAGCTTGCCAAGGTCTTGCAGATTGGGGATACCTTCCAAGAACAGGATGCGCTCGATGATCTTGTCAGCGTGCTGCATCTCTTCGATAGACTCATCGTATTCCCATTTGGCTAGCGCTTTCAGGCCCCAATCTTTGTACATTTTGGCATGCAAAAAATACTGGTTAATCGCGACCAGTTCGTTGCCCAGCGCTTTATTGAGATGCTCGAGAACTTTAGTATCACCTTTCATAACGTCACCTTATCTACTGTCATGCGGATGTTTAAGCCAACACTTAATGGCCTTTAAATAATGCGATCAAGGAGTTACGTTGGGGAAGGAGCATAGACGCATAAAGCTATACTCTCAGCGTTCCTGAGAGTATAGATAAGGTATTCAAAAGTTCAAGAAAATCATATGTTTGCTAACGACAACCCTAACAAGAGTGATTCGCGTCATACGGCGTAAGCAAGGCCCATATCGGCGTCGCAGCGTGCTTCTAACACGGCATCGCGGGTAATGGATTTGGCATGGCACGCGCACTTACCGCACTGCGTTGCACAGCCGGTTGCTTCGCGTACTTCTCGCCAGCTGCGCGCTCCGTCGCTAACGTGCTGGCGAATCTGATGGTCGGTTACTCCCTTGCACACGCAAACGTACATGGCGACACCTCATAAAAGTCATGAGATGAATGTAAATGATTCGCATACATCTTATCAAGTGGAAATGACTGCTTTTTGATAGACATTCGTCTTAATGAAAACAGGCTATAAGATAACGTCTTGTCATAGCGCTGTTTTTACCAAACACATACTCACCAAAAACATGTTCACCAAAACAAGCGGCGGTATTATTTTTTTGGTAGCACCACGGTTTGTGTATGAGAGGCGATATCTGGCCAGCTGCGGCGCTGTTTATCGAACAGCACCCACCAATAGCCTAAGCCAAACGCCGCGAGCGATAGCCACGCTACCGCGCAGCGTATCAGGCACTGCCTCAAATTCAGCGAATAGCCGTCTAGCGTTTGCACCCGTAACCGCCAGGCCTGCATGCCCAAGGTCATCCCCCCGCGCGACCAGGAGAAAACAAAAAATAGCGTCACAAAAAACAGCAGTATTACTCTCAAACTCCAAATATCAAAAGCGGTTGTACCAATTTCTTCAGCCTGCTGCCCGAGCACAAAACGAAAAAAAGCCAGATGGGCAACGGTTACCGCGATCCAAATCGCCGCGACTAAAAAGCCGTCATACAGCATAGCGCCCAAGCGGCGGCCAAGGCCTGCTGGCCATACGCTGTCTAACTGAGTAAAGCGTCGTGTTTGCATCGTTTAATTATTCCTTTTATTTCCCTGCTTTTCATTTCCCTGCTTTGTTTGGCGCACGGCTAACCATTACGGCGCAGGAAGTAGATCCCGACCCCAGCACACGCCAGGGTGGGCACTAATACTGCCCACACAGGTGAAAAGCCGAAAATAGTTGACGCCGGTGCCAGCAAATCCTGCACATACTTAAACGTCAGCCCGGTAATCACGCCATAGAATACCCGGGTGCCCGCCGCTACCGTGCGCAATGGGCCAAACACAAACGAGGCGGCAATCAACACCAAAGAGCCCATGGTGAGCGGCATCAGCATCTTCTGCCAGAAGTAGAGCAGCGCCTGATCGTTCTGAAGCCCCTGTTGTTCAAGGAAATTGGCATAGGCCAACAGTTCACTGGGTGCCTGGCTCTCAATATCGCGCAGCAATCGCTCTAACTGGGTGGGCGTAAAAGACGTTTCCCAGCCCATGTTCGCCACCAGGTCAGACTCGGTGTGGTCGGCGAAAATGCGCGTAGTAGCGACATTTTCCAAACGCCATGCGCCCTCTTCCCAAAATGCGCGCTGGGCGTAGGTGGCTTCGACCAGCTGTCGTTCTTCAAAGCGGTAGCGGGTTAAATCAAGCACCACATTGTCAGCGCGAATCGCCCCGAAACGGTAAACGCTGTCGCCTTCGATCTGCCAGCCGCTGCGGCTGGTTAGCACCGCGCCTTCGCCCTGGAGTTTTTCCAACCGCCACGCCTCGGCGTACTGCTCGGTGCGCGGGCTGACATACTCAGCCACCAACAGCACGGCCACCACCACGACCAGCACCGGCTTCATCACGCCCCACACAATGCGCGCCAGAGAGCGCCCAGAGGCGCGCATCACGGTAAGCTCATTACTGGAGGCCATGCTGCCCAAACCAATCAGCGCCCCAATCAACACCGCCACCGGGGCATACTGATAAAAGCGCCAGGGCGTTCGCATTAGCAGGTAAAGCAACGCATCAAAGGCGGTATAGCCAGCCTGTACATCGCCTAAGTCATCGATATAGGCAATGGTAATATCCAACCCCAGCAGCACAAACTGAACGACGACAATGGCCGCCAGCACGTTGCGGGCGATATAGCGGTCAAGACGGTCAGCGATGGTGAGCACATGCAACATTAGCGCATCCCCTTACGTTGCGAGCGCCACAGCATTAGCAGCCCCAGTGCCAGAAACAGCCCATGCACCGGCCAAACACCCAGCGTAGAAGGCCAAGTACCGCTGCCAATCGCATCGACCACTGCCAGCAGCAAGCTGAGATACGCGACGTATAAAAACACTGCCGGTAGCAGTTTGCCAAAGCGCCCCTGGCGGGGGTTAACCCTGGAAAGCGGCTGCGCCATTAACGCCAGTACAAACACCATCAGCGGCAGCCCTGCGCGCCACTGCCATTGAGCCTGAGCGCGGGGGCTGGGGTCACGCCATAGCGCGGGCGTGGTGGCATATTCCAGCGAATCAAGCTCTTGGCGGTCGCGGCTTAAACCAAGCCGCAGCGTATAGCGCTCGAAAGTGAGCCGTTCAGCGCTTTGCTCGCCTGGGGTTACGCCATAGCGTTCGCCTTCATTTAAGATTAGAAAACGGCTACCCGTGTCGAGCCGGGTTTCCTGATAGCCCGATACGGCGCGGGTAACGTAGTCGTGGGTGCCTTCGTCGCCGGGCTGATTCTGCTCGTGTACCAGCACCTCCTGCATTTCAGTGCCATCACTAGAAAAGCCGCCGATATAAGCGGTGCGGCCACCGCCAAACTCCTGAAAACGCCCCGGTGCCAGCACAGAAACATCCAAGCGGCTGCGCTGCTCCTCCAGCGCGGTTTCGGTTTGCAGCGCCCCCAAAGGCGTCAGCCACAGGCTGCAGATACCGACCAGCACCGCGACGACGCTTGCCGGTAGCAAGGTCACTTTCAACAGCCGCGTGGGGCTCATCCCGCAGGCCACCATCACGGTGATTTCGCTGTTCATATAGAGCTGCCCGTAGGCGAGCAGGATGCCTAAAAAAAACGCCAGCGGTAGAATGAGTTCCATAAAGCCAGGCAGGTGAAACATCATCAGGCTGCCCAGCATGGTGACCGGGATATCGCCTTCCGCCGCGTCCGAAAAATAGCGAATAAAACGGCTGCCCATGATCACCAGCAGCAAAATGCCAGCGACCGCCGACATGGTGAGTAACACTTCGCGAGTTAGATATCGAAATAAAATCAACGCGCTCTCCGGCTAGTCGTGCAGGATGCCATGCAATCAGCGCATGGCTTGGGTACACTAATCAAATGCTTACCAAACCCTAAATAACGGGGCATTATCCCGAATCCCTCGATGCTTGTCTTGTTGGAGACGTCATGGAATTTTCCGTTCAGACCGCGAACCCGGCCAAAACCGAAACCGCCTGCCTCTTGGTGCCGGTTTTTAAAGGGTGCGCCCTACTGCCCAACGTTGCCAAACTAGACGACGCCAGCGAGCGCCTCATTGGACAGTTGCTGGAACGTGGCGACTTTGACGCCGCGCTGGGCAACGTACAGCTGGTACCTTTTGCACCGGGTCTGGGTGCTGAACGCATCTTACTGGTTGGCTTAGGTGAACGCGAAAAGTGCCAGGAAACCGCCTACATCAAGGCGCTGGATGCGGCCATGACGGCGCTTACCAAGCTGCCCATTGATGAAGCCAGCGTGGTCTTTAGCGATGTGCCGCTGACCGACCGCGATGCAGCCTGGAAGGCGCGTAAAGTGCTGGAAGCCGCTGAGCGGGCGATTTATCGCTTTGACCAGTTCAAATCCTCCCCTGCGCCCGCCCCCAGCCTTGCCAAGCTGACATTAATTATCAACGACGCCGATGCGCTGCCCAGCGTTAAGCAGGGCGCGTTAGTGGGCAACGCCATTGGCCAGGGCGTTAACTACACCCGCACCCTGGGCAACCTGCCCGCTAATATCTGCACGCCCAGCTACTTAGCCGAGCAGGCAGAGCAGCTGGGGCGCGAATCGAAAGGGGCGCTCAAGGTCGAAATTCTTGATGAAGAAGCGCTGGAAGCGTTGGGCGCAGGCTCGCTGCTTTCCGTGGGGCGCGGCAGCAAAGAACCCACTCGCTTGATCGTCATGAAGTACCAAGGCGCTGAAAACAGCGACGAAGCGCCCCATGTGTTGATCGGCAAGGGTATCACCTTTGATACCGGCGGTATTTCGCTGAAGCCCGGCGAAGGCATGGACGAGATGAAATTCGACATGTGCGGTGCCGCCAGCGTGTTCGGCACCGTCAAAGCCGTGCTCGCCATCAAGCCCAAGCTCAACTTGGTGTTTATTGTCGCCGCGGCGGAAAATATGCCCGATGGCCACGCCACCAAGCCCGGCGATATCATCAAAACCCTCAAAGGGCTCACGGTAGAAGTGCTCAACACCGACGCCGAAGGCCGCCTGGTGCTGTGCGATGCGCTGACCTACGCCGAGCGTTTTACCCCAGCAAGCGTTGTGGATATCGCCACGCTGACCGGCGCGGTGATTATTGGCCTGGGCCACCACGCCACCGGCCTGCTTTCCAACGATGATGACCTAGCGCTTGACCTGCTGGATGCCGGCGAAGCAGCCTGGGACCGCGCCTGGCACCTGCCGTTGTGGGATGAATACCAAGAGCAGCTGGACTCCAACTTTGCCGATCTCGCCAATATTGGTGGCAAACCAGCGGGCACCATCACCGCCGCATGTTTCCTATCGCGCTTTGCCAACCACTTCCCCTGGGCACACCTGGATATCGCCGGTACGGCGTGGCACTCCGGCAAGCAAAAAGGTGCCACCGGCCGCCCAGTCGGGCTGCTAACTCAATATTTGCTTGACCGTGAAACCGATGCCCAAGTAGAAAATAGCGACGCCTAACATCCCTCACAACTTGTCACCAATATCCAACCGCCTCTTAGTAGACGCGGTTTTAACGGAGAACAACCGCCGTGCCCACTGCCCATTCCGATACTACTGTTGAATCTCGTTTTGAAGTGCTGCCATCCAATCAACCGATGGCCGATGACATGCGTGACAACATTCTTAAAAACCCCGGTTTCGGTAAGTACTTTACCGACCATATGGCGCATATTCGCTGGACCGCCGACGCCGACTGGCACGGCCACCAAGTGCGCCCTTACGGCCCGCTAACGCTGGACCCCGCCGCCTCTGTGCTGCATTACGGCCAAGAGATTTTTGAAGGCATCAAAGCCTACCGCCACGCCGACGGCTCCATCTGGACGTTCCGCCCCGAGAAAAACGCCGAGCGTTTCCGGCGCAGCGCTCGCCGCTTAGCGCTGCCGGAACTTTCCGATGAAGACTTTATCGGCTCGCTGAAAGCGTTATTGGCGCAAGACCAGGCTTGGGTGCCCACGCCCGCCAGTGCGTCTGACGAGTGCAGCCTCTACCTGCGCCCGTTTATGATTGCCTCTGAAGCGTTCCTGGGTGTGCGCCCGTCTCAAGAAGTCGATTACTACGTGATCGCCTCCCCCGCAGCAGCGTACTTTAAAGGCGGCATTGCCCCGGTTTCGATCTGGCTTTCCTCGAACTACAAGCGTGCAGCCCCTGGTGGCACCGGCTTTGCCAAGTGTGGCGGTAACTACGCGGCCTCGCTGGCCGCGCAAAAAGAAGCCGAAGTGCACCAGTGTGGCCAGGTCGCGTTCCTTGATGCGGCTGAAAACAAGTGGGTGGAAGAGCTGGGCGGCATGAACCTGTTCTTCGTCTTCAAAGACGGCCGTTTGGTGACCCCACGCCTAACCGACACCATTTTGGAAGGCGTCACCCGCAACTCAGTGCTCACCCTGGCCAAAGATGAAGGCCTAACGCCGGAAGAGCGCCCGATTAGCCTTGATGAGTGGCGCGAAGGCGCGGCGTCTGGCGACATCACCGAAATTTTCGCCTGTGGCACCGCCGCGGTGATTACTCCGGTGGGCGAGCTGGTCACCGAAAACGAGCGCATCCGCCTGAAAGCCGATGGAAACAATAACAACAACAATGAAGTTGCCATGCGCATTCGTGCCAAGCTGCTCGACCTGCAATACGGCCGCAGCGAAGACAAATACGGCTGGCTAACCCGGTTGGTATAAACCGGCTGGTATAACCCAGCGCCCTACCGCCGCTTGCAGCGGCGGTGGTTTTTTGGAACAGCCGAAACCGCTGGAGCCACCGATGGCACGTATCGATTTTTATATCCTTCCTGACACCACCCTGGAAGCGCGCCTGCAGTTTGCCTGCAAGCTCGCCGAAACCATCTGGCGCAAAGGGTATCGGCTGCACCTTCACTGCGAAGATAAAGCCCTCGCCGAACAGGCCGATGAAGCGCTGTGGAATTTCCGCCCCGACGCCTACCTGCCCCACGCGCTCGAAGATAGCGAAATGGCCGCCAGCGTGCCGATTACGCTAGGTTGGCAGCAGCTCCCGATGCCCACGGAAGAAACCGCCCTGCTCAACCTGCACCCCGATATTCCCGAAGGCGTTGAACGCTACGCCCGCATTGCCGAAATCATCAATCAGCACCAACACGTGCTGGTCGCCAAACGCGCCTGCTGGCAGCGCTATAAAGCAATGGGCCATGAGGTCGTGCCGCATAAGTTGGGGTAGAAAGTTTTATCAGTAAAGTCTGGTTTTAAAGCGCATCTATAACAACAACCTATCACTGAGGGCTTCTATGCCTACTTCGCTGCTTGCGCGTTACCCTCTCGCTGTTATCGTCATCGCCCAACTGTTTGGCACCTCGCTGTGGTTTAGCGTTAACGGAGTGGGGTTGGCGCTGCAGGAAGCCGTGGGCCTGAGTGAAAGCGATCTAGGCCTGCTCACCATCGCCGTGCAGGCGGGGTTTATTACCGGCACGCTGCTGATTGCCACCACCGGGCTTGCCGACCGCGTGCGCGCCAGCCACCTGTTTGCCGTATCGGCGGTGCTAGGCGCGCTGATTAACGCGGCCTTTATTGGCGTGGCAGAAAGCGTAAGCCTCGCGGCGGTGGCACGCTTTTTTGTCGGGCTTTGCCTTGCCGGTATTTATCCGCTGGGAATGAAGCTGGTGGTGAGCTGGACACCCAGCCACGCCGGTGCAGCCCTTGGCTGGCTGGTCGGCATGCTGACCCTTGGCATTGCCTCGCCGCACTTGCTGCGGGGAGTTACCCTGCACTTGCCCTGGCAATGGCCATTGCTGCTGGCCTCTGCTCTTGCGCTGGCCGCCGCGCTGATGATTTTTCGCTTGGGCGTAGGCCCTCATCTTCCCGCTACCGCTAAAAGTGGCCGCCCCTGGGCGGGGTTAGCGGCGTTCAGGCAGCCCCGTTTTCGTGCCGCCGCGCTAGGCTATTTTGGCCACTGCTGGGAGCTGTATGCGCTGTGGGCGCTGGTGCCGTTTTTGGTGGCTAGGGAGCTTGAACGGCTAGGCGCCGCCGACAGCGCCCAGCCATGGGTAAGCTTTGCCGTTATTGCGCTGGGCCTGCCCGGCTGTGTGTTAGCTGGCTGGTGGAGCCGCCGAGTGGGCAGCGCGCGGGTAGCCTGTGTGGCACTCGCCACCTCCGGTGTGCTGTGTTTCGTTTATCCCCTGTTGGGCAGCGCATCGCCGTGGCTACTGCTCACCCTGCTAGGGATTTGGGGCATCAGCGTGATAGCCGACTCAGCGCAGTTTTCCGCCCTGGCCTCGGCCTCCGCCCCACCTGAGCGCCTCGGCGCGGCGCTGGCGATGATGAACGCTATCGGCTTTGGGCTGACCATTCCTTCCATCGCGTTAGTCACCTCCCTGTGGGCAAGCCAAGGCCCTTGGGTGATCTGGTGGCTGCTGCCTGGGCCAGTGCTGGGATTAATCGCTATGCGCGGTTTCCACCGTCGTCGTCATCTTCGTACACGCCACCCCTGACGACCCCACCCGAGTCGCGCTATACTTGTGCACATTTTTTGCCAGCCGTGAGCCGACTCCCCATGGAAAAGACCTACCAACCCGAACAGATCGAAACCCGCTGGTACGAGCGCTGGGAAGCCGATAACCGTTTTGCCCCTTCCGGCAAGGGCGCGCCGTTTTCGATCATGATCCCCCCGCCCAACGTGACCGGCAGCCTGCACATGGGCCACGCGTTCCAGGACACCATCATGGATACCCTGACGCGCTGGAAGCGGATGCAGGGCAACAACACCCTGTGGCAGGTAGGCACCGACCACGCGGGCATCGCCACGCAGATGCTGGTAGAGCGTAAAATTGCTGCCGAAGAAGGCAAAACCCGCCACGATCTCGGCCGCGAGGCGTTTATCGACAAAGTGTGGGAGTGGAAAGAGGAGTCCGGCGGCCATATCACCCGCCAGCTGCGCCGTATGGGCGCCAGCGTAGATTGGAGCCGCGAGCGCTTCACTATGGACGACGGCTTCTACAAAGCCGTGCAAGAAGTGTTTGTGCGCCTACACGAAGAGAAACTGATCTACCGTGGCAAGCGCTTGGTGAACTGGGACCCCACCCTGCACACCGCCATTTCCGACCTGGAAGTGGAAAACAAAGAGCAGCAGGGCAGCTTCTGGCACTTCCGCTACCCGCTGGCCGACGGCGTTAAAACCGCCGATGGCAAAGAGTACGTGGTGGTGGCAACCACCCGCCCGGAAACCCTGCTCGGCGATACCGGCGTGGCGGTTAACCCAGAAGACCCGCGCTATGCATCCTTGGTCGGCAAATTTATCGAACTGCCGCTGGTCGGCCGCCGCATTCCCATTGTGGCGGACGAGCACGCCGATATGGAAAAAGGCTCCGGCTGCGTGAAGATCACCCCCGCCCACGACTTTAACGACTACGAAGTCGGCAAGCGCCAGAACCATCTGCTGATCAACGTCTTTACCAAGGATGCGACGATTCTTGAGCAGGCGGAAATTTTCGACCTGAAAGGCACTCCCCAGCCGGATGAAGACGCCACCCTGCCGGCCAAGTACGCAGGGCTTGACCGCTTTGAAGCGCGTAAGCAAATCGTTGCCGACATGGACGCCCTCGGCCTGTTGGAGAAAGTCGAAGCCGTTAACAACACCCTGCCCTATGGCGATCGCTCTGGTGACGTGATTGAGCCGCTGCTCACCGACCAGTGGTTCGTCGCGGTAGAAACCCTGGCCAAGCCCGCCATTGAAGCCGTAGAAAACGGCGATATTCAGTTTGTGCCGAAGAACTACGAAAACATGTACTTCGCCTGGATGCGTGACCTGCAAGACTGGTGTATTTCCCGCCAGCTGTGGTGGGGCCACCGCATTCCCGCCTGGTATGACGTTGAAGGCAATGTCTACGTTGCCCGCACCGAAAAAGAAGCCCGCGAGAAGCACGGCTTAGGTGCAGAGGTGGCGCTGACCCAAGATGAAGACGTCCTCGACACCTGGTTCAGCTCGGGCCTGTGGACGTTTGGCACCCTAGGCTGGCCGGAAAAAACCCCGGAGCTGGAGACCTTCCACCCTTCCAGCGTGCTGGTGACGGGTTTTGACATCATCTTCTTCTGGGTTGCCCGGATGATCATGATGACGCTGAAATTCACCGGCGAAGTACCGTTCAAAACCGTTTATGTGCACGGTTTGGTACGCGATGGTCAGGGTCAGAAAATGTCCAAATCCAAGGGCAACGTGCTGGACCCTATCGACCTGATCGACGGCATCACGCTGGATGAACTGCTGGAAAAGCGCACCGGCAATATGATGCAGCCGAAACAGGCCAAGGCGATTGCCAAAGCGACCAAGGACGAATTTAAAGACGGCATTGAAGCCCACGGCACCGATGCGCTGCGCTTTACGTTCCTTTCCCAAGCCACCACCGGGCGCGATATCAAGTTTGATATGAACCGCCTGGATGGCTACCGCAACTTCTGCAATAAGCTGTGGAACGCTTCACGCTACGTGCTTATGAATGCCGAAGGTGAAGATTGCGGCGTTTCTATTGAAGGACAAGGCGTCGGTGAGGTTGAGCTTTCGCTGGCCGACCGCTGGATTATTTCCCAGCTGCAGAAAACCGAAGCCCAGGTTACCAAGGCGATGGACGAGTACCGCTTCGACCACGCTTCCCAAGCGCTGTACGAGTTTGTTTGGAACGAGTACTGCGACTGGTACCTGGAGCTTTCTAAGCCGGTGCTGTGGGAGGATGACGTACAGGGAAGTACTAATGCCGCGGGAGACAGGACGTCGGGAGCGGCCTCGCTAGCGAAACGCAAACGGGGAACGCGCCGCACGTTAGTACGCGTACTGGAAACCATTTTGCGCCTGGCCCACCCGATGATGCCTTATATTTCTGAGGAGATCTGGCAGCGTGTTGCACCACTGGCAGGCACCTATGTGGGTGAAGGCGCATCCATCATGGAGCAACCCTGGCCTGAAGCCGATGAGAGCAAAATTGATGAACAGGCCACCCGAGATATTGAATGGCTGAAAGGCGTAATTATCGCGGTGCGTAACATCCGCGCCGAGATGAACATCGCCCCCGGCAAGCCGCTGGACGTGCTACTCACCAAAGGCAAGCCGGAAGACGCCGAGCGCCTGGAAAGCAACCGCCACTTCTTAGCTAAGCTTGCCAAGTTGGAAAGCGCCACCTGGCTGGCCAACCCAGACGATGCCCCGCTCTCGGCCACGCAGCTAGTGGGCGATATGGAAGTGCTGGTGCCCATGGCGGATCTGATCGACAAAGACGCCGAACTCAAACGCCTGGCTAAAGAAATCGAAAAGCAGGACAAGCTGATCGGCGGCATCGAGAAAAAACTCGGCAACGAAGGCTTTATCGCCAAAGCGCCAGACGCCGTCATCGAGAAAGAGCGCGGCAAACTGGCTGAATTCCAAGCCGCTAAAAAGCTATTGGAAGAGCAACAGGCGAAGATTGCGGCGCTGTAAAGCTGCTTAGTTTAGTTAAAGCCATCAAAACGGCACCCAACAGGGTGCCGTTTTTGGTTTGGTCACCTTCTAACGGCTTGTTCAGGCCACTTCACACTCCCGACTGAGTTAACGTAACGCTTTTCTACCCCCCTTGCGCTCCACCATAACCACTTTTTCTTATAAAACGTGTAAGGTTGGTACAAGAATGGCCACTAAGTGGCATCGCTGATTCAGCAACGACACGGACTGCTCTATGCCGACACCAACCGAAGCGCGCTTACAGGCGCTGGCAACCGAACTAAAGCGGGCCGGGATTGTGTACCGTGAGCTTACGCCCATGGCAGACACCGGGCTTGCTCACGACCACGTGTGGGTTCATCGCAGCGGTGGCGATGATTGGGTGGCGCGGCTGCCCAAGCAGAGCCAGATGAACCTTCCGCCTGAAGAAAATCTTGCTTATCAAACCGCCTGTTATCAGCGCGCCAGCCAAGGTGGGCACACGCCGAAAATTTATGACGCCCTGCCCGCCCAGCGACGCATTGCCCCGGGGTGGATTGCTGGTTGAGGCTATTCGTGGCCGCTTGGCTAAACTGCCAGAAGACCTGCCCGCCATTGCAAAAGCCCTGGCCAGCCTACACCGCCAGCCGCTGCCCAGCGAAGCCGAACGTGCGCCGCTGCTGGCCCCTGAAAACTCATGGCAGGCGATGGTGGAGGAAGTACGCCAGCAGGCGAACTGGCTGGGCGATGCGCAACTTTCCCGTAAAGTTACCCAGCGCATTAAGCAGGAGCTGGATTTACTGCCACCCCGCTTAAACGATGACACGCCTGCACTGATTAGCTTTGATACCCACCCTGGCAATTTTTTAATCGCTGACGATGGCCGCGCAGTGCTGGTGGATTTAGAGAAATGTCGCTATGGCCTGCCCGGGGTCGACCTTGCTCATACCTCGCTTTACACCTCGACCACCTGGGATATCAATAGCCAAGCCGTCTTGAGCTTAGCGGACGTTGTGGCCTTTTACCGCTGCTGGCAATCTGCCCTGGAAACGTCGCCCGATACCGACACCCTGGTCGCCTGCCGCCGCGCCACCTGGCTGTGGTCGTTGACCTGGTGTGCCAAGTGGCGCGCACAGCACTTAAACGCCAAAGATGCCCAACAGCGCGGGGAAGATTGGTCGGCAGAACTCACCGACCCCGCCGTGATTGACCACGTGCGCGACCGCGTTGAGCACTATCTATCGTTGAACGTTATTGATCACGTTCATAGCGAGCTTCAGCGCTTGCAGGTTTCCCTATAACAACTGCGCCTTCTAAAAAAGAGATCTTCAATGCCTATTAACCGTCACCCTCATCGTCTCGCTATCGCCACCGCAATGCTCGCTCTTACGCCGCTTGCCATGGCCAACCCTGACCCCAGCGATTGGCAAGGCATTGTGGCAGAAGCCGAAGGCCAAACCGTTTACTGGAATGCCTGGGGCGGCGATACACGCACCAATCGCTACATTGAGTGGGTGGCCCAGCAAATGCAGGCGCAGCACAACGTCGATGTGGAGCATGTAAAGCTGGACGATACCAGCAGTGCGGTGGCGCGGGTGCTGGCGGAGAGGCAGGCGGGTAACAATGACGATGGCAGTATCGATCTGATTTGGATCAACGGTGAGAACTTTGCTGCAATGCGCGCAAGCGACCTGCTGTTTGGCCCCTTCGCTGAATCGCTACCCAATTTTGCGCTCACCAATGCCGCCGATAATCCCGAAGTGGTGACCGACTTCACGTTACCTACAGAAGGCTATGAGTCACCCTGGGGCAAAGCGCAAATCACCTTCTATTACGACAGCGCTCAAACCGAAACACCGCCCGAGGATATGCAAGCACTCCTTGAATGGGCCGAAGCCCACCCCGGACAGTTTAGCTATCCACGTATACCGGACTTCACCGGCAGCACCTTTTTAAAGCAGGCACTGATTGAGCTGACTGAACAGGATGAGGCGCTTTATCAGCCCGTTGCAGAGAGTGATTTCGAAGCCGTAACAAAGCCGCTGTGGGCTTACTTGGATGCGCTGCACCCTCATCTTTGGCGCAGTGGTCGCAGCTTCCCAGAATCTGGCCCCAACTTGCGCACGCTGATGAGCGACGGCGAACTCAGCTTGGCCTTCTCCTTCTACCCGACAGAGGCTGCCGTGGCAGTGATGGAGTATGAGCTGCCAGAGAGCGTGCGCAGTTACGTGCTGGAAGGCGGCACGCTGGGGAACGTTCACTTTGTAGCGATCCCTTATAACTCGCCGCATAAAGCCGGTGCGATGCTGCTGGCCGACTTTTTGCTATCGCCCGAAGCCCAGGCCCAAAAGCAGTCGCTGGCGATGTGGGGCGACCGCAGCGTGCTGGATATCGAGCAGCTAGACACCGATGCCCAAGCGCTGTTTGAACAGGGTGAGCGCCACCCTTCCGAGCTACCGGCAGATGCACTCTCGAACACCCTGCCCGAACCACACCCAAGCTGGATGACCGCGCTGCAAGAGGCGTGGCAAAAGCGCTACGTAAACTAAGCGATGCGGCTTCGTCTGGCCCCTCTTCGCCTAGCTCCTCTTAGCTTAGCGCCGTGGGTGTTGATGAGCGTATTGGTGCTGCCGTTAGCGGCAGGCCTGCTGATGGTCATTCTCCCCGCGTTTGGTTACTTGCCAGCACTTGGCGGCGAGACGTTTAACGTTGATGCATGGCAAGCGCTTTGGCAGCGCCCAGGGCTACACCGCTCCATACTGCTGAGCTATGCGAGCGGGCTGATCACCACGTTGGTGGCGCTCTCTATCGTGGTGCTGTTTCTGGCCGCCAGCCAGGGCACTTGGGTAGACCGCAGCATTCGCCGGCTGGTCTCACCGCTGCTAGCCATTCCTCATGCGGCGGTGGCCTTTGGCTTGGCCTTTCTTATCGCCCCTTCCGGGCTGTTGGTGCGCTGGATCTCGCCTGGGCTGACCGGCTGGGAGCGCCCGCCTGATGTGCTGATCGTCAACGACCCGTTAGGGCTTGCGCTGATGGCGGGGCTGGTGCTTAAAGAAGTGCCCTTTTTACTGTTGATGTGCCTGGCGGCGCTGCCCCAGCTGGGTGCTGAAAAGCGCGTCACGCTGGCGCGCTCGCTGGGCTACTCGGCAAGTATTGCCTGGCTGAAAAGTGTCTTGCCGGTGCTATATCCATTAATTCGGCTGCCGGTGTATGCGGTGATTGCCTACGCCACCTCGGTGGTGGATATGGCTATGATTCTTGGCCCCACCCTGCCGCCAACGCTGAGCGTGTCGATTCTTAGCTGGTTCAATGACCCAGACCTGGAGCGCCGTTATATGGCCTCTGCCGGTGCCGTGCTGCAGCTTGGGGTCACCCTGGCAGCGCTATTGACCTGGTGGCTTGGCGAGCAGTGCGTCAAGCGGTTCAGCCAAGGCTGGCTGGTAAATGGGGCACGAAACACTGGCGCATTGGCGGTTGCCATCAGCGGCCGGGTGTTGCTGGCCACCACCACGCTGCTGGCCATCAGCGCGATTGGGGGGCTGGTGATCTTCTCGCTGGCCGGTTTTTGGCGTTTTCCAGATGCGCTGCCGAGTACGTTTACACTGGATCATTGGCAGCGCATTTTGCCTAGTGTGGCCACGCCACTGCTGAATACGCTAAGCGTGGGGCTCGCTGCCACGCTAATGGCTGCCGTGCTGGTGGTAGCAACGCTTGAAAACGCGGTACGCCACCATTTGCCGGTCAGCCGCTCCCAGTGGCTGCTGTACCTTCCGCTGATTGTGCCTCAGGTCGCCTTTCTGTTTGGCTTAGTGGTCGCGGCGGAAAGTATTAACGTTCGCCCCCAGCTGGCGTTAGTCATTGCGGCTCATTTGCTGTTTGTGGCGCCTTATCTTTACCTCTCGCTGTCGGAAGCGTACCGGCGCCTGGACCCACGCTGGGTGCAGGTGGCTCACTCCCTTGGGGTAGGCCCCTGGCGGGCGTTTTGGCGGGTGCGCCTGCCACTGCTGTTAGCCCCGCTGCTCACCGCCTGCGCCGTTAGCTTAGCGGTGAGTATTGGCCAATATTTGCCCACGCTGTTACTAGGCGGCGGGCGCGTTCCCACCATTACCACTGAAGCGGTGGCCATGGCCTCCGGCGGTAATCGGCGTTTAATTGCCGTGCTGGCGCTCATCCAGGCGCTGCTGCCCTTTATTGGCTTTAGCTTGGCGCTGTTAATCCCGCGGTTAGTGTGGGCAAAACGCCGCCAGATGCGAGGAGCGGCATGACCCCCAACCTTCACACGTTGCATATCAAACAGATCGCTATCACGCTGGCAGGCGAAACGTTGCTGGCCATGCACCGTGACATTGCGCCTGGCGAAGTGTTAACCGTAATGGGCCCTTCCGGCTCGGGAAAGTCCACGCTACTGGCCTATCTGGCAGGCTTTTTATCGCCCGCGTTTCAGTCCCAAGGTGAGGTTTATCTTGGCGATAAACGCCTGGACACACTGCCCGCCGAACAGCGTGGCATTGGCCTGCTGTTTCAGGACCCGATGCTATTTCCGCATTTAAGCGTTGGCGGCAATTTGCGCTTTGGCCTACCCCGGCGAACCAACGATAAAACCCAGCAGGTGGCAAAGGCGCTGGAACAGGTGGGGCTTTCAGGCTTTGAAGCCCGCGACCCGGCCACGCTTTCCGGCGGCCAGCAGGCACGCGTGGCGCTGATGCGCCTGCTGCTTTCACAGCCACGGGCAGTGCTGCTGGATGAGCCGTTTTCCAAGCTGGATACGGCGCTACGCCAGGAGATGCGCACGCTGGTGTTTGGCCAGTTGCGGGCCGCTGGCCTGCCTGCGTTACTGGTCACCCACGATGAAGCCGATGCCAATGCCGCTGGAGGACCAATCATTGCCCTTGGTTAACCCAGATGCTGAACCGCCTACGCTTAGTATTGTGATTCCGATGCTGAACGAGGCCGCGGGTATTCAGGCCATGCTGGCAGGGCTTCAACCGCTGCGAGAGACAGGCGTGGAAATCATTGTGGTGGATGGCGGCAGTCAAGATAGCAGCATTCAAATCGCCACTCCGCTGGCGGATCGAGTGCTTAGCAGCACGCCAGGGCGAGCACGCCAAATGAACCTGGGCGCACAACATACCAGCGCACCCGCACTGTTATTTCTACATGCCGACACCTACCTGCCCAAGAACGCCGTTGAGCAGGTCGCCCAAGCGCTGAACACACACTGCTGGGGGCGCTTTGATATTCACCTTGAAGGCCACAGCCGCTGGCTGCCCATGGTGAGCTGGATGATGAATCAGCGCTCGCGGCTTACCGGCATTGCCACCGGCGACCAGGGCATGTTTCTACGCCGTAAGACGTTTGACGCCGTGGGCGGCTTTCCCGAACAGCCGCTGATGGAAGATATCGAGCTGTCTAAACGGCTCAAGCGGCTGTCTCGGCCCGCCTGTTTGAAGGCGAAAGTGATAAGCTCGGGCAGGCGCTGGGATCAGTTCGGCGCGTGGAAAACCATCCGTTTAATGTGGCGGCTGCGCTACCGCTACTGGCGCGGCGTTAGCGCCACCCAACTGGCCAAGGAGTATCGCGATGCACGTTAAAAGCGAGGTGCTACCCCACTTGCACCTACTGGCCAAGGCACCGCTGCCCGGGCAGGCTAAAACGCGCCTGTCGCCTTTACTGGGTGCCGAGGGCGCGGCTAATGCCCACGCAGAACTGGTACGCCACTGCGTCGCCAGCGCCTGCCAAGCGTTGCCTGCCGAAAAAATCACGCTATGGACCGCGCTTGATCACGCACATCCGCTATTTATCGAGCTTCGCGAGGCATTTGGTGTGACGTTACGCGCCCAGCCAGAGGGCGATTTAGGCGCACGGGTTCGCTACGCCCTAAACAGTACCCCAGGGCCTGCCATGTTAATGGGCAGCGACTGCCCGAGCATTACCAGCGCGCTGATAACTACCTGCGCGCAGCAGTTGGCCAACTTTGAAGTGGTGATTTTGCCCGCTGAAGATGGCGGCTACGGTTTAATCGGCACCCATCACGACTACCCCGCGTTGTTTGAAGGTATTCCATGGGGGACCCAAAGCGTGCTAACCACCACTCAGCAGCGCATTGAATCATTGGGCCTACGCGCCGCCTACCCCGCGACCATTTGGGATGTAGACCGCCCCGACGACTGGCAACGCTGGAAGGCGCTCGAAAACCGCTGATTAGCCGTTCCGGTGTAAGGAAACACGCCGCACGCTCACTGATTATCCCCCCTTAATGGCTTTCGCTGGAGACGACCTTGACCCGACAACGTTTGATTATTGCCGCGCTACTGATCACAGCCATTGGGGTATTTTTTGTTAGCGGTGCCCATCAGTGGTTCACCCTGGAAACGTTTAAAGCCTACCAAAGTGACTTCCAGGCGGCGTTCAACCAACACCCTTGGCAAGTCGCGGGCATTTTTTTCGCCGTGTACGTGGGAATGTCGGCACTTTCGCTGCCGGGTGCCACGCTGCTAACCCTCCTTGGTGGCGCGCTGTTTGGCCTGGGCTGGGGGCTGCTGATCATCTCCTTTGCCAGCACCATCGGCGCAACGCTGGCTTTTTTGCTCTCGCGGTTTCTATTTCGCCAACCCATTGAGAAGCGTTTTCCGAACCAGTTTGAAGTGGTCAATCGGGGTGTCGAGCGAGACGGTGCGTTTTATCTGTTTATGCTGCGCCTAGTGCCGGTCTTCCCGTTTTTTATGATCAATTTGGTCATGGGCTTAACGCGGATTAAAACCGTGACGTTTTACGGGGTTAGCCAATTAGCCATGCTGCCCGGCACGGCGGTTTTCGTGAATGCAGGCGGCCAATTGGGTGAGCTTGAAAGCCTTGGCGGCATTGTTTCGCCTACGCTTTTGGCGTCATTTGCCTTGCTGGCGGTGTTTCCGTGGATTGCCCGGCGCATTGTGCTGCTGGTGCAGCGGCGTAAGGCCTACCAAGGCTTTATCCGCCCCACGCACTTTGATTACGACATTGTAGTGATTGGCGGCGGTTCAGCGGGGCTGGTCACTAGCTACATTGGCAGCGCCGTGAAAGCCAAGGTAGCGCTGGTAGAAAAGCACAAGATGGGCGGCGACTGTCTGAATACCGGCTGCGTGCCTTCTAAAGCGCTGATTCGCGCCGCCCGCGCAGCCCATGAGATTCGTACTGCGCCCAGGTTCGGGGTGACTGCCAGCGAGCCGCAGGTCGATTTTGCTAAGGTGATGGGCCACGTTCATCAAGCGATTACCGATATCGAACCCCACGATAGTGTCGAGCGCTACTCAGGGCTTGGCGTGACGGTGTATCAAGATCACGCCACCCTAACGTCTCCCTGGGAAATTAAAGTGGGTGAGAAAACCCTCACCGCTCGCCATATCGTGCTGGCCACCGGCGCACGCCCCCGCGTACCTTCGCTTCCTGGCATTGAACACGCGCCGATTCTCACCTCGGAAAATTTATGGTCGCTCACCGAGCTGCCCAAACGCTTGGTGGTGTTAGGAGGCGGATCCATTGGCTGTGAGCTGAGCCAAAGTTTTGCCCGCCTAGGCAGCCACGTAACGCTAGTGGAAGGCACGGCGCAGCTGCTCGGCCGGGAAGACACGGAAGTGGGCGAGCACGTTGAGCGCGCGCTCAGCCAGGAAGGCGTTACCGTGATGAAGAGCGCCAACGCGCTGGAAGTCTGCCAACACGGCCAGGAACACCAACTGGTGGTAGAGCATAATGGCGAACGCCTCACGGTTGAGTTCGATTACCTGCTGGTAAGCGTTGGCCGCCAAGCCAACGTGGAAGGCTTAGGGTTAGAAGCGCTGGGCATCACCACTACCCAAGCGGGCACCTTAGAACTTAACAAACGCCTGCAAACCCGCTTGCCCAACATTTGGGCCTGCGGTGATTTGGCGGGGCCTTTCCAGCTCACCCACGCCGCCGCGCATCAGGCCTGGCACGCGGCGGTTAACGCCCTGTTTGGCGAGCTGAAAAGCTTTGCGGTGGACTACCGCTTTATGCCCGCCGTTACCTACGTTCAGCCGGAAGTAGCGCGGGTCGGGCTAAACGAAAAAGAGGCCACCGCCAAAGGGGTGGCGTTTGAAGTCACCCGCTACGCCATGAGCGAAAGCGACCGCGCCATTGCCGAAGGCGCCACGGAAGGTTTTATCAAGGTGCTCACCGTGCCCGGCAAAGATAAGATCCTCGGCGCCACCATCGTGGCGGAAAACGCCGGGGAGTGGCTGGGTGAATTTACCATCGCCATGAAGCATGGGCTGGGGCTTAACAAGCTGCTGGGCACCATTCACCCCTACCCCACCCTGGGCGAAGCCGCCAAGGCTACCGCAGGCGTGTGGAAAAACGCCCACAAACCCGAGCGTATTCTCAGGCTGCTTGCACGCTACTTCCGCTGGCGGCGGGGCAACGAAAAATGACGCCCCCTATGAAAAAACTTGTGCTGATTGGCGCGGGCCATGCCCACGCTTTCGTGCTGGAAGCTTTTGCCAAGCGCCCAGACCCGACAATTGCTATCACCGTGGTCAGCGACAGTGCGTTGGCCGCCTATTCCGGCAGCGTGCCTGCCTGGCTGGCGGGTGAATGTACGCTACGCGAGACACAAATAGATGTGGCCGCGCTAGCGCAACGGGCGGGTGCTCGCTTAATCACCTCGCCTGCGGTAGCGCTCGATACCTCTACGCGCCAGGTAACGCTGGCTAACGGCGAAGTGATCCCTTTTGATGTGGCCTCGTTTAACGTGGGCTCTACGCTGATGTTGCCTGAACAAACGTTGCCAGAGCAGCCGTTTTCCGAAACGTATGACGAACAGCGCCCCTACTTGTTGGCCATGCGCCCGCTAAGTTCACTGCACCACCGCTGGCAAGCGCTAAGAGAGAACGTCGAACAGCTTCCCCAAGGCTCCCGCCAGCGGGTGGTGAGCATAGGCGGCGGCGCGGCAGGCTGTGAAACCTTGATGAGCGTGCTGGCGCAGCTTCGTCAACAGCGCCCGGATATTAGCTGGCAGGGCGCGCTAGTCAGCGCCTCAACGACGCTGCTACCCGGCGCGGGGAGGCTGCCCCGCTGGTTAACAAAGCGGGCGCTGCACCGGGCAGGCATTACGGTGCTTCACGGCGTGCGTGGTCAGGCGCTAATAGCCGGTGGCGTGCGCACCTCTGAGGGCGAACTCATTAACGCGGATATCGTGCTGTGGGCAACCGGGGCTGTGGGTCACCCGTGGCTTGCTGATACTCAGCTTCCGTTGGATAAACACGGCTTTATTCGGGTAGGAAAAAGCTTGGATGTTGTCGGCCAGCCGGGGCTGTTCGCCGCTGGCGACTGTGCCGCGTTCAACCCACCACTGCACGCTTCTCCACTGCACTCTTCTTCTCTGCCTAAGGCCGGCGTTTACGCCGTGCGCATGGGGCCGCTGCTTGCCGACAATCTGCGCGCCGCCTGCCACCGTGAACCGCTGGCTACTTGGCAGCCACCTAAACGCGTGCTGGCCCTAATTGGCACTGGCGACGGCCACGCGATTGCCAGCCGTGGCCAGGTCGGCTTTTCAGGCCGCTGGGTATGGGAATGGAAAAAGCGGATTGATGCGCGCTTTATTGCCCGCTTCAATCCGCCTTTTGAACGTTAAATATCGCTAATTAATTTGCTTCGCGCCAGCCACCGAGTACGCGGCTGTCTGGGCCGAAAAACACCAGCCGGTCGTGGTCGATCAAGTAGCGGTAAGCCGTATCGAGCATATCCGTTACCCGCTTGGCGTCTGCCAACTGAGGGCAGGCCATGCGTGTCGAAGCGAGCTGACTAAACTCAATCCGCTGGCTCCCCCCCAGGCTCACCTTGCCGGTAAAGCGGTTGCAGCCATCCGACCCGCTTACCTTGCCGTCACGTTCAATGCGGAAAAAGGGCGTTTCCGGCATCGAAAGCCGTTCATCAGTGCCTACCAGCAGTAAGTTCCAGCGCTGCTCGACAATCTGGCCAGATAACGCCGTGCCTTGCGGGGCACCCTGACGCTCTTGCTGAGGCGCGCTGCTACAAGCGCTCACCAACAGTGCCACGCCTAAGCCAATCAGCGTATTGCGGGTTTGTCCTTTCACCTTGCCCGTACTCCCGTTTATTTACCAACGATCTTTTACCAACGATCTTTGCCAGCTGGCTTTACCAACTGCCGCTGTTTTCCATAGAGGCCCAAGGTTCTTGCGGTGCTAGGGCATCGCCCTTCTGCAATAGTTCTACGGAAATACCGTCGGGGGATTTTACAAACGCCATATGACCATCGCGGGGTGGGCGATTAATGGTGACGCCGTTATCTTGAAGCTTTTTGCACAGCGCGTAGATGTCGTCTACGCGATAGGCCAAGTGGCCGAAATTGCGTCCACCGGAATACGTTTCGGGGTCCCAATTATAGGTTAACTCAAGTTCAGGGGCGGTAAGTGTTGCGGAACGTTCCTCATCGTCAGGGGCGGCAAGAAACACAAGCGTAAAGCGCCCTTTTTCGTTCTCTTTACGCCGCACTTCTTTGAGCCCCAGAAGGTCGCAATAAAACCTCAGCGAGGCGTCTAAGTCACTTACCCGCACCATGGTGTGAAGATATTGCATAACGGTTCCTTCTCAGTGTGCTAGCGGTGGCCGCTTAGTGTGTATATTCGCGGAATATGGCGGGCGGTTGCTGGTCGCTGCGCCAACTCAATACGGCATAGTCATCCACACGGCCAGTTTCCAT
This sequence comes from Halomonas sp. 54_146, assembly GCF_001507855.1. GTDB lineage: Bacteria > Pseudomonadota > Gammaproteobacteria > Pseudomonadales > Halomonadaceae > Vreelandella. The sequence goes on from NZ_LGEN01000006.1 coordinate 23,030, forward strand.
GCCGGGTGAGCCATGGGGCATACCCGGTACCGTTAACCCAACCACCTCTGGGCGCCCTTCCAGCAGGCGCTGTATATCAGACGCGGGCACGTGGCCTTCAATTACATAGCCCTCGACGATGGCCGTGTGGCATGACGCGAGTTCTGGTGTCACACCGTTGGCTATTTTAATCTCACGCAAGTCACCGTCACGGTGGTGATTAACCTCAAAACCATGCGCTTCTAAATGAGCGACCCAGTTTCCACAGCAACCGCAATTAGGGTCACTGTGTACCTCAATGACCGGAGCGGCAAACGTATGGGCACTGGCGATAAGAAAGACGCCACCGAACAGGTAGTTTCTTAGACAAAAATGTGACATAAAGCCAGCTCCTTTTTAAAACTGTATAGTAACGTATGTTCTTTCTATCTTAGCGGGGTTTGCCCGCCGGAGAAACCTGTGGATTCAGTAACTCAAGCCGCATTGGGTGCAGCCATTGGCGGCGCTGTACTAGGCCGGCGCTTGGGCCGTAAGGCCGTACTCATTGGTGCCTTGGTGGGCACCCTTCCAGATTTGGACGTGGTGCTGGATTATGGCGACGCGGTGGCCAACGTTACCGAGCATCGCGGTTTTAGCCACTCACTCTTTGTGCTGTCCGGTTTGGCGACCCTGCTGGCGCTGCTAACGGCGCGCTTTGCTACTGCGAAGGATATTACGCTGCTTCGCTGGTGGTGTTTTTTCGCGCTGATACTGATCACTCACCCTTTATTAGATGCCCTTACCACTTACGGCACCCAACTATTTTGGCCGCTTGATGTGTCCCCTGCCGCGTGGCCGATTATTTTTATTATCGACCCGTTTTATACGCTGCCATTATTGCTCGCCTTGGGTATCGCCTTGGTATCTCAGCGGGTACGCAAAGCCTGCACGTGGGGGTTAGCCATTTCGAGCGTTTACTTAATGATGGCAGCGGGTGCGAAGATAATGGTAGAGCAGCGTTTGGCACCTGTTCTGGCGGAGCAGGGGCTGCAGGACGCGCCGCGACTGGTTCAGCCTACGCCGTTCAATATCGTGCTCTGGCGCGCCACGGTCATTGACGGCGACCGCTATTATGAAAGCTTGGTTGGCCTATTGGATGGCGACCACGCGCCGCAGCTGGAGCCGCTCATTCGTAACACTGAGCTTGAGAGTGCCGCACTGGCCGGCCATCAAGGTCAGCGCTTAACATGGTTTACCGGGCCTTTCTTACGCTATGAAAACCGCCTGTTAGACGGTCAGGAAACCTTAATCGCCACGGATATCCGCCTCGGCTTTCCAGGGTTTCATCCGTTCAGTTTTACGCTGGCAACGCGGGATGGCGAGATGTGGCAACCGGTGGAAACGAGCGAGCAACTCGAAACCTCTCGGAATCTTCGTTTAGAAACACTTTCTCGGCTTGCTTCCAGGGCTGCTGGCGATACATCAGCCCTTTGCGCCAGCGACTTTGTGGCACCGAAGTGGCGAGCCGAGCGGGTTGTTTATCGCTGCTGAGAATTTCTTTTTCTCGCTATTTCTTTCTCTATTATTAGGCTCGCCTCGGCTATGGCGCGATACCCTGGCCACAGCCGCTGTACTGCTCGCCGTCTATCGTCAATGTGACGCGGGCAGGATACGGCTGACCTTTCATATCATCAAAACACGCCCCCGCTTCGATACGCACACGAAAAAAGTGCTTGCTGTTGGCGTTTTCGATCACCACACGGCCTGCATCGTTGTCCATCACGCTCACCATATAGGGCAAGGTTTGCGTTTCGGTGCCGTAGGCGGTTGTCCAGGTCATCACGGGTACGTCGTGGGCGAGCTCAATCGACCAGCCCGGCTCGTTACCCCGCCCCAGAAACATCACGCCGGGGTGGTTGGCGCGGGTTGCTGCTGCTCGGCGCTGCCCCAACTGACACTGCAACTGACCGCGCGGCGTTTCCACCTGGGCTTGGTCTCCCCGGTTCCAGAAGCTGATTTCACCGTCTTGATAACGGGCACCGCTGGCCACTACAGCTTGGGGCAGCTGCCATGCGCCATGCAGCGACCATAAGCGCAAATCGTTGGCATTGGTGGCGGTGACTAAATGCTGCTGTGCAGGCTCACAGTGCCACGCATCAAAGCGCTGCGCAGAACCAGGAAACAGCGATGAGGGCAAAAAAGGCGCGCGGTTATCTAGCGTGGCCTGGTTAGCGGCTAGCGTTTGTGTGGAGGTGACAGCCTGTGAAGAAGGTGTGGCTGCGCAGCCTGCTAACACAGCCGCTATGCCCATCGCGGCTGTTGCCCATACGAGTGTTGTTTGTGTGTTCATCGCCCCGCGCTCTCTGTATGACTGAGTTTATGACTTACCGCTTTACCGACGTTTAAACGCTTGCAGGTCGTTAGTATCGATACTTTGCACCTTCGGGGGCAGCCCCTGCTCTTCACGCTTGAGCTTAACCTGCATTTTTTCGGCTAGCCGCTCAGCGTCATCGTCGGTAGTGCGCCCATTAAGCTCGGCCAGCTGCGCCATGCCCTGGTGATAGAAGGTAAGCAAATCCAGCGCCGTGCGGTTATCTTCTTCCACCGCTTTGCGCAGTGTGGATAAGTAGCCGCTTACTTGGGAAAGGTGATGCTTAAGTTGCCAGACATAGCGCACTTCCGTCATCCATGGGCGCTCACGCAGCACCGCAAATAGCGCGCTGGTGGCCAGTAGCCCAAGCAGCACGCCCAGGGCGTTGAGCCATAGGCTGCTGCCAAAGGTGGTGGTTAGCAGCATGGAGAATAGAAGGCCAAAAATAATCAGTTGCCCCGCCATGGCAAAGCTGATCATGCGGGCTTTGCGGCGGTAGGACTCGGGGTCGTGATGCTCTAGGGTAAATACCATGGCCAGCCTCATCATTTTTGCAAAGGCTCTATGATACGGGGCTGGCCGGGGCAAACAAGTAATAGCGTTAGCGAGCGCTTAACTCCAACGCTCTGCGGCGGTTTTCAGCAGGTGTTCGGTGGTTTCCCAACCCATACAGGCATCGGTGACCGAGACGCCATAACGCATGGCACCCGGTTTGAGCGGCTGCTTGCCTTCAAATAGATGGCTTTCCAGCATTAGCGCAACTAAGTTCGCCTCGCCCGCCTGGCGCTGCGCCAATACATCTAGCATCACTTCACTCTGGCGGCGATGATCTTTGCGGGCATTAGCATGGCTGCAATCCACCATCAGCCTTGGGTTTTGCCCGGCATTACGCAGTGCATTAGTAGCCGCCCGCACATGCTGGGTCTGGTAGTTGGGCTCACCGTGACCACCGCGTAGCACTACGTGGGTGTGCGGGTTACCAGCGGTTTGCTGAACCACTGGGTGGCCTTGAGCGTCTATCGCGAAGCGCTGATGGGGGTGGGCTGCGGCACTCATGGCATCAATGGCCACCTGTACATCGCCACTGGTGGCATTTTTGAAACCTACCGCTGCCGATAAATCACTGGCCAGCTCCCGATGCAGCTGCGACTCAGTAGTGCGTGCGCCGATGGCCACCCAGCTGAGCAAATCGTCGACGTAGGGGGCAAGCATCGGTTGTAAAAGCTCAGTGGCCACCGGCAGGCCGCGCGCGGCAACCGCGTGCATCAGCTGACGAGAAAGCGCCAAGCCGCGGGGCATATCACCGCTGCCATCCAAGCCTGGGTCGTAGGCCAGCCCTTTCCAGCCCACGGTGGTGCGCGGCTTTTCAACGTAAACGCGCATTACCGGCAAAATCCGCTCGCTGATCTCTTCACTGAGCACGGCCAGGCGGTCGGCGTATTCAAGCGCGGCGTCGGGGTCATCAATGGAGCAAGGGCCAACCACGACCAGCAGACGATCATCGTGGCCGCTTAGGATTTGCTGAACAGCGCTGCGTTGGCGGGCAATTTGCTCGCTTAACGGGGTATTTAGCGAGACGCGCTGACGAAGTTCAGCGGGGGTAGGCAGCCGGTTGGCCGTGGATGTAGGGCGATTAATAACTGAGCTGATAGGCGCATTCATGATTAGTTCTCCGCAGTCGTGTGACATCGTATGGCTGTGTGACCACCCAGGTGTACACGGTCGGAGGTGGCAGCTAGCACCGACCGTGTGTCGCTAAATCGCCAGCCATAGCAATAGCCTGCAAAGCCGATGGTCGTAGCGATAGCGTTGGTCAGTGCGCGATAAATCATGATGCTGCTCCTTGATGAATGAATGATGAAAAGTAGCTAATTACACAAAACCCTGTTTCAAAATAGCCAGATCCAAAATAGCCAGGCTCAAAACGCCAAAAGCCCCGGCGGGGTTACCGACCGGGGCTTCTGTGCTTGCGGCAGGCAACCTTTGAGGTGTGCCTGGTGGCGCGACGCTAACCGTCTGCCAAGGGCACACCGTGGCTAAACCAATACCAATAGGATGCAGCGCGCGCACCACTGTACTCAGCCATTACAGGCAGAGTCTTTGCAGTAGGTGGGCACGCTTGAGTTTGCATCGCTATATCCGCTTAGTGAAATCTGGTTAATGGTGGCATCAGGTGGGTAACATCAGACCTGTTGGAACCCCTGTTGGAGCCGGTGCCGCCGTGGCGCTATGGTTTTATCCTGCCTGCAAGTGCTGCAAATGGCAAGGCCTCAGTCACCAAAAGCTTGTCGCCAATACCTAGCCGCCAAACGCTTGAATCCAGCCAATGGTGGCAGGCAGTGCTGACATGCTTACCAACACCACTACGCCTAAAAAAATGGACAAAAAGCCCGATTCGTCTTTATGGTCTGCATCATGATGGGCCATGGTAGCCTCCTTTTTATCAGCGCTATGTCTGTTTATCAGTGCCGTGTCTGGTTTATCAGAGCGGTGTCTAAGATGTTATAAGTTCAGGCAAATATATTAGAGAGCACGCGGCGCATAAGCAAACACATCCGAAAACACCCGCTCCAGTGTTATCCCTTTAGTGTCGAGCACATCAAGGCAGGCGTACACCATGCCCGGAGAGCCTGACAGATAAACATCGTGCGTCTCTGGGGTAATGTCGGCAGCTTTCAACACCTGATCAATCCGCCCCAGGTGATGGGTAATCCGCTCGCCGGCGGTTAGTGGCTCTTCTAACGGCAATTCAGTCACCGCATGAAAGGCAACATTGGCGTGGGTTTGCGCCCAGTGGCAGGCCAGCTGTTCCAAGTAGAGGTCGCGGTGCTCGCGCGCTGCCCACCACAGGTCAATGGGTCGCGTCGGCTGGTTTGCCAGCACGGCTTCAATGATCGCTTTCATCTGCGAAAACCCCGTTCCCGCGGCAATCAACAGCAGCGGCCTTTCGCTCTCGCTATCAAGCACGCACTCACCACCGGGCAAGCGCAGCGTGAGCTGGTTGGCTACCTGCAGCATTTCACGCAGCCGTGCGGAGTTATCCCGCTCGGGCCAGTGCTGAATATGCAGCTCAATAACGCCCTCGCTGCGGTCTGCACTGGCGATTGAAAACGGCACCCAGGTGGTGTCGTCCAGCTTAAGCTCTAAATATTGCCCCGGCGCATGCTGCATGGCTTCGGCTCGCCCCGCTAGCGTTACACCAAACACATCGGGGTTTAAGTTCTCAACCTCGGTGACTTGGCAAGTCAACGTCCTTGCACTCATGAAAGCCTCTTTTTACAAATTTGGTCAGCGATACGCGTAATATAAGCGGCTGTATGAATGACATCAGCGGCGTGGCGGCGGCAGCTCTAGGCCAATCCCCAGCGATTCCCAGCGTTCATCCACGCGCGCTTTAACGTCATCGTCCATCACAATGGGGGTGCCCCATTCACGGTCGGTTTCGCCCGGCCATTTATTGGTGGCATCTAAGCCCATTTTCGAGCCAAGGCCTGAGACCGGCGAAGCGAAATCAAGATAATCAATGGGCGTATTCTCGACCATCACGGTATCCCGCGCGGGGTCCATCCGGGTGGTGATTGCCCAAATGACATCTTCCCAATTGCGCGCGTCCACGTCGTCGTCCAATACAATCACAAACTTGGTGTACATAAACTGACGCAGAAAGCTCCATACCCCCATCATCACGCGCTTGGCGTGGCCGGGGTACTGCTTCTTCATGGTGACTACCGCCATGCGGTAAGAACAGCCTTCCGGCGGCAGGTAGAAGTCGACGATTTCAGGAAACTGCTTGCACAGAATGGGCACAAACACTTCATTGAGTGCCACGCCCAGAATTGCCGGCTCATCCGGCGGACGCCCCGTGTAGGTCGAGTGATAGATCGCATCACGGCGCATGGTCATGCGCGTAACGGTAAATACCGGGAAGTGGTCGACCTCATTGTAGTAACCGGTATGGTCACCAAACGGGCCTTCTGGGGCCATGTCATCCGGGTAGATAAAGCCTTCGAGAATAATCTCAGCGGAGGCGGGCACATCAAGGTCAGCGTGGCCGCACTTAACAAGCTCGGTACGCGAACCGCGCAGCAGCCCCGCAAAAGCATATTCTGAAAGCGAATCCGGCACTGGGGTGACGGCACCCAAAATCGTCGCTGGGTCAGCACCAAGCGCCACGGCTACCGGAAAAGGCTCGCCTGGGTGGGCCTTTTGAAACTCCAAGAAATCCAGCGCGCCGCCACGATGAGAAAGCCAGCGCATTATTAGCCGGTTTTTGCCGATTTTCTGCTGGCGGTAAATACCTAAATTCTGGCGTTTCTTGTGCGGCCCTTTGGTAATCACCAATGGCCAAGTCACCAGAGGCGCTGCATCACCTGGCCAGCAGTGCTGAATCGGCAGCAGGCCAAGGTCGACCTCGTCGTCTTCATACACCACTTCTTGAACCGGCGCATGCTTGACGTTTTTCGGCCCCATGCTGAGCACTTGCTTGAAAATCGGCAGCTTGTCCCAGGCATCTTTCAAGCCTTTAGGCGGGTCAGGCTCTTTAAGAAACGCCAGCAGCTTACCTACTTCCCGTAGCGCTTCTACCGAGTCTTGGCCCATGCCCAGCGCGACCCGTTTGGGAGTACCAAACAGGTTACCGAGCAGCGGCATGCTATGGCCTTTGACGTTTTCAAACAGCAACGCCGGGCCACCGGCACGCAGCGTGCGGTCGCAAATTTCGGTGATTTCCAGGTAAGGATCGACTTCGGCATGGATACGCTTGAGTTCACCCTGGGCTTCAAGCGCCGTGATGAACTCGCGCAAGTCTTTATACTTCAAGGCACGCTCCCCGGCTGGCAAATGCGCCGCTCTAGCGGCGCTCTTTTTTACGACAAGCTAGCGGCGCTTATTCCTTCTACAAGCTAGCGGCGCTCTTTCTAAGACCAGCTAGCGGCGCTTCATCGCTTCAAAGAATTCAAGATTGGTCTTGGTATCTTTCAGACGGTCAATCAAAAATTCAGTGGCGGCGGTGTCTTCCATCGGATTAAGCAGCTTGCGCAGAATCCACATGCGCTGCATTTCATCTTCAGAGGCCAGCAGGTCTTCACGACGGGTGCCACTGCGGCGGATATTGATCGCCGGGAATACGCGGCGCTCGGCCAGCTTGCGGTCCAGGTGGGCTTCCATGTTGCCGGTACCCTTGAACTCTTCGAAGATGACTTCGTCCATCTTCGAGCCGGTATCGACCAGCGCCGTGGCGATAATCGTCAGGCTGCCGCCCTCTTCGATGTTACGCGCGGCACCAAAAAAGCGTTTCGGCTTCTCAAGGGCGTGGGCATCGACACCACCGGTGAGTACTTTGCCAGAGCTAGGCACCACGGTGTTGTAAGCACGCGCTAAGCGAGTAATCGAGTCGAGCAGGATGACCACGTCTTTTTTGTGTTCAACCAAGCGCTTGGCTTTCTCGATCACCATTTCAGCCACTTGCACGTGACGCGCCGGCGGCTCATCGAAGGTTGACGCCACGACTTCGCCACGCACGGTACGCGACATTTCGGTCACTTCCTCAGGGCGCTCATCGATCAGCAGGACGATCAGATGGCACTCTGGGTTATTGCGCGTGATGGAGGTTGCGATGTTCTGCAACATCAGTGTCTTACCCGCTTTAGGCGGCGACACCAACAGACCACGCTGACCTTTACCAATCGGCGCGGTTAGATCGATGATCCGCGCGGTAAGGTCTTCCGTGGAGCCGTTGCCGATTTCCATACGCATACGATCGTCTGGGAACAGCGGCGTTAAGTTCTCAAACAGAATCTTGTGCTTGGCATTTTCCGGACGGTCAAAATTGATTTGACTGACCTTCAGCAGGGCGAAATAACGCTCACCCTCTTTCGGCGGGCGGATTTTGCCGGAAATGGAGTCACCCTTGCGCAGATTGAAACGGCGGATCTGCGAAGGCGATATGTAGATATCGTCTGGGCCGGCGAGATAGGAGCTGTCAGCGCTACGCAGGAAGCCAAAGCCATCCTGAAGAATTTCCAGCACACCGTCGCCATAGATATCCTCGCCACTTTTGGCGTGTTTCTTGAGGATAGCGAAAATGATGTCCTGCTTGCGCGAACGGGCCAAGTTATCGATTCCCATTTCACGGGCGATATCGAGGAGCTCGGGAACGGTTTTTTGCTTGAGTTCAGTGAGATTCATCGGTGTGTTAGAAAGTTGCTCATGGAAGCTAGGCGCCAGGCGCCGGGAGTAAGACAGGAGGCGTGAAAAAGACGCCGTGTGATGCGTTCAGACCCCGGTAAAGGCACGCGCTCGAAGATGAAAGGAACTGGGCTGGCCTTTAGTAACGACGCAACTACCTGCCATTATTAAGACTCAACTCGAGGGTGCTAACAGTGTTTGGTGCTAACGGTGTTTGGTACCAACAGTGTTTTAAGCTGGCTTGCACAGGAACATGGCAAAACCAGTGGGTTATCTGACGACTTGGAAATCTGGCTGACGCTAACGAAATAAACGAAGAGTTACGTCTGGGGCGACCAAGATAGCGTATTTGAACGACGTAAGCGAGATGATTTGTCTAGGTTATTGATCTAAACAGCAAGCAGCTCAATTTAAACAACGCCGTGCTTTTTTGACACACTAACTTTTGACACACTAACTAGATCAGGTCAGGCCAGTTACTCGATGGTAGTCAAGCCCTACGACAAACGCAAGCCTTTGGTAATTGACAATAGATAAAGGGCACCGCAACCTTGGCACAGCCAACAAGAAGGATAGCTCATGCCCACGGACACTTTGCGCCCCATGGATGCCACCGCCGCTGAGACCACCACTGAGACAGCCACCGAGGCCGTCAGCAGTGCACCGCAGCGCTTAGCTGCTATCGACCTGGGCTCCAACAGCTTTCATTTATTAGTCGCCAACTACCAGCATGAACGCCTGCAGGTAGTGGCTCGCTTGGGTGAAAAGGTGCAGCTCGCTGCGGGTTTAGATGATGATGGCCTGCTCAGTGAAGAGGCCATGCAGCGTGCGCTGGACTGCCTGGGCCGCTTCGCGCCGTTCTTAAGCGACATCACCAACGCCAACTTGCGCATTGTCGGCACTAACGCCTTGCGTGACGCCCATAATAGCCAAGCATTTATCGAGCGCGCCGAGGCCCAGTTGGGTCACGCCATCGAAATTATTGCTGGCCGCGAAGAAGCGCGCCTTATTTATCTAGGTGCCGCCCACGCGCTGGCCGAAACGGGCCGCCGATTGATTGTCGATATTGGCGGTGGCTCTACTGAATTTATTATCGGTGAAGCCTTTGAGCCCAAAGCATTAGAAAGCCTACGCATGGGCTGCGTGACCTTTTCTCGGCGCTTTTTCCCCGATGGCGAGTTAAACGAAAAGCGTATGCGCCGCGCCGAGCTAGCCGCGCTCTCAGAACTTGCCAACATCCAGCGCCCTTACCAGCGCTTGGGCTGGGACGACCCGGTGGGTTCAAGCGGTACGATTAAAGCGGCCGCCAGCGTGCTGCATGCCTACGGCGATACGCCCCAAGAAGGCGTTATCACCCGCGACGGCTTAAAGAAACTGCGCGAGCGGCTGCTGAAATGCAAGCAGCTGGATAAAGTCGAACTGGATGGCCTGAAAGCCGACCGCGCTAAAGTCTTTCCCGCCGGCATTGCTATTCTCGGGGCGGTTTTCGAAGCCTTCGATTTACCCCAGATGCGCTTCGCCGATGGTGCCCTGCGCGAAGGCGTGCTCTACGACATGGCGGGTCGTAATAGCGCCGAAGACTCGCGCTCAAAGAGCCTGGAATCGCTGAAGCGCAGCTACGATGTGGATACCCGCCAAGGCTCGAATGTCGCCGACACCGCCAAGCGTTTATTTGATCAAGTACACCCAGCCTGGTCACTAAACCCCAGCCAAGCACGCTATTTGCAGTGGGCAAGCCACGTGCATGAAATCGGCCTGGCGATCTCTCACAGCCAGTTTCATCGCCACGGTGCCTACCTGCTGGAACACTCTGATCTTGCTGGCTTTTCACGCCCGGAACAGCGCCTGCTGGCGTTTTTAGTGCGTGCCCACCGGCGCAAGTTTCCACTCAAAGAATGGCAAGCCCTGCCCGAGGCACAGCAAGAAAACGCCCTAAAGCTGGCACGGCTGTTGCGTTTAGCAGTGCTGTTTAATCACTCGCGCCCTGAATCCGCCCCTGCGCTACCGGAAATAAGCGCCGACAGCGATAGCCTGACAATCACGCTACCTGAAAGCGATGAACCCACCCTGCTGAGTACTGACTTAGAGCAAGAGCAGGCGTTTATGGAAGCAGCAGGCTGTAAATTAACGCTTAAGCAAACGTAGCCAAGCCAACACAGCCAAACCAATACAGCTAAACCAATACAGCTTCCGGCCTAAACCACACCCCAGCCGCCTGCCATAACAGCTTATCAGGCGGCTGAAAGACACCTACACAAGCCTCTGCTTGCATAACAACCACCAGCCGCCCGCGCTCCCAGGGCGGCACATTGCTTTCTTGCAGCAGCCGCTTGAGGTCGCGCCGCCCCCGCGTAGGCAGTTCAATGACCTCCCCACCCTGTCGCCAGGTCACTTTCAGCGGTTGAGATGACCGTTGAGACAGCGGTGAAGATAGCGCTACCTGCCAGCCTAGCGGCCCCAGCGGCGTTTCAAGCGGCGTTTGGCCATCCCAACTCACTTCCCAAGCCGGCAGCGGTTCAAGCGGTGCCATCAGGTAAAGCCGCTGACGCCAAAGGCGCGCCTGAACGCCCTGCCACTCAACGCACACTTGCGCGTCTGCGCTGGCTAATAGCTGATCAAGCAGGCTTTCCAGGCGCTTTTGCGGCGGTGTCGGCAAGCCCTGCTGTTGGCATAACGCGCGTATTAGTAAACGCTGGCGCGGGCGTGAACGCTTGCTTAGTTCACTGGCATCCACCTGCCCTTCACCGGCCATGAGGCCTGATAACTCGGCTTGCACGTATTCACTAAGCACGGCGTGCGCTTCGCTGGCGTGCGCGGCGCTGTTCGCCAACGCCGCATCCACTGCCGGCCAGCGCTCGCGCAGCGCGGGCAGCACCCGGTGGCGCAGGCGGTTGCGATCCAGGCTGATATCGCTATTGGTGGGGTCTTCGCACCACGTTAGGCCAAGTGAACGCGCAGCTTGCTCAAGCGCTGCCCGTTGTGCCGTTAGCCACGGGCGCACTAGCGTAATGCCTTGGGCATCGCGCCGATAAGGCATTCCCGCCAAGCCGCGCACGCCGCTGCCGCGCAGGGCGGCGAGCAGAAAGGTTTCTGCCTGATCATCCTGGTGCTGGGCCAGCCACAGGGTATCGCCAGTGGGAATGGTCGCGAAGAAGGCCTCGTAGCGGGCGTTGCGGGCGGCACCTTCGATGCCCTCACCTTGTGCATCCACCGCCACATTGGCCACCGCCAGCGGAATGCCCAAACGTTCGCACAGCAATCGGGCGTGCGCTTCAAACGTCGACGCTGCCGCCTGCAGGCCATGATTAATGTGGATAGCCCGCAGATCGCGGCCTGCTTGCTCGCTGACCGCTGCGGCTAACGTGAGCAACAGGCAGGAGTCTAAACCGCCCGAGAGCGCCACCCAAATAGAGCGCCCCGGCGGGGTTTCCGCCAGGGCGTCATTGAGTAAGCCGTGCAGTCGATTAAGCGGCTGGGGCGCCATAGCTCATTAAGCGCTTGTAGCGGCGCTCTAACAGCGTGTCTGTGTCCATCCCCTGCAAACGTTCCAGGCTGGCGGCAAGCGCTTCTTTGACCCGCTCAGCGGTGGTTAGCGGGTGGCGATGGGACCCGCCGAGCGGTTCTTTGATCAGCGAATCGACAAAACCCAGCTCTTTTAAGCGTTCGGCGGTAATACCCATGGCTTGGGCGGCATCTGAGGCTTTTTCAGCGCTTTTCCATAAAATCGAGGCGCAGCCTTCCGGCGAGATCACCGAGTAGGTCGAGTACTGCAGCATTTGCAGCTCATCGCACACGCCTATCGCCAGCGCGCCGCCGGAGCCACCTTCGCCCACTACCGTCGAGATAATCGGCGTTTTCAGCCGCGACATCACCGCTAGGTTGTAGGCGATGGCTTCTGATTGGCCGCGCTCTTCGGCGTCGATACCCGGGTACGCGCCAGGGGTGTCGATAAAGGTCAAAATCGGCATTTTGAAGCGCTCGGCCATCTCCATCAGGCGGCACGCTTTGCGATAGCCTTCTGGGCGTGGCATACCGAAGTTGCGGCGCACTTTCTCTTTTACATCGCGGCCTTTTTGATGACCAATCACCATCACCGGCGCGTCGTTCAAGCGGGCGATACCCCCCACCAACGCGGCGTCATCGGCGAAGTTACGGTCGCCGTGCAGCTCATCAAAATCGGTAAAGATCAGCTCAAGATAGTCCAGCGTGTAGGGGCGCTGCGGGTGCCTAGATATCTGCGAAACCTGCCAGGGAGTTAAATCCTTGAAGATCGATTCCGTCAGCTTACGGCTTTTTTCTTCAAGCCGAGCAATCTCATCGGAGAGGTTCACTTGGCTATCGGAGCTGACTAAACGCAGCTCTTCAATTTTTGCCTGAAGTTCGGCAATGGGCTGTTCAAAATCGAGATAGTTAGGATTCATCGGCTCTGCCTGTCAGCTGCTTGTAAATAACGAGCTTGGTTGGAACGGACACTAGTAGTTGTTTGGTACGGTCAATCGTATATAGAGCGCATTATCGCACCCTGACCCCGCCACGCAAGGAGGGTGCCTTTATCGATAACGTAGCTGCACGCCTGCCTGACCTTGAACATCTCGCAGCGCCAGCAGTAAATCGTCGCTCGGCGCGACTTTCCACTCATCGGCGAGCTCAAGCCACGCCACCGCCGCCGGGTGGCGGTACTGCAGGCGCACGGGCAGGCCTTCGCTATCGCGATACGGCGTCAGGCTGTCGCGCAAACTTTCCACCAAACGGCCATTGATCTGCCCCGCGTCTAGCGCTAACTCTACTGCCTGGCCGTAGCGAATGCGTGCTGTGACCATCGGCGTGACGTCTTTGCCACGCAGGCGTAGGCCGCCGGAAAATTCGTCGCTGGAGACCTCGCCTTCCACAATCAACACCTGATCGGACTCAATCTGACCGCGCAGTTGTTCAAAAAGCTCCCCAAATAGCGAAGCCTCAATGCGGCCAGTGCGGTCATCCAGGGTGATAAACGCCATGGTGTCGCCACGTTTTGACTTCATGGTGCGCACGCCCACCACCAGCCCAGCCACGCGCTGAGGATCGCGGGAAGGCTTTAAATCACTGATCCGCATGGAAACAAAGCGCTTTAATTCCTGCTCGTATTCATCAATCGGGTGGCCCGTCAGGTAAAGCCCCAGGGTATCTTTCTCACCTGATAGCCGTTCGCGATCGGTCCACTCGCGGGCGTTGAGATACGCATCATAAACGTTATTTTCGCTGTCATCGGCTTCGGCAAACGCCTCACCGAACATATCCAGCATACCCAGATTTTGATTGGCATGGTTTTGCGCGGCGGCTTTGAGCGCGTCTTCCATCGCGGCAAACAGCACCGCACGATTGGGGCCTAGGGTATCCAGCGCACCGGAGCGAATCAGCGCTTCCAGGGTACGTTTATTCATCCGTTTAGGGTCAATACGGCGGCAGAAATCGAAGATGTCCTTAAACGGACCGCCTGCCTCGCGGGCTTCAACAATGGCACCAATCGGGCCTTCGCCCACGCCACGAATGGCACCCAGGCCGTAAACCACTCGGGCATCGGTATCGACGGTGAACTTGTAGCCACCGACGTTGACGTTCGGCGGGGTCACGGTGAGTTTGAGGTTGCGACACTCCTCAATCAGCGGCACCACTTTATCCAGGTTGTCCATCTCGGTGGACATGACCGCGGCCATAAACGGCCCTGGGTAGTGGGCTTTCAGCCACGCGGTTTGGTAAGAAACTAGCGCATAGGCGGCCGAGTGCGATTTGTTAAAGCCGTAACCGGCGAATTTTTCCACCAGGTCAAAGATGTTACCAGCGAGGTCTTTATCGATACCGTTGGCCGCACAGCCTTCCATAAAGCCGTCGCGCTGTTTGGCCATCTCTTCGGGCTTTTTCTTACCCATGGCGCGGCGCAGCATATCGGCCTGGCCGAGGCTGTAGCCCGCCATTACCTGCGCGATCTGCATGACCTGCTCTTGGTAAAGAATGATGCCGTAGGTAGGCGACAGCACCGGTTTAAGCAGCTCATGCTGGTAATCCGGGTGTGGATAAGACACTTCGGCGCGGCCGTGCTTACGGTTGATAAAGTCATCCACCATGCCCGACTGCAGCGGGCCGGGGCGGAACAGCGCCACCAGGGCGATCATGTCATCGAGTGAATCCGGCAGCAGGCGCTTGATCAGCTCCTTCATGCCGCGGGATTCAAGCTGGAACACCGCGGTGGTTTCGGCGCGCTTGAGCATTTCAAAGGTGGGCGCGTCATCCAGCGGGATGCTCTCGATATTGAGCGGCCCCTGGCCGTTAACGCTGCGCACCTTGTCGACCATCTCCAGCGCCCAGTCGATAATCGTCAGCGTGCGCAGACCCAGGAAGTCGAACTTAACCAGCCCCGCTTCTTCGATATCGTTTTTATCGAACTGAACCACCAAGCCGGAGCCATCTTCATCGCACAGCAGCGGCGAGAAATCGGTTAGTTTAGTGGGCGCGATGACCACGCCGCCCGCGTGTTTACCGGTGCCGCGAGTGGTGCCCTCTAGCTTGAGCGCCATCTCCCAGATTTCTTCGGCCTCTTCGTCGTTGCCAATAAACTCTTTGAGCGCAGGCTCTTGCTCAATCGCTTTGGCCAGGGTCATGCCTACTTCAAAGGGAATCAGCTTGGAGAGCTTATCCCCCAGAGAGTAAGGGCGGCCCTGGGCACGGGCCACGTCACGCACCACGGCTTTGGCCGCCATGGTGCCAAAGGTGACGATCTGCGAGACCGCATTGCGCCCGTAGCGCTCGGCCACGTACTCAATGACTTTGTCGCGTTTTTCCATGCAGAAATCGACGTCAAAGTCGGGCATCGAGACACGCTCAGGGTTCAAAAAGCGCTCGAACAGCAGGTCGTAGCCAATCGGGTCTAGATCGGTAATTTTTTGCGCGTAGGCCACCAATGAACCAGCACCGGAACCGCGCCCTGGGCCCACCGGCACGCTGTTGTCTTTGGCCCACTGGATAAAGTCCATAACGATCAGGAAATAGCCGGGGAAGCCCATTTGGATAATAACGTTGAGCTCAAACTCCAGCCGGTCGCGGTAGCGCTGATCAATCGCTTTGAACTCTTCGCTGTCGCGGGGGTAGCGCTCAGCGGGGAACAGAAAATCCAAGCGATCCGTCAGGCCATCGTGAGAGACCTTTCGGAAGAATTCATCCTGGGTCATGCCTTTAGGGATTTCGAACTCGGGCAGGAAAATCTCGCCCAGGCGCACGTTGACACTGCAGCGCTCGGCGATCATCACGCTGTTTTCCAGCGCTTCAGGAATATCGGCGAACAGCGCGGCCATCTCGTCGGGGCTTTTTAAGTACTGCTCTTCGGTGTAGCGGCGCTCGCGCCGTGGGTCATCCAGCGCTTTGCCTTCGCCGATGGCGACGCGGGTTTCGTGGGCCCAATAATCGTCGCGCTCAAGAAAGCGCACGTCGTTGGTGGCTACCACCGGGGTGCCTGTTTCAATCGCCAGTTTGACGCTGGCGTGCACACAGGCTTCTTCCAACGGGCGTCCGGTGCGCACCAGTTCTAAATAAAAGCGTTCGGGAAACGCCGCCTGCCACTGTTCAAGCAGTTGTCGTGCTTCGCGCTCGTGGTCTGAGAGCAGATGACGGCCAATCTCGCCCTCACGCGCGCCTGAGAGCGCAATCAAGCCTTCGCTCTGCTCCAGCACCCACTGTTTATCGAGAATGGCGCGCCCTTGGCGCTGGCCGTGGGTCCAGCCTTTCGAAATCAGCTCGGTCAGGTTGCGATAGCCAACGTCGTTCATCGCCAGCAGCGTTAGCCGATAAGGGTGAGACTCGTCGTGAGGGTTTTGCAGCCATAAATCGCTGCCAATAATCGGCTTTAACCCCGCCCCTTGTGCGGCTTTATAAAATTTGACCAAGCCGAACAGATTGGTTTCATCGGTCAACGCCAGCGCCGGCATCGCCCGCTCAGCGGTGGTGCTGACCAGCGATTTGAGCTTAACCAGGCCATCGACCAGGGAGTACTCACTGTGCAAACGTAAATGAACGAACGGAACCGTCATGGGACTCTCAGCAAAACGCTAGGTGAAGAAAAAATACGTTAAAGCAGCGCTAACTGACGCTGCACCGGCGCGAAGCTGCGACGATGTTCTTCAAGTGGCCCGTGAGCGGCAAGCGCCGCCAGATGCTCTTTGGTGGGATAGCCCTTGTGGCGTGCAAAGCCATACTCAGGATAGCGCATATCCAGCGCTACCATTTGGGCATCGCGAGCGACTTTAGCCAAAATTGACGCAGCGGCAATCGCAGCATGGCGTGCATCGCCCTTCACCACGGCCTGGCCGGGCAGCAGATGGCCGGGCATTTTATTGCCATCCACGAGTAGATATTCCGCCGCCGGTGCCAGCGCATCAATGGCGCGACGCATGGCTAAATGGGTGGCGTGGTAAATATTCAGCGCATCCACTTCGGCAGCGCTGGCTTCTGCCACGGCAAAGGCTAACGCCCGCTCGCGAATGTGACTGTCCAGCGCTTCACGCCTACGCGCGGTTAACTTTTTAGAGTCAGTAAGGCCGTCAATCGGCTGAGCGGGGTCGAGAATTACGGCAGCGGCTACCACGCTGCCTATCAGCGGCCCGCGACCCACTTCATCAACCCCTGCCAGCCGTTCGCCACCGTAGGCAATCTCAAGCGGCGGAAAGTCCGCATGTTCAATCAGCCAGTGCTCTATCGGCCCACTTTTAATCGCCATACACATCCTCTAGCGGCTGACCTGCGGCCAGCAGGCTTATCGCCTCAGCAGCGCGATGGCTGGCGTTGCGCTGTAGGGTGGCGTGCATTTCGGCAAAGCGTGCTTCTAACGCATGGCGGCTGGTGTCGTCTGCCAGCATAGCGCTGAGCCGGTCGGCAATCGCCTCCGGCGAGGCGGCGTCTTGAAGTAATTCAGGCACAAGGGTTTCTTGAGCAATCAAATTGGGCAGCGACACCCACTGGGTTTTCACTAGCCGTTTAGCCAGCCAGTGGGTGGCCGGTGCCATCTTGTAGGCTACCAGCATGGTGCGATGACACAGCATGGCTTCCAGCGCAGCGGTGCCCGAGGCCAGCAGTACCACATCGCTTGCCACCATCGCCTCCCGTGCCTGGCCATCTAACAATGTGGCGCGTTCGGCCAGCAAAGGGTAGCGCGGCAGCAGTGCGCTGATTTCACGGCGGCGGTCAGAGGTAGCCGCCGGAATCACCACCTGTAGCGTGGGGTGGCGCTGGCAGAGCTGTTCGGCGGCACCAAGAAAGGTGTCGCCCAAAAAGCGAATTTCGTTGGCGCGGGAGCCGGGCAGCAAAGCCAACACCGGGCTCTCTATGGCCAACGCGAGCGCTTGGCGCGTGGCAACACGGTCATTTTCCAGCGGCATTTCGTCTGCCAGAGGGTGCCCCACAAACGCCACGGGCACACGGTGTTCGCGATAGAAGGCGGCTTCAAAAGGCAGCAGTGTCAGCATGCCGTCGACCGATTTAGCGATGCCTTTTACCCGCCCTTGGCGCCACGCCCATACGGAAGGGCTCACGTAGTGGGCGGTGGTAATGCCCGCTTCGCGAAGCTGACGCTCTAAGCCTAGATTGAAATCGGGCGCGTCGATGCCGAGCATAATATCCGGCTGCCAGGCCAACGCTTCGGCTTTCAGGGTACGCCGCACGCGAATCAGTTCGGGGAGGTGCTTGAGCACTTCCACCAGCCCCATCACCGCGAGGGTCTCTAAAGGAAAGCGGCTCTCCATGCCTTCCGCCTGCATACGCGGCCCGCCAATGCCTCGAAACTCAACGCCTGGGTGGCGCACCTTGAGTTCACGCATTAAGCCCGCGCCAAGAATATCGCCGGAGAGCTCCCCAGCCACGAGGTAAACGCGTTGCAGGGTCATAAAATACTTAGCATGATAAAGTACTTAGCATCGGTTAACGGGTGATGCCGCGAGTCGAGCGCTCAATAGAGGCAGCAAAGTGCTCGACTTCGGGCAGATCAAAGCGGCTACGCATCTCGGCAATCGCCTGTTCGGTGGTTAGCCCTTGGCGGTAAACCATCTTGTAGGCCGCCGTAAGGGCGCTGATCGCTTCGCGACTAAAGCCACGCCGCTTCAAACCCACCAGATTGAGGCCCCGCGCTTGTGCTGGGTTGCCATTAATCATGATATAGGCGGGCGTGTCCTTGGTAATGATCGACCCACCACCGGCCATGGCATGGTCGCCAAAGTGGCAGAACTGATGAACCGCCGCCAAGCCACCTAGGATGACATAGTCACCAACGGTGACATGGCCAGCCAAGGTGACCTGATTGGCCAAAATGCAGTCGTTACCAATCACGCAATCATGCCCAACATGCACGTAGGCCATGAACAGGTTGCGCGAACCAATCGTGGTTTCGCTGCGATCCTGAACCGTACCACGGTGAATCGTGGCACCTTCACGAATGACGTTATCGTCACCCATGACTAGCCGTGTAGGTTCACCTGCGTACTTTTTGTCCTGGCAGTCTTCACCCACCGAGGCAAACTGAAAGATACGCGTGCGCTCACCCAGCGTAGTAGGACCTTTAACCACCACATGCGGGCCAATCACCGAGCCTGCACCGATCGCGACATCAGGGCCGATGATGCTAAATGGGCCGACCTCAACGTCGTCGGCAAGACGTGCCGTTGAGTCGACCAGAGCAGTAGGATGTATCAAGCCACCTTCCTCTCGGCACAAATAATTTCAGCTTCGCAAGCCAGCTCGCCATCAACCGTGGCGCGGCAGGCAAACTTCCAAATACCGCGTTTACCTTTAATCACATCGGCTTCTAGGGTGAGCTGGTCGCCGGGCATTACTGGGCGTTTGAAGCGCACTTTGTCACTGCCCACTAAATAATAGACGTAGCCATCCGCCGGCAGTTTATTGACCGTTTTAAAACCCAGAATGCCGCACACTTGAGCCAGCGCCTCTATCACTAATACACCGGGCATAATCGGGTGATGGGGAAAGTGGCCGTTGAAGAACGGCTCATTGATGCTGACATTCTTATACGCAACGATAGACTCACCGATGGCTAGCTGCGTTACTCGATCCACCAACAAAAAAGGGTACCGGTGGGGCAAGTATTCGCGAATTTCATTGATATCCATAACCATCGTAGCGACCTCTAAAATGTCAAAACGCCTGACAACGCCAGGCAAACACCAGCTCTCCCGCTGGTTAAAGGGCTGTGGATTATACCCCGCCACCCTCTAGCCTCAAACCGGCTGCAGGCAATATTCATTCAGCCAACACTAATCGAGCTGCTTTTTTTCCAGTCTTAACAAACGCTTAGCAATGTCATCAAGCTGTTTAAAACGCACCGCGTTTTTACGCCACTGAGTGTTAGCCATGGCGCCAGTGCCCGAGGAGTAGACTCCTGGCTCGTGGATTGAGTTAGTAACCAAGCTCATCCCTGTCACTTGAACGCCATCGCAAATCGTTAAATGGCCCGACAAGCCAACGCCACCACCCAGCATGCAGTGCTTACCGACCTTGGTTGAGCCGGCAATCCCCACACAGCCCGCTAAGGCGCTGTGGTCACCGATAATCACGTTGTGGGCAATCTGTACCTGACTATCAATTTTGACGTCATTACCTATCACCGTATCGCCCAGCGCGCCACGGTCAATGCTGGAGCAGCTGCCCACTTCAACATCGTCGCCCAGCACAACGCCACCCAGCTGGGCAATCTTATGCCAACCAGCGCCATCGTGGGCGAAACCAAAACCGTCGCCGCCGATCACACAGCCGCTTTGCAGGATCACCCGCTTACCGATTACAACGCCATGACACACCGTGACGTTGGCGTGCAAGCGTGTGCCCTCGCCGAGTTGGCTGTCTGCCCCAACGACACTACCGGCACCAATAGCGACGCGATCACCGAGCACCACACCCGATTCAACTACCGCGTGAGCCTGGATAGACACACCGGCACCCAGCTGAACATCTTCAGCGACCACCGCAGTGGGATGAATACCGACAACATCGCGCGCGGGCAGTGGGTCAAACAGCTGGGATAATTTGGCATAGCCTAGGTAGGGATTTTCAATTTCCAGACGCGGCACAGGACAGTGCTTGGCGTGCTCAGGGTGCAGTAACACCGCTGCCGCCTGGGTGGTCGCTAAATCTTTCAAGTAGGCACGATTAGCTAAAAAAGCCACTTGGTCTGGCTGCGCATCTTTTAGCGTCGCCAGGCCACGTATCGGCTGCTGCCCATTGCCGCTAAAGGCAATGCCTAAATGATGCGCAATATCTGCGAGGGTAAGGTGATAAGAAGCGTGCGTCATGGGAACCCAGGGAAGCTTTGGTGTGGCTAGGCCACACCAATCATCGTTTAAAGTTAGTTCAAGGTATCAAATATCTGGGTGACTTCATCTGTCACATTGGGCAGGTCTACCCCTGAGTGCAGCACGCCCTGAGGCTCTACCAACACATCAATACCGTGACGCTCCAGCACTTGGGCAACCGCTTGCTCCAATTTCGCCTCAGCACTTTCTAAAAATTGTTGCTCAGAGCGCTGCTGGGTTTGCATGACTTCTTGGCGAAGCTGCTCAAAGCGACTGCCCTTTTGCTGCAGCTCGCCAATCAGCGACTCACGCTGGGACTGCGCCATGGTGTCGCCTTCGTTCTGCAGGCGCTGCTGAATCTGCTGCAGCTCATTGCCCAGGCTCTGCGCTTCACGCTGCTGATTGCCGATTTGCCCTTCCAAGCGGCTAAGCGAGGCCTGAGCAGACTGGGTGTTCATTAACGCTGCACGCCAGTCCAGCACCGCGACTTCCGCCGCATGAGCAGCAGGCAACATCATCGCACTTAACAGGCATACCACCGCGGCCAGTTTACGCATCGTGTAACTCCTTAGATCACGCTAGTGCGCGCCTTAATGGAGCGCGCGCCTCTAGCAAAATTAGAACGTTAAAATTAGAACTTTAAAACTAGAACGTTTGACCGAGTGAGAATTGGAAGAACTGTGTATCGTCACCACTCTCATCGTTCAATGGCTCGGCAACGCTGAAGGTCAACGGGCCAACCGGCGTTAGCCAAGAAAGGCCAATACCGACGCTGTAGCGCAAATCGCCTAAATCAACACCCGAGCTGCACTGCTGGCGAGCGGCGTCTTCTGCCAGAACATCGTAGCAAGAGCTTAAGAAGGTATTACCACCATCCAGAAATAGCGATGTTTGCAGCGCCCGCTGATCTTCAATAAAGGGCAGCGGGAAGATAATTTCGGCGCTGCCTTCGATGGAAACGTTGCCGCCTAAGGTGCGATCACGGCCACCTTCATTAGCAGGCGTAGTG
This sequence comes from Halomonas sp. 54_146, assembly GCF_001507855.1. GTDB lineage: Bacteria > Pseudomonadota > Gammaproteobacteria > Pseudomonadales > Halomonadaceae > Vreelandella. Next base: position 44,874 of record NZ_LGEN01000006.1, read on the forward strand.
CGCTGCCCAAGTGTATTAGAGGTGTAACCACGAACCGAGCCTAACCCGCCCGCGTAGAAGTTTTCATAGAACGGGAACGGATCGTTACCACCCAACGTATCGGCATAGCCAACGTTACCGGTAAATTTGAATGCGAAGGACTCGTCATTATTGATCGGGAAAAACTGCTGAGCACGGGCACGCAGCTTGTAGTACTCCGCATCGCTACCCGGCACACCCGTTTCCACTGACAAACGCTGGTAATTGCCCGCTGTCGGCATAACCCCACGGTTAAGGTTATTACGCGTCCAGCTTGCCGTTAGCTTGAGACTTTGGGCATCTTCACCTTGATCTTCTACATAGCGGCGAATTTCTGAAGCAGTATCGAAATAAGTCTTAACCGTCAGGTCTTCAACGCTGGCACCAAAGTTAAGCCTTGATAGCTCGCTGATAGGATAACCAAAGTTAATCCCCGCACCGTAAGCATCGGTTGAGAACGTTGAGATATCGGAATCGGCGTAATCGGTTTCGCGGTAAAAAACATTATAACCACGAGAAATGCCGTCCAGCGTCCAGTAGGGGTCGGTAAAGCCGAAGTTTACGCTGGTAAAGGTGTCGCTGCGCTGAGCACCGATATTGACGCGATTACCCGTGCCCAGGAAGTTATTCTGCGATAGGCCTACGCCGTAAATAACGCCGGCACTTTGCGAGAAACCCACACTCGCAGAAATAGAGCCGGAAGGCTGTTCTTCAACGTTGTAGGTGACATCCAATAAATCTGGCTCGCCAGGAACAGGCTGGGTATCTACTTCTACCTGGCTGAAGAAGCCAAGGCGTTCTAGACGTTGACGCGATTGCGTGATGGCTTCGGTGGAGGCCGGCGCGCCTTCTAGTTGAATCATCTCACGACGTAATACTTCATCTTGCGTGGTGGTATTGCCAAAGAACTCAATACGCCGCACATAGGCGCGTTCGCCAGCATTCACCGCCATGACAAGATCGACGGTTTCACCGTCATCTAACATTTCAGGCACACCCTGAATATTAGCAAACGCAAAACCCTCAGCCCCTAAGCGCTGGCGCAGTGCTTCCGTTGAAGTATTCACATCGCTACGGGAGAAAATCTCACCCTCTTTCACCGTAAGCAGCTGGCGCGCTTCATTTTCGCTGATCTGCAGATCACCCGCGAAACGAATGTCACCTACGCGATATTGATTCCCCTCATCAACATTGAGGGTAATGAAAATCTCGGATTTCTCAGGGCCAATGGATACCTGGGTAGAGGTAACATCAAAGTTGACATAGCCACGATCCAGGTAGAAAGAGCGCAAACGCTCAATGTCACCGGAGAGTGCTTCACGGGAGTATTCATCTTTTGAAAACCAGCCAAAAAAGCGTCCTGGCTGGTCATTGAGTTCAAACACGCCACGCAGCGTTTCATCGTCAAACGCTTCGTTGCCGACAATATTGATTTGCCGAATCTTGGCCACTTCACCTTCGTTGATCGTGATATTGACCTGAACCCGGCCTTCATCAACTTCTTCAACGTCGGTATCGATGCTAGCGCTGTAGCGGCCCTGGGACTGGTAAACGCCTTCTAACTCGCGCTGAATCTCTTCCAGCGTGGAAAGCTCTAATACCTGGCCTTCAGAAAGGCCCGATTGGCGAAGCCCGTTGCGCAAATCGTCTTCAGATATTTGGTCGTTACCACTGATCTGTAGCCGCGCAATGGTCGGCCGCTCAACCACTTGAATGACGAGAATATCCCCCTCGCGCACTAGCGAGACATCGTCAAACAGCCCTGTGGCAAATAAGTCACGCGCGGCGGCGGCCAACTGCGCTTCGCTCACACGCTCATTGGCGCTCACCGGAAATGCATTAAAGACCGAGGCGGCAGATACCCGCTGTAGTCCTTCCACTCGAATGTCTGAAACATCAAAGGATTGTGCCTGGGCACCGCTGGTGCCTGCCAGCAAAAGTGCCGCCATTCCAAGGGTCTTGATTTTCATGCAGTCAATTCGCTCGCGTTGGTCTGCCCATCATTCCAGAAAGGCACCATATACATTTGTGCAGGCAGATGACAAGGCATCCTGCGCGCTACACGCGTCATTACCACAGGCGCATCAGATCAAAATAGAGGGCCATCAACATTAGGGTACCGACCATGGCAAGCCCAATGCGTAATCCTACCGCTTGCGTTTTTTCAGATACTGGCCGCCCACGCACAACCTCCATAAAATAATAGAGCAAGTGGCCACCATCGAGCACCGGGATCGGCAGTAAGTTAAGCACCCCAAGGCTGATAGAAAGATACGCTAGAAAGCCGACAAACGCTTCCATCCCCGCACGTGCCGAGTCACCAGAAATCTGTGCAATGGTAATCGGCCCCGATAAATTGGACGGCGAAATAAGCCCTACCAACATTTTTCGGATGGCATCGACGGTTAGCAGCGTCATCTCGCCGGTGCGTGAAAGCGCCTGCCCCACCGCCTCGATGGGGCCATAACGAATTTCACGCTGAAACTCTGCCGGCCATTCGACTTGCTGGGCACCTGCGCCGATATAACCAATTTCAACCCCGGTTTCTAGGCTGTTTCGCCCTGGGGTCAAGTCGGCGGAGAACTGCTCACCCCCACGCTCGTAAGTCAGCTGCAGCGTTTGATCAGGGTTGCCCCGCACGATATTAACGAAGTGCATCCAATCATCCACGGGCTCGCCATTGACCGCCACCATGGCATCGCCAGGCATAAGGCCGGCTCGCTCTGCGGCTTCTCCGCTAACCACCTGACCTAAGATAGCAGGAAAATCAGGCTGCCAAGGAGTGATACCCAGTGTTTGCAACGGCTGCGGAGGGTCTTGGCGCACCAGATAATCGGTGACTGGCAACGTATAACGCTGCGCTTCCGTCGCCCCTTCAGGGCGTGCCTCGACACTTAGTTCGCCGCTAAAACCAATAATCGATACAAGCTTCAGATTGACATCTTCCCAAGAGCGCATTTCATCGCCTTGGATAGCAACAATCTCAGCGCCCTGTGCAAGCCCCGCTTGTTGGGCAGGCGAGTTAGGCGCAACGTTGCCCACCATCGGTGAGACCACCGTAGTGCCCGCTACAAATAACGCCCAATAGGCCACAATCGCCAGCAAAAAGTTAGCGATAGGGCCGGCCGCTACAATCGCAATGCGCTGCCAAACGGTCTTGCGGTTAAACGCCTGGTCGAGCTGATCGTCAGGTACCGGCGCCTCACGCTCGTCGAGCATTTTGACGTAGCCGCCCAGCGGAATTGCAGCAATCGCGTACTCGGTGCCCTGGCGATCAACCCGCGACCAAAGCGGTTTGCCAAAGCCCACCGAAAAACGCAGCACCTTGACACCACAGCGCCGCGCTACCCAAAAGTGACCGAACTCGTGAAACGTCACCAGCAGGCCGAGCACCACAATCACCGCTAAAATATTTTGTATCAGGCCCACACTACACTCCTTAACGCCCCGCTTTTAACGACCAGCCCAGCGAATGCTTAAGCAGACCACTTTGCCACCAGTTCTAGCGCCTGATCTCGCGCCCATTGATCGGTGGCTAATACGCTTTCAAGGCTATCAACGTGCCCTTGATGGGGCCGTGACAGCACCTCTGCCACCAGCTGCCCGATCGCTGGAAAACTAATCCGGCGCTGCAGAAAGGCGTCAACCGCTACTTCATTGGTTGCGTTCAATACCACCGGTGCCATGCCGCCCTGCTGCATCGCGCCACGGGCGAGGCCTAAGCACGGAAAGCGGGCTTCATCGGGCGCTTCAAAATCAAGCCGTGCGACCTGAAAAAGATCCAGCGTTTCAACACCGGCGTCAATACGTTCAGGCCAAGCGAGCCCATAGGCAATGGGCGTGCGCATGTCTGGGTTGCCTAGTTGGGCAATCACTGACCCATCGTGGTAGGCCGCCATGGAGTGAATCACGCTTTGCGGGTGCACCACCACCTGGATTTGTTCTGGGGTGGCATCAAACAGCCAGCAGGCCTCAATCAACTCCAGGCCTTTGTTCATCAGCGTGGCGCTATCGACCGAAATTTTGCGCCCCATTGACCAGTTCGGGTGAGCGCAGGCTTGCTCGGGAGTGACATTGGCAATATCAGCCTGGCTCCAGGTACGAAATGGCCCGCCAGAGGCAGTTAGCAGAAGCTGGCGAACGCCATGTTGGGCAAGGCCGCCACGATGCTCTGCTGGTAGACACTGGTAAATGGCATTATGTTCGGAATCAATCGGCAATAGCGTTGCGCCTGCGCGGGAAACGGCGTCCATAAACAGCGCGCCGCTCATTACCAGCGCTTCTTTATTGGCCAGCAGCACACGCTTTCCCGCCTCAGCAGCGGCCAGCGCAGGCAGCAAGCCAGCTGCCCCCACAATCGCCGCCATCACGCAATCAACGCTCTCGTCCCGGGCAACCTCACACAGTGCCTCTGGCCCAGCATTCACCTCGGTAGGCTGCCCAGCTTGTTTGAGCTGTAGACGTAGCCAGGCAGCGTCAGCTTCATCATCCAGCACGGCAACGGATGGCCGATGCACCAGGCATTGCGCAAGCAGCGATTCTTTCGAGGTGTGTGCAGTAAGCGCGTGGACGCTATAGCGCTCAGGGTGGCGGCCAATCACATCCAGCGTGCTGGTGCCAATGGAGCCTGTCGACCCAAGCACCGTCACCCGCTGCCGCCTGTAAGGTTGAGGGCTCATACAGGCGACCCCTGAGCCAGCACATCAACCAACACCTGAATATAGAACAACGCAAACAGCGGAATGGCCGCCGTAAGGCTATCAATGCGGTCTAACACGCCACCGTGGCCAGGCAGTAATTGGCTTGAATCTTTAATATTGCGATAGCGCTTCAGCATACTTTCCAACAGATCACCGAGCACCGAGATCAGGGTGACCAGCGCGGTAATAACAACAAGAGCTGCCCCGCCCACCACGCCTAGGGACTGCCAAAACGCAAACGCCAGTGCCAATAGCGACGTGGCGAAAAGCCCACCAAAAACACCTTCCCAGGACTTACCGGGGCTAACCCGGGGGGCGAGTTTGCGCTTACCCCAGCGGCGGCCTGCGAAATAGGCACCGATGTCAGCCGTCCAGACCAGTAACAGCACAAATAGCAGCCAAATAGCCCCGCTGTCGCGCAGCACATTAAAGCCTACCCAGCAGGGCAGCAGCACCCATAACCCCATTAACAGCCGCCGCGACGTTGCCTGCCACTGCTGGCTTGCCTGTGGATATTGGGTGACCCAATACAGATTAACCAGCCACCCTGCAGCCGCCAACCACAGCGGCCAAACGGCCAACGCCGCACCGCTTAACCACATGACCACCATCACAAGCGCCATGCCCGCGACTATTTGCAGGCGGGGACCTTGACGAGTCACACCCGCTAAATTGGCCCACTCCCATGTGCCTAGCAGGACAATGAGTGCCGTAAACAGCGCAAAAGCGCCGCCGTCTAACCCAAACAGGCCAGCCAGCACCAGCGGTGCTAGCCAGGCTGCGGTGATAATTCGCTGTTTAAGCACCTTGCGCCTCTATTTGTTCGTCCGTCATACCGAAACGACGACGACGCTGACAGAAGTCGTTTAACGCCGCATCAAACGCTTCTGCGCCGAAATCGGGCCATAGCAGCGGGGAAAAGTGCAGTTCAGCATAGGCCAATTGCCAAAGCATAAAGTTAGATAACCGCTGCTCACCGCTGGTACGAATACATAAATCGACCGGCGGGACGTCATCAATCCCTATTGCGTTATCGAAGCAAGCCTCATCAATCGCTGAAGGCGCCAATTCACCCGCCGCCACTTGTTCGGCTAACGTGCGTGCAGCACGCACGATATCCCACTGCCCGCCGTAGTTGGCAGCAATGATTAAATGCATCCCTGTGTTTTGCGCGGTTAGCGCTTCGGCACGCTGGATATGTTTTTGTATCGCATGAGAAAAGCCACGCTGCTCACCTATGATTGATAGGCGGACATTGCGCTCATTGAGCTTTTTGACTTCACGCTTGAGCGCCATCAAAAATAGCTCCATCAACGCGTTAACTTCTGCAGCTGGGCGCTTCCAATTTTCACTGGAGAACGCAAACAGGCTGAGTGTTTGCACTTCACGCTCAGCGGCTCGCTGAATCACCGCACGAACGGTTTCGACACCGGCCCGATGCCCGCGAACACCTGACAGCCCACGCGCGCGCGCCCAGCGATTATTGCCATCCATAATAATAGCAACGTGAGACGGCGGGGCTTCGCCGGCCAGAGAAAAAGCGCTGGCGTCATCCGGCGGTTGTTCAGGAAGCTGCGGTGACGTCATAGATTCTCGCACCAAAAGTCAGTCATAAAAAAACCGGCCAGTGTGTGGCAAAACGGGCAGCATAAGCTGCCCGCGGCTGCATAAAGCACAGGTTTACACCTGCATAAGGTCCTGCTCTTTTGCGGCCAGCGCTTTATCGATCTCAGCGATATATTTGTCGGTCAGCTTTTGAATTTCATCTTCACCTTGGCGCTGATCGTCTTCGGTGATGTCTTTATCTTTTAACAACGACTTGAAGTCACCGTTGGCATCACGGCGCACGTTGCGCACGGCAACGCGAGCGTTCTCAGCTTCGCTACGCGCTTGCTTGATATACCCTTTGCGGGTTTCTTCAGTGAGCATCGGCATCGGCACACGAATCACGTTGCCAGCACTGGCCGGGTTCAGGCCCAAATCAGAGGTCATAATGGCTTTTTCGATCTTTTGCACCATGCCCTGCTCCCAGGGGGCAATGCTCAGCGTGCGGCCATCTTCTACGTTAACCGAAGCCACCTGGCTTAGCGGCACGGGGCTGCCGTAATAGTCCACGGTCACCGCATCTAAAATACTCGGGTGAGCACGCCCGGTACGAATTTTATTAAAGTTAGTATTCAGCGCCTCAACGCTTTTTTTCATGCGCGATTCGGCATCTTTCTTAATATCGTTGATCACGTCATTACCCTCTGTATATCAGCGTGCCTTCCTTGCCCCCTACTACCATATTCAGTAGGGCACCAGGCTTATTCATATCAAATACCCGCACCGGCATATTATGGTCACGTACCAGGCAGATAGCGGTCAAATCCATAACGCCCAGTTTTTGATCCAAGGCGTCGTCGTAAGAGAGCTGGTCGTACTTCACAGCGTCCGGATGTTTTACCGGGTCTTTATTATAAACGCCATCCACTTTAGTCGCTTTAATAACCACATCGGCGTCTACTTCAATACCGCGCAAACAGGCGGCTGAATCGGTAGTAAAGAAAGGATTACCGGTACCTGCAGAGAACAGCACCACATCCCCTGAGGTTAAGTAGCGAATGGCAGTACGGCGATCGTAGTGCTCGACCACACCGCTCATTGGAATGGCGGACATCACCCGTGAGCGGATATTAGAGCGCTCTAGCGCGTCGCGCATGGCCAGCGCATTCATGACGGTCGCCAGCATGCCCATGTGGTCACCGGTGACGCGATCCATACCTGCTTCATTGAGCGCTGCGCCACGGAACAAGTTGCCACCGCCAATCACAATACCCACTTGCACCCCAATACCGACCAACTGGCCAATTTCCAGCGCCATCCGATCAAGTACTTTAGGGTCAATACCAAAATCGTGCTCACCCATCAGCGCTTCGCCAGAAAGCTTGAGCAAAATACGTTTATATTTTGACTTCGAGCTCTCTACATTGCCTTTGCTGGGTGCTACGTGGGGGGTAGGCTCTTGAACATCACGTGACATGGTATCTCTCCTGAGGCAGACCTGAACACAGGCAGGCGGGGCAGGCTCTTGGTATAAAACCAATGTATAAAATCAATGTATAAAACCAGCTATATAAGCGCCGATTACCAGCATTTTGCTAGCGTTGATTATACAAGAGCCGGATACGCGAAGGCGTGCGCTCGCGCGCACGCCATCTTTTTTCTGAAACCTCTGACCTTAGCGACGGCCAGCCTGTTCCATAACTTCTTTAGCAAAGTCGACTTCTTCTTTCTCGATACCTTCGCCCACTTCAAAGCGAGTGAAGCCAACGACTTCACCGCCCGCTGCTTTAACGAACTCAGCTACAGACTGGTTGGGGTCTTTCACAAACGGCTGCTCGGTCAGGCTGTTTTCTGCCAGGTACTTTTTCAAGCGACCCTGAACCATCTTCTCAGCGATTTGCTCTGGCTTACCGGCCATATCCGGCTGGGCGAGAATAATCGCTTTTTCCTGATCCAACTGCTCTTGGGGCATATCGGCAGGATGGGCAACTGCAGGGTTGATTGCCGCTACGTGCATGGCAACGTCTTTTGCAGCTTCTGACGTGCCGCCTGTCAGCACAGTCAAAACACCAATGCGGCCACCGTGGACGTATTCGCCCACCAGGCCACCGTCAGTGGCGTTGACAACAACGGCACGACGCACGCCGATGTTCTCACCGATTTTCTGTACCAGCTGCTCACGAGCCGTTTCCAGTTCGCCCGCCATTACAGCGGCGACATCTTCACTTTTCGCCGCAAAGAAAGCACCGGCGATTTTGTCAGCAAACGCAATGAAGTTGTCATCACGAGCAACAAAGTCAGTTTCGGAGTTAATTTCAACCATCACGCCGTAGCTGCCGTCTTCCGCTACGCGCGTTACCACCACACCTTCTGCGGCGATACGGTCGGCTTTCTTCGCCGCTTTAAGGCCTGAATTTTTGCGCAGGTTTTCAATGGCTACTTCGATATCACCGTCGGTTTCGGTGAGTGCTTTTTTACACTCCATCATGCCGAGACCGGTACGTTCGCGAAGTTCCTTGACCTGAGAGGCGCTAATAGCTGCCATGAGAATTCACCTCTGAAATGGTTCTTTGAGAGTTAGACGATGAGAGTTAGACGCAGCACAGAGTATAGGCATGATAAATGACCATCACGTATCACTCTGTGTTACGGGGCCGGCGTTCAGCAGCCGGCAAATTCGTCCCGCTAGACGCCTCACTTATGGTGGGTAACCACCAGCGAGAAGCCTGTAGCGGGAAAAAGGGGGCATAGCCCCCTTTATCGTGATGCGGCACTGCCTGCTCACCGCACCCACCGCTGCCCTTAGCTTACTCGGCAGCAGCGTTGTCTGCCCTTACTCAGCAGCAGTGTTGTCTGCAGCGGCTTCTTCAGTCACTTCAACAAACTCTTCAGCGTTGGCTTCTTTGGCACGGCCACACGCATCCGCAATCGCTTTTACGTAGATCTGAATAGCGCGGATAGAGTCATCGTTGCCTGGGATCACGTAATCAACGCCATCGGGGTTGGAGTTAGTATCCACCACGCCGATAACCGGGATGCCCAGCTTGTTAGCTTCGTTGATCGCGATACGCTCATGGTCAACGTCGATGACAAACAGCGCGTCCGGAAGGCCGCCCATGTTCTTGATGCCGCCGATAGAACGCTCAAGCTTGTCCTGCTCGCGAGTCGCCATCAAGACTTCTTTTTTGGTCAGCTTCTCGAACGTGCCGTCTTCGCGCATGGTTTCAAGATCACGCAGACGCTTAATGGACTGACGAATGGTCTTGAAGTTAGTCAACATACCGCCCAACCAGCGATGGTTGACGAACGGCTGACCAGCACGGTTCGCTTCTTCTTTAATTACCTTGCTAGCGCTGCGCTTGGTGCCAACAAACAAAATTTTGTTGTTGGATGCCGCCATCTTCTCAACCACACCGATCGCTTCGTTCAGCGCCGGAAGCGTGTGCTCAAGGTTGATGATGTGAATCTTGTTGCGCGCACCGAAGATAAATTTGCTCATTTTCGGGTTCCAGTACTTAGTCTGGTGACCGAAGTGAGCACCTGCTTTCAGCAGGTCACGCATATTGACGTGAGACATGATAAAACTCCTAAAACTCGGGTTAGGCCTCCACGCACCCCATGGATCCGACCGTTAGCCACGTTAAACGCTGCCAGCGGCACCCGGGACCATGTGTCGGTGCATGTGTGTTTTTAAGGCTTGATATAGTGATTGACGCCAACAGTGCGCCCCTTCGTGGCACACTGCCTATTGACTGCCCTACCCTGCTGCGTACCTCCTAGCCAACAAAGAAGCTCGGAATCACGATTGCAGGAAAGCGCGCGGCTTTATACCATAGATCATCGCCAAGATGAAGCCGCATCCCGTTTGACGGCTTTAATTAGCACCCTTGAATTTTCCATTTTGAATCCATATCGAGCCTTCATGAACGTTCCTATCAAGACGCCTTCTGAAATCGAATTTATGCGCGAAGCCGGGCGCCAAGCGGCCAGCGTTATTGAAATGATCACGCCCCACGTACAGGCCGGGGTCAGCACAGGTGAAATCGACCGACTTTGCCACGACTATATCGTTAACGAGCTGGGTTCAGTACCTGCACCCTTGAACTACCACGGCTACCCTAAAGCGACCTGCACCTCGCTCAACCATGTGGTGTGTCACGGCATCCCCGACGACGCCAAGATTCTCAAGAAAGGCGATATCATGAACCTGGATATCACCGTTAAAACCACTGACGGCTACCACGGCGACTCCAGCGTTATGTTCGTGATTGGCGAGACGATCCAAGGCGATCGCCTTTGCCGTATCACCCAAGAGTGCCTGTACAAAAGCATAGCGCTGGTGAAGCCCGGCGTGCGCCTGTCGGAACTTGCCCGCGTCATTCAGAAACACGCCGAAGAGCACGGCTACTCGGTCGTTCGTGACTTCTGCGGCCACGGCATTGGCGCTGAATTTCACGAAGAGCCGCAGTTTTTGCACTACGACGGCTACGCACCGGATGCCGACATTAAGCTCGCGGCCGGCATGTGTTTTACCATTGAGCCGATGATCAACGTCGGTGGCTATAAAGCCAAGGTGCTGCGCGATGGCTGGACCGCCGTCACCAAAGACCGCAGCCTTTCGGCACAGTGGGAGCATACGCTGCTGGTGACTGACACCGGCGTTGAAGTGCTAACCGCGCGCAGCGATGAAGACTTCAGCTTTTTGAATCACTGATGCTCCTTCACCACTACCGGTTTGAACCGGACACCGCGCTTTTTGACCTGGCAGCTTTTCGCACTGAGCTTGCGGGCTCGCGTTCGCCCATTGCCCCGTTTAAGGCGGCCCTGCGTGAACTCCAGGCGTGCCTAGACGAGCAGTTTCGCGCCGGTGCGGATATTCGTGATTTGGTACGCGGACGCGCCTGGTATCTCGATCAGCTGTTGGCCATTGCCTGGGCTCAGCATGAATGGCCCGATGACGGCATCGCACTGGTGGCGGTGGGCGGCTATGGCCGTGGCGAATTACACCCCCACTCGGATATCGACCTGCTGCTGCTACTCGCCCAGGACGACGACACCGCTTACCGCGAACCGCTCACCGCCTTTATCACCTTCTTATGGGATATTGGTTTAGAGATTGGCCATAGCGTGCGCTCGCTCAACGACTGCGAGCGGGAAGCGAGCGCCGATGTTACGGTGATCACCAACCTGCTCGAATCACGCCTGATTGCCGGCCCAGAAAGCCTGCGCGAAGCGATGCAAGAACGCCTCAGCGCTGAACACATTTGGCCCGCTGACCGCTTTTTTGAGGCCAAGTGGCAGGAGCAAATTGCCCGCCACTACCGCTACAACAATTCCGAATACCACTTAGAGCCGAACCTCAAAAGCTCCCCCGGCGGGCTGCGCGATATCCAAATGATCGGCTGGGTCGCCAAGCGCCATTTTGGTACCGAGCAGTACACCGATATCGTCGCCAACGGCTTTATGAACGACGCCGAACTGCGCATTTTAAGCCAGGGGCAGGCGTTTTTATGGCAGGTGCGCTATGCCCTGCACATGCTCACCGACCGCGCCGAAGACCGCCTGCTGTTTGACCACCAGCGCACCATCGCCGAGATGTTTGGTTTCCGCGACACCCCGGAGCGCTTGGCGGTCGAGCAGTTTATGAAGCGCTACTATCGTCATGTCACCGCGCTGGCGGGGCTTAACGACATGCTGCTGCAGCACTTTGACGAAGTGATCCTGCGCGGCAAAGAGGCGCTGGAAACCGTCAAACTGAACGAACGCTTTGAAATCAAAGGCGGCTACATTCAAGTACGTTCGCGCAGCCTGTTCCGCGAACGGCCTGCCGCCATGCTGGAACTATTCTTGCTGATGGCCAAGCACCCTGAAATCGAAGGAGTGCGCGCTGACACCATTCGGCTGATTCGCGATCATCGCCACCAGATTGACGACCACTACCGGGAAGACCCGCGCCACCAGCGGCTATTCATGGCCATTATGCGTGCCCCCGGCAACGTACCGCGCCAGCTTAGGCGCATGAATCGCTACGGTATTTTAGGCAAGTACCTGCCTGAGTTTGGCCGCGCCGTGGGGCTTATGCAGCACGACCTGTTCCATATTTATACCGTCGATGCCCACACCCTGCTGTTGCTCAAGTTTCTGCACGGCTTTCGCAAACCAGAAGCCAAAGGCGACTTCCCGGTAGCGGCGGCACTGATGCAGCAGCTGCCCAAATTAGACCTGCTGTGGATCGCTGGGCTGTTTCACGATGTCGGCAAGGGCCGCGGCGGCGACCACTCGGAAATTGGTGCCCGGGACGTTGAACACTTCTGCCAACGGCATCATGTTTCGACACATGACACTAACCTGGTGAGTTGGCTGGTTCAGCACCACCTGCTGATGTCGATGACTGCGCAAAAACGCGACATTAGCGACCCGGACGTGATTCGTGATTTTGCTTTGGTGGTGCGTGATGAAACGCGCCTGGATTACCTTTACGTACTTACCGTGGCGGACATCAACGCCACCAACCCCACGCTGTGGAACGGCTGGCGGGCATCGCTACTGCGCCAGCTTCACGCCGAAACGAAGCGCGCGCTGCGCCGCGGCCTGAATAACCCACCCGACCGCGACGACTGGGTGCGCGAAACCCGCACCGAAGCGCGTTCGCTGCTGCAAACCATCGGCGTTAATCGAGAGCAAATTGATCATCTTTGGGAATCGCTAGGGGAAGACTACTTTCTGCAGTACGCGCCCAGCGAAATCGTCTGGCAAACCCAAGGCATACTCAATCACAACCAGTCGCCGCTACCGCTGGTGCTGATCAGCGCGCCGACCGCCGATATGGCCGAGGGCGGCACCAAGGTCTTTATCCACACCCGCTCGGTAGATGACCTGTTCGCCGCCACGGCGGCCGCCATGGAGCAGCTGGGTCTCTCAATTCACGATGCGCGTATCGCCACTTCCCATAACGACTGGACACTGAATACCTTTATTGTCCTCGATAGCCACGGTCAGCCCATTCGTGACCCCGCGCATATTGAAGAGATGCGTCAGCATCTGGTGGAAGAGCTTGATGACCCGGATGACTACCCCAACATCGTCACCCGCCACACGCCGCGCCAGCTCAAGCATTTCAAAGTACCCACAGAAGTGATTATCGAGCAGGACCCTGCCAACGAGCGCACGCTTTTAGAGTTAACCGCGCCCGACCGCCCTGGCCTGCTGGCTCGCGTGGGGCGTATCTTTATGGAGCAGGATATTGCCCTTTCAGCGGCCAAAATTGCCACGCTCGGCGAGCGGGTAGAAGACGTGTTTTTTATCACCACCAAGGCAGGCGAACCGCTTACCGACCCCAAACGCCAGCAGCAGCTGCGCGAACGCTTGATTGAGGTATTGGGGGTTTAAGCCTCTCCACAGACCCGGTTAGGTTTGAGCCTACACCGGTGCTTGCCTATAATCGGCGGTTTACGCCAGCCAGCTACTAACGGACACATCATGAACGCCGACCTCGACGCCCTGCATCCCTACCCGTTTGAAAAGCTGGCCGCGCTTAAAGCGGCACTCACCCCGCCAGCCGGCATCAGCCATATCCCGCTGACCATTGGCGAACCTCAACACCCGCCCTACCCAGCGGCGCTTGAAGCGCTAGTGGCGCATCAGCTAGAAATGGCCCGCTACCCCGCGACCAACGGCCTGCCCGCGCTGCGTGACGCCATTACCCACTGGGCAACCCAGCGATTTCAGCTACGCGAACTCGACAGCGAGCAGCATGTCGTTCCGGTCAACGGCACTCGCGAAGCGATTTTTGCCTTTGTGCAAGCCGCACTGGACCGCACTCGCCCAGCGAAAGTCGCGGTACCCAATCCGTTTTATCAGATTTACGAAGGTGCGACGCTGCTGGCAGGCGGCGAGCCGCTCTATTTAGACTGCACCGCCGAAAACGATTTCCGGCCTGATATCACCGCGGTTCCCGCCGCTACCTGGCGCGATGTGCAAATCGTGTTTATCTGCTCACCCGGCAACCCCACCGGCGCGGTCACCCCGCTCAGTGAGTTTAAGCAGCTGATTGCGCTGGCAGATGAGCACGACTTTATCATCGCCTCAGACGAGTGTTACTCGGAGCTTTACCTAGATGAAAGCGCACCGCCGCCGGGGCTTCTGCAAGCCTGCGCTGAGCTTGGCCGTGATGACTACCGCCGCTGCGTGGTCTTTCACTCGCTCTCTAAACGCTCCAACTTACCAGGGCTGCGTTCGGGTTTTGTAGCCGGCGATGCAGCGCTGCTCACGCCGTTTAAGCGCTACCGCACTTACCACGGCTGCGCCATGTCGCTGCCGTTGCAGCACGCCTCGATCGCCGCCTGGCAGGATGAGCAGCACGTGCGCGCCAACCGTGACGCCTACCGCGAAAAGTTTAGCGCCGTCACCGAAGTACTTGCCCCTGTTATGGAATTCCCCGCGCCCCAGGCGAGCTTTTATCTATGGCCCGCCGTGCCTGGCGGCGACGATATCGCCTTCACTCAGCGCTTGTTTGCCGAACAGCATGTCAGCGTTTTGCCCGGCAGCCTGATGGGGCGCACGGGGCAACATGGCCATAACCCCGGCGCAGGACGTTTGCGCTTAGCGCTGGTGGCTGAACTCGCCCCCACGCTGGAAGCGGCTCAACGTATCCGCCAACTGATCGAGCGCGGCTAGGAGGCTATATGCTAACGCTCTATACCATCAACACCTGCGACACCTGCCGCAAGGCACGCAAAGCACTGGAAGAAAAAGGCATGGCGTTCCAAATCCATGACCTTCGCAAAGACGGCCTTTCGGCAAGCCTGCTTGAGCATATCCTTGAGCGGGTGCCGCTGTTAGAAGCGGTCAACAAACGCAGCACAACCTGGCGCGGACTCTCCCAAGAGGAGAAAGACGGCCTGGATGCCACCTCAGCGCGCAGGCTGCTGCTAGCGCACCCCACGCTGCTCAAGCGCCCGCTGCTGGAAATCGACGATGAAACCATTTTAGTCGGCTACCGAGACGGCGATTACGACAAGCTAAGCGGCTAGTCACTGACACGCACTTTTTCTTTTTCCCAACACCACAGGACGACTTACTATGCTGAGCTTTGCGCTTGGAATCGGCACTCAAAACACCCAGGGCGACTGGCTGGAAATCTACTACCCGGCACCGCTGCTTAACCCCGACGCAAGCCTGGTCGCCGCCGCCAAAGAAGCGCTGGGCGCACCTGCCGGTAACACTGCCATTAGCTTTTTGCCGGAAGACTGCACGCGCCTGGCAAAAGCGCTAGAAGCCGCCGGGCACTCTGACCAAGCGGAGCTTGCTGAAACGCTTGCGGCCAGCCAGCGCCCGCTGGTGGCCATGTTCCTAGCAACCGACGAAGCGCCACAAACCGTGCCAGAGGTGTATTTAAAGCTGCAACTGCTGTCGCACCGTTTAGTCAAACCCCACGGCCTTGATCTCACCGGCATGTTTGGCCTGCTGCGCAATATTGCCTGGACCAACGAAGGCGCTATCGATATTGAAGAGCTGCCCGCGCGGCGCTTGAAAGCACGTATGGCCGGGCGCGCGCTCTCGGTAGACTGCGTGGATAAATTCCCCAAAATGACCGACTACGTGGTGCCCACCGGCATTCGCATTGGCGATACCGCTCGCGTGCGCCTGGGCGCATACCTGGGCGAAGGCACTACCGTCATGCACGAAGGCTTCGTTAACTTCAATGCGGGCACCGAAGGCCCCGGCATGATTGAAGGGCGCATTTCAGCGGGCGTGATGGTCGGTAAAGGCTCAGACTTAGGCGGCGGCTGTTCCACCATGGGCACCCTTTCTGGCGGTGGCAATATCGTCATTAAAGTCGGTGAAGGCTGCTTAATCGGCGCCAATGCGGGCATCGGTATTCCGCTGGGCGACCGCTGCACGGTGGAAGCAGGCCTCTACATCACCGCAGGTTCCAAGGTGACGCTGCTCGATGACCAAGGGCAGGTCGTTAACACCGTGGCTGCCCGCGAACTGGCCGGTCAAGACGACCAGCTATGGCGCCGTAACTCGCAAAATGGCCGTATTGAGTGCTTGACCAACAAGAGTGCTATCGCCCTAAACGAGGCGCTGCATGCCCATAACTGAGCCTGAAGCACTGTCGCCGACGCTTAAGCTTGCCTTTGAACTGCTGCGCCGCCCTTCGGTTACGCCAGACGACGAAGGCTGCCAGGAACTAATGATCGAGCGCTTGAGGGCGCTCGGTTTTCATATCGAGCAACTGCCGTTTGGCGATGTGAAGAATTTCTGGGCGGTGCGCGGCCATCACGGCCCGGTGGTGGCGTTTGCTGGTCACACCGACGTGGTGCCCAGCGGCCCCCATACCAATTGGCAGCACCCGCCGTTTGAGCCCTGCATCGACGACGATGGCATGTTGTGCGGGCGCGGCGCGGCGGACATGAAAGGCAGCCTGGCTTCGATGCTGACCGCCGTTGAACGCTTCGTGGCCCATCACCCGGATCACGATGGCCGTATCGCCTTTCTCATCACCTCCGATGAAGAAGGCCCGGCGGTTGATGGCACCCGGGCGGTGGTTGAGCACCTGCGCGAGCGCAACGAGCGCCTCGATTACTGCATTGTCGGCGAGCCATCTTCGACCACGCGCCTGGGTGATGTGATCAAAAATGGCCGCCGCGGCTCGCTGGGGGCCACTCTGCACATTAAGGGCGTACAAGGCCACGTGGCCTATCCGCATTTAGCACGCAATCCGATCCATCAAGCCATGCCAGCGCTGGATGCATTAGTTAACGAGCACTGGGATGCGGGCAATGACTTCTTCCCCGCCACTAGCTTTCAGATTTCCAACCTGCGCGCAGGCACCGGCGCCACCAACGTGATTCCTGGCGATGTGGAAGTGGTGTTTAACTTTCGCTTCTCCACCGAGGTGACCTTTGAAGAGCTTAAAACGCGCACGGCGGCCATTCTCGACCAGCATGGGTTGGAGTACCACATCGACTGGACGCTCAACGGCGAGCCGTTTTTAACCGCTGAAGGCGCGCTTGTGGACGCCGCCATTAAAGGCGTTGAAGCGGTAACCGGCCAGCGCCCGGCGCTTTCCACCAGCGGTGGCACCTCGGATGGCCGCTTTATCGCCACCCTTGGCGCTCAAGTGGTTGAGCTAGGCCCGCTCAACGACACCATCCACAAGGTTAATGAGCGTGTTCGCGCCAGCGACCTGGACGACTTAAGCCGGATTTACGAAGCAACGCTAGAAGCCCTGCTCACCTCCGGCGAGGCAAAGCTATGATGGAGCGTTTCCCCGACATTGAAATTTACCTGGCCAGCGTCTCGCTTGAGGCGCTCAATAAGTGGCTGGGCAGCGCCTTAACAGCGCCGCCGCTGAGCCCGGCTGGCAAAGGCCAATGGAAAACTCGCGGCCAGTACCAGGGCGACAGCGTGCCGGTACTGCTGGTCGATAAAGCCGCCGATGGCTTTGCCAGCCTTTGGTTTGATAGCAGCCACACCCCGTGGCTGACCGACCAAGACTGCGCCCAGCAGGCAGCCGAAGCCCTTCAAACAGAAGTGCGTTGCTCACTTGGCGGCTGGCACCCAGGCGATGACCCCGACCGCTTTTGGCAAGTGCTACCTGGCGGCAAAGAAGGCGCTATTGAGTGGCCTGATTCAGGCCGCTAAGCGCTTTGCAAGCCCCCAAAAAAACAACCCCGCCGAAGCGGGGTCGTTTACTATCTACATGTACTGTCTAAATGTACTGTCTACGTTTGCTGTCTAAGCTTACTACTGCTTATGTTTACTCTCTACGTTTACTACCTATCATCGTTATATCAAAAGCTAGCCACTGCATTGACTCAATCATGGCTTACTCAATAATACTGACATCATCGGCCTGCAAACCACGTTCATTTTTAATCACGTGGTAACGCACAATTTGACCTTCTGCCAACATACGCGGGCCACGGCCACGGATAGCGCGAAAGTGTACAAAGACATCTTCGCCGTTATCGCGGGTAATAAAACCGTAACCTTTGTTGGTATTAAACCACTTCACTTCACCCTCTTCACGGCCATCATTGGGATCGATGATATCTTCTTCCTCATCGTCTTCCATAACGGCAGCGGCTTGGGGCTGACGTGGCGCAGGCTTAGGGCGTGCCGCACCATCAGGCGCTGCTACCGTAGAGGATGCCAGCGCGGCAGATACCAACGTGCCAATACACAAAACAATAAAACACCCTATGGCAGCAGCTATATAAACACCGCTAACGCCACTGGTGGTTAACTCGTCCATCAACTGCCCGGCGAGCGCACTATCGGTTAAATGAACAATCCCTGCCAACAAAAGTGGCGTGGGGGCGGCAAGTAATACACTGATTAAGAAGCAGCGAAACACAACTTTTGGGTTCATAGAAAAAAAAAGCTCTCTTGTTGTATGGGTAACAGACGAAGGACAATACCCGCACTATCAGGCCCATTCCCAATAGCACTGGCATACTACTACATAAGGTTGCAATGTTATCATGACCTACGAATTATCGCCTGTTGAGCTAGCTCAACGTCTTGAATCGTTAGAAAGCCGCCTAGCCCACCAAGAGCACTGGCTGGATACGCTGGATCAAACAATCGTTCAACAGGAACGACGCCTGGAAAAACTTGAGCAGTTAAGCGGCCTGATGCGCGAGCGCCTGCGTGAACAGCATCAAGCGCTGCAGTCAAATGAACCCCAGGGCGGCCAGCGCCTTGAAGATGAACGCCCGCCCCACTATTGAGCTGGCTCGTTACCCTAGCTCATCTTCAACAACCGCACCGCCGTAGATACGCTGATACTCCTCAGGCAAACGTTTAGGGCGACCCGAGGAGAGCGCCACACAGGCAAAGCGGGTACGTGCATGCAGCAGCGTTTTGGCGTCGTTACTACGCACTAGCTGAAAACGGCGGGTCAACCTGAAGCGGCCATCGCACTCGACAATCCAGGTCGCCAATTGTAGCTCGTCGCCTGCAAAGGCAGGCGCGAGGTAATCCAGCTCGTGGCGGTGAACCACCATGGCGCGGTCAAGCGCTTGGTAACGCTCAAGAGAGAGGCCGAGCGCTTCAGAGTGCGCCCAGCTAACCTGCTCAATCCAACGCAGGTACTCGCTGTTGTTGACGTGGTGATAGTCATCAATGGCTTCCTCAGCCACGCGGATATCGATCACAAAGGGATCGGGCAGCGCCCATTTCATCACCTAGCTCCTTGTATCCTATCTCCTTGTACCCTATCTCCTGGCATCCCAGCTCCCGACAACTAGTCGCGGTACACACGCACACCCAGCGCTTTCAGGTAAGACGTTTCGGGGATAGCCGGATGCACCGGGTGATCAGGCCCTTGGTGGCCTTGGAAAATCACCTGGCCGTGACGATCCTGGTGGCGAACCGCACCGCGCACGACATCCATTAGCCGCTCAGGTGCTAGGTGCATGGAGCAGGACGCAGACATTAGCAGGCCATCGCGACCCAACAAGCGCATGGCTTCGCGGTTCAAGCGGGCATAGGCGCGCTCGCCGTTGGGAATATCCTTGCGCTTTTTGATAAACGCCGGCGGGTCAAGAATGACCACATCAAACTCCTCGCCTTCTGCCTTCAATGCCGCTAAGGCTTCAAACGCATCGCCTTCATTCACCGCCACCTTATCCTGCACGCCGTTCAGCGCAGCATTGCGAGCCACCTGGGCAAGCGCCGGGCCGGAAGAGTCCACACATAGCACTTCTTTTGCGCCATGAACGGCCGCCTGCACGCCCCAACCGCCTACGTAGCTGAAGACATCCAGCACGCGCTTGCCTTCCACGTGGCGGTTGACCCATTCGCGATTAACGCGGTGATCAAAGAACCAGCCGGTTTTCTGACCATTAAGCACCGGCACGATAAAGCGGGCACCGTTCTCTTCAAGCACCACTTCGTCAGGCAGCGTGCCTTTAATCACATCAACGTGAGCCTCAAGACCTTCCTGACGACGGCCGCCGGTATCGTTACGGAAAACAATCACTTCCGGTTTGATGACTTTTTCCAACGCATCAACAATCTCATCCGCCAGCGCCTGCATACCCGCGGTATTGAGCTGCACAACGAGCACATCGCCAAAGCGATCAATCACCAAGCCTGGCAGCAAGTCGCCTTCGCCGTGAATCAACCGGTAGAACGGCTGCGTATAAAGGCGCTGGCGCAGTGCAAGCGCTTGATTAAAGCGGTGCACAAAAAGTGAGCGATCCAAGCGCATTTCGGGGTCGCGAGACATCACCCGGGCAGCAATCAATGAATGAGGGTTCACATACGCGACGGCCATCACTTTGCCATTGGAGGCTTCTACCAGTGCGGTTTCGCCTGCCGCAAAGTTTTTCAGCGGCGTCTCTTTAATATCTACCTCATTGGAGTAGATCCAGAGATGACCCGCTTTCAGGCGGCGGTCAGCATTTTTATTCAGGCGCAGGCGTTGGGTCACAGCAATCTCCAAAAAAACGTAAATACGACAATACCAGTTTTATAGGCCGCCACTAGTGCTGGCAGCTGGGGCAAAACACGCTGGCACGCTGGCCAAGCTTAATATGGCGAAGCTCAGCACCACAGCGCAAACAGGGCTGGCCTTGGCGGCCATAAACATTCAGGCGTTGGGCGAAGTAACCGGGTTCGCCCTGGCCGCTGACAAAATCCCGCAGCGTGGTGCCGCCCTGGGCAATGGCCGCCGCCAGCACCTCTTTCACGGCAAGGGCTAAGGCGTTATAGCGAGCAAGGGAGACTCTGCCGGCCGCGCGTCGCGGATCAATGCCGGCCATAAACAGCGCTTCCGCCGCGTAAATATTGCCGGCACCGACCACCACCTGGTTATCCATTAGAAACGGCTTGACTGCCACGCGCTTGTTGCGCGAGAGCGTGTAAAGCCATTTGCCGGTAAACGCATCAGAAAGCGGCTCAGGCCCCAAGTGCGCAAGACGCTTATCCTGCGTTTCATCATCCAACTGCCAATCCACAAAGCCAAACCGGCGGGGGTCGTGGTAGCGCAGCACGTAGCCGCTGGCGGTGACCACATCCACGTGATCATGCTTTTTAGGCAAATCGCCCACCCGGGCAATTCGCAGGCTGCCCGACATACCCAAGTGCCATAGCAGCGTCGCGTCCGCTACATCAGCGCTACCTTCCCTTTCCCTTTCAAAATCGCGAGCGGAGTGAATTGGAATTTGCAGGTATTTAGCCCGCCGCTTCAATACGCCAATGCGCGCGCCCACCAACCGCTCGGCCAAGTCATCCGGCACGGGAACGCGCAGCCGCGGCTGCCGCACCAGCACTTCGGTAATTTCCTGGCCTTCGATATAAGGAGCAATCCCACGGCGGGTGGTTTCAACTTCGGGCAGTTCGGGCATAGTTTTGGGTACAGTAACGACCTGTAATAACAACCTAGTTAAAAGCGACAGCCTAGTGAAAAGCGACAGCCTAGTGAAAGTGGCCGAGCGTAACATGCCACGCCTACCTGCCATATATACCTGCCGCGTACAAAAGACATGCATGCAAAAACCCGGCTTGGGGCCGGGTTTTTAAACAGGCACTCGCCTGCAGTGGAAGCCGATCATCGCTTACGCGATTACTTGATCTTGGCTTCCTTGTAGATCACGTGCTTACGGACAACCGGGTCGAATTTCTTGAATTCGAACTTATCCGGGGTATTCCGCTTGTTCTTATCAGTCGTGTAGAAGTGACCTGTACCGGCACTAGACACTAACTTGATTTTATCGCGCATGGTTTAACTCTCCCAATAGGCTTGGCCCAAATGCTGTCTTAGATAGCGTCGCCACGCTTACGAATAGCAACCAACACTGTGTCGATACCTTTCTTGTCGATGATGCGCATTCCTTTAGTAGAAACGCGCAGCTTGACGAAGCGGTTTTCAGACTCAACCCAAAAACGATGGGTGTGCAGGTTCGGCAAGAAACGACGACGTGTCTTACGCTGGGAGTGTGAAACGTTATTTCCAGTTACCGGACGCTTGCCGGTAACCTGACATACTTTGGACATTAGAGCCTCCAACTGCTTGGCCAGGATATAATAACCTGAGTGTTCAAAACTGTCGGGCAAACCGGAGCAGGGGGAGGAGTCGACGCGATTAATCGCCAAGCTGTACCCAAATCCGTTATTCAACCCAAGTTTAAAGGTGGCACTTTATATCAGAGTAGCTGCCTAGCAGCAAGCAAAACCCACAAAAAAGGCCGAAAAAGCGCCTTTTTGCTCATTATGCTTAACTAACACTGCATAAAGCAGCGCCCATTAATGCTGTTTACAGATGCTGCTTACAGCCAGCCACGTTCTGCAAAAGAAACCACTTCTCCATCCCCCACCACGAAGTGATCCAACACGCGCACGTCAAAAAGCGATAGCGCGTCTTTTAAGCGTTCGGTGATACGTCGATCTGCATCGCTTGGCTCTGCCACGCCAGAAGGGTGATTATGAGCCAGGATAACGGCACCAGCGCTAAGTTCTAATGCGCGTTTGGCTACTTCGCGGGGGTAAACAGATGCGCTGTCTAGGGTACCGCGAAACAGCGATTCATAGCGAATAATTCGGTGCTGGGTATCCAAAAAAAGCACCGCAAATTCCTCGTGCCCTAAATGGCGCAGCTGCGAACTCAGGTAGTGGCGCACCAGCGCGGGGGAAGTCAGTGCATTGCCCCGCGCAAGCTGGCTAGCTAAATGGCGGCGCGATAATTCCAGCGTAGCTTGAAGCTGGGCATATTTGGCGCTGCCTAAACCGCGGGCAGCGCAGAAGGTGGCTTGATCGGCCTCTAGCAGCTGGCGTAACCCGCCAAAACTGGCGAGTAAATCCCGCGCCAAATCAACCGCCGAGCGCCCCTGTACGCCTACGCGTAAAAAAATCGCCAGCAACTCTGCGTCTGAAAGCACCTGAGCGCCTGCGTTTAATAACTTTTCTCGTGGCCGCTCAGCCTCAGGCCAGTGATTAATTCCCATTGCCCCTTCCTACGTTGCCTGCCCTTGGTAATTAAAGCCCACTGCACTCACACCAATCTCATTAAAACTAGCTTACCTGTGTTTGCTGCCAATATGCCAAAATGTTGGTGCCAATGGTATGGTAAGCCACCTCACGACCGACGATGTGGAACACGAATCATGGCTTCTGCTGTTAATACGACAAGCGCATCGACACTCACGGGCAAGCGGATACTGCTCGGCGTCAGTGCCGGTATCGCTGCCTACAAAAGCGCCTTGATTGTGCGCCTGCTAAAACAAGCCGGCTGCGACGTGCGCGTAGTGATGACCGACGGGGCACAGGCTTTTATTACCCCGCTCACGCTGCAGGCGCTCTCTGGCGAGGCTGTGCGTACATCGTTGCTTGACCCCGAAGCCGAAGCGGGCATGGGCCATATTGAGCTGGCTCGCTGGGCCGATGTGGTGCTGATTGCCCCGGCCACTGCCGACTTAATCGCTCGCCTGGTGCACGGCATGGCTGACGACTTGCTTACCACGCTTTGTTTGGCGTCAGAGGCACCCAAACTGATTGCCCCAGCGATGAACCAGGCCATGTGGCGACACCCTGCCACCCAGCGCAACGTAGAACAGCTGGTGGGCGACGATTGGCAACTGATTGGCCCCGCCGCTGGCGACCAAGCCTGTGGCGATGTTGGCCCTGGCCGAATGAGCGAGCCTGAAGAGATCTTTAGCGCGGTAGCGGCGCTGTTTTCAGCTCCTTCTCTCGCCGCAGCGCCTCTCACCACTGCGCCTGACTTAAATGCTCCTCACGTTGTGATTACCGCTGGGCCTACCCGTGAACCGCTAGACCCCGTGCGCTATATTTCCAATCACAGCTCGGGGAAAATGGGCTATGCCCTGGCCGCCGCGGCGGTGGCCGAAGGAGCCAAGGTCACGCTGATCAGCGGCCCGGTTAACTTACCCACGCCGCAAGGCGTTACCCGGATTGACGTAGAATCAGCCGAGCAGATGCACAGTGAAGCGCAGCGGCTAGCCCCCCAGGCGGCGCTGTTTATCGGCTGTGCGGCGGTCGCTGACTATCGTGCGGCCGCCCCCGCTGAGCACAAGCTCAAAAAGCAGGAAGATAGCGACACGCTCACTCTGACCCTGATCAAAAATCCTGACATTATCGCTAGCGTCGCGGCGCTTCCCGCTAAGCAGCGCCCGCAGGTAGTCGTCGGCTTTGCCGCCGAAACCCAAGAGATTGAGCGCTACGCCCAGGATAAATTACAGCGCAAAGGGCTGGATATGATCGTCGCCAACGACGTTTCCCAAACAGGCCTAGGCTTTGGCAGCGACCACAATGCCGCTTGGCTGCTATGGCGCACCTCCCAAGGCGTTGACAGCCGCGCAGAAACACCCCAGCCGAAAACCCAGCTAGCCGCGACCATTATTCGCCAAGCGCTCACGCTGTTATCTACCAAATCACTTAACAAGGCCGCTGGCCACGAAAGCTCTGGAGAGTCTTTATGAGTGCCCTTATGAGCGCCCGCCCCCGCCTGCAGTGCAAAATATTGGATGAACGCTTGCACGACTATCTTCCCGCCTACGCAACCGCAGGTTCGGCAGGTATGGACCTGCGCGCCCTGCTGGATGAGCCGCTAACCTTAGCCCCCGGCGAATGTCAGCTCGTGCGCACCGGCATTGCCATCTATATTGAAGACCCCGGCTTGGCAGGCATGATCTTGCCGCGCTCTGGCCTAGGGCATAAACACGGCATCGTGCTGGGCAATTTAGTCGGATTGATTGACTCAGATTACCAGGGCGAGCTGATGATTTCGGTTTGGAACCGTGGGCAGAGCACCTTTACGCTCGCGCCTTTTGATCGATTGGCACAGTATGTACTTGTTCCTGTTGTCCAGGCTGAACTCACCCTGGTGGACGCCTTTGCAGACTCCTCGCGAGGCAGCGGCGGGTTTGGCAGTACGGGCAGTCAGTAACACAGCCAGTAGCGCAGCCAGTAGCGAAAACAATCACGCCTGTTTAAAAGCCTTTTTAAGAAAACGTCTGTTTAGCTGGGAAGCCCTGATGAACGCACAGCCTGTACCCGCTTCGATTTTTCGCGCCTATGATATTCGCGGTATCGTGGATGACACGCTCACAGAAGAGACCGTCGAAATGATCGGGCGGGCTGTCGGTTCTGAAGCCGCTGCGCGGGGCGAGTCCAGCGTGGTCGTCGCCCGCGACGGTCGCCTTTCTGGCGTTCGGCTACAAGCGGCGCTAATACGCGGCCTTAGCGCTGCAGGGCGCGATGTTATCGACATCGGCATGGTGCCCACCCCCGTGCTCTACTTTGCTACCCACATTTTGCAAGGCACCCAATCAGGCGTGATGGTCACCGGCAGCCATAACCCGCCTGACTATAACGGCTTTAAAATTGTGCTGAATGGCGAAACGCTGTCTGGCGATGCGATTACCGCCCTGTTTGAGCGCATTCAGTCCGGCAATCTGCTCAATAACGTAGACAGTGGCCAAGGCAGCGTTACCCAACAAGATGTTCGTGACACCTATTTAGCGCGTATTTTAAGCGATGTTCGCATCAATAGGCCCATCAAAGCCGTGGTTGACTGCGGCAATGGCGTGGCAGGCGAACTTGGCCCTCAGCTGCTGGCGCGGTTAGGTATTGATACCATCCCGCTGTTTGCGGAAATTGACGGCCATTTTCCCAACCACCACCCAGACCCCGGCAAGCCAGAAAATATGCAGGACCTGATCCGCAAAGTCCGCGAAACCAATGCGGATATTGGCCTTGCCTTCGACGGGGATGGCGACCGCCTAGGCGTTGTTACGCCCACGGGCAAGCTGATTTTTCCTGACCATCTGCTGATGGTATTTGCCACCGATATGCTGTCTCGCCAGCCCGGCGCCAAGGTCATTTTTGATATTAAGTGCACCGGCAACTTGGTCAAAGTGATTAGTGATGCAGGCGGCGAGCCAGAAATGTGGCGTACCGGGCACTCGCTGATCAAAGCGCGCATGAAGGAGACCAGCGCGCAGCTTGCTGGTGAGATGAGCGGGCATATTTTTTTCCAGGAACGCTGGTATGGGTTTGACGATGGGCTTTACGCCGCCGCTCGGCTAGTAGAAATTCTGGCCAACCAGGCTGACGATGCCGATACTTTTTTTGCCAGTTTCCCCCAAGATATTGGCACTCCGGAAATTAATATTGCGGTTAGTGAAGACAACAAATTTTCTCTAGTCGATAAGCTTGCTCGCGAGGGCGACTTCGGAGAAGGTATCAAAACCACCTTAGATGGCATTCGCGTCGACTATGCCGATGGCTGGGGGCTGTGCAGGGCTTCCAACACGACACCTTCGCTAGTCATGCGCTTTGAAGGTAAGGATGCTGCTGCATTAGCGCGCATCAGAACGGTGTTTAATACCGCGCTACAGCGCGTTGCGCCAGAACTTAAGCTCCCCATCGAAGGTAGCTAAGCGCTGGCCAACCAGCACAGTCGTTAACAGCACAGTCGTTAACAACACAGTCATTAACAACATAGCAAACGTTCGCAAGGGACAACCTAATGAGTTCAACCAGTCGCGACCCGCAGGTCGTTGTGGAGGTGCTTTCCGAAGCGCTCCCCTATATTCAACAGTTTTCCGGCAAAACCGTCGTGGTCAAATATGGCGGCAATGCCATGACCGAAAGCACCCTGATTGACTCCTTTGCTCGCAATATCGTGCTGATGAAAGAAGTCGGCATCAACCCCGTTGTCGTACACGGCGGCGGCCCTCAGATTGGCGACCTGCTCAAAAAGCTCAATATTGAGTCGCGCTTTGTCAACGGCATGCGCGTCACCGACTCGCAAACCATGGACGTGGTCGAGATGGTGCTGGGCGGGCTGGTCAACAAAAGCATCGTTAACCTGATCAACCAAAGCGGCGGCAAAGCGATCGGTTTAACTGGTAAAGACGGTGCGCAAATTCGCGCCCGCCAGCTGAAAGTTGAGCACCAAAGCCCTGAAATGACCGCCCCCGAAATCATTGATATTGGCCATGTGGGTGAAGTGGAGTCGATCTCAACCGAGCTTATCGAAATGCTCGCCGCCCGCGATTTTATTCCGGTCATTGCACCAATCGGCGTTGACGCTGAAGGCAACAGTTACAACATCAATGCCGACCTAGTGGCGGGTAAGATTGCCGAAGCCCTTAACGCAGAAAAGCTGATGCTGCTCACTAACGTTGCTGGCTTGATGAACGCCGAAGGTGAAGTGCTTACCGGCTTAACCACCGCACAGGTCGATGGCTTAATCGCTGATGGCACGATCTACGGCGGCATGTTACCTAAAATCCGCTGCGCACTAGACGCGGTGAAAGGTGGTGTGAACAGCGCGCATATCATTGATGGCCGTGTACCCCATGCCGTGTTGCTGGAAATTTTCACCAATGCGGGAGTGGGCACGCTAATCACCGATGCAGGCTAACCGCGACGGAGGGCACGTCATGAGCGAAGATCAAAAACCTCGCCGCCGCGAGCAGATTCTTCAGGCATTGGCATTAATGCTTGAGGAAGACAGCGGCAAGCGGATCACCACTGCCGCCCTCGCCCGCCAGGTAGGCGTCTCAGAAGCGGCACTCTACCGCCACTTCCCCAGCAAAGCGCGTATGTTTGAAGGGTTAATCGACTTTATTGAAGAGAGCATATTTGCCCGTATTACGCGCATTTTAGAAGAGGTACCCGATGCGACTGCGCGCTGCGGCACTATCTTAGCGCTGCTGCTTGGCTTTGCTGAAAAAAATCCAGGGCTGGCACGGGTAATGGGAGGCGACGTGCTTACCGGTGAAACGGCCCGGCTACGCCAGCGTATTCACCAGCTGTTTGAACGCCTGGAGCTACAGCTCAAGCAAATTCTGCGGGAGGCCGAACTGCGCGAAGGGCTACGCCCTACCATTCCCGCTTCTGCCGCCGCTAATTTGCTAACAGCGCAGGCTGAGGGGCGGATTTCACAGTATGTGCGTAGCGACTTCAAAAGCCTGCCTACCGAGCATTGGGAAGACCAGTGGTCGCTGCTATCTGCACAGCTGCTGCGCACCGTGGCACAGCCTGCTTAACCCACAGCCTGTACCGCCTTCGCCTTTCCCGGTCAAAAAAAACTGTCACAAAAAAACAGCCACAAAAAAACCGGCGCTTTTTAACCAAGGCCGGTTTTTTGTGGCTAGACATAACAGCTGTTAAAACCAGTGCTGTTAAAGCTGCTGCTGAAACTAGTGCTTGCTGTTAAAACAAATTAGGCAGCAAGCGTGTCGCCCATTTTCTGGCGCAGTTTTTTCATGGCATTTTTTTCGAGCTGACGAATGCGCTCGGCACTAACGCCATACACATCGGCAAGGTCATGCAGCGTTTCTTTACTGTCTGCCAGCCAACGGCGCTGCAGGATGTCCCGCGAACGCTCGTCAAGCCCTTCAAGCGCAAGGTGCAGCCGGCGCGTTGCGTCTTCCTCAAAGTTGCTGTCTTCCAGCTGCGCGGCAGGGTCTGAAGCGGCATCGTCAAGAAAATGCACCGGCGCTTGGTAGGTGCTGTCTTCGTCATCGCTTGGCGAACCGTCAAAACCTGCGTCGTAGGAAGAGAGCCGCCCCTCCATGTCGCGTACTACTTCCGGCTTCACATCGAGGTCTTTGGCAATGGCAGCCACTTCGTCGTTGTTCAGCCACGCTAAGCGTTTTTTCGCACTGCGTAGATTAAAGAACAGCTTCCGCTGGGCTTTGGTCGTGGCGATTTTAACAATCCGCCAGTTGCGCAGTACAAACTCGTGAATTTCCGCTTTGATCCAGTGCACCGCAAAAGAAACGAGGCGAACCCCCTGATTAGGGTCGAAACGCTTAACGGCTTTCATCAAGCCGACGTTACCTTCTTGAATCAAATCCGCTTGCGGCAGCCCGTAACCCGAGTAGCTGCGCGCGATATATACCACAAAGCGCAAATGCGACAATACCAAACGCCGAGCGGCTTCAAGGTCGCCTTCATCATAAAGACGATAAGCAAGATCGCGCTCTTCGTCAGCCGTTAATACCGAAATTCCATTGACCGCGCGGATATAACCGCCGAGATCGCCGCCTGGTGAAAGTTGCCCCACCGGTAGAAGACTAGTGCTCATGTGCAGGTGGTCTCCCCTGTAACCCATCGTGGTTGACGTAGCACGTTATTAACAAACCATCGCTACTATTAATAACTTATCGCTGAATAATTAAAACTTAAGACCCAATTACATAGATTAAGTTCACGCAAAAACTGCCATGGCAATGTGTTTAGCGGGTGATGGATGAGCTCAATCAGCAATGGCCCCACACCCAGCCTCACACCCAGTTAAATCATCTTGGACGCATACTTGAGAGGTGGCGAGTAACCGCCATCCAAGCGCCCAACCATCCTAATAGTGTACTGCAAGATAGCAGAATTGTAGAGCCTGTCACATCGAGTTGAGGCATGGAAAAACTCGCACCATAGCTTGCAGCTAGTGCAGCAACCGGCAGGGAAAGCCAATGGTTACCTACGCCCAATAAGCCCAATGCTAAAAGCCCGCCACCCAAGCCATACCAAGCACCGCTATACAGAAAAGGCCGCCTTACAAACGCGTGGGTCGCGCCAATCAGCATGACCACTTCAATCTCTCGGCGGCGGCTTTCGACCGACAAGCGAATGGTATTGCCGACGACCAACAAAACACCTAAACCAAATAGCACCCCCAGAGCCAGCGCAACTCGCCGCCCTAGTTCGGCCAAGTTGCGTAGCCGCTCCACCCAGGCTAAATCAACCCGCACTTCATCCACCCCTGAAAACGCCTCAAGGGTGTTGGCCAATTGCTGCATGGCAGCCGGGTCAACGTTTGCTGGGCGCACCACAATGCTGATGGGCAATGGATTGTTCTCAAGCCCCGCCAAGGCGTCATCAAGGCCTAAAGCCTGCTGAAAGTCTGCCATGCCCTGCTCAGCGCTGATCAACTGCGTTTCAAGTACGCTTTGTTCGGCGTTAACCGCCTCTTCGATACGCAGCGCCTGGGCCTCATCAGCGGCCAATTCCAGATAAACCGTAAGGGTGGCGCTTTCATCAAGCTCCGCGTCCAGCAGGCGAGCGCTATCCAGGGTTAACCACAGTGCGGCTGGCAGCACTAGCGCAATGGCAATGGCCAGCATGGTTAACAGGTTGCCAATCGGGTAACGCACCAGCCGCTGAAAGCTGTCCCACGCCATGCTGCGGTGATGACGCCCCCAGGCACGCAGGCGGCTGACAAAGCGCGTTTGCTGCGATCTAGCCCCCCGAGGTGCGGCTTTATCGACCGCCGTTTTCTTCGCTGAGGTGTTTAACGCCGATCCCTGGCGACGTTTTGGCGTTGTGGATGGCTTCATACCGCACCCTCGTCGGCCACCAGGCGGCCATCGCTTAACCGCAGAATACGGTGGCGCAGCCGAGCAATCAGGGCCAAGTCGTGGCTGGCAATCATCACCGTGGTACCAATCCGATTAAAGTCTTCAAACAGCGCCATGATATCCGCCGACAGCTGCGGGTCCAGGTTGCCTGTGGGTTCGTCTGCAAGCAGTAACGCCGGTTTATTGACCACCGCCCGGGCGATACCAACACGCTGCTGTTCACCGCCGGAAAGCTCTATGGGCAGCGCTTTTTCACGGTGCAACAGCCCGACCTTATCCAACGCGGCACGCACTCGGCGGGCAGATTCACGGGGTTCGACACCCTGAATTTCCAGTGGCAGTGAGACATTATGAAAAATACTGCGGTCAAAGAGCAGCTGATGATCCTGAAAGACCACCCCGATTTGGCGTCGATAAAAAGGCACTTGGCTGGCGTGCAGTTGGGCAATATCGTGCCCAGCGACGACCACCCGGCCTCGGCTGGGCTTTTCAAGGCGCATCACTAAGCGTAGTAACGAACTTTTGCCCGCCCCCGAGTGGCCGGTAAGAAACACCATCTCGCCCCGGGCGATACGAAAATTAAGATGCGCCAGCGCTTCAAAGCGGCCGCCATAGCGTTTTCCCACATGCTCAAAAGCGATCATGCGTTGCCATCATCCCCTTGGCGATCAAACAGCGCATGGACAAAATCATTCGCCTCAAAGGGGCGCAGGTCGTCGATACCCTCGCCAACCCCAATAAAACGAATCGGTAAGGCCAACTGTTTGGCCAGCGCGAAAATAATGCCGCCTTTCGCGGTGCCATCTAGCTTGGTTAGGGTAATACCGCTGACCGGCACAGCATCATTAAAGGTACTCGCTTGGGAAATAGCGTTTTGGCCGGTGCCCGCATCCAGCACCAGCATGACTTCGTGCGGTGCCGTTTTATCCAGCTTCTGCATGACCCGGTGCACTTTTTTCAGCTCTTCCATCAGGTGGCTTTTGTTGTGCAAGCGGCCAGCGGTGTCGGCAATCAACACATCAACGCCGCGCGCTTTGGCAGCCGCGACCGCGTCAAAAATGACCGATGCGCTGTCGGCACCGGTATGCTGAGCAATCACCGGCACGTGGTTGCGCTCGCCCCATACTTTAAGCTGCTCAACGGCGGCGGCACGGAAGGTATCACCGGCGGCCAACATGACGCTTTTGCCCTCACGCTGAAAGCGCTGGGTAAGCTTACCGATGGTGGTGGTTTTGCCCACCCCATTCACGCCCACCACCAAAATAACAAAGGGGCCACTGCCCTCTTTATCGAGCGAGCGTTTCTCAATCTCCAGCGGCTTAGCGACCGGTGCCAGCATCGTGGCAAGTTCTTCCTGCAAGCCGCGATAAAGCGCTTCAGGGTTATTTAACTCTTTACGGGAGACGCGCGCTTCCAGGCGCTCAATGATATCCGTGGTTGCTTCAATACCCACATCAGCCAACAGCAGCTGGGTTTCCAAATCCTCAAGCAGCTCATCATCAATCTGCTTTTTACCTAAAAACAGATCAGCGATACCGTCGGTCAAATTGGCGCGGGTTTTCCCCAGTCCCGATTTGATGCGCGCAAACCAGCCTTTTGGCTCGCCTTGCTGGTCACCTTTCTTGGCAACTGGCTTTTCCTGTAACGCAGGGCGAGGCGCTGTTTCGCGTACTGGTTCTGGCTCGGCTATCGGTTCTGGCTTGGCTATCGGCTCTGGTTCGGCTACCGGCTCTGGTTCGGCTACCGGCTCTGGTTCGGCTATCGGCTCTGGTTCAATGATCGGCTCTGGAGCGGGCTCTGGTTCTGGAGCGGCGGGCTCTGCTGGCTCAGGTTTAGGCGCAGAAACAGGCTCAGGCGTTGGCGGTGCCTGTTCAAATTTTTCAGCCTCCGATTTTTCAGGGGCTGGGCTGCTAGGCGGCGTTTCAGGCACCTCAATGTTCGGCTCCTCAATGTTCGGCTCCTCAGCACCAGTGTCTTGAGGCTGCTTTTCAAGGCGCGGATCGTCATTTTGTGGCGTCTGCTTTGGATCGTGCTTGTTCTTGCGTTTAAAAAAACCAAACATGAGTGTTATCCGACATAAAAAGTGAACATTAGGCTCATCCTACCACTGCAGGCAGAGACTTTGGATAAGCAGCCCGCTACAATCCGTTTCATGACACGACAACGCCCCCCTCGATCATCCGCTTCCCGCCGCGCACCTGCTCAGCGGGTTAGAAAACCTGCTGGCAAGCCGGTTGGTAAGCCAGTTGGCAAACTACGCATTATCGGCGGTGAATTCCGCCGCCGACAGCTACCCGTGCTGGATAGCCCCGGCCTGCGCCCAACACCCGACCGGGTGCGTGAGACGCTGTTCAATTGGCTTGGGCAGCAGCTTTTCGGCCAGCACGTGCTTGACCTATTTGCCGGCACCGGCGCGCTGGGCATTGAAGCGCTTTCGCGCGGGGCAGCGTTTGTTGATTTTGTCGAGCGCGACCCGCGAGTGTCAGCGCAGCTGTCGGCCAATCTTGAACTGCTTAATATTAGCTCAAGCGCGGTGCATATTAACGATGTTCAGGCCTACCTAACACGCCCTGCAACGCCGTATGCGTTGGTATTTCTCGACCCCCCCTTTCATCAGGAATTAGCCGCGCCCTGCTGCTTGGCGTTGGAAAACGGCGGCTGGCTAACCGATGAAGCGATGATTTATCTTGAAACCGAGACATCGCTGGCACCCAATGTGCCCGCCAACTGGCAGTTACATCGCGAAACGCAGGCGGGCGAAAGCACCGCACGGCTTTATCAACGACACGGTCAATGACACCGTCAACAAGCCCTATCAACAAGACTATCTACAGCGCTAGCAACAACAATTGCCATAAACAGCGCTTGCCGCCACGCAGTGGTGGCGTTACGCTCGCTTTATTGCCCTACTGATAAGCTTTTTGCGATAAGCGTTTGCTGGCTTTTGGCACTTATGGCTAGCTCTCGTTTTGTGAGTTCTTATTTTACTACTTGGAGTTATGCATGAGCCTGGAACTGTTTAATCAGCTTGAACAAAAAGTCACTGACACCGTTGATGCGCTGGAAATGATGAAATTGGAAAATGAAGAGCTGCGCGGTGAAAACACCAAGCTGAAAGAAGAGCGTGAAGCGTGGGAACAGCGCCTTAACAGCCTGCTCGGCAAATTCGATAGCCTCGACGCATCTAGCAGCTCCTAACGGCTTACAGCAACCGAGACATCAGCAGCGCATCCTCACGCCCAGCGGCGGCTTGCGACGGTAGCGGTGGGTAGTAGCCTTTGCGTCGCCCATCTTCGTGAAACCCACAGCGCTGGTAAAGCCGGATAGCGCTGTTATTACCCGCACGCACTTCCAGCAGCAGCCGCTCGCTGGCCCACTTTTCTGCTGTCGCAATCACTGCATCCATCAGCCCCCCGCCGGCTCCGCTTCGGCGGCATGTTGGGTGCACCCCGATCGCCTGCAGTTCGGCTTCAAACGGTAGCCGCGCCACAATGGCATAACCTTGCAGCTGCTCACCCTGCCAATAGCCCAGCACGCAGGTGTCTTGGCACGCCAGTGCTTCAAGCAATTGTGGGGCGCTGGCGCCGCTTTGCGCCTGTTCTTCAAGCGCCGTCAGCGGGGTCAAATCCTCGATAGTTAGCTCAGCGATCATCCGTTAGCCCAGCCGCCCACTGCTGGCCTAACGCCTGCAGTGCGGGCCAAAGGTCGCGCTTATTACTAGCACCTTCAAGCAGCGAGGCAAGCGCAGGCCCCTGCCACACAGGTAGCGAAAGCGTTTGGCTGTGTGCTTGGGTCACATCTAAGACACGACCCAACGTCGCTTGCTCAGCTCCTGAGTGGGTATCGGGCTCGACTTCCAACCCACCCCACCACAGCAGCCGCTCCAGCTTCCAATCTTGCCGGCTCGCTTGGCCAGCGATAAAAGCCGCCAAGCCCTCGCGGGCTTCATCAAGCGGGTCTTCCACAGCAAAGGCGTTAACCATTGGCGGCCAGGTAAAGCGCGTTACCTCAGGCAACGCACCCTGGTAAATGCCCGCAGCATGAAGCAGGTTAGCCAGCAGACGCTGTTCAAGCACACTCATGTCACCCGCCTGCATCACCAGCCAGCGGCTATCGACACATAGGCAAGACAGTGCAAACTTGAGTGGCTTGGCGGGCACTGTTTCAACGGCAGGAGTTACCTCCGGTTGCGTATTAGCCTGATCTGCTTGGCCATGTTTTTCTAAACCAGGCTTTTCTGAGCCCCGCTTATCTGAACTATGGGTTTCTTTGGCAAGCAGGGCGCGCACCGCCGAAGGCGAGGCAACCGCCGTATCTGGTTTTTGCGCCCCTGGTTTTCGCGCCTCTGAGGAAGCTCGCCTGGGTGCGGGGGCGTCGTCCAGCAATGCCTGCAGCCGCTCCCGTGGCGGCACAGAAGCAGGTTTCGCCTCTTCCCACTCACAGGCTTCAGTGGGCAGTGCATTAGGCAGTTGGTAGCGTGAAGCCCAGGCGGTAATGCCCATGGCGTCCAGGTAGTGGCGCCGAATAACTTCTTGATTCACTTGCCGCCGCCGTGGCAGTTAGGTGAATTAGGCCGCTCACCGCCGCGTGCCTGCCACTCGCTGGCGGTATAAAGATGCAGCGCCAGCGCATGCACCGGGCCGGAAAGCTCATCGGCCAGCAGGGCATAAATTTGCTGGTGGCGCTTCACCGGCATCATGCCATCAAACGTGTCGCTCACCAGGGTCACTTTGAAGTGGGTTTCAGAGTTCGCCGGCACGTTGTGCATGTGGCTTTCGTTTTCAACCTGCAGCACGTCGGGTGCGAGTGCCGCTAACTTCTGCTCAATCTGTGTCTGCAGCGTCATGGGGTTCTCCTTGAGATCACAAACTCATTAATTGTACGCGCTTACTGCCCCGCCGACGATGCCCGACGGGCGTGTAACGCGCGCCTTGCCAGCGGCATACGCGCAACGCTTGCCAATAGTGCCAGCAGCGTAGTCGCCGCCCCCAACCAAAGCGTTACTTGAACCGGCCAGCCAAGCGCTAGCGCAGCACCCACCAACGCTACGCCAAACGACTGCCCCACCGTGCGCGTGGTGCTCATCACCCCAGAAACGTTAGCACTGCGCTCTGGCGGCAGGCTGCCCATCATTTCACGGTTATTAGGCGGCTGAAACAAGCCAAAACCGATGCCACATAACGCGGTGCGCCATAAGCTACCCGCCACACCGGTTGATTCATCCACCAGCGCCAGCGCAATCAGGCCAATAATAAGCAGGCCAAGCCCGGCACTGGAGAGAATACTGGGGTTGATACGGTCGGCTAAGCGCCCGGCTATGGGTCCAACCACCATAATGGCCAGCGGCCAGGGCGTGAACAGCCAGGCAGTTTCCAGCGGCGTGAATCCCATCTGTTCTTGGTAGAAAAACGACAGCGCTACAAAGGTAAGCCCCTGACCAATAAAGGCAAGCCCAGAGGCCGATACCGCCAGCGTAAAGCGCCGCTCGGCAAATACGCTAAGCGGCAGTAATGGGTAAGGTGCCCGGCGCTGGCGAGCAATAAACCCCGTGCAGGCCAGCACCGCCAGCACCGCCCAGCCACCGCTTTGCCAAATCGGCGCGGCGTGGCTGACAGCATCCATGGCGATAAAGAAGCTCGCCAGCATCACGATTGAGAGCAGCGCGCCGGTTATATCAAAGCTGCCTTGGCGCGGCGTATCCCGAGGCAGCGCACGGTAAGCCAGCCAAAGCGAGCACACACCCAGCGGCACGTTTAACGCAAACAGCCAAGGCCAGTCAGCAAACGAGAGAATCACGCCGCTTAGCGTCGGCCCTGCCGCGTAGCCACCGGCCACCACCAAGGCACTCAAGCCAAGGGCGCTGCCCAATAGCCGCGAAGGAAAAATCGCCCGATAGAGCGATGGGCCAATCGACAGGGTGGCTGCAGCGCCTAACCCTTGGAAGGCACGAAACACCAGCAGCGTTTCCAGGTTGCGCGACAGCGCCGCGCCCAGCGCTGCACCAACAAACGTTGCCAGCCCAAACAGGTAAAGCCTGCGCCGGGTGACCAGCTCGCTAATACCGGCAAACACCAGCAAAAAAGCCGCACAAACGACCTGAAAGAGGTTGGTGATCCACACGGCACGGGAAGCCGGCACATTCAAATCAGCGGCGATGGTGGGCAGCGCCAGGTTGATCATGGTGGTATCCACCACCGCCATCAAGGTGCCGGTTACCAGCGCCAGCACGGCAAGGGCGCGTTCAGGCCCAGGCAGGCCATCATCACCGGGGCGAGTTTCAAACAGTCGCATGGTCGTCAGTTCCTAAATAGCCCCCTTAAAAACAGTAAAACCGGCCTAAGCCGGTTTTACGATGCGCTTACGCTAAAAGCATAGCACGCTAATC
Source organism: Halomonas sp. 54_146 (assembly GCF_001507855.1). Taxonomy (GTDB): domain Bacteria; phylum Pseudomonadota; class Gammaproteobacteria; order Pseudomonadales; family Halomonadaceae; genus Vreelandella. The sequence continues at coordinate 81,866 of NZ_LGEN01000006.1, forward strand.
CTGCTCGCTGTCTAACAGCAATGCATCATCAACTTCAGAGATTTCAAGCGGCGTTTCGTCATCCAGGTCAATCGCCAGGTAACTGTGCTCGACGCGTACAAACTCCTGGAACAGCGCCCAATCCAGCTTATCCGGCCACTGGCGTTCGTCCTCTTCCCAGGCGCGCAGCTCAGTTTCAAGGATTTCCACGTAGCGGTCGCGTACAAACGTTTCCAGCGCTTCGGGGGTGTCCATCTCTGGAATCAGGTAAATGGTACTTTCACGCTCGACGTCGTCCAGGGTCAGGTCGTCGTCTCCCATGGTGGGTTCCAGCGCGTTGATCCAGTCCACAAAGGGCTGGGTCGGCCTGACGCTCAGTGCGGAGCGGTTAAGCAGTTTCATGGGGTTCTCCTCGCCGTCGAAACGTTGACCATTATGGGCGCTATCACGCGCCCTTACCAACTTTTCATCCGCTATCGCTAGGTTTTAGCCCACTTCAGGGCGCATCGCCGGGAATAGCAGCACGTCACGAATGGAGGGGCTGTCGGTAAACAACATTACCAGGCGGTCGATACCAATGCCTTCACCCGCCGTTGGCGGCATACCATACTCCAACGCACGCACGTAATCAGCATCGTAATACATCGCTTCCAGGTCGCCGGCGTCTTTTTCCGCTGACTGCGCGCGGAAACGCTCCGCCTGATCTTCTGCGTCATTAAGCTCAGAGAAACCGTTGGCGATTTCACGGCCACCGACAAAGAACTCGAAACGATCAGTCACGAAAGGATTAGCATCGTTACGTCGCGCCAGCGGGCTCACTTCAGCCGGGTATTCGGTAATAAACGTCGGCTGGTCGAGCTTATGCTCGGCCACCTCTTCAAAGATTTCCGTTTGTACCTTGCCCAAGCCCCAGCTTTCTTTCACTTTGATGCCGAGTTTTTCAGCGGTGGCTCGCGCGGCGTCTAGCGAATCCAAATCAGCATCGGCAATGCCATCACCGTGATCAAGAATTGCTTGGCGTAGCGTTAAGCGGGTAAAAGGTTTGCCGAAATCATAGCTCGCGCCCTGATACTCAATCAGCGCGCTGCCCAGCACTTCTTCGGCTGCCGTGCGCAGCATCTCTTCAGTCATATCCAGCAGGTCACGGTAATCAGCATAGGCCCAGTAGAACTCCACCATAGTGAATTCTGGGTTGTGGCGCGTGGATAACCCTTCGTTGCGGAAGTTGCGGTTAATCTCAAAGACTTTTTCAAAGCCGCCCACCACCAAGCGCTTGAGGTAAAGCTCCGGCGCAATACGCAGATACATATCAATATCCAGCGCATTGTGGTGAGTAATGAAGGGCCGCGCCGCCGCGCCGCCAGGAATCGGCTGCAGCATCGGCGTTTCTACTTCCATAAAGCCGCGGGCTTCAAAGAAACGGCGCATGGAGCTGATCACCGCGGCGCGGGTTTCAAACACCTTGCGCGACTGCGGGTTCATGATCAGATCCACGTAGCGCTGGCGATAGCGGGCTTCCATATCGGTCAGGCCGTGAAATTTATCGGGCAGCGGGCGCAGGCTCTTGGTTAATAGCTGCGCTTCAACCATCATCACGTACAAGTCGCCCTTGCCGGATTTATGCACCGGCCCACGGGCAGCGACGATATCGCCAATATCCCAGCCTTTCACATCGTCTAGCACGTCAGCGGGCAGGCCTTTTTTATCCACGTAGAGCTGAATCTGCCCGGCCACATCCTGAATAACGATAAAGGGCCCACGTTGACGCATCACGCGACCGGCCACCGAGGCGTGGTGATCCAGCGCTTCCAGCTCGGCTTTTTCTTTATCGCCGAAGGCGTTTTGCAGCTCAACGGTTAAGCTGTCGCGGCGAAAGTCATTCGGAAACGCACTTTTACCTTGTGCTGCGGCGATCTCGCGGCGAGCAGCCAGCTTGGCACGGCGCTCGGCGATCAGGTGGTTTTCGTTTTCAAGAGGAGACGCGTCTTGGTTAGCCATGGGGTACCTTATTCGTGTGCAAACGCTAAAAAAATTACAAACCTTGCTTCAAGCTAGCGACGATAAATTGATCAATATCTCCGTCGAGCACTTTGTCGCAGTTGCTGGACTGCACGCCGGTGCGCAAATCTTTAATACGCTGGTCATCAAGCACGTAAGAACGAATCTGGCTGCCCCAGCCGATATCGGCCTTGGAGTCCTCGGCCTCCTGCTTGGCGGCATTGCGCTTTTGCATCTCGTGTTCCCACAGCCGCGCTTTCAACTGCTTCATGGCAAAATCGCGGTTAGCGTGCTGGCTGCGCTGGCCTTGGCAGGCCACGACAATGCCGGTCGGCTCGTGGGTAATCCGCACCGCTGAATCGGTGGTGTTAACGTGCTGACCGCCCGCGCCGCTTGAACGGTAGGTATCAACGCGCAAATCAGAGGGGTTAATATCCACCTCAAAGCTGTCGTCGATTTCCGGTGACAAAAACACCGACGCAAACGAGGTATGCCGGCGGCCGCCGGAATCAAACGGGCTTTTGCGCACTAAGCGGTGCACGCCGGTTTCGGTACGCAGCCAGCCAAAAGCGTAGTCACCCTGAATATGCACGGTGGCCGATTTAATGCCCGCCACTTCACCGGCAGAGATTTCGGTGATGTCGGCTTTAAAGCCGTGGCTTTCCGCCCAGCGCAGGTACATGCGCAGCAGGATATTGGCCCAGTCTTGCGCTTCGGTGCCGCCAGAGCCGGATTGGATATCCAGGTAGGCGTTATTGGGGTCCATATCACCGGAAAACATGCGCCGAAACTCAAGCTTTTCAAGCGCGGCCTGCATGCTGTCCAGCTCTTGGCGTACTTCATCAACGGTGCCTTCATCCTCTTCCATTTCGGCAAGCTCCAGCAGGTCGCGGCTGTCGCCTAGGCCCTGCTCAAGATCATCAATGGTGGCCACAATGGTTTCGAGGGAGGCGCGTTCTTTACCTAACTTCTGCGCGTAGTCTGGATCGTTCCAGACGTTGGGGTCTTCCAGTTCGCGGGTGACTTCTTCTAGCCGGTCTTTCTTCTCGGCATAGTCAAAGATACCCCCTAAGAACAGCTGTCCGCTCAGACAGGTCCTTAATCTGGTTATGAATCGGGTTGGTTTCCAACATGGGATTGCCCTAGCGTGGTCTATATCGGATCGTACAACGCTATCGTACAAAGCTATCGTACAAAGCTGACGGTACGTTGGTCGTACAAAGCCGTATCGATTAGAAAGGCGCATAGTGTAACGAAAGCCGACACGCCCCGCATCCAATGGCCTACCACTAGGCAATAAAAAACCCGGCCTGCGCCGGGTTTGGGTAGGGTTTGTGGCAAACTAGGTCTTAAAAACGCCCGATCTTAAAAACGATAGGTTAACTGCGCGCCAAAACCGTGGGCTTCGTTTCAGGCGTAGGGCTCCAGCCTGCGCCAATGGAGAAGATTCGCCGTTCATCAGAAGGAATACGCACGCTGCGATCATTATCATTGGTCGGCGTAAAGTCTAAGGTTACCCCAGCGCGCAGTGCCAAGGTGGGCGTTAACTGATACTCGCCGCCGGTAGCAAATGCCCACGCATTCGAGTAGTTTTGCTGCTCATTAGTGATTACGTCGCCTTGGCTACCGGTGACCAAAATCTGATCAAACTGACTCCAGCGTACCCAAGAAGCGCCAAACATTAACTTCAATCGATCACTCATCTGTTGAGTCACCGAAAAGTTAACCGTTTCAGGAGTGGTTAAATCCAGGTTGGCTGTATCAGCCCGCACCACATTTCCCAGCGGGTCGGTTGCACTAAAATTGCCTTTTAAGGTGTAGTCGACTTTCGAGCGGTAGGTCAGGCCTAATGTCGTTTCAGGCACCGGACGATAGATCACCCCCAGGTTATAGCCCCACGCTTCATCGTCACCATCAACGCGAGAGTCGATATCAAGGTCGGGGTTAAACGTAGCCTCGGATGGAAGCTGACGACGCAGCTCACCCTCTACTTGGTTATAGGTTACCCCCGCACCTACCGCCCACTGGTCATTAAAGCGATAAGACACCGTAGGCTGAGCGCTGATCACCGTTACTTCTGTGTAGTCACCAAAATAGCGGCCTTGGAAGTCATCTTCATAATCGGTTTTAGAGCCAAACGGCGCATACACCCCAAAACCAAAGGCAAGCTGATCCGTTACAGGGTGCGCATAAAAAGCAAACGGAATCGGCGTACCCGGCACCATATCGCCATCGTTACCGCCGGGAATACTGCCAACAGGTATTTGGTTGCCGTTTGGCGCACCGCCAGCAGCCACGCCTGAATCAATGAAGCGGCTCGCTTCAACGTTCGACAAATTGGTATTAACGTTTAGATACGTAGCGCCTGCAGTAACCTGTGCACGGTCTAAAAACGACATGCCCGCAGGGTTACCATAGACAATCGACGCATCATTAACGTTAGAACTGCGGCCTGCATGGCCATAACCCTGCCCACTCACGCTCTGCTCGTTAATTTGGTAACCGCCCGCGTGGGCTTGGCTGGCGCAAGCGGCGGTGATAGCAACGGCCAGAGTGAGCTTATTAAAGTTATTATTCATGGTAGGCCTCTTTTTCGATGATCCCGTGGATACTGACAATCCACACTCTTTATTTTTCACATGACTGTTTTCTCGCAACTAGGCTAAAGGTTCAAGGGCAAACGAGCGTTTTATTTTAATTTACGCTTATACATTAGTCGCACGGTCGTTTTAAATCAGTGTTTTAGTATTTTCGCCCGACATTCAAACATCACCTTGACCTATGTGTTACCCACAGGTTCTACACTCTAACGGTGACCATTTACCCCATCGGGAGAACAGACGATGAAAGTTAACGAGCTGGCCAAACGTGGAGGTGTCACGGCGGAAACCGTGCGCCATTACGCTCGTGAACAGCTGCTTGCCCCCGAACGCCACCCAGACAACGGCTATCAACTATTTTCCGATACCGACTTAGAGCGGCTGCGGTTTATTCAGCGGGCGCGTAAGCTCGGTTTTAGCGTGGCAGAGATCCGCGACATTCTTTCCCACGCCGACCAGGGCGATTCACCCTGCCCGCTGGTACGCGATTTGCTCGCCAGCCGCTTGCCACAAATCCGCGCGCGCATTGCCGAGCTTGAAGCACTCGCCCAGCGGATGGAGCAGGCGCTAGAGAGCTGGCAAGACATGCCCGACGGCACCCCTGATGGCCATAGCCTATGCCGCTTAATCGAAAGCTTTCCCGAGGAGGCACCATGCAACGCAGCACCGAGCAGCCACCAACCCTAACCCGCACCGTGCCGGGCATGAACTGCCAAGGCTGCGTAAAGCGCATGCGCGAGGCGATTCAAAGTAGCGACCCTGAGGCTGAGGTGATCGGCACGCCTAGCGAAAAACGCCTGGACGTTGTTTCGACCCTAACCGACGCCGAGCTTGACCAGCGTTTGACCGAAGCGGGCTATCCGCCAGCCGAAGCAGGCCTTGACGAAGCGGTTCTAGACGAAGCTGATAAGCAGCCAGATACCGTGGCATCTGCCGAAGCCGAAGCCGAAGCCGAACCCGAAGCCGAAAAGGCCGTAAGTGTCCATTCCCAAGGCCAAGGCCAAGGCAAGAAGCAGCGCCTGGCGATTAGCGGGATGACCTGCGCCAGCTGCGTTAAAAGCGTGCAAAAAGCGCTTGAGCGCACCGAAGGGGTCGACACCGCCAGCGTCAACTTTGGCACTCACTCCGCCCAGGTATTTGGCAGCGCGGAGATGCAAACGCTGATTCGCGCCGTTGAAGCCGTAGGCTATGGCGCCGAACCCATCATCGATATGCGTGAAGCAGAGCGCGCCCGCGCCGAACACGACGCCAAAACTTACCAAAAACGGCTGCGCGGCAGCGCGATGTCGCTGGCGTTGGCGGTTCCGCTGATGCTTAGCATGTTCTTTTTTCACCCTCACCCGATGGGGCTGGGGCGTCTCTACTGGCTGGTCATTGGCCTGCTGACCCTGGGCATCATGGTTTTTCCAGGCCGCCATTTCTTTGTTAACGCCTGGAAGAATCTTAAACATCATCAGGCCAACATGGACACGCTCGTTGCCATGGGCACCGGCACCGCCTGGCTCTACTCCATGGCCGTTGTGCTGTTTGCGCCATGGCTGCCAGACGTTGCCCAAGGAATCTATTTTGAAGCCTCCGCCATGGTGATCGGGCTGATTTTGCTCGGCAATGCCATGGAGCTTAAAGCCCGCGGGCGCACCAGCGACGCGCTAAAGCGCCTGCTTGACCTGCAAAGCCGCACCGCGCGAGTGATTCGTGACGGTCAAGAGCAAGAGATTGACATTGACGCCGTGCGCGCCGGTGATCAGGTTCGGGTGCGCCCCGGTGAGCGCTTACCCGTGGATGGCGAAGTGATCGAAGGCGAAAGCCATATTGATGAATCCATGCTAACCGGCGAACCTCTACCGGTTGCCAAGCGCGCAGGCGATGACGTCAGCGCAGGCACGGTGAATGGCCGTGGCGGACTGGTCTATCAGGTAACGCGAGTAGGCGCTGACACTCGCTTAGGGCAGATAACCGAACAGGTCGCCAGCGCCCAAAGCTCACGGCCGCCGATTGGTGAACTCGCCGACCAAGTCTCTAGCGTGTTCGTTCCTTCGGTAATGATTATTGCCGTACTCACCGCCTTGGTGTGGTTCAATCTAGGGCCCGCGCCCCAAGTCATCTATATGCTGGTCACCGCCACCACCGTGCTGATCATTGCCTGCCCCTGCGCGTTAGGCCTGGCAACGCCGATTTCGACCATGATTGGAGTCGGCAAAGCCGCCGAACACGGGGTACTGGTGAGAAACGGTGAAGCGCTGCAAACCGCTAGCAAGCTCACTACGTTAGTGGTCGATAAAACCGGCACGCTGACCCAAGGCAAGCCCAGCGTTACCGATGCGCAGCTGTTTGGCGTAGAGCAATCCGCCGCGCTTTCGTTGGTGCACGCGCTAGAGCGTGGTTCAGAGCACCCGCTGGCGGCGGCGCTGATGACCTACGCGGATGAACACGACGCTAACCCTGCCGAGATTAAGCATTTCGACAGCGTGACCGGGGGCGGGGTGAAAGCCCAAACCACCGACGGCAAAGCGCTGCTGCTGGGCAATGCGCGCTTATTAACCGAAGCGGGGGTAGACCTTTCCAGCAGCGAAGCCCAGGCGCGAGCACTGGAAGAGCAGGCGCGCACGCTGGTGTACTTGGCGGTGGATGGCAAGCTGGCCGCTCTGTTTGGCATTAGCGACCCGCTTCGCCACGACACCGTGGCCGCGATCAAACGCCTGCAAAAAGACGGCTTAACCATCGTTATGCTTACCGGCGATAACGAGCACACCGCTAAGGCCATTGCTCAGGAAGTGGGCATAGATGAGTACCGTGCGGGCCTATTGCCCGAGGACAAACACGCCGAGATTGAACGCCGCCAAAAGGCCGGGGAAATCGTCGGTATGGTGGGCGATGGGATTAATGACGCCCCGGCGCTGGCTCGGGCGAATGTGGGCTTTGCGATTGGCCAAGGCACCGATGTGGCCATTGAGAGCGCGGGTATCACGCTGATGCGCGGCTCGCTGCACGGGGTGGCGTCAGCGATTGAAATCAGCCGCGCTACGCTGCGCAACATCAAACAAAACCTGGTGGGCGCGTTTGGCTACAACCTACTGTGTATTCCCATTGCCGCAGGGGTGCTCTACCCGCTCACCGGCATGCTGCTCTCACCGATGATTGCGGGCGCTGCCATGTCACTTTCTTCGATTACCGTGGTGAGTAACGCCAACCGCTTGCGGCTGTGGCAGTCACCCAGCCAGGAGGATGCCTCATGAGCTTATTGATCAACCTAGCCGGCCTGGGGCTTATCGCACTGATTATCTGGTGGTTTTGGCTGAGTTAAGGCGCACTCGGCAAAAGGAACACCTCACGCGCTAGTGGGTAACGCTGGCGTGTTCAACCATCAACTGCAGCGTTTCGCGGCCGCGCCAGCGGTTGCGATTAAGCTTGTAAGCACAGTGCAGCGTATCGCCGACGCTAAATCCAGGCAGCTCCCCTGGCGTTAAGGCGCGAAACCAGATTGCTTTACAGGTCACCGGGCCAGTAGAAAGTTCCAGCATCAGGTGCGAGCCTTCAGCGCCAACGGGGCGCAGCGCCTCGACAATAAAGCGGCCTTCAAACAGCGGCGGGTCAAATTCCCGCCCGTAGGGGCCAAGCGTTTCGATCTCTTGCAGGGTAGTCAGCGAAAGCTGCGCCGTGGAAAGCTCGCCGTCCGTCCACAGGCGCGGATAAAGTGTTCGACCCTCCAACTGCTCGCCTACCGCCTGTAAAAAGGCCGCTTTAAAGGCCTCAAGCTGATCCCGTGGCACGCCCACTCCTGCTGCGCCACTATGGCCGCCAAAACGCGGCAGCGCCTGAGGCGCAAGCTCAAAAGTGCGCTGTAGGGCATCGCGCAGGTGCAGCCCGTCAATAGAGCGGCCCGAGCCGGTTAGCATACCTGCTGCGGCCGCTTGCGTTAGCACCAGCGCAGGTCGCCCGTAGGCCTGCACCAAACGCGAGGCAACGATGCCCTGTACGCCAGGGTGGCCATCTTCAAGTAGCACCACCACGGCGGGCTCATCGGCGTTCAAAGCCGCTGTGGCGAGCGTGCGTGCCTCAGCGGCCATATCGGCCTCAATCGCTTTACGGGACTGATTGTCTTGATCCAGCACGTCGAGCTGGCGATTGGCAACGCCATCGTTCTCGGCGAGCATAAAGTGCAGCGCCGCGTAGGGGTCGTCCAGCCGCGAGCGGGCATTGATGCGCGGCCCCATCTGAAAGGCTAACGTTTCGGCGTTAAACGGCACGCTGTCAGCGCCTAAGCGTGTGGCCATGGCGCGCCAGCAGGCGGCATCCATGCGGTTGATCAACGTTAAGCCATGATTGACCACCGCGCGGTTGGCGGGGCTGCCGCCCAATGACACACAGTCAGCCACGGTGCCCAGCGCCACGTAAGAAAGCCAGGGTGACAGCTTAGGCGTCGACGCTGACAGCGCCCCCCATTCAATCAGCACACCGCGAGCAAGCGACATCAGAAGCCACGCCACCATACAACCGGCGATAGTTTTGTCGGGGTAGTCGCAGTCATCACGGGTAGGATTAACGCAGGCATAGGCAGAAGCTGGCGGCCCTTCAACGGGCAGGGCGTGATGGTCGCTGACCACCACATCAATACCCGCCGCCTTTAAGCGCGCAATACGCGGCTCATCGGAGCTGCCGCAATCGGCGGTAATCACCAGGGTGGGAAACGGCTTTTGCGCCAGCGTGCGCTCCACCAACGGCAGGCTGATGCCGTAACCGTCGTGAATACGGTGGCCAATCAAACTGTGTAGCTTGCCCTCCGGCACCCCAAACAGCTCCACCAGCGTGCGCCGAATCACCACGTGAGAGGTAATGCCATCCACATCGTAGTCGGTGAGAATACCGATCGCCTCGCCCTCCGCTACCGCCTGAGCGATACGTTCGGCGGCGCGGCGGCCGTCGGCCAGTTTCTCCGGGTGCGCCAAGTAGCGCAGGCTGGGCGCGATTAACGGTTGTAGTTCACCGCTATAGCCGGGTAGCCGTGAGGCCAACAGCCGCGCCTGCAGCTCGCTTAAGCCTTCTGCCTGGGCACGGGCATACAGCGCCTCGTCCACAGGACGAGGCTCTAAACGCGGCTGGCTTGTGCTAGAGGGCACCGTACTCGAAGACACTGTATTCGACGGCACTGTACTTGACGACACCGTACTAGAGGACAGCGTGCTCTGGGGTAGATCGATCATCTGTGTCTCAACGGCGGTTTTCCGCGACGTACTGCTGCACGGCGGTAAGCTCAGCAGGCAACACCGTGTAGCGTTCTTCGCGTTCCAACAGGTCTTCCATGTGCGGCGGCAGTGGCACGCCCAGGAAACCGGCTTTCACCACGGCTTCGGCGAACTTGGCCGGGTGCGCAGTCGCGAGGGTAATCATCGGCGTTGACTGGTCGGCGCGAGCGCGCTCGGCGGCGCGGTAACCGGTGGCGGTATGCGGATCGAGCATTTCACCGGTGCGCTTATGGGCGTCGCGGATGACTTCCAGAATCGTCGCATCGTCCACGCTGTAGCTTGAAAACTTCTCGCGCAGCTTGGCCAGCGGCGCATCGGCCAGCGCCGTGGGCTCCTGCTGGAAACGCTCAAGCAGGGCTGCCACGGCCAAACCGTCGCGGTCGTAGGCGTCAAACAGCAGGCGCTCAAAGTTGGACGACACCACGATATCCATGGAAGGCGCTAACGTCGCCGCCAGCTCTTTTTTGGAGAAGTCGTTGGCGGTTAACGTGCGGTGCAGAATATCGTTGGCGTTGGTGGCGATGATGAACTGCTTCACCGGCAACCCCATCTTAAACGCCATATAGCCCGCAAACACGTTGCCGAAGTTGGCAGACGGCACGCAGAAACTAACTTCACGATGGGGCGCGCCCAACGCAACGCCTGAGGCAATGTAATAAACGATCTGCGCCATAATGCGCGCCCAGTTGATCGAGTTCACCGCCACCAGGCGGGTGCCGTTGAGGAACGACTGATCGGCAAAACTGGCTTTGACCATGGCCTGGGCGTCGTCGAAATTACCCTCAATGGCAATATTGAAAACGTTATTGGCCAGTACCGAGGTCATTTGACGGCGCTGCACTTCCGAGACGCGGTTGTGCGGGTGCAAAATGAAGATATCCAGGTGGTCGCAGTGGCGACAGCCTTCAATCGCCGCTGAACCGGTATCGCCAGACGTCGCGCCCATGATCACCGCGCGTTCGCCACGCTTTTTCAAGAAGTGATCCAGCAGGCGGCCCAGCAGCTGCAGCGCTACGTCTTTAAACGCCAGGGTCGGGCCGTGGAACTGCTCAAGCAAGAAGTGATTGGCATCCAGCTGTTTGAGCGGCAGCACGGCGTCGTGATTAAAGGTCGCGTAGGCCTCGGTGACGATGCTGCGGAAAGTAGCGTCGTCGATCTCACCGTTGACAAACGGCTTCATCACTCGGAAAGCGATTTCCGCGTAAGAAAGCCCAGCCATGTCGGCGAGCTCTTCGCGGGAAAACTCAGGTAGGGTTTCCGGCACGTAAAGCCCGCCGTCGCTGGCCATACCGGTGAGCACCACTTCTTCAAAAGAGAGCGCGGGCGCTTGCCCACGCGTACTGATATAGCGCATCTTGGGTTACTCCCCCTCGTCCAGGCTTTCCACACGAATGCGTGTTAACGGCCCGGCGATATCGGCCATGGACTCAATTTCACGGATCGCTTCGTTCATTTGCTTTTCTTTGGTGCGGTGAGTCAGCAGAATGATCGGCACCAGTTCGCCTTCGGTCGCTTCTTTTTGAATCAGCGCTTCAATGGAAATGCCCTGTTCAGCCAGAATAGTGGCCACCCGCGCCAGCACACCGGGGCGGTCTACCGCCAGCAGGCGTAAATAGTAGGCGGTGGTGATCTCTTCCATCGGCATGATCGGCAGCTGGCTGACATCTTCATCGATACCGCTAAACGCCAGGTAAGGCACCCGGTAGTGGTGGTCGGTGGCGATATCTCGCGCTACGTCCAACAAATCGGCAACGACCGCCGAGGCAGTCGGCTCTGCACCCGCACCGGCTCCGTAGTAAAGCGTTGGGCCAACGGCATCGCCCATAATGGCAATGGCATTTTTCACGCCGTGAACATTGGCTAGCAGGCGCTCTTTAGGAATCAGCGTGGGGTGAACGCGCAGCTCCAGGCCTTGATCGGTACGCTTGGAGATACCCAAGTGCTTGATCACGTAGCCTAAGTTATCCGCCTGTTCAACGTCTTCGGCGGTGATGCGCGAAATACCTTCGGTGAAGGCTTTCTCGAACTGCAGCGGCACGCCGTAGGCAATCGAGGCCAGAATGGTTAGCTTGTGCGCGGCGTCGATACCTTCCACATCAAAGGTGGGGTCGGATTCGGCGTAGCCCAGCGCCTGCGCTTCTGCGAGCACGTCTTCAAAGGCACGGCCTTCGTCGCGCATGTGGGTAAGAATGTAGTTGCCGGTGCCGTTGATAATCCCCGCTACCCACTCAATACGATTGGCACCCAGGCCTTCACGCAGCGATTTAATCACCGGAATGCCACCTGCCACCGCGGCTTCAAACGCCACGATAACGCCCTTTTCGTGGGCGGCTTTGAAAATTTCATTACCGTGCACGGCAATCAGCGCTTTGTTGGCGGTGACCACGTGCTTGCCGTTAGCAATAGCAGTGAGCACCAGCTCGCGGGCGATATCGTAACCGCCAATCAGCTCCACCAACACATCCACATTGGGGTTGGTGGCGACTTCAAATACATCAGAGGTAGCATTGATGCCGGTAATATCGCAGTCAGGATGAATACTGCGGTGAGCAATCTGCTCAATCACAATAGGGCGGCCAGCACGACGGGCAATGTCGTCGGCGTTACGGGTCAATACGTTAAAGGTGCCGCCACCGACAGTGCCTAAACCACAAATACCTACTCTTACCGGTTTCAAAATACTTCCCCTTTCGTGTCGTGTGTGATGTCTGTTGCGTGCGCCATTATTCGCTTTCTAAGCCTAACATGGCGGTGAGCCGCTCAGGAGGTACAAATCCTGGTACTAACTGCCCATCGGGTAAAATAATCGCCGGCGTACCCTGCACGCCCAGCGCCCTGCCTAAATCATACTGCCCTGCAACGGGATTATCGCAGCTTGCAGCGCCAGAAACAGCTTCGCCCTCTTTGGCACGGTTCATCGCTTCGCTGCGATTATCCGCACACCACACTTGCTGCAACGTGGTGGCGGCAGCGCTTGCCATGCCAGCGCGCGGAAACGCCATGTAATGAACGGCAATACCACGCTCATTTAATTCGGGAATAGTGTCGTGTAAACGCACGCAGTAAGGGCACGTGGGGTCGGTAAACACGGTCACGGTGGCCTTGGGCTCATCGGCCCCGCGGAAGACCACTAGCTCGCTTTCAGGCACGTTTGCCAGCACATCGGCACGCGCTTGGTTCTGTTCTTTCTCGGTTAAATTGACCAGCCCGCCGGGCGCATTTTCGTACAGATCACCGACCAGAAAGTGGCTACCGTCAGCATTGGAGTAGAACGATTCGCCGCTCTCTAGCCGCACCTGATAAACGCCCGCCATCGGCGTTTCAGTAACCGCTTCCACGGGCATTGATTGCCCATTAACGCTAAGTGATTCAGCCAGGCGCTCAGCCACGGCATCGGCTTGGGCAGCAACAGGTAATAGACTGCCCGCTACCAGTAACGGAAATACTAAAAAACGGCGTTGACGCATCATCAATTCAGCCTCGTGGGTGATGTTCTGCATGTAGGCTTTCCAAGCGCGCTTGGGCCACATGGGTATAAATTTGGGTCGTCGACAGGTCACTATGACCTAGCAGCAGCTGTACGACCCGCAAATTAGCCCCATGATTCAATAAATGGGTGGCAAATGCATGACGTAGCGTGTGCGGCGACAGCGGCCGGGTAATGCCTGCCGTTATTGCATGTACTTTAATGCGGTGCCAAAACGTTTGCCGGGTCATGGCGTTGTCGCCCCGCCCTGGAAACAGCGCCGGCCGTGTTGGGTCGCTCATCAGCGCTAATCGCGCGGTGTCCATATAGTGCGCAAGCCAATCTGCAGCTTCCTCGCCCATGGGCACCAGGCGGTCTTTATCGCCTTTACCACGCACCCTAACTACGTTCTGGCGCAGGTTAACCGCATCACCGGTGAGCCCTACCAATTCAGATACCCGCAAGCCACAGGCGTAAAGCAGCTCCAGCATGGCGCGGTCGCGAACGCCTAAAGGGGTATCGGTATCTGGCGCTAACAGCAGGCGCTCTACTTCGTCCTCTTCCAGCGTATTCGGCAAGCCGGGGATCACCCGCGGCAGCTTGATGTCGGTGAGCGGGTCGCTGGCGACTTGGTTATTCAAACGCCCCCAGCGGTAGAAGCTGCGCAGCGTCGACAGCAGCCGGGCATTGCTGCGCAGCTGATAGCCCTGCTCGCGGCGGCTTTCCAGCCACTTCACAAGCCGCTCTGGCGGCGGTGCCAAGAGAGCCTCATTGTGAGCATCCAAGTGATCCTGCCAGGCGGTTAAATCACGCCGATAGGCGGCTAACGTATGGTCGCTGGCACCCTGTTCTAACCACAGCGCGTCCAAAAATGCATCAATAACGCTCATACGTCAGCAGTCTCCAGCCGTTTTTGAACAGCGGCATAAACATGCATGTAGATAAAAAAACCCCGCCCCGCAAAGCGGTGACGGGGTCTTGGTATCCAGGCACGCGCTGCACCAAGAGCAGCGTGTGCCTGAGAAGCAGCGGCAATTAAGCCAGCTTTTCCTTGATACGTGCAGAACGACCGCTGCGCTCGCGCAGGTAGTAAAGCTTGGCTTGACGCACATCACCACGACGCTTGACTTCAATCGAGTCAACCAGCGGGCTGTAGGTCTGGAAAGTACGCTCAACGCCAACACCGTGAGAAATTTTGCGCACGGTGAAAGCGGAGTTCAGGCCACGGTTACGCTTACCGATAACCACACCTTCAAACGCCTGCAGACGCTCGCGGGTGCCTTCCTTTACTTTCACCTGAACAATAATGGTATCACCTGGCGAAAAGGCAGGAATTTCCTTGCCCATTTGCTCAGATTCGATCGCCTGGATCACTTTGTTTTTGCTGCTCATTATCATGCTCCTAAATAACGTGTTGGCTTAACCGCTCAATCATGGGTGGCGGAAGCCGTGATCCCGGCGCTCGAAACGAGCTACGCGGGAGTCGTTATGGGTAACACAGGTGCGCTTTTTCGCCCTGCACCGCCGCTCTGGCCTAGCTAAGTGTAAGTAGTTGAAAAGCCTGCCTTCAAAGACCTACTTCAAAAACCTACTTAGCGGACAGAGCGTGTTCCTCGATAAACTCATTTAACAGCTTGCGCTGCTCGGCATCTAACGTGCGCCCTTCCAGTAGGTCTGGGCGACGTTGCCATGTACGGCCTAGTGACTGCTTCAACCGCCAGCGCTTGATGGCGGCATGATTACCGCTTAGCAGCACATCCGGCACCTGGCGTCCGTCGATAATTTCTGGACGGGTGTAGTGCGGGCAGTCTAGCAGGCCGTCATTAAACGAGTCTTCGACAGCGGAATCCTGATGGCCCAATACACCGGGAATCAGCCGTGCCGCTGCATCAATTAGCACCATTGCTGGCAGCTCACCGCCGCTTAGCACATAGTCGCCAATCGACCACTCTTCATCGATGTCACTCTCCACCACGCGCTCATCAATGCCTTCATAGCGCCCTGCCACGACCACTAAAGGCCCGGCGGAAGCCAGTGCTTGAACGCCCTGCTGATCCAGCTTGCGCCCTTGGGGCGAAAGGTAGATCACCGTCGGCACTTGGCCGGTGGCTTGCTGCGCCCGCTCGCGGGCTGCAAAAATCGCTGCGCGCAAGGTGTCGACTTTCATCAACATACCTGGGCCGCCGCCATAGGGGCGGTCATCCACGCTGCGGTGGCGGTCGGTGGCGTAATCCCGCGGATTCCAAAACTCCAGCGCGATACGCTGTTTCTCTACCGCTCGCCCAACCACGCCTTGTTGCGTTAGCGCGTCGAACATTTCGGGAAACAGGGATACCACGCCAATCCACATGGCCGGAGCATCTGTTGAACTACCCGCTTGCTCCTCTGCTGCAACCGTTGCGTCAGTCGCCGAACGTTCGTTCGAAGCGTGCTGGCTTATCAAAGCTTGGCTTATCAAAACTTGGCTTATCAAAATTCAGCATCCCAATTAACGACCATGCGGTCGTCTTCAAGGCTGATTTCAACAATCACATCATCGGGTAAAAACGGTAACAGCCGCTCACGCCTGTCAATTGCCTCGGCGTCGCCGCGAACCACCATGACATCGTTGGCGCCGGTTTCAAACAGGTAGCTTACCCGCCCTAGCCGCTCGCCAGCCTGAGTGAAGACAGCTATGCCTTCAAGCTCATGCCAATAATACTCATCGTCTGCAAGCTCAGGCAGTGCTTCTTTCGGCATCAGGATGTCCGTTTGGGCTAATGCTTCAGCCGCGCTGCGGTCATCGACCCCTTCCAGTTGCACTACGATGCCCTTGCCCTGCCGACGCCCCTGAATAATGCGTATGCGCTTAAGGGCTTCGCCTTGGCGCACCCACCATTCCGGGTACTCAAGAATGCTGTCGATTGGGCTAGTGTACGAGTACACCTTGAGCCAACCTTTCACCCCATAAGGGCTAGTCAGCTTGCCTAGCACCACATGCGTGTCGTCAGTTTGGCTTATTTCAAAACGCGACATTGACGACCTCAGTTAACCCAGCACTCATGGTTTTTCACAGCCTTACACAACAGACCCTACAAGCAGGCTTAGGCCTGTTTGCGTGCTTCTTTAATCAGCTCAGCAACGCGGCCAGACAGCTGGGCACCTTGGCTCTGCCAATGAACAACGCGGTCTAGGTCAACGCGCAGACGCTCTTCTTGACCACGGGCAACCGGGTTGAAGAAGCCTACACGCTCGATGAAACGACCGTCACGGGCGTTACGCGAGTCGGTAACAGTCAGGTGGTAAAAGGGACGCTTCTTGGCGCCACCACGGGCCAAACGAATGGTAACCATACGATAACTATCCTTCGGTTGAGGTTACGAGAGTGTGGTTATAGCGCAAACCGCTATCGGAACACTCGTCGTGCTGTTTTCTTGGCACTAAGCTGGCATGCCACCACGTAAAGCGGTTTGCATGATCCTGTTTAGCACCATTAAGGCCTTCAATGCGGCTTACCGTTACGATTTTGGCGTATTTAGGCAACACCTACACATGAAGAGGCCGCATTCTACGCAAATGCGCTCGGCTTGGAAAGCCTGACAGCCAGAAAACTCATAGGCAGTCAACCTTGCCAAGCGCATCCGCACTTTATCCTGGCACGTTATGGCTGATGCTTTACTTGATATTTAGCGCCGCGGCAATCCGCCTGGGCCACCCATACCGCCCATGCCACCAGGGCCACCCATGCCACCAGGCCCGCCTGGGCCACCGCCGCCCATCATGCCAGACATGCCACGCATCATTTTCTGCATGCCGCCTTTTTGGCCGGCCTTTTTCATCATCTTCTGCATCTGCTTATGCTGCTTGAGCAGACGATTCAGGTCAGGCACCTGCAGGCCTGCACCGGCGGCAATGCGGCGTTTGCGCGAGCCGTTGATAATATCGGGCTTGCGGCGCTCTTTGGGCGTCATGGAATTAATCAGCGCTTCCAGCTTGCCAAGCTCCTTCTCTGGGCCGGGGCCTTGAGCCAGCTCGGCCATCTGCCCCATGCCAGGCAGCTTGCCTAGCAGGCCACCCATGCCACCCATTTTTTTGAGCTGCTGAAGCTGGTCGCGAAAATCTTCCAGATCAAAGCCATCGCCTTTCTTGACCTTTTTGGCCAACTTCTCGGCTTTGGATTTATCGACGGTGCGCTCGGCTTCCTCGATCAGCGACAGCATGTCGCCCATACCCAGGATGCGCGAGGCGACTCGGTCGGGGTGGAAGGGTTCTAGGGCGTCGACTTTTTCGCCGACCCCCATAAATTTGATCGGCTTGCCGGTAATGTGGCGCACCGACAGCGCCGCGCCGCCACGGGCATCACCGTCGGCTTTGGTCAGGATTACCCCGGTCAGCGGTAGCGCTTCGCTAAACGCCTTGGCGGTATTGGCGGCATCCTGGCCGGTCATGGCATCGACGACAAACAGCGTTTCCTGAGGCGAAACCGCTTTATGCAGCGCCTGGATTTCCGCCATCATCGCTTCATCAATCGCCAAACGGCCGGCGGTATCAATCAGCACCACATCGTGGAACTGGATCTTGGCGTGCTTGATGGCCGCTTCGGCAATCGCTACCGGCTGCTGGTCAGAACGCGAGGGGAAGAAATCTACCTGGACCTCTTTGGCCAGGGTTTCGAGCTGGTCGATGGCTGCCGGGCGATAAACGTCGGCAGACACCACCAGCACTTTTTTCTTCTCGCGCTCACGCAGGTAGCGGGCAAGCTTGGCCACAGACGTGGTTTTACCCGCGCCTTGCAAACCGGCCATTAACACAACGGCGGGGGAGCCTTTAAGCACAAAGCCGTCGTTGGCTTCGCCCATAATCGCTTCCAGCTCTTGCTGGACGATTTTGACGAACTGCTGGCCAGGCGACAGGCTTTTAGACACTTCTTGGCCGACCGCCCGCTCGCGCACGCGCTCAATAAATTCCTTGATGACCGGTAGGGCGACGTCAGCCTCAAGCAAGGCGCGGCGCACTTCGCGTAGGGTGTCTTTTATATTGTCGTCGGTCAGGCGTGCCTGACCCTTAATCGACTTTAGCGTCTGGGAAAGACGCTCGCTTAGATTCTGGAACATGGGGCCTCTCTGCCTCCGTCACTGCCGTCGGCGCGCACGCCTTAGACTCATTAGTGAAAAGATTATACGCGCTCAGGCTCTGAGTCTCTATGGGGTGCGTTGAGCGCCCCTGGCTATTTTCCTGCGATTGCCCTGTGTGCGACGCGGCTTGGATTAGTTATAGTAGTGAGATAGATTTTAGTGAGATCGATTTTCGTCATCATCGCACTTAATTCGTTTATTTATTCACAGCAACGCGCTGCAAGGCGCACGGATAGCATCATGCAGGCGCTCCCTTTCGCCACGATTGCTTTTGTTCTTTATGTCGCCGCTGCCATTTGGCAGGGCATGGCGTTACTCCGGCGTGTGCCGCCCCGCCAGGGCATGGTTCGCATGCTCGCCGTATTGGGCTTACTGCTGCACATTCCCGTCGTGGTCACCTTAGTGGCGCAGGCACCCGGCCTGCTGCCAGGGTTTACCACCAGCGCCACACTATTAATGGCTGTCGCGGTGAATGTGGTGCTGGTAGCCAGCCTGTTTAAACCGGTACTTAACGCCGGCATTGCGCTGTTTCCGCTGGCCGGCATTGCGCTGATTACCGCCACGTGGCTGCCCAATCAAGGCGGCCACACGGGTTTAACCCCAGGCATTTTGCTGCACGCGGTCAGTTCTGCCCTGGCGTTTGCCGTGCTGGCGATTGCCGCCGTTCAAGCCGTTCTGGTCGGCCTGCAGAACCAGGCGCTGCGCCATCATCATATTCGCGGCATTGTGCAGTCGCTACCGCCGCTCACCACCATGGAGCGCGTGCTGTTTGAGCTGGTGTGGGTGGGCATTATTATGCTCACGCTTTCTATTATCAGCGGGCTTATTTTTCTGGACAATTTCTTCGCTCAGCACTTGGCGCATAAAACCGTGCTGTCGCTGTTGGCGTGGGTCATTTTTACCACGCTGCTGATCGGGCGTTATCGCTTTGGCTGGCGCGGCATGCGCGCCGTGCGCTGGACACTGGGTGGCTGCGGCTTACTCGTGCTGGCCTACTTTGGCAGCAAGTTCGTGCTGGAGATTTTGCTTAATCGATAGCTGCTTAACCGATAGCGACTTGACCGTCAATCGATAGCGACTTAACCCATAGCGGGTGCCACCACGCCTTTGGTTGTCTTGACACATCACGCGCTACCTTCTAAAAATCGAGCCTAATACGCCACAAAGGACTTTTCGACTTGAGCGACGACTTCCCCCTGGGGTTACTGTTCGGCCTGCTAGCCTTACTGATACTGCTTTCTGCGTTTTTCTCCAGCTCTGAAACCGGCATGATGTCGATTAACCGCTACCGCTTAAGCCATCAAGCGAATAGCGGAGATCGCAGAGCTAAGCGGGTCATGCGCCTTCTTACCCGCCCAGACCGCCTTATCGGCGTTATTCTGATCGGCAATAACTTCGTCAATAACTTAGCGGCGTCAATTGCTACCATTATCGCTATTCACTTCTTTGGCGATGTCTCTGGGCCTGCGATTTCTACCGCCCTGCTGACCATCACGATTCTTATTTTTGCCGAAGTGACGCCAAAAACCTACGCCGCCATTAAGCCTGAGCGCATTGCCTATCCCACGTCTTACGCGCTAGAGCCGCTGCTAAAGCTGCTTTACCCGCTGGTATGGCTGGTCAACGTGATGTCTAACGGCCTGCTCCGGCTGATTGGCGTTAAAAGCGTTGATAACGGTGGCGATAGCCTAACGCGTGATGAGCTACGCACGGTGGTTCACGAGGCGGGCACGCTGATCCCCTACCGTCACCGGGCGATGCTGCTGTCGATTCTTGACCTTGAGAACGTCACCGTGAACGACATCATGGTGCCGCGCCACGAGGTGCTGGGCATCGACTTGGATGATTCGCTGGAAGATATTTTGACCCAGATTCGCACCAGCCAGCACACCCGCCTGCCGGTCTATAAAGGCGATATCAACAATATTATCGGCATGCTGCATCTGCGCAACGCGGCGCGCTTTCTCTCGCGCGATGAAGTCACCAAGGCCTCCATTGTGCAGGAAGCCCGCGAACCCTACTTCATTCCTGAATCCACACCGCTGCATACCCAGCTGCTCAACTTTCAAAAGCAGAAGCGGCGTATCGGCATCGTGGTGGATGAGTACGGCGACGTAGAAGGCTTAGTGACGCTGGAGGATATTCTGGAAGAGATCGTCGGTGAGTTCACCACCGACGTCTCTGAAGATGAAGAGATTCACCGCCAGGATGACGGCAGCCACGTGATTGAAGGCACGGCGAATATTCGCGAAATCAATAAGATGCTCGGCTGGCAGCTGCCTACCGACGGCCCGAAAACGCTCAATGGCTTAATTCTTGAGCACCTTGAAGCCTTCCCAGAAGGCCCTGCGTGCCTGCAGATCGGCAATATGCGCATGGAGATTCTGGAGATCCGCGACAACCTCATCACCTCAGCGCGCTGCTGGCAAAAGCTTAGGGCACCACGCCGCTAGAGACTGAGTTAGATTCAGAGAAGAGAAAAGAAAAGATGAGCTTAGCGGATGTGAACAGACTCGCGGCGGTTGGCAATATCCTGATCAGCCGCCGCTTTTAACGCTCTCACCCGCGCTTCAAGAAACCGCCGCAGGGCCATATCATCGGCATCCAAGCGGTTAAGCGGCGGCCCAAAGTGCAAACTTACCCGCGCCCGAAAACGCCTGGGGCACTTCTTAAGCGCTTTGCCACCGTAATGCGATGTCCACGACCCCCATAAGCCTGCTAGCCCAGCAGGAATAACAGGCACATCGTCGCGGGCCAGAATCGTCTCTAAGCCACGCCGGAAGGCGTGAATCTCGCCATCCGGGGTCAATCGCCCTTCAGGAAACACCATCACCACCTGGCCTTGGCGCAGCGCTTCGCTAACGTCATCCAAGGCACGCCTGATGGCACCAGGGCTGCGCCGTTCGGATTCAATCGGAATAGCGCCGACCAGTTGAAACCACCACTTAAGCCAAGGGGAATCAAAAATTGGCTGATCCATCACAAAGCGCAGCGGCCGCGGGCTAGCGCCGCCCAGCACCAAGGCATCCATAAAGCTCACGTGATTGCACACTACCAGCGCGGCACCCTGCTTGGGGATATGCTCACGCCCATGCACTTGCAACCGGTAACAAAGCCGCATAGAGACAAAAATCAACCAGCGGAGCACTTGGCGAGCCGCATTGACCCACCCCTTCACGTCGCCGCCTCGCGGTGGCGCAGGCCCGCCAGTATGGTGCTCATCAGCTGGTCTAGCAGTTCATCCACTTTCAGCTGCTGCCCTTGCCAGTAACCTAAGCGCTCGTTCAGACCAAGCTGGACAAGCCCGTGCACGCTGCCCCACAGCGTGCGCCCCAAGCGGCGCGCTTCAAGATCATCCAGCGCGGGCTGGTAGGCTTTAAGCGACGCTTCCACTTGGGTAAACAGCGCTTCGATTAAATCGCTTTGGCGTTGATCAAGCTCGCCCTCTTGCGCCAGCGGGTAATCGAAAAGCAGTTGCCAGCGGTAACAATCCTGCTCGGCAAACCGCCAATAAGCACGCGCCAGGGAGCGCAGCCACGGCTCGGGGGCATCGTCGACCAAGCTGGCAATGGTATGCTGTAAGCGCGCCAGTGTTTCCACATTGACGTGCTGCAGTAAGTTATTAAAGCTGCCATATAGTTTGAGTAACGTGCTGGGCGCACAGCCTACTTCTCTGGCCAGGGCACGCAGTGAAAGGCCATGGACTGGCTGTTCAGCCAACCACTCATCACAAGCGTGCATGACCTGCGCATGGAGGGCATCGGGCGCATGCTGTCTAGGACGGGCCATGGCGATCTCTTAAGGTCAACGGCAAACAAGAAGGAATGCCTTACTGCACGTTAGCGTGAGTAAGGAATTGCATAGGATACCTTACATCGAACACTGTTTTCGACACAAAAACACGACCTTTCGTGCTTTATTACGCGAAAGTCCCGCTATCCAGGTACACTTCCACGACGCTTTTGGTTAATTTCCAGGCAGATCTTAATGAGTAGGAGAGAGGTATGACGGGGCGACTGCATGTGCAACATTTACCGCTGACCCGTTTATTGCCAACGCTCGCCACGCCTGAGCCGCTGATTGAATCGCCTAACGTAGCGCCGCGACGGCCAATTTCGGCGATTCGCTTAGAGCAAGGGCAGTATCGGCTCTCGTCACTGTTCTGGGGGCTTACGCCGCCGTGGCTGGAAGTATTGGACCACGCACCCCACTGCGCCCGCGCCGAAACCTTAGCATCACGCGCGATGTTTCGTGACGCGTTTAGCGCTCGCCGCTGCGTTATTCCGGTCAGCGGTTTCTACCTATGGAAGACTCAGCCGCGCAGTAAGCAGCCCTACTTGGTCACCCAAGTGTCACGGGCACCGCTGCTGTTGGGTGCGCTGTGGTGCCGCTACCACACCACGCTAACGGCGTTCACCGATTCAGCGGCGCTGATCACCGTGCCGGCCAATCTACTGCTGTCATCGCTAACCGACCGTTTACCGGTCGTTATTCCCAGCCATGCGTTGAGCGCCTGGCTTGATCCAGATACCGACCCCCAAACGCTTAATTCACTCTTAGCGCCCGCGCCTTTGGAACTGTTAGGCGCTTTTCCGGTATCTAAACATGTTAATAACCCCGCCTATCAGTCACCGGCCTGTGCCCACCCTACCGGGTCAATGCTGCGCTGGGCTGTTTCTCAGGAGCTATAGTCTCAGGAGCCATAATGTTACGACCACTTTATTTAATTCGCTGGCGCTACCTTCCCCAGCACGCCCTGCTTGGCGTCATTGTCGGCAGCTTGATAGCACCGATCACCTTCGCCGCCAACGATCACGCCGCTGCCGATGCGGTAGCAGAAACGCTCACCCCGATCACAAGCCCTTACGACAGCCGCAACTACCGCGTGTTGACGCTGGAAAATGGCCTCAATGTGCTGCTGGTTAGCGACCCGGAGGCGGACAAAGCGGCGGCCTCAATGAACGTGCGCGTGGGCAGCGCTCAAGACCCCGACGACCTTCAAGGGTTAGCGCACTTTCTTGAGCACATGCTGTTTTTAGGCACCGAACCCTTCCCAGAACCGGATGCTTACCAGCGCTATATTTCCAATAACGCTGGCGCTCACAATGCCTTTACCGCCCAGCAAGACACCAATTACTTCTTCGATATTGAGCCCTCTGCCCTGCCAGGCGCGCTGGACCGCTTTAGCGAATTTTTCCTCTCGCCGCTGTTTAACGCCGACCATTTAGAAAGTGAACGCAATATCGTTCATTCTGAGTATATGGCGCGCATCCGCGACGAATCCCGACGCGAAAACGATGTGCTCAACCAGCTGCTTAACCCTGACAACCCCACCACAGGCTTTGCCGTGGGCAGTCGTGAGACGTTAGCCAGCCCCCCTGAAGGCGAAGCAAGCCTGCGCGAGCGGGTGATCGATTTCTACCATCAGCACTACGACGCCAATGTAATGAACCTGGCGGTTGTGGCACCACAGCCGCTCGACACCCTGGAAGAGCTGGTAGCCGAACGCTTTGCCAACATTCCCGATAATGACTTAAGCGTGCCAACGATTGACGCCCCGCTGGTGGATTCAGACACCCTACCGCGCTATATCGAACGCCAATCGCTGCAGGATCGCCGCCAGCTGCGCTTTTACTTTCCAGTGCCCGACCCCACCGATGACTACCGCACGAAACCCACGCAGCTTATTGCTCACCTGCTTGGCGATGAAGGCGACGGCAGCCTGCTCGCGGCACTTCGCGCTGCTGGGCTTGCCGATGCGCTTTCCGCCGGCGTAGGGCGCGGCGATGGTAACGAGGCGCTATTTACTATTTCGATCAGCCTGACGCCCGCAGGTGCCGAGCGCCTGGATGACATCGAAGCCACCCTGTTTGCCGCCATAGAGCAGCTGCGCAGCGACGGCCTAGCCGCTTGGCGCTATGACGAGCAGGCGAGCCTTAACGAGCAGGCGTTTCGTTTTCAGCAGCATGGCGCACCACAGCAGGAAGCAACGCGCCTCTCTATGAGCCTCTCGCGTTACCCGGTTGAAGACGTGCAGTACGCGGCCTACCGCATGGATGGCCCCGATGCAGAGCGCCAACAGGCGTACCTTGATGCGCTCACGCCGGATAATATGCTGCGTTTCTACTCAGCGCCGGATGTTGAAAGCGATAGCGTTTCACCGTGGTTCAATACCCAGTGGCAGGAACAAGCGCCTGACCAGCCCGGCCAAGCCCTTGGCGGCTTAGCACTGCCCGGCCCCAACCCGTTTATTGCCAGTGATTTAACGCTGCTAGAAGGCCAGGATGAGCACCCCAGCCTGCTGGTCGATACGCCAGCGTTTACCGCGTGGCACATGCAGGATGAACGCTTTACCACGCCAAGCGTTGAGTGGCGGGTCAGCTTACAAAACCCCACCGCCAGCTACTCTGCTCACGAAGCCGTGCTCACTCGCCTGCTGGCCAGCTGGCTCAATGACAGCCTGAATGAATCCCTCTACCCAGCGTGGCTGGCGGGTCAGGCGTTTAGCGCCTACCCCCACGCCCGCGGCATGACGCTCTCGTTCTCCGGCTGGCGAGATGGCCAAACCCCACTGATTGAGCGAGCACTTGAGCAACTCAACAGCGCCGAGATCACCGACAGCGCCTTTGAGCGTGTGCGCTACCAGCTGCAGCGCGAATGGCGCAATGCACCCCAGGCATCGCTTTACGGCCAAGCCAGCCGCACCTTAGGCGAAGCGTTGCTCACCCCGCAATGGTCAACCACTGATTTGCTTGCCGCCAGCGAGCGGTTTGAACGCAGCCACCTGGAAGACTTCCGCCAGCGCTTTTTAAACGACCTTTACGTTGACGCCATGGCGGTGGGCAACATTGATGCGGACATGGCGCGTGAACAGGCACGGCTGATGCGTGATCACCTTCAGCCGCGCCTAACCCGCGACGCTATCGCCAACTTAACGCCACTCGCCGCCAGCGACGCACCCAGCGTGCTGCACCCTCACAGCTCGCGGGATGAATCGCTGGTACTGCGCTATCTGCAAGGCCGCGACCAAACGCCAGAAGAGCAAGCCACCACCGCCGTGATTGCCCAGTGGCTGGATACGCCGTTCTACCAGCAGCTGCGCACCGAGCAGCAGCTTGGCTATATCGTTAACGCTGGGTATTCACCGCTTTTAGAAGCACCGGGAATTGCCTTGGTGGTGCAGTCGCCGGATGTTGACAGCGATACCATTGCCGAGCGGATGGAGGCGTTTCTTGACGAGGCGAGCCAGCGCCTAGCGCAGCTCAGTGATGAAGACCTGGCCCCTTACCGCCAAGCCGTGCACGATCAGCTGCGCCAGCGCGATACCAGCCTTCCGGGCATGGCCAACCGCTACTGGCAGGCCACGGCGTTAGAAGACGTGCGCTTTGATCGCCGCGAACAGCTGGCCGAGTTAGCGCTTGAGGTGAGCGTTGAAGAGGTACAAGGCCTCTGGCCGGCGCTGCGCGAGCGCACTCTGGATGTGCGCTTTAACCCTGGCGACGAGCCTAGCGATGTAGCGGCCTACCGTGAACAGCGTTCAGCGCTACCCAAAGAGCGCAATGAACAAAGAACGCAATGAACAAAGAACGCAATGAATAAGCAGCGCTGTTAGCCTTCCGATGCTGGCTCAGGCGTCAAACGCCTGGGCGGGCATCATGGCTTCCACAAACATCACCAGCTCTTCCAGAATCTGGCGCTCACGATCGGTGAGGGTTTGCTGGTTGTACTGGGCGATTTCCCGCGCAAACGCCTTTAGCGTAAAGCCCGCCAAGGCGGGGTCGTTAATGCGCATCCAGCGAAACGCCTCCCACTGCTCGCGCTCTTCGCCTTCCAGCGTTTCGGGGTAACTGCGCGCACGGTAACGAAACAGCATCTCTTCCAAGCGCGGGTCTTGGAAAGCAAAGCGCTGCCCGACCAAATCCCACGGCTGCATTTCTCGCACCCGCTCCATCTGCTGGCGGTCGGCGGCGGAAAAGAAACTGCCCGAATAGAGCATTAAATCAGGGTCTTGGGGGCTATCGTCATAGGCTGCACTGAAGACTTCTGCCACTTTCTGCGCCACACCACTGGCATCGCGCAGGGTTTTCCAATGCTGACGGCAGGCGGCCACATCTACCCCTAACCGCTTGACGATGGTGCCATATTCGCCTTTTTGCGGGCCATCAACGTCTTTCAAGGCACTGGCAGGAAACACCACCGGGCAGCGGTTGATATGAATCACCTTGAGCGGAATACGCGCTTCGCCTTCGGCTAAATCCTGCTGGCTGACAAACACACGTTCACGAATCTGCTCAGCACTCATGGCAAGCAGGTCGCTAGGGTCAACGCTCAAATCGTAAACGATCACCCCGTTAGGGTTAGTCGGGTGTTCGGCCAGCGGCATGACCAAGGCACTGCAGCCACGGCTGGCGGGGTAACGGCGGGAAATATGTAACAGCGGTTTGGCTCTAGGCAAATCGAGCTGCTTGGCCACCGCACGCTTGCCACGCAAACCAAGCAGATAAGTGAAAAGCTTAGGGTTACGCGCTTTGAGTAAACGCGCCAAAGCGATCGTGGCTCGCACATCGGCCACCGCATCATGCGCCCCTTCGTGGGCAATGCCGTTCGCTGTGGTTAAGTGCTCAAGCTTAAAACTGGGCGCGCCGTCTTCGCGCAGCGGCCACTCAATACCCGTTGGGCGCAGGGCATAAAAAGCGCGCACAACATCGATGAGATCCCAGCGGGAGTTGCCGTTCTGCCATTCGCGGGCATAAGGGTCAAGCAGATTACGATAAAACAGATGGCGGGAAACTTCGTCGTCAAATCGCAGGCTGTTATAACCCACCACGCAGGTGCCCGGCTGGCTCATGTGGCGCTGAATCTCGCCTGCGAATTCTGCTTCGGGGAGGCCGTGGCGCTGCGCTTTTTGGGGCGTAATGCCCGTAATTAAACAGGCCGCAGGATGGGGTAAATAGTCGTCGGCCGGTTTGCAGTAGAGCTCAATTGGCTCGCCAATTTCGTTAAGCTCGATATCCGTTCGCAGGGCAGCAAACTGAGCGGGCCGATCGCGACGCGGGTCAGCCCCGAAGGTTTCATAGTCATGCCATAGAAAACTGACAGGAGCAGCATTGGGTGGCGCCATGAAGAAGCACTCCGCTCGGCAATGAAAAGCCCAAGCCTAGCACATCCGCCACCCTTTTCGCCGCGTCTTCACGGTTTGGCCTAGCGCTTAGCGGCGCTTGAGGTCAGCGTTTAAGTTCAGCGCTTAAGACCCGCTCTTGGGAAGCGTCACGTTCAGTTCTAGCACAGAGCAGTTGTCTTCGCTGTCCAACGAAATTTGAATCGCATCGTCGTCGACATGGACATAACGACGAATCACCTCAAGCAGTTCACGCTCAAGCATCGGCATATAGTCAGGCTGGCCGCGCTGGCTACGCTGATGCGCCACAATAATTTGTAAACGTTCCTTGGCTACCGAGGCGGATTTCCTGCGCTCACGCTTCAAGAACTCCAGCAGTTTCATCGTCGTCCTCCACCAAACATGCGGCTCAGCAGGCTTTTCCGTTGCATTTCATGGAAACGCAGCGGCATGTCCTCGCCGAGTAGGCGCGAAACCGTGTCGTTATAGGCCTGGCCCGCATCGCTGGAGATATCGTGGGTTACCGGCACGCCTTGGTTAGAAGCGCGCAGTACGGCTTCCGACTCAGGGATCAAACCCAACAGGTTAATCGCTAAGATTTCGCGAATATCGTCTAACGTCAGCATGTCACCGGAGATTACTCGCTCAGGGTTGTAGCGAGTGACCAACAGGTGTTCTTTAATGGGGTCGTCGCCCCGCTCAGCGCGGCGGGTTTTCGAGGCTAGCAAGCCTAAAATACGGTCAGAGTCACGCACTGACGATACTTCAGGGTTGGTGACCACAATCGCTTCGTCGGCAAAGTACATCGCCAACTGTGCACCGCGCTCAATACCCGCGGGTGAATCACATAAAATGAAATCGAAATCTTCTTTCAATTTTTCCAAAATTTCCGCGACGCCCTCTTGGGTCAACGCCTCTTTATCGCGGGTTTGGGAAGCCGGCAAAATAAACAAATTTTCAACGCGCTTGTCACGAATCAGCGCTTGATTAAGCCCCGCTTCGCCCTGAATGACGTTGACTAAGTCATAAACCACACGTCGTTCACAGCCCATGATAAGGTCGAGATTACGCAGACCTACATCAAAGTCGATGACAACGGTTTTTTTACCACGCAGCGCAAGCCCTGTGGAAATTGCCGCCGCACTGGTGGTTTTGCCGACCCCTCCTTTGCCAGAGGTCACTACAATTATCTTGGCCAAAAGTCACTTCCTTCTTGAAGTCATTCTTCGCGAGCATACGTTATCTAGCGCTCTGCGCTTAACGGAACGTCAATGTCACCAACATGCCCCACTGTAACGGATAGCGTCTTCGGCGTCGCTAAGCATGAAACACCAAGGCACGCTCATGAAAACGCCTTATTCTAGTGGCTTAATTTCAAGCTGTTCTTTTGCAAAGTGAACTTCTGCTGGCCGACCCAGCAGCTGTGCATCAATATCTTCCGAGCGCTTGTAATTACCCGCCACCGAAAGCAGCTCCGCTGCCAGTTCACGGCAATAAATGCCCGCCTGGGTATTACCGTGAATACCGGCTAACGCACGGCCGCGCAGCGCGCCGTACACATGAATACTGCCTGCAGCCAGCACTTCTGCCCCTGCATTCACCGCGCCGATGACGACTAAATCGCCATCCGAGGCGCTTACCTGCTGCCCAGAACGCACCGTGCCCCGGTAAAGCCGTGTAGCCAGCGCGGGGGCATCGCCCGTTTCCTCACGAGTTGCATCGTGTACCGGCGTGTTGCTAACGCTTTCCAATATGCGCCCGCGACCTTCCTCAACCGGCGGAAACCACCCCAGCCCCAGCGCCCACGCTGACTGGCGCACCGGCTCTGAGCCACCACGCAAGGCCACCGGTAAAAGCTTATGGTCGCGGCATACGGCGCATATACGCTCAAGGGCTAAGTGAGGTTCATTGAGTTTTTCCACGCTGAGCACAACCGGTGTATGCTGAAAGAAAGCGGGAGACTGGGAAAGCTTGCCCGCTAACTGCTGCCGGATTTGTTCCGGGTCGGCGCTACTTAGCTCCATGACAGTCATCGGCAGCATGCCGCCTTTGAAGGTAAAGGCCACCGCAGCACTGTCCACGTTAAGGCTCATGGCCGAACTCCATGTCATGTTCAGGTAAGATAAAGGTAGCGTACTATCGCGCATTGTGATGTAGAAAACAGATGCAGAAAGTAGCGGCTTACCACATCACAGCAAGGCCAAGCTAAGCGACAGCGCCGATGACTGCAACTGCCTTATCCGCAGACAACTGATTTTTTTCATATTAAGCACCTTTTATAGCAGGATGATCCATGCACCGACTGTTAAGACGTCTGTTCGCACCTCGGTGGCAACACCCTGACCCCGAGGTACGCCGTCAGGCGCTCCAACGACTCGACCCTCAACAAACAGAACAGCGCCAGGCGCTGCAGTCGCTCACGCAAGATACCGATAGCCATATCCAGCTTACTGCGCTGCTGGCGCTGGACGACTGCACAGGTTTAGTCGACGCCTACCCGCGTCACCAGCAAGAAGACACCTGGTTCACTGCCGTTTGCCAACGGCTAAGCGGGCGTGAAGGCCATACCGACCTTCATCAACGCCAAGCGTTGGTCGAACGAATCGAAGACCCCCGGGTGCTAAGCGCGGTGGCGCTGCAGGGCGACAATCTCGATTTGCGCTTGAACGCGCTGGGCAAGCTTAACGATGATCAAGCGTTGATTCACCAGGCGTGCCACAACGGCGTTGCTGCCGTTCGCCACCAGGCCGCCGAGCGCATTAGCGATGAAGAAGGGCTGAAACGGCTAATAAAAGAGGCTCGCCGCGACCGCCAGGTAGTACGCTTGGCGCGGGAACGCCTTAACCGCTTGCGCAGCGACGCCCAATGGCTGGAAGCAGAACAGCAGCAGCGCGAAACGCTTCTGAAGCAGCTAGAGCAACACGCCCGAGCGCCTTGGGAACCGCTCTACGGCGGGCGCTTTCGTCATCTTGAACGGCAGTGGCAACAGCTGACTCAGCCGCCTAGCGCTGAGCAGGAACAGCGTTTTCATCAAGCTCTGCTTAACTGCCGCAAAACACTGCACGACCACGAAACTCAGGAACAGGCGCGCCAACAGAGCGAAGAACGCCGCGAACAAGCAGACAACACCCGCGAACAGCTGCTGGAAGGCATCGAAGAAACGCTTGACGGGCTGCGCCATGCGGCTGCCATCACGGTGCAGGATATTGACAGCCTGCGCGCCCAGCGGCACCTGCTCGGCCAACGCTGGCAGGCGCTTTCGGATATGTACCCGCCAAGCGATGCCATGCGCCAGCGCTATACGCTGGCCATCACCCACTACGACCAGTGCTTAGAAGCATGGCAGCGCTGGTGTACGGTAAGCGCTAGCGTGGAAACCGCGCTGGCCAGCGGCGATCATTCCACCCTGGCAGCACAGCTTGCCCAGTGCCGGTGGCCGAAAGCGTTAACACCGCCTGCGCTGCTGAACCGTGCCCAAGCGGCCCTCAGCGCCGCAAACGCGCCACCTACGCCGCCGGAAGAAGATAGCGCCACGCTAGAGGCTTATAGCGCCGAACTCGACACCTTAGAGCACTTGCTAGAGCGCGGCGCCTTCAAAAGCGCCAGCCGCCTGCATCAGCGGCTTAAACCGCGCATTGAAACGCTGGCAAGCCCTACCGCTCAGCCGCTGAAAACGCGTTTAAAGCAGCTGGCCGCTCGGCTGGCAGAGCTACGCGATTGGCGCGGGTTTGTTGCCGGTCCCAAGCGCGAACAGCTATGCGCCAGCATTGAAGCCCTCGCCAACGACCATCACATGGTGGAAGAGGCGCTGGACCGCCACCATCTTCAACTGGTCAAAGAGTGGAAATCGCTGGGTGATGCCGCCGCCAACCGGGAACAGTCCGCACGTTTTCGCAGCGCATCAGACCGCATTCATGAACGGCTCGCCCCCTGGCGAGATCGATTGAGTGAAGAACGCGAAGCGAACCTTCAAGCCCGCGAAGCGTTGTGCGAACAACTAGAAAGCCTGCTGGCTCAACCCGCGGAAGATGCCGACCCGGACGTACTGCGGCAAATTCGTGACAAAGCTCGCCACCAATGGCGCCATTACAGCCCGGTGCCCCGCGAACGCGCCGAAGCCGTTGGGCGGCGCTTTGGCACTATTCGCCACCACTTGCAGGTGTTGATTGATCAACGCGCAGAACACATCGCCACACAAAAACGGGAGCTAATTAGCCAGGTGAGCGCGCTGCGCAGCGACGACAGCCAACCGCTAGCACAACGCACCCATCAGGCTAAACAGCTTCAGCAGCAGTGGCGAGCGCTAGGCCGCGCGCCCAAAGGCGAAGAGCAAACCCTGTGGAAAAGCTTTCGTCATGAGTGTGACCAGCTTTTTGCTCAGCGCGAAGCGCATAAAAATGAGCAGGCAGCACGCCAGCAACAGCAGCTAGATGCCATGCAAACCCTGATTGACCAAATGGACAGCTGGCAGCCGATTAACGCCAGCGAGGCGGCCACGCTGGATCGCTTTATCGAACAGGCCAATCAGCTTGATTCACTGCCACGCAGCCGGCGCAGCGAAGGCATGCAGCGGCGCATGAGCGGCATTGTGCGGGCGCGGCGGGAACGCTTAAACCGGCTGGCGGTCGCCGATACGGTGCAGCAGTGGCACACCGTCATGCCGCTAGTGAATGCGCACTTGGCTGCCGACCAGCAGTACTTAGGTGGCGGAGCGCCTAGCGATGTAGACGCGCAAACGGTGCTCAATACCGCCCTGCCGGCGGCTTTTAAGGAAGCGCACAACACACGCAATCAGCAGCGCCACACCATAACGGCACCGCTATCCGATGCTGATCAGGCACGCATCGCCGATTCGCTTGCTCGGCTAAGAGTGCACCTTTCCATGCTTGCTGTAGGTAGCGTGCGGCAAAGCGATGAACCGCTGCGCCTGGCTATTCAGGTAGAGCGCTTGAACGAAGGCTTTAACCAAGAGCGCAGCCGTGATCAAGACGTCATCGATATTTTAGCGGCGTTACTAGCCCTGGGGCCGATGCCAGCCGCGCTATGGGACGCAGAAGTAGAGGAACTGGATAACCTGCTGAGCCGATTGGCACGCGTACCGTTACCTTAATAGGCCGTTTACTAACGACAACGGGAGGCTGATAGCCTCCCGTTTTTTGTTTTCCCCTGGTAAGGGATAACGTTTGTCAGCTAATGGCGCGCCATTAGCCCATGAACTGGCCACCGTTGATATCGATGTTAGCGCCGGTGATAAATCCTGACTCTTTATCTGCCAAGAAAGCTACCAGCCGACCAATCTCTTCTGGCGTGCCATAGCGCTTCACGGGGATCGTCTCCCGAATAGCTTCACGCACT
Organism: Halomonas sp. 54_146; assembly: GCF_001507855.1. Taxonomy (GTDB): domain Bacteria; phylum Pseudomonadota; class Gammaproteobacteria; order Pseudomonadales; family Halomonadaceae; genus Vreelandella. The sequence continues at coordinate 114,739 of NZ_LGEN01000006.1, forward strand.
TTTTCTGGAATATTCATAATCATATCAGTGGCAATATAGCCAGGTGATACCGTATTAACGGTAATGCCTTTGGTCGCCGTTTCCTGCGCCAGCGACATGGTCAGACCATGCATGCCCGCTTTCGCGGCCGCGTAATTGACCTGGCCGAACTGTCCTTTACGACCATTAATGGAGGAAATATTGATAATCCGACCATAGCCATGCTCAAGCATCATCTCGATCACGCTGCGGCAGGTGTTAAAGACACTGTTGAGGTTAGTATCGAGCACTTCGTACCACTGCTCGTAGGACATTTTTTTCATGGTGCCATCACGGGTAATACCCGCACAATTTACGAGCACACTGATGGGCCCATACTTGTCATGAATTTCTTGGGCTCCTTGTAGGCAGGCATTATGGTCGGAAAGGTCGACACCGGACAGCTCGATATTGTTATAGCCGTCGGCATGCTGCGTTTCTAGCCAGGTTTTGGCCTTGTAGGGGTTACGGTAACCCGCCACGACCAGATATCCCGCATCTGCCAACGAACGACAAATTGCCGTACCGATACCACCAGTTCCACCAGTTACCCAGGCGACGGGGGCTTGATTGGCCATTGACTACCTCCCTGATATGACAAATGGCTTGGATCTTAAATATGCACATTGCGTCGCAAGCCATTGTGAAAAAGCGCGGGTGCGCTTGTACCATCCTAGTGCACTATTTAATTCAGTAATGCACCAGCGTATGTTTTTGTTATGGCTACTTGCAGCATAGCTTTTCTTTGCCCATGTTGCAGCAGGTTGCTCGCCACCGCTATAAGCCGAACGTGTTAATACCCCTATTGACTTCACGTTAAACTTCTGTAGAATACGCCACACGTTGATGCGGGGTGGAGCAGTCTGGTAGCTCGTCGGGCTCATAACCCGAAGGTCATCGGTTCAAATCCGGTCCCCGCTACCAATATTTTGAAAGTCAGATCAGTTACTTACTGATCTGACTTTTTCGTTTCTGTTAGTCTGCAAACTTCCTGTGACACATCTGTGACGTATATGTGACACATTAGCTTTTTCTACCTCCTCAGCCATCTTTTCTAACGACCTTCAGGCAACTTACTCTCCACCTCTCTTCTCCCCACACCTCTAATCGTGTTCATGTTTTGCACGGTCTTCCTGAAATTCTAGCAAATCACCCACCTCACAATTGAAAAGCTTGCATAGCTTATCCAGGGCATCGAGCTCGATTCGCTGAGCGGTTTCTTTATATAGCTCGCTGAAGCCAGCGTTTAGTGAGGTTCGTCAACGCGAAAACGCCTTTCTTAAAGCTGCGGCTGAGCGATTGCGAGGGGGGGCACATTACGATGCTTAACCTGAACAAAACGCGGCCCGTTTTTACTTGATGACCATACTTCAGAATAATTGGCTATCTTGATAATAGAAGCAATGGATTTAAGCCGATCGCCACTTTCTTGTCGGCAAGCATTAGTACAACAATTGAACAGAGAGCAATAGCGCCATGAAACGCCTCTATATCAAACGTCTCCTACTCGTCGCTACCCTTCTGACTAGCGCTTCCTCCACTTACGGTAACGAGTATTGAACCCTCCGACGATTCATTCAAAGAATAGAATCGCGGATTCTTACCCCTCTCACGCGCTCTGTTGCCAGAGCGAGGAGAGCGATACCGGGGTTCT
>NZ_LGEN01000040.1 GCF_001507855.1 Halomonas sp. 54_146
TTCGATGTGTGTCATGCTGATTCCTCCTGGTGTTTATGAGGAAATCAGTGTGGGCAATTTCAGGGCGTGGCTGTAGGTGCCGATTTATGGGCGCTTACGTATCTACTGTCGGGCTCACGGACTGCCATTCCCCTTGCGTAACATGACCCATGACAGTGTTGATAGCGCTAACCAGGTTCTGCGCGTAAGCCGCGGACAACTCACCATCAGCTACCCTGACTGCGAGCGCCTGACCATAACTGGCTGCTAAATGAGCAGTGACATACTCCAGGCGCTTTACGCCCTCTGCTTTGGCATACGACGCAAACGACTGCCAGCGCTGCCCCACTGTGGCCGCTGTGGCATACCCCATCTTCCCCTCTCGGGCCAAGGCGTTGACGGCGAACCTACCTGCCTTGCCAATATCCCGTGTCCGTAATCCATAGTTGTTTGCCTTAGCCATGCTCTTTCCTCGATGTGTTCCTGGTATCCTCCGCTGCCCCATGTATTGGCGGTAAGTGATACGCGCATCTGAGGTGTGCGCAGACCGTGGAGGAGGCGTTTTTTTCTCGCAGACGTTTCCTTACTGCGGACTGGATCGCTTTTGATATGACGGTGACTCATACGGGTGCTATGGCGTGGGGCTCACGCACGCCGGCAACAAATGCTGCCAGCTCCGGCTTAGGTCAATGCCCAGCCCTAGCGAGGGGCTGCCCGAGTCGCTGTCATGTACCGACGCCCAGGGCGTCGTTTCGAGGAACGGCATTGCGCCGTGGTAGAGCATTCGTCGGTTTTCGTCCGACGAGGAATGGCCATAAAACCACGTGACTGAGCGGCTGTATGACCAGTGGGACCCCGCGTCTCCTCGGAGCGAGGAGACGCGGGCGGGATACCATTGCATGCGTTGGAAAGCATAGACTAAGCACAAAAGTGCCCGACATGGCGGTGAACTGCCGGTGACTTGCCGGAAGCGCAAAAGCACCCAGGCATGCGGAGCAACGCACACAATGGCATCGGATTATCGCCGTGAGGCGGGGATAGTTTTATTCGCCAAAGGCGGAGAGGATAAATGCTCCAGTTTGTGGCCACTAAGTGGGCACAAATGTTGGGCATAGTGCTGTCGCACGCTCAAAGTCAGCGGACGGCAGTCAGGTCATCCGCGATCCTGAGAAGGAAAATACGGATTCGGCACGGTGGCCGGTTCAGAATGGCACAAAGGCCGTCAAATGCTGTTTTGTATTTCGAGGCCAGCTACCTCGCCGCTAAGCGGAACTGCAAGGACCACATTGATAACGGGGCTGGTATCCCCGCCGCATTTAAGCGGGTTACTTGAATAAATTAGCATTGCGGAAGTTGAAAAGCAACGCACGAACGATTGAGCCAATGACCATGGATGAACCTGCCACCATCAAGATGGAGAGCCATAACATGGCATTAATACTGATAAAACGCTTTTTTTAATTTCGTGTCGTGTCGCAATTTTTATCACGAGGTTGCCAGGTAGTTAACGACGCCGTTTCCCAGGACACAACTTGTGTCTCAACGCTTTGTGTCTTGCCTTATCTCACTTTGTGTCTCTGAAAAATAACAAATACAAATCAATTAGTTAATGAACCACAGGACACAAATACACAATAGACACAACCGAAACCCAGCGACCCGTTTTAGCCATGCCCACGCCCTGCAAAAGCAACCGCTAAGTAGCGCCGATCTACGCCCCGAAACGCTTGCTTTACCACCATGGTTCAGGAGCTTTGAAACTCTCCAAAGGTAATAGGTATATAGGGTGCATGGGTGCCATTGTTCGCAGCTAGCAAATCTCTAGGTTCTTCTGGAGGGTATAAACCGTATACGGGGGACAACAGCCCCGGAATTCGTGCAGCTAAGAAATGCCTTGGGCTTCCTTACTTTTTGGTGGGGAGGGTAGTCCTATGGTCTGTTCTATACCCACCATAGACCCAACAAAAAAGGCCACCTTTTCAGGTGGCCTTTCGAATTCTCTAACGCTTTGCTTTATAACCACTTTTAGTGGTGCCGACACCAGGAGTCGAACCCGGGACCTACTGATTACAAGTCAGTTGCTCTACCAACTGAGCTATGTCGGCGCTTCACGCTTTCTTGAGAATATGATTGCTTTGCCATTAAGCGTTACAATCAACAAGAAATCTTGTTGGCAATGGCTGGGGTACCAGGATTCGAACCTGGGAATGCCGATACCAAAAACCGGTGCCTTACCACTTGGCGATACCCCAGCAGCTTGGTGGCCAGAGACGGAATCGAACCGCCGACACGGGGATTTTCAATCCCCTGCTCTACCAACTGAGCTATCTGGCCGCTGCCAACGGTGCGTATTAAACTAAAAACGCCGCTTTTCGTCAACACCTTTGTGAAACTTTCTTTTCGTACCGATGCTTAGAGGCTTTCTCCCCTGCGCTCATAACCGCTAATGAACAACGTTTACTCCACTCACCACGCTACCAGCCACTTCAAAAAAATACTTAAAAAGCAAAATCTTATATAGCATTCAGGCCAACATGAGCTATTTACAAGGCTCACCTAGGAGCATGTCTTACCTCCTCTTTAGGCCTTGTTCTAGGGGTGACAGGCTTAATCATTGACATGGGTCAATGAGCTGAAGGCTTATCAAAATGTCACTTGCCTGTTTCTCGCTGGCGGTACTAGTCTTTAGTTTTATTAAAGCTTCGTTAAATACCCGTTAGACAGAGCTGTCGCAGATCAGATGAGGAAAATGCGATGTTAAATAAATTGATCAAGGCCTCGACTTCCACACTGTTGCTGGCTGGGTTGGCTTTTTCTGGTTTGGCGAGTGCTGCTGGCGATGCAGAGGCAGGGGCTCAGAAAATTGCTGTTTGCGCGGCCTGCCACGGCATGGACGGCAAGGCCACTGCCGATATTTATCCAAGCCTGGATGGCCAATCAACTACTTATCTGGAAATGGCGCTCAAGGCCTACCGCGCAGGTGAACGTGGTGGCGGCATGTCGGCAGTTATGACCCCCCAAGCAACCAATCTTAGTGACCAGGATATTGCAGATATTGCGGCTTATTACAGTCAGCAATAATCCATCGGCGAGTTGCAATCGGCTCCTGCAATCGGCTACTGCAATCGGCTACTGCAATCGCTCAGCGAATGCCGCCGGCGGAAGCCCATAGTAAGGAGTAGAGTTATGGGTATGTGGAAGGTAAAGCGGCGTGATTTTCTTAAGGGGCTGGGGTTGACGGGTGCCGGCGCCATGATCAGCGGCAATGCCTGGGCACTTAATCGTCTGGAGCCAATCGGCGACACTCTGGCAAGCGAGTACCCCTACCGCAGCTGGGAAGACCTCTATCGCAATGAGTGGACGTGGGACAGCGTCGGCCACGCTGCACACTGCATCAACTGCATGGGTAACTGCGCGTGGAACGTCTACGTGAAGGACGGCATCGTCATTCGCGAAGAACAGATTGCCAAGTACCCGCAAGTAAACCCTAATGTGCCCGACGCCAACCCCCGTGGCTGCCAGAAGGGAGCTATCCACTCCACCGCCATGTATGAAGCTGACCGCCTGCGCTACCCGCTCAAGCGTGCTGGCGAACGCGGCGAAGGCAAATGGCAGCGCATTTCCTGGGACCAAGCGACTGAAGAAATCGCTGACAAAGTCATCGATATCTTTGAGAAATACGGCCCAGGAAAGCTCAAGACCCACCAGGGGTCAGGCAACCAGACCATGGTACGCCAAGCGGGCGGACAGCGTTTCGCTTCGCTAGTGGGCGGCATTCAGCTGGATGGGTTTACCGTGGTCGGTGACCTGCTCACCGGCGCTCATCTGACCTACGGCACGCCGCTGGAAAGCTTCACCTCGGATGCCTGGTTCGATGCTGATTACATCCTGCTCGGCATGATCAACCCCAATGCCACCCGCATCCCCGATGCGCATTACGTCTGGGAAGCCAAGTACAACGGTGCGCGCATTACTAGCACGGCACCGGACTATAACCCCAGCGCGATTCATACCGACCTGTGGATGCCGATCAACCAGGGCACCGACCCCTTCTTCGCCATGTCGCTGGTCAATGTCATCATCGAAGAGCAGCTCTATCAGCCGGCGTTCATGAAGGAGCAATCCGACCTGCCGATGCTGGTACGTCTGGACAACGGCAAACTGCTGCGTGAGGCCGACCTTGTCGAAGGCGGCAGCGATGAAGTTTTCTACCACTGGGACTTGAATAGCAGCCAGGCGGTCAAGGCGCATGGCTCCATGGGGAGTGACGAGAAGACCATCAAGCTCAATGGCATCGACCCTGCGCTGGAAGGCGAGTTCACCGTCGAAGGCATCAAGGTCACCACGGTGTTCGAGCAAGTTAAGCGTGAGGCGGCCAAATTCACGCCTGAAGCCACCTTCGAGACCACCAACATCCACCCGGATGTGGTGCGCCAGGAAGCCCGCCACCTGGCCAAGGCAAAAAAAGCCATCGTCATGCTGGGCTACATTACCTCCAGCTACTCCAACTGCCTGTATACCTGCTGGAGCTATGCGCTGGCGTTGGCGCTGACCGGCCACGGCGGCCGCACCGGTGGCCTGGATACCTCGTGGATCTCCTGGAACCACCCGCGCTGGACTGAGCTTGCCACTTTTGAGGGCAAGAAATCCGCTCGCTACGAGCCCGGCGGCCTGGGCGAGTTCCTGCGTGGCGGCATGATGGAAGGCGCACGCCAGCATTTCGATAATGCCAAGCTCAAGGCTCGCGTCGGCTTCGACCTGGATGAGATGGAAGAGATGATCCAGGAGTCGCTGGACAAGGGCTGGATGCCCTACTACGGCGAAATCAAGGGTATGATCTCCATCGCCGATAACACCTTCCGCCGCAATAAGTTTGCCGACAAATACCGCGAGGAACACCTGCGTCAGGCCAGTGAGCTCTATGCCTGTATTAACGTGCGCATGGATTCCACCGCCGAGTGGGCCGACTACGTGCTGCCCGCTGCCAGCCATTATGAAGCCTGGGACCTGCGTACCCAGGGCTACCACCGTTTCTGTAACGTCTTCACCCGCTCGGTGGACCCAGTCGGCGACTCCAAGCCGGATTGGGAAATCCTGGTGCTGCTGACCAAGAAGATCCAAGAGCGCGCCATCGCCCGTGGCATCGGACCGATCGAAGACGGCGACGACACCCGTGACCTGCATACCATTCACGATGACTTCACCCGCGACGGCAAGTTCATGACCGACGAGGATGTCTGCCGTTACATCGTGGAAAACTCCCCAGAGTTCGGCGACATCACCCTGGAAGAAGCCGGCGAGCGCGGCTTTATCGTGATGAACGAGCATGCAGGCGTAAACCAGCCGCTGCTGAAAAACGAGCCCTACAACCCCTTTGTCGCGCAGACAGAAGACAAGAAACCCTATGACACCCTGACCGGGCGCCTGACCTTCTATGTCGACCATCCGCGCTTCATGAAGCTCAACTCCACGGTGCCTACCGCACGCCTGTATGGCGGCCCCGAGGCCTCCAACTATCCGCTGCACTTCTATTCGCCGCACACCCGCTGGGGTATCCACTCCAACTGGCGCAGCAACAAGTACATGCTGCGCCTGCAACGCGGTGAGCCGAATATCTATATCAACCCGAAACTGGCCGCCGAGCGCGGTATCAAAGACGGCGATACGGTTCGGCTGTTCAACTCCACCGGCGAGTTTTTTGCCCAGGCCAAGTTCTATCCGAGCATCCCGGTGCATTCGATCATGATGGAGCACGGCTGGGAGCCGCATCAGTACATTCACCGCAAGCCGATGAATAACTCCATGGCGACCTTCCTGCAGCCACTGGAACTGGTCGGCGGTTGGGGCCACCTGACCTACAAGTACGCCATGTGGAACGCCAACCAGCTGCTGCATGAATCGAGCTTCGACATCGAGCTGGCCAAACCTGAAGATATCGCCGACCCGCGGCTGGCTTAAGAGGAGATTGCCATGGCTGTCAAACGCCAACTGAGCATGGTGCTGGACCTGAACAAGTGCATCGGCTGCCATACCTGCTCAACCGCCTGCAAGCTGATGTGGACCAACCGCAACGGCCGTGAATTCATGTACTGGAACAACGTAGAGAGCCAGCCGGGGCTTGGCTATCCGCGTGATTATCAGCAAATGGGTGGCGGCTTCGATGCCGAGGGCGCGCTGCGCCTGGGCCGCCAGCCCAGCCAAGACGACTACGGCATTCCGTGGGAGTACAACTACCAGGAAGCCCTGATGACGGGTACCGACCCCTGGCTGCGCCCCAACGTGAAACCCACATGGGGTGCCAACTGGGATGAAGACCAGGGTGAGGGTGATTACCCCAACAGCTACTACTTCTACCTGCCACGCCTGTGCAACCACTGCGACAACCCGGCCTGTCTGGCCGCCTGTTCGCGCAACGCCATCTACAAGCGCCAGGAAGACGGTATCGTGCTAGTGGACCAGGAGCGCTGCCGCGGCTATCGCTACTGTGTGAATGCCTGCCCGTATAAGAAAGTCTATTTCAACGAGCAGATTTCAAAATCGGAAAAGTGCATCTTCTGTTACCCGCGCATCGAAAAGGGCCTGCCCACCGCCTGTGCCCAGCAGTGTGTTGGCCGGATTCGCTGGATCGGCTACCGAGACGACGAGGAAGGCCCCATCCACCTGCTGGTAGAAAAGTACAAGGTGGCACTGCCGCTGCACGCAGAATGGGGCACCCAGCCCAACGTGTTCTATGTACCGCCGACCTCGCCGTCAAAATACGCCTCTGACGGCAGAACGTTAGACGAACAGCGCATTCCTCTTGACTACCTGGAAAGCCTTTTCGGCCCACGTACTGGTGAAGCGCTGGACACCCTCGCCAAAGAACGACAGGCCAAGGCCGAAGGCCGCGAGAGCGAGCTGATGGATACCCTGATCGGCTTCAAACACGCTGAGATGTTCAAACTGAGTTGATCAGCTCGGTTGATCAGCTCGGTTGATCAAAGAGTCGTTGATCGGAGAAATGTTATGACTATCACCGCAGCTCACCTGCCTACGTCTGCTGACGTGGAGCAGCTCGACGCGAAGGAGACGATCTACCGCTTGGCCGCCGCGCTGTTTGGCTACCCGCTGGCTGAAACCCAGCAGGCGCTGGAAGATGGGCGGCTGCTGGCTGCGCTTTCCCCGGCCTGGCAAACGCTGACCGGGAAACCCTGGCCGACGCTTGCACCCAGCGCTGATCTTACTGCGCTACAGGTGGGGTACACCGCAACCTTCCTGCAAGGGCAGCGCAAGCCACGTGTGCCGCTCGTAGCCAGTGCTCATGGAGAGCTGCTCGGGGGTGAAACCCCGGGTAATTATCTGCTCAACGTGCTGGCCTTCTATCGCCATTTTGGCCTGCAGACCGCCCAGGGCGATGAAGGCCACGCCGAGGAGCCTGATCACCTGGTGGCCATGCTTGAATTCTGCTCGCTGCTTTGTCACCTAGAGCGCCAGGCGCTGATCAACGGGCGCGATACGCGACCCTATCAGCGCGCCCAGCGGGATTTCATCGCCCGCTATCTGGCACCGCTGTTGGCCGCCATCAAGGCACGCTTCGCCAACGCCCGTGAATACGGCCTCGACCTAACACTGGCGCAGCTCATCGAGGTACTGCCTGACTGGGTGGCTGGCCAGCAAGCGGCGCTTGCCTCCCAAGTGGGGCCAAGCCCTCTTCCCGGCGCTGCCAATACCCATTCCACTGCCGATTCGCGCCCACTGTGGGATTAACCCGTGGCGCCACCGGGGGAACCGACACCCCGTAAGGAGATTTGCTATGACACTGCGATCCATGCTGCGAAGCTCTCTGGCTCTGGCGCTGTCCTTTACCGCGACGACGGCTCTGGCCGAACACCCGGAAGCCAACCCCAACGTGCTGGAAATCAAGCCGGGTGACACCATCAAGGTGGCGCGCCTGCCCGAGCAGATTTACCTGCGCAGCCAGAATGATCCGGATGACCTGATTTGGCAGCGCATACCGACCTACCGCACTCATGTACTCCCGGCACCACCGGTACACCCATCGGTAGGCCTACGCTTTGACGAAGGTGCCATGCGCGGCAAGCACCTGTACTTTCAAGTGGCACGCACCAGCGAGCGCTTCTATGTACGCCTGCACTGGAAGGATGAAAGTGAGGATCGCGCGAGTACCGTTGATCAATTTAGTGACGGAGTCGCGATTCAATATGCGCTGAACGGCACCGACACCTCGTACATGATGGGCAGTGGGCCGGAAAAACCGGTCAACATCTGGTACTGGCGCGCCGACAAGAACCAGCCGGAAAACCTCGCCGCCGGTGGCTTCGGCAGCACGACACTGCTGCCCGAGCAGAGCGTGACCGGAGACAGCCTGTATGTTTCCGAGCAGATTGCGCTGGATAACGAATGGCAGGTGGTCATGTCGCGCCCACTAGAAGCCGCCAGCGAACATGAGGTAAGTTTCGAGGGCGGCATAGTGCCCGTTTCCTTCGCCACCTGGCAAGGCAACGACAACGAGCGCGACGGCAACAAACGCGTTACCCATACCTGGATTCTGCTGGATACCGGCGAGATCGCCAGCGGCGATTGATACCGCGCATAGCAGAGGAGTTAACAACGAATGTCGGTTTCCCACTTTCCCCCTAGCGACCCCCGCCCCCCGCATGACCCATTGGCGCTGGCGCCTGAAGACTGCGGGCGCGGCCACGCCTGCCAGTTCTGCCCCGAGGAGCCAGATTGCCGCCTGGAGAAAGGGCATCACGAAAAGCGCTTGCTTGAGTCACGCTTAGCGCAGGTCGGGCAAATCATTATGGTGATGGCCAATAAGGGCGGCGTGGGCAAGAGCACGGTATCGGCCAACCTGGCTGCCGGGCTGGCTGCCCAAGGCTATCGAACGGGGGTAGCCGATGCGGATATTCACGGCCCGAACCAGAGCCGCTTCTTCGGTTTCGTTGGCGAGCGCGTACGCATTAGCAAGCGCGGCCTGACACCCCAGGCGTTCACCGCACCCGGGCTTGCGCAGCCGATTCAGGTCGGCTCGCTGGCGTTCATGATGGAAAGCGACGACACCCCCATCGTCTGGCGCGATGCCTACAAGCATGACTTTATGCATCACTTGATCGGCTCCTTCGATTGGGGGCCGCTGGATTTCCTGGTGATTGACATGCCGCCAGGAACCGGCAACGAGCTGATTACGCTGGCCGATCTGCTTGAAGGGCATGATGTGGCGGTAATGCTGGTGACCACGCCTCAGGAAGTGGCGCTGATGGACAGCCTTAAGGCCATTCGTTTCTGTCAGGAACGCGGCCTGCCCTTACTGGGTGTCGTGGAAAATATGGCGGGGGTGACTTGCCCCCACTGTGGTGGCGATTTCCACCTTTTCCCCCGCGCGCATCTGGCCGAGGCGTTGGCTAAAGCAGGCGTCAGTTCACTGGCCCAGATTCCGCTTTCACCCGCCCTGGCCAGCGGCTCTGACGCTGGGCGTCCAATCGTACTCGACGCACCCAACGGCATTGAGGCCAGCGCCTTCATGCCGGCGGTCAATGCCTGTATCACTCAGGCCAAGGCGAACTTTTCCGCGGCAGCGGCAGACTCACTGAAAGCCATGAACCAACAAGCCCAGCAGGCACCGGAACTGGAACAGGCGCTGGCAGCAGTACCCGCCGAGCAGCGCGAGGCCCTGCGCAGCGAACTGGCCGCCCTGCTAGGCAACCCACCAGCTGAGGACGCTACACCATGACCCAGGCCAACACTGCTGACCGTCGTCAATTCTTCCGTCAGCTGCTCGGCAACACCGCCTCCCAAGCAGCACAGCGCGCGCCCTGGCGCCGGGTGCCAGAGGTGGGTGCCGGTGATGGTGACGTGCTGTGGTCGGGCTGGGCCGGCGACGGCAACGTGCTGGTGGTAGGCGATGAGGGCATGATCCTGCGTTACCATGCCACCGCTGATGACACTAGCGCTCAGTGGCAGCGCATGAAGGTACCGACTAACCTGCCGCTACACAGCCTCTGGGGCCCTGATGTTGACCAATTGATCGCCGTTGGCTGGATGGGCAGCGTTCTGCATTTCGATGGCACCGAGTGGCAGCAGCGCCGCGGCGGCGTAGTGGATGACAACGGCCGCTTCGCTGCCTGTGCCGAAAACACGCCGCTGTTCGCGATTGATGGCAACGCCAACGGCCAGGCCTGGGCCGTTGGCGATGACGGTATGATCCTGCACTTCGACGGCAGCGAGTGGGCCATAGAACCTGCCCCCACGCAGATCAACCTACGCGCCGTGGTGTGCTCCCCCAAGGGCACCGTGTACGCCGCCGGTGGTGAGGGCACGGTGCTGCAGCGTGGGCTCGATGGCCATTGGGTCGCACTCGATTGCCCGCTGGGTTCCGGCTTTCAGGCCATGCTATTGATGGACGATGACGAACTGCTGCTGGCCGGCGGGCGTTACTTCGTTGACGCGGCTGGCTTTCGCGGTGAGCTGGTGCGCTACCGGGAAGGCCGCTTTCAGGCGCTAACGTTCAACACGCCAATGCCGCGGCTGCGCTCACTCAAGGCCTACAAAGGCGGTGTGCTCATCGTGGGTGATCAGGGCCACCTCTATTACTTGAAGGACCACCGCCTGGACCGCCTTGAAAGCAACAGTAACCATGACCTGATGGATATCGTGACGCTACCCACCGGTGAGGCCCTCGCCGTTGGTGATTTTGGCACCATCATGACCGCCGCTGTTGATTTTACGGCGGCCCTGGCCGCGCCCCCCAGTGCGCCGGCGCGCAGCCCCTGGGTTGCCATGGAATCCCCTACCGACCGCCAATTATGGGGCATCCATGAAGCGGCCGACGGCACCTGCTACGTTTGCGGCGAGGCGGGCACCGTATTGGTTCTTGAAGGCGAACGCTGGCGAGCGCTGCCAGCGCCCAGTGAGCTGTCCGTCCATTGCCTCTGCGACACAGGAAACGGGCTGTTTGCCGCCGGCCAGCTCGGGCGCATCTATCGCTTCGACGGCAGCCAGTGGCAGCTGCACTTTGATCTGCATCTTGACGTGACGATTCTGGCCATGTGGGGCAACGCCCCCGATTCGATCTTTGCGGTGGGCGACGAGGGTTTGATCTTGCACTTCGACGGCCTTGGCTGGAAACGCATGCCCAGCGGCACCCAATCGGCGCTCTATGGCCTGTGGGGCTGGGGCAGCGACCGCTTACTGGCGGTGGGGGATTTTGGCCTGGTACTGCGCTACAACGGCAAGGAATGGGCGTCGTTCAACGTGGGCACCGAAAACTTTCTTTATGATGTCTGGGGGCCTGCGCTGGATGACATTTACACCGTCGGCCTTTCGGGAACCCTGGCACACTTTAACGGCAGCCGCTGGCAGCTCCAGCCGACCCGCATACGTGATGACCTGCTGAGTGTTTCAGGCACTTCTGCCAACAACGCTTACGCCGTGGGTACTCGTGGCTGCATTCTCCGCCTGGAGGAGGGCCAGTGGATGGCCGAGCCTAGCGGTAGCGATGATGGCCTGCGGGCGGTCTGTGCGACTCAAAGCGGTGCGGTTTATGCGGTGGGCGACCGTGGTGCTATTTTGCGGCGGGAACAGGCCTGAGGGTAAGGCCTGTTCCGTTACGCGGCGAAACGCTTACGCCTGCGTAGGCGGCACATAACCTTCCGCCTGGTCGGTCTCTTGGTTATCGAGAAAGCGCTGCATCTGCTCCATTAAATAGGCGCGAGATTCAGGGTCAAGCATGTTGAGGTGCTTCTCGTTGATCAGGCGGGTTTGCAGCGACTGCCAGGCTTCCCAGGCGGGCTTGGAAACCGTGGCCTGAATCTCCTGGCCCTGCTTACCCGGCAAGGGCGGGAATGGCAGCGCTTCTAGCTCTTTTTGGTACTTGCGGCAAAAAACCGTATTGCTCATAACGTGCTCCTGGTTCTACGACTTCATTTAATGAATGCATCCAATCCACTCGGCCAATCCACTCACCCATGCTTACGCGTGGCCTGGGGTTGGATTAAGGCTAAAGGGCACTAGCTGGCTGAGCAGCGCTTTAACCGGGGCTGCTAAGCCCAATGCGGGCGGGTGGTTGATGTCATACCATACGCCGCTTTCGCGAACACCGCTCAGCCTATCGCAGCTCACCGGCTGCGGGGTAATCGCTAAGCGAAAATGGCTAAAGGTATGGTAAAAGCTGGGCGAGGCCGTATCCCACGCTGGATTAACGGCGTTGGCTTCAAGCCAACGGTTGAGCTCACTGGCCTGCTCAAACTGCGGCAGGCTCCATAGCCCGCCCCACAGGCCGCTCGGCGGGCGTTGCTCTAGCCATACCCGGCCTTGTGGGTCGCGCAGCATCAGCATGATGGTGTGGCGCGTGGGCAGCGCTTTTTTCGGCTTGGATTCCGGGTAGCGCTTTGGCTCGCCCTGGGCGTAAGCCAAACAGACATCGTTAAACGGGCAGCTGGGGCAGTCGGGCTTGCTGCGCTTACACAGGGTTGCGCCAAAATCCATCATCGCCTGAGTGTAATCGGCTAAGCGCTCAGCCGGGGTGTAATACTCGGCCAATGCCCATAGCTTACGCTCTACCGCGGGTTTACCCGGCCAGCCAGGCAGCGCATGCAGGCGAGTGAGCGAGCGCTTTACATTGCCATCTAAAATCGCTGCGCGCTGCCCGGTGCTTTGCGCAATGATGGCACCGGCGGTCGAGCGGCCAATACCGGGTAGCGCCACTAAAGCGTCGATACTCTCCGTTGGTAACTCTCCATTGTGCTCTGCCACCGCCACTTGGGCGGCTTTATGCAAGTTACGCGCGCGGGCGTAGTAGCCAAGCCCGGTCCATAAGTGCAGCACCTCGTCTTGCGGCGCATTAGCGAGCGTTTCCAGAGTAGGAAAATGGCTCATAAAGCGCTCAAAATAAGGAATAACGGTCGTGACTTGGGTTTGCTGCAGCATGATTTCAGACACCCATACACGGTAGGCGCTGCGCGGCGACTGCCACGGCAAATCGTGGCGGCCGTGGCGGTTAAACCAGGCCAGCAGGCGCTGTTGGAATTCGCTGGCGGCCAGCCGCGGCGGGGGCATATCTGCCATGCATGCTCCTAAAACAGAGAGAATGATCATCGAGTCAATAAAAAGCGCCAGCGGTTAGGCCGGCGCATCGCACTTATGGTGGGCAAGCAGCGCGTTGCTGGATGCTCAGTTAAACAGACTGCGCAGTCCGTCGCGCAGCTGCTGACCGGCACCTTCGCCTAAACGCTCATCTAATTTGTCCAACGAGTCGCCCAAACGTTCCTCCAGCTCTTCACTGACACGATCCCCAGCTTCACTACGCAGCAGGTCGGCCACTGCTGTCTGGAATGCCGCACGGTCAAAGTGGCACCACTCGCTGCGTTCATCGCTAAGGTTGCCTTCACAGCGCACCGGTAGCGGCAGCTGTGCCAGGCGCGGATTAACGGCGCAGGCCGCATCTGCCGTATTCACCAAGCGGGCATTAGCGTGAGTATCAAAGTTCAGGCTGGTGAGATTGAGCTCGCCTTCCCCCTGCACATCGATACCTGGCAAAGTGATTAACAAATCGTCGCTTTTCAGCAAGCCATTATTAATTTGGAAGGTGGCATCAAACCGTTCAAAGCGGGTATCGGAATGCCAATCGCGCAGCGTGCCCTCGCCCTCTAACTGCGCGACCAGTTCACACATTTGCTGAGAAATATTGGTTTCTAAAATAGCACCGTCGTTTAGGCGCGCCGTTAGCTGACCATTTAGATTGCTGGTCAGCGATTCCCGCGTGTTGCCTAGGCTGGTGAGGTCTCCCGATAAATCAAAACGCCCGCGCAGCGGTGATGTCTCGTCACTAATGGCTTCAATCAGCGGCGCTACTTGAACGTTGCTAATCGTGGGCGATAGCATCCACTCAAGCACTGCGTCGGTGGCATCGACCTGGCCGATGGCGCTGAGCTGCCCCTCGTAGAAACCTGATTCAAACGCCGTTAAGCGGTGGACACCGTCATCACCGCGCAGCTGCAAACGGGGGTTATTGAACACCAAGCCCGCAAAGACGAGATTATCAACACGCAAATCGCCTTCCAGCGCTAACCCACCGAGCACGGCCTGCGGCAGCAGCGATTCACTGTTTTGCGCAAAGGCTTTACGCAGCAAGCCGTGGCTGGCCTGTTTCGCCGTGGCGGTGCCGGGTAAATAGTGGTCGAGCGTTAACTGGTCGCCTTCTAAATCAAATCTCAGCCGTGAGCCGTCAAGCGCCGCCGATAGCTCACCAGTAAAGGTGCTGTCGTCTACCACCAGCGAAAGGCTGGGCAACGATAGCTGCTCGGCATCACCTTCAATCGGGCTGGTCATGGCGACATCACTCAACGCCGCCTCGCTCGATGTGGTGAGCGTAACGCCAGCGCGTGCAAGCCAGGGGCGTAGCGTAAACGGCGCCGCAGTGAGCTGGCCGCGATAGCGAGGCGCATCGCGCAGTTGTTCAACATTAAGATGCCCACTGACCCTGAGGCCATCTGGCCCGGTAAGCTGCAGTTCTTTCAGCTGCGCCGTTTGAGCCTGCCAGTCACTCTCTAGGCCAAAGGCAAGCGCCAGCGCCAAGCTGCCCTGCCAGTTGTCGGCATTGCGCAGGCCAGCTGAAAGCACCCCTTCTTTAATAGAAAGCTGCTGTTCACCCATGCGGGCGATGATTTCGGCAGCTTTTAAACTCAGCTGCTGGGGCTCGCTATTAGCGCCGGCATGGGTGCGGGTGATCAGCGCGGTATTTTCCATGACGAATAGCTCATCTGCCAGGCCGAGCCGCATCCGCGTTTCAAGATTAATATCGCTGGACAGGTCTGGCGCACGTTCCAGCACCTCGGCATCAAGCCGATTATGTTTGGTGAGCGTGAACATGGCCTTCAGGGGAAAGGCACGCAGCGGATTAACGTTACTGCCTGAGATATTCAGCTGCTGCATGCGCCATAGCGCTTCAGTTTGCGCATCGCGGAAGCGAATATCGGCATTTTTCACCTCAACGCTGGCGATACTTAACACCACGGCCAAACTGCCGGCATCGGCATTAGGGCCTGCGCTAGCGGGTGCCAGCACCGTTTCCGCGGCACTCTCATTATGTTCAGAAAGGCGCTCTAGCAGTGGCTCCCAGTTGCCTTCCCCTTCAGCGTTGCGCTCTAAATTAAGGCGCATACCGTCGAGCGTCAGGCCATCAACGGCAATTTCCCCACGCAGCAGCGGGGCAAAAGCCACGCTAACTTCCGCGCGGTTAATCGCAGCAAAGGCCGCGCTCTCTTCCGCTTGCTCGGGTAACCAGGCGCGAGCCTGTTCTACGCTGACCCCAATACGCGGGTAAAATGACCAGGTAATCGGGCCGTCCAGCGCCAAGTTGAGCCCGGTTTGCTCTTCCACCACGGCCGTTAAGCGGGGCTTGAAGTCTTCTGGATCAAGAAAGGTGGTCACGTAGACCACGGCAGCGACGGCGACGATGGCGAGAATGCCCACTGCCGCTAGCAAAATACGTAGTAACTGTTTCATTTACCCTTTCCCTTGTGGGTCTAACTCAACAAAATCGCTGGTGGCGGGCATGCCTGGCCCGGGTGCTTCTGGATTAGCCATGGCTCGGTAGCCCATTTTAGACAGCAGCACGCGGTCGGCCAGTGGTAGAGTCGACGTTTCGATCCGCAGTACGCGCCCTTCTTGTTTGGCTTGCTCACCGAGCAGCGCCATTAAGCGCGAACCAACGCCACGGCGGCGTGTTGTCTTGCGTACACAAAGCTCGGAAAGCCACCACGCGCGGTCTTCGCCCTCTTTCACGGCGACCGCCCCCAGCAGCCGGTCGTTGAAATGTGCGCAGGCAAAAAAGTGCTGGCCTTTAAAATGCTGCTCGATAAACGGCTCAACCGTTGGGGTGGGCATACGTTCTTGAGGCGCATCTTGATAAATGCGCACGAGATCAAGGCGGACCTGCTCATCGGCTTCCCAACGGGCTTGGTCGACGTGGTGCAGTGTCACCGGCATGGTGAAATCCTCTTCGCCAAAGCAGCCTGGCTGCTATTTCTGCCGCGAATGATTGCGGCTACATTTCGCGCATTGTAGCGGATGAGGGCGCCGATTCACTATAATGGTTGTTTTGCCTTAGGCTGATCCAAGGGTGGCACGTTAAATAGCGCCACCGCTCATTACTCAGAATCATTCCTAGGGGCTATTCCTCAGAGTGCGCGTTAGCGCAGGAGATGCAACATGTCAGCGCGTATTGCCACGGTTAGCCGTGACACCAACGAAACGCAGATCAAGGTCAGCGTTAATCTCGACGGTGAAGGCCGCCTTAGCTGCCAAACCGGCGTTCCGTTTCTGGATCATATGCTTGATCAAGTTGCCCGCCACGGGATGGTTGATCTCGACATCCACGCCACTGGCGACCTGCATATTGACGACCACCATACCGTCGAAGACCTGGGCATTACGCTAGGCCAAGCGTTTTTTAAAGCGATTGGCGATAAGCGCGGCATTTACCGTTATGGGCACGCCTATGTACCCCTTGATGAAGCGCTCTCGCGCGTGGTGATCGACTTTTCCGGGCGGCCGGGGCTGTTTATGAACGTTGAGTTTACCCGCGATACCATTGGCAGCTTGGACACCCAGCTGTTCTGGGAGTTTTTCCAGGGTTTTGTCAATCATGCCCGGGTAACGCTGCATATCGACAACATCAAAGGCTTTAATGCTCACCACCAGGCGGAAACGATTTTTAAAGCGTTCGGACGCGCCCTGCGCATGGCCGTGGCGGAAGACCCGCGCATGGCAGGCCAAATGCCCTCCACCAAAGGGAGTTTGTAATGCCGCGCCATGTTATGTGCGATGCTAGCCATTATCCGCCCACCCCCACAAGGAGCGCTTCATGACCATTGCTGTGATCGACTACGGAATGGGCAACCTTCATTCTGTGGCCAAAGCGCTGGAGCATGTGACGCATGAGAACGTGGTCATTACGCGCGACCCACGCCGTATTCTTGGCGCGACTCGCTTAGTGCTGCCCGGCCAAGGGGCTATCCGGGACTGCGTTGGCGAACTTGAACGCACTGAGCTACGTGGGTTAGTGGACGATATTTTGTCCCGCCAAGCCAAGCCTCTGCTGGGAATCTGCGTGGGCCAACAGATGCTACTGGAGCGCAGCGAAGAGAACGGTGGCGTAGAGTGCCTGGGCTTCTTTAAAGGCAGTGTGGATCGTTTTCCTGGTGATATGCGCGACACCCACGAGCAGCGACTGAAAGTGCCGCACATGGGCTGGAACGTGGTCGAGCAGCACCATGAGCACCCCCTGTGGGCAGGTATTGATAATCGCGAACACTTTTACTTTGTGCATAGCTACTACGTGAATGCCGATGAAGATGCCCAGGTGTTTGGCACCACCCAGTACGGTAAGGTGAGCGCCCATGTGGCGATTGGCCGTGACTCAACCTTCGCGGTGCAGTTCCACCCAGAAAAGAGCTCCCGCGCAGGCCTTCGCCTGCTTGAAAATTTTGTTACCTGGACGCCCTGAGAGGATTTTGTATGTTGGTAATTCCCGCTATTGATCTCAAAGACGGCCAGTGTGTCCGGTTAAAGCAGGGCCGCATGGAAGACGCGACCTCTTACGGCGATGACCCGGTAGCGATGGCTGCTCGCTGGGTAGAAGCCGGCGCTCGGCGCCTTCATTTAGTCGATTTGAACGGTGCCTTTGAGGGCAAGCCGGTCAATGGCGATGCCGTTACCGCTATCGCCCGCGCCTACCCCAACCTGCCGATTCAAATTGGCGGCGGCATTCGCAGCGCAGAAACTATCGAGCACTATTTAAGTGCTGGTGTCTCTTATGTGATTATCGGCACTAAAGCGGTGAAAGAGCCGGCGTTTGTGGGTGAAATGTGCCGCGCCTTCCCTGGCCATGTGATTGTCGGGCTCGATGCCAAAGATGGCTATGTGGCTACCGACGGCTGGGCTGAAGTCTCTACGGTTAAAGCCACCGAATTAGCCAAGCGCTTCGCTAACGATGGTGTTTCCAGCATCGTCTATACCGACATTGCCCGCGACGGCATGATGCAGGGCGTCAACGTGGAAGCCACCGCACAACTGGCTCGTGAAGGCGGCTTGCCCGTCATCGCCTCGGGTGGTGTAACCAACCTGGACGATATCAAAGCCCTCTGTGAGGTGGCTGATAGCGGCATCTTAGGCGCTATTACCGGCCGGGCAATTTATGAAGGCAGCCTGGATGTGGCTGAAGCCCAGCGATTGAGCGACCAACTCACGGGAGACGGCTCATGAGCCTTACCAAACGGATTATCCCCTGCCTGGACGTAGACGCTGGCCGCGTGGTTAAGGGCGTCAATTTCGTGGGTATTCGCGATGCAGGCGACCCGGTGGAGATTGCCCAGCGCTATAACCAGCAGGGTGCCGACGAAATCACCTTCCTCGATATTACTGCCAGCCACGAAGACCGGGACACCACGGTAGAGATGGTCGAACGTATTGCCGGTGAAGTGTTTATCCCACTGACCGTTGGCGGCGGCATTCGCAGCTGCGACGACATTCGTACCATGCTCAACGCCGGGGCGGATAAAGTATCGATCAATACCGCAGCAGTCACTAACCCAGAGTTTGTGCGCGAAGCTGCCGAACGCTTCGGTAGCCAGTGCATTGTGGTGGCCATTGACGCCAAACGGGTCTCTGAAGAAGGCGAAACGCCCCGCTGGGAAATTTTCACCCACGG
Source organism: Halomonas sp. 54_146 (assembly GCF_001507855.1). GTDB lineage: Bacteria > Pseudomonadota > Gammaproteobacteria > Pseudomonadales > Halomonadaceae > Vreelandella. Next base: position 18,689 of record NZ_LGEN01000040.1, read on the forward strand.
CGGACGTCGTCCAACGGGCCTGGATGCAGTTGAGTGGGCAAAGAAAATGGTTGAGTTCGGTGCTGGTGAGCTACTACTTACCAGTATGGACAGGGACGGCACCAAGATTGGTTTCGACCTGGGCGTCACCCACGCTATTTCCGAAGCGGTGAGCGTACCCGTCATTGCTTCAGGCGGTGTCGGCAACCTGGATCATTTAGTGGATGGCGTGCTGAAAGGAGGCGCCGATGCGGTATTGGCTGCCAGCATCTTCCACTTTGGTGAATACACCATTCCTGAAGCGAAGCGCTATATGGCAGAACGCGGCATCGAAATGCGCTTATAAGCTTTTGAGAACGTAGAGTTTTAAGCGCGCAGACCTACCGGGGCGTTAAGCCTCGGTATCTTCAAGCGACAAGCCAAGGTTACTGATTCCACCATTGCGCCCTAATTCGCGCACCGCTTTTAGCGCCGGTTTATCCAGCGGCTCACTCACGGCTTCGAGTACCGCGTCCTGGAAGTCGTTTTCGTCGGCCATCAGCGGGTGGTCGCGAATGATTAGCGCTAGTGCCTGGGCGTCTTCCTCACCTTCTGTCAGCTCGATAAAGGCGCGCACCCCAGCGCGGGATGTGCGGCTAACATCCAGCACCGCTTCTGGGGAGTCGCCTTGCAGGGTGTCCAGCAGCGCTGAAACCGACACTACCGCGTCCAGGGCGCGCCGGGCACCAAAGCTTTCGTCCTCTTCAGGCGGCTCGCACTCGGCAAGTTTTGCCGCCTGGCGGGCAAAATCGATGCTGGCGTTAGGCACATTAAGCCGCTCCCAGACCAAACTCAGCACAGTGCGTAGCGTGTGGCTATCGCCCTGGCCGGTAGTTTGCTCATAGAGCACGTAGTTAGGCAGCAAGCGCTCACATAGCGCCGCCATAAATGCCTGCTGGGCAAATAACGGAAGTTCTTGCAGGCGTTGGTAAAAGCCCTGGGGTTTGGACACCATACTGATTTCCTGGATCACTTAACGTGGAATATTGGTGAAACGTAATTGGTGAAACGTAGCGGGTACGTTATCGTCTCTATGCGCTTGGGGCGACCCCCTGACGCTTTGATGATGATACGGCCGGCGAGGAGATTACCATGCATATTCATCTGCTACAGCACGGCCCTGACCACGGACCCGCGCGATTAACCGAGTGGCTGACCAGTATGGGTCATAGTTACACCGTTTTTCATCTTTATGCAGGCGAGCTAACGCCGCGCCCAAACGAAGCGGATGCGCTGATTGTGCTGGATGGGCCCGAAGGGTTCATTAGCCAATCACCGGCGTGGTTTAAAGCGGAAGATAAACTCATCAACCGCTACCTGGATGGCCAAAAACCGCTGCTGGGCGTTGGCATTGGCGCCCACTGGATTGCCCAGGCGCTTGGCGCAGTAGTGGCACCTGGGACGTATACCGAAACAGGCTGGCATACGGTCACCCTGGCACCGCAAAGCTCGCTGGATTTACCCGAAACATTCACCGCGTTTATGTGGCATCGCTATGTGTTCAGCCTACCCGAAGATGCGCTTCCCTTAGGCGGTAGCGAAGCAGCGCCACTGCAAGGGTTTGCCTGGGATCGCGGCCGCGTCATCGGCCTGCTGTGCCATTTAGAAGCCACCGCGGCGAGTGTGGAGCAGCTGTTGGGCGCTAGCGAGCGACCCAGCGCGTCACCGCCTTACGCCACCCGCTATATTCAGGATGATGCGCAGATACTCGAAGACCCCAACCGCTTTATTCACTTAGCGCCACTCCTTGATCGCGTGATGACCCAGTGGCTTAAAGCGGGTTCTACTACCAGTGCGGTGAGCTAGTTAGCGGTTCCACTGCCTGGCGGCTGCCAGGCAGCTATCCCAATCGCCTACATGGATTTCTGGCGGGGCCGTATCCCGCTGTTTGTCTAAATGGTAGCGGTAAAGTGGGTCATAGTATTCAGTGAGCAGTGGCGCAAGCCAAGCTTCGTGGGCCTGGGGGTTGCCTTGAGCATGTTCCCTGAATGCCAGCGTCTGAAGCCGCTGCAACCGCTGCAGGCGCGCGTTACCCAGGCGTTTACCTAAACGAACCAGCGCGCTGCTTAGCTGCTTCTGCATTAGCGCCCACCCTTGCTCACCGCCATAGCGGGCTATGTAGGCTTGCTCTAGGTCGATGATGTAGTCCTGCTGAATTTGAGCGAGACGCCAATCCAGCGGCATTTCGATACGCACCCTTGGCGCTTGCTGTAGCGCTCGCCAGAAACTTAAGGGAATATTGGCGTTACCAATCTGGCGGGATTCATCTTCAATAACCAACCCTTCCGGCAGCCGGATTAGCCGTTTGGCCAGCGCGTGCTCGAAATTGATTTGGGTAGCGGGTTCTTCGGGCCTGCGCCCAAACGCAGAGCCTTTATGGTGCGCATAGGCCTCTAGGTCAACGCCGTTGTCGAGCTGATTAATCAGCGTGGTTTTAGCACAGCCGGTTAGCCCCGCCACCACCAGCATCGGCTGACGCGCGGCCGACTCAATACGCGCGCAGAGCGCTTGGCGCATGGCTTTCCAGCCGCCCTCCAGGCGCGGCCTTGATACACCCGCTTCTTCCAGCCACTGCTGAGCAATTTGCGAGCGCAGCCCGCCACGAAAGCAGTAAATGAGCGCGTCGGGATGCTCATCTAAATACGCCTGCCATCCGGCAACGCGGGCTTGCTTGGTCTCACCGCTGACTAAGCGCTCACCCAGCGCAATCGCTGCCGCTTGCCCTTGCTGCTTATAAGCGATGCCAACCTGATGGCGCTCGTCATCGTTCATTAAGGGAAGGTTGACCGCCCCCGGCAGCGCGCCCTGGGCAAATTCGACGGGTGCGCGCACGTCGATTAGCGGGCGCTCTTCACTGATCACACTTAGTGCGGAAGGCGTGGTTGTTAACATCGTGGCTAACGTCACCCGACCACCTCAATGGAGACATTGCCTTGACGCGCTTTCATTACGCCAAATGAACGTAATGAAAGGCCGAATTCGCGGCCAATGCGCTCAACGTCATCTTCCCAGGCGGGGTCAACGCTGAGCAGCAGGCCGCCTGAGGTTTGCGGATCGCACAGCCACTGCCAGTGGGCTTCATCCATAGCAGGCAAACTTTCACCCAGGGCATCACGATTGCGCAGCGTACCGCCGGGCACAGCCCCTTGACGGCGATAGGATTCTGCCTCAGCTAAGCGTGGCAGCTTACGGAAGTCAATTTGCGCCATGACATTACTGGCTTGGCACATTTCCGATAGGTGACCAGCCAAACCGAAACCGGTGACATCGGTCATCGCGTTAACGCCTTTCACATCGGCAAGTTTCACGCCAATGCGGTTGGGCTTGAGCATGGTTTCGCGAGCAAGGCCATGATGCCCTGCTTCCAGCAAACCGCGTTTCTCGGCAGTGGTTAACAACCCGACGCCTAACGGCTTGGTTAGGAACAGCAGATCACCAGGCTTGGCGGTGCTGTTAAGCTTGAGCTTGCTTAGATCGACCAAGCCATTCACGGCGAGGCCGAAAATTGGCTCAGGCGCATCAATGGAGTGACCGCCCGCTAAGGCAACGCCTAACTCACGACACACCGCTTGCGCCCCGGCCATCACATCGCCCGCGACTTCGGCGCTGAGCTTGTCCAGCGGCCAACCCAAAATACCTAACGCCATCACCGGCGTGCCGCCCATGGCGTATACGTCGCTAATGGCATTAGTTGCCGCGATACGCCCGAAATCAAAAGGGTCATCCACTATCGGCATAAAAAAATCGGTGGTGGCAATCATGCCACGGCCATCGCCCAGGTCGTATACCGCTGCGTCTTCACGCCCTTGATTGCCGACAATGAGCTGCCTATGACCCGCCGCTGGCCCAGCCTTGGCGAGAATGCCATCAAGTACATCGGGGGCAATTTTACAGCCACAGCCAGCACCGTGGCTGTATTGGGTCAAACGAATCGAACTCATTGTGTCTCTCCTTGGCACTTAAGATTATCAAATACGTTAAACATAGCGCACGCGACACGCGTCTTATGTTTTAAAGCGCGTCTTATATTAAAGCGCGTCTTATATTAAAGCGCGTCTAGGGCATCGCTCAGTTTATCAACGGCAATCACTTCCATTCCCTTAGGTGCCTGCTTGGGCGCATTTCCACGGGGCACTATCGCTCGCAAAAAGCCGTGTTTAGACGCCTCGGCAATACGCTCTTGGCCGCTGGGTACCGGGCGTATTTCACCAGAAAGACCCACTTCACCAAACACCACTAATTCTTTAGGCAGTGCGCGGTTTTGCAGGCTCGACACCACCGCTAGCAACACCGCAAGGTCAGCGCTGGTTTCAAGCACTTTGACACCGCCTACGACGTTCAGGAACACGTCCTGGTCGCCGGTAAACAGGCCGCCATGACGATTGAGCACCGCGAGCAGCATGGCTAAGCGGTTTTGATCCACGCCGACCGCTACCCGACGCGGGTTGCCCAACGCGGATTCATCTACCAGCGCTTGCACCTCGACGAGAATCGGCCGGGTGCCTTCCCACACCACCATCACCAGGCTGCCTGGTGCCTGCACTTCTTGGCGAGAAAGAAAGATCGCGCTGGGGTTTTTGACTTCTTTTAGGCCTTGCTCAAGCATGGCAAAAACCCCTAGCTCATTGACGGCACCAAAGCGGTTTTTCTGCCCCCGCAGGGTACGAAAGCGTGAGTCCGCACCGCCTTCTAACAACAGCGAGGCGTCAATCATGTGCTCCAACACTTTAGGGCCCGCCAGTGAACCGTCTTTGGTCACGTGCCCCACTAATAACAGCACCGTATTGGTCTTTTTGGCAAAGCGCGTTAACGCGGCGGCCGACTCGCGCACCTGGGCAACGCCACCCGGTGCCGAGCTAATATCTTCCAAATGCATGGTTTGGATCGAGTCGATCACCAGAATTTCGGGCTTTTCCCGCTCGGCCACCGCAAGAATGGTTTCCACGCTGGTTTCTGCCAGCATTTTCAAGCCATTGGTAGGCAGCTGCAGGCGATGGGCGCGCATGGCTACTTGGGAGAGCGACTCTTCACCCGTCACATAAAGAATACGCCGCTGCTGAGCCAGCTTGCAGGCCGTTTGCAGCAGCAGCGTGGATTTACCCGCCCCTGGGTTGCCACCCAATAGCACTGCCGAGCCGGGCACAAGCCCACCGCCAAGTACACGATCAAACTCAGCAAACGTGGAGCTCATACGCGGCACTTCGCTGAGATCCACATTACCCAGATCGATCACTTCGCGTGAAAGATCGCCCGCATAACCCGAACGCCCAGAGGCTGTACCGCCACCGGGGCGCGCGCTCGCCAAGTGTACTTCACTCAGTGTGTTCCACTCTTGGCAGCTGCTGCATTGCCCCTGCCATTTGCGATATTCAGCACCGCATTCGGTACAGACAAAGGCGCTTTTGGCTTTGGCCACTGCGTTGGTGCTCCTATCATTTTATGACTGAGTTGCTAGCGCTGAACAATGTTTCACTGGCGTTATTCAGCACCGTTTATATACATAAAAGGCGGCCGATGGCCGCCTTTTTGCACTACGTGCTGTGTGTTACTGACGCATGAGCTGCAGCATTTCGCCATTCTCAAAACGGCGACGCTCTGGGTCAATCAACTCCAGCGTGCGCTCATCAATGCGCATGAAGTAGTAGATTTGGCCTTCGCCATCGGGTGTTAACTCATAAACAGTGGCATCGGGGTCAGACGGGGTACCCATCAGCACTTCCCAATTACCCGCATAGTTTTCGTCCGGGGGAGTTTGGGGGTGATTGCGGTAGCTTGCATTCAGAGTAAAGGTGCGCTCTTCAGCGGCGCTCATTTCTTCACCCACCATGGTGACATCCAAATCGATCCCATCACAGTTACGGCAGGGTAATGAACCTCGGTAATTTTCCTTTGCGATAGCTGCCTCTTCTTGCTGCTGTTCCATCGGGCCGCTCGCACAGCCAGCTAGCAGTGCCAACATAGCCGAACCGGCTAGCAAACTCTTAAGTTGCATAGAGTATCTCCTTAAATTTTGTGTTGGTCATCGCATTTAGCATCGTATTCAATAACGCGCAGTTGTGACAGCATAACTGCTCCAAGGTGCAACGCACACCCCTAGCGTTGCGAATGCTTGCGCTTAGCCAGTCATCAAGCGACCATGTGTCACTACCTTGCTAGGATAATCAGGTTACCCTCATGAGCCAATACTGGAGCCCAGCCGTTCGCAGGCTTACCCCTTATGTACCCGGCGAGCAGCCACGCGAGCGTGTTATTAAGCTTAATACCAATGAAAACCCTTACCCGCCTGCACCAGGCGTTGGTAAGGCGCTACGCGAGTATGCGACCGACCACCTGCGCCTTTACCCTGACCCGAGTTCTACAGCATTGCGTGAAGCATTGGCGAAGACGCTTCAGGTAGAAAGTAGCCAGGTTTTTGTGGGCAACGGCTCTGATGAGGTGCTAGCGTTCGCTTTTCAGGCGTTTTTCTGCCACGGCGCGCCCTTAGACGTACCCGCCATCACTTATAGCTTCTACCCGGTTTACGCGAATCTTTACGGCGTGGAACTGCGTAAACATCCACTCAATGCTCATTGGGAAGTCGATATAGAAGCCCTTGCTGCCAGCACTGAGCGCAGCGGTGTTATTTTTGCTAACCCGAATGCACCCACTGGCCATGCACATTCGCTGGAGACGATTGAGGCGCTGCTTAAGCGCGTCACCGATCGGGTGGTATTGGTAGATGAGGCTTATGTGGATTTTGGCGCTGAGAGCGCCGTGGCGCTGGTTGATCGCTACCCGAACCTGCTAGTCACCGGCACGTTTTCAAAATCACGCAGCTTGGCAGGCTTACGCTTGGGCTATGCAGTGGGTTCAGAAGAGCTGATTGATGGCCTGCTGCGGGTTAAAGACTCTTTTAACTCTTACCCAGTAGACAGCTTAGCAAGCGTAGTAGGCATTGCTGCTTTAAACGATCCCGAACACTTCGAGGCCTGCCGCGAGTACGTCATTACTACTCGTGAGCGTACTCGTCAGCGTCTTGAGGCACTAGGCTTTGAAGTATTGCCTTCGAAGGCCAACTTTGTGCTTGCCCAACACCCAAACTACGAAGGCGCTCAGCTATTTGCAGGCCTACGCGAACGCGGTATTTTGGTGCGCCATTTTAATACGTCAGCACTCAACAATTTCCTGCGCATTACTATCGGCACCGATGATGAGATGGATAGCCTGATAGAGGCGCTAGAGGCGATCTGCGGATAGCCTTAGTGTGAGGTGTGAGGTGTGAGGTGTGAGGTGTATCATTTCTACTCACGATTTACCCCTTACGCCTCATCATTCACTCTTATTCACCCTTTACGCAAAAAAAAATCCCCCAAGGCGTAAGCCCTGGGGGTTTTTGGTATAAGTGCCTGACGATGACCTACTCTCGCATGGGGAGACCCCACACTACCATCGGCGCTAAGCGGTTTCACTACTGAGTTCGGCAAGGGATCAGGT
>NZ_LGEN01000041.1 GCF_001507855.1 Halomonas sp. 54_146
GCTGCACTCCAGCAACGACTATATGAGTCCAGCGGACTATGAATCGAGGCTACGAGCAGCCGCTTAAAAAAGTGTCCGGAAAACTGTTGCCAGATCAGTGCGACGGCAGACCACGGTACCTGCTCTGCGTGTCGTCGACATCGTTTATTGGTGGTGGCTCCCAATGGGGATGCGTTGTGCAAAGCCTGTTATGAGCAAGGTGAGATTACCTGTCCATCGTGTGGTCATCCTATGCCAGCGGGTCGAGGCGATGTCTGTGAGCCTTGCTACTGGACACGAACATGCCGCAAGCGGATCTCCATTGGCCAAGCCGGTCTCACCACCAAAGCTTTACGGGAAGCATTTGGGGAGTTTGGTGAATGGCTGATTCGCACCACGGGTCCGCATAAAGCCGCCCTCAAGATCAACCATTTCTTATCGTTCTTCCTGGAGCTCGACCAAGCATGGTCACGCATACCAAGCTATCCGGAGCTGCTCCATCACTTTGGGGCTGAGGGGTTGCGGCGAGTGAGGCTCCCTATGCGCTGGTTGCATGAAGAGAAAGGGGTTGAGCCGGATCATCAGGCCAAGCGCATCAGCTCGGAGAAACGGCGTATTCAGGCGTACCTCAGTTCCATGCCGTCCGCTTCGTTATCAGAAAGCGTGCTGCAAACCTATTGGCAGCAATTAGAAGCACGTATTGAGGCGGGCAGAACATCGCATACGTCCGCACGCTTTGCACTAAGCGCGGCAGCCGCATTGTTACTCAATACTGACCGAGAGGGACAGCGGCTACCTAACCAGGGTGATGTGGACAGTTACTTGAGTGCGGTGCCCGGACAAGCAGCCTCGGTGACGGGGTTTACCAATTTCTTAAATCGCCAACATGCCACCACACTGACCCCTAGGGTGGATGAGAAACGGGTAAGAAAACGGCGAAAAGAAAAGTTGGCTCGTACCATGATGCAAATGGCTAAGTGCGCTGATCAAGGGGAGGAGTGGAAGGAGCGGTGGATCGTCACAGCCATGGAGTACTTTCATGACAAGAAAGTAACTAAGAAAGTACTTCGTCAGCAAACCATAGAGCGTTCAGGAGACGGATTACAGGTTAGCATGGACGGTGTGAGCTACTGGCTGCCTATTGCATAATTGCTCGGACGCATTATTAATGTGGTAACAGTTGCCAAAGCATACGCCTAAGCTCCTGTGGTTCATCAGAAGCAATACTGTGGCCGCAACGCTTCACTGCGTCCACAAAATAACAAGCCGTTATGGCCGATGAAGGTGGTTTAACCTTCATCGGCATCTTTGAGCCAAATAGCCTTTTTACTCCTCTCTCTATTGGCTAATGCATACTTTAATTAAGCGTTTTCGGTTTCTACTCCGGCATCGGTAAGCTCTTTGAAACTGCCGATGTTGAAGACGTTGCCGTACCCCATATCCAGTAGCGTTTTACCGGCGAGGGCCGAGCGAATGCCTACGACGCAGTAAACCAGAATCGTCTTGTCCTTTTGGAATGCCTGATTATAGTGCGGTCCCTCGGGATCAACGCTCAGCTCTAATAGACCACGCGAGACATTCACTGCGCCTTTGATTTTGCCGCTCTTCTCCACCTCGGACGGGTCGCGAACGTCCAACACGAGCACATCTTCGGAGCGAAGCTTCTCAATTGCTTCAGTGGGAGAAAGCTGCGGTACCGCCGCATTGGCTCCAGATAGCAGATCATTAAAACGGACAGGCTTGGTGTTGTGGGATTGGCTATCGTTATTCATGTTTATCTCCAGTTAACGTTCCGATCAGTGATTAGGAGTTGTCGTCGTGATACCAGGCAGGCGCGGTCATGATTGAATCACGTCAGAAGTGGGAGCAATCAAGACGCTGCCAGACATTAGCAAGAGCGTAAGCCGCCCGCTCAATGTCATTGGAGTGAGTCTCCCAGCCGACCGAGAGTCTTACCGCACCGAGAGCCCGTTCCATATTGAGTCCCATGGCTCCCAACACACCACTTGGGCCAGACTCACCGGCATGGCACGCTGAACCCACCGAGGCCATCACCGCATCACTGGCGGCGGCCAGAAGGACTTGGCCGCTAATCCGGGGAAATGAGACGTTCAACGTGTTGGGTAGGCGTTTTTCTAGATGGCCATTGAGCTGAAGACCGGGAACGGCTGCACTCAATAGGCCATGCAACTGGTCTCGGCGATCCCGCAAGACGCTGCCCTTTTGTGCCAAGCGTTGTGCAGCCAGTTCAGCCGCGACGCCAAGTCCAATGATGGCCGGAACATTCTCCGTACCAGGGCGCAGACCGGATTCATGGCTGGCACCAAACAATATCTGCTGTACCGGTGTGCCCTTGCGCACGTAAAGCGCACCAATGCCTTTGCTTGCCTGGAACTTGTGGCCTGCGACCGTCAGCAAGTCGACACCTAGCGCATCGACATCGACGGTGACTTTACCCACTGCCTGGGCAGCGTCGGTGTGCAACAGTACGCCATTGCCTCGCAGTCGCTTGGCAATGTCAGCAATCGGTTGGAGCGTGCCCACTTCATTATTAGCCAGCATGACAGAGACAAGGACTGTTTCTGGTCGCACGGCATCAACTATAGCCTCGGGCGAGACGCGCCCTGTCTCGTCCACGGGGACGATGGTCAGTGTCCAGCCCTGGGCCTCAAGGTGGCGAGCCGGTGCCATTACCGACGGGTGTTCGATAGCACTGATTACCAAATGTCGTTTCTCATGGCCCGAGGCGTGAGCCGATCCCAACAACGCTAGGTTGTTGGCCTCGGTGGCACATCCTGTAAAAATCAGGTTCTCAGCATTGGCACCGATGAGTGAGGCGACGGATTGGCGAGCGTCGGCGACTCGCTTCGCTGCTTCCTGACCGAGCAGGTAGCTCGATGAGGGGTTGCCATAGCATTCTTGTAGCGCAGCCGCCATTGCCTCGGCGACTTCGGGGGCCACTGGGGTAGTGGCGTTATAGTCCAGGTACACAGGGGGTGTAATGATCACTGCTTCCTCACTTCTCGGCCTGAGGTGATGGACTAGTGCGGGGCTGTGACGCTGCACTCAATCGATACCAGAGTGTGACCAAGGCCACTAGCAAAATTGGTGGCAGCATGGCCAGGTTAAGAGCTTCCCAACCAAGGCGGTACAACAGCGCTCCTGACATCAGGGAGCCGATGGCTACCAGGGAGAAGATAATCAGATCATTGATACCTTGAACCTTGCCGCGCTCGGCTTCTGAATGAACCGTCGACAGTAGAGTACTGCCGCCAACGAATAGAAAATTCCAGCCGACACCCAGTAGTACCAGAGCCACCCAAAAGTGGATCACACTAACGCCAAGATTGGTGATTAGGGCTGTGCCAGCCATTAGGAGCGTACCAGTCAGCAAGAGGTGAGTTATACCGAAACGGGCGATCAGACTACCGGTCACGAAGGACGGGGCGAACATGCCCAGCACATGCCACTGCATGATGAAGGCAATCTGTTCCATCTCGAAGCCCTGAGCCCGCATGGCCAGCGGAGTGGCTGTCATCACCAGTATCATAATGGCATAGCCCACCGCACCGGCCAGTAGAGCGACCATGAAACGTGGCTGGGTGACGATGGCTGACATGGAGCGAGAGGGCTCACCTATTTGCGGTTCGCCACTGGTGGGCACCTTGAGTTGAGTCAACAAGCCGGTGGCCACAAGAGCGAGAATAGCAATTACCAGGTAAGGCCCACCGGAGGGTACAGTGGCGATCAAGTCAGTGGCGACACTGGCATTCCATGGGCCGAGAAAAGCAGCCGCCACACCGCCAGCCATGACGAAAGAAATCGCGCGGCTACGAAAGGCAGGGCTAGCTACGTCCAGGGCAGCAAAGCGATAGTACATAGCGAACCCTTGATAAAGACCCAGCAACAAGCTGCCAGCACAAAATAGCCAAAAGGATTCCTGGGCAATGGCCGCGAAGCTCAGCAATCCACCCAATATTCCGCCCAGGGTCGCTCCGGTGATAAAACCTTTGCGTCTTCCTACGCGTTTCATGTAGAGCGATGCTGGCAAGGTCGAGACTACCGTGCCTAGCATGGTCATAGCGATGGGTAGCGTGGCTAGTTCAGGAGAGGGGCTGAACTGCTGTCCAACTACCCCGCTCAGTGTCATAACGGTGATTGATGCCACCATGAATAACATCTGGCTGATCACCAGAATGGCCACGTTGTGTTTTTCCAGGCGAGCAAGTTCCACCGATCTATCTCCTAAGCGGATAATGAGTTCAGAACACTAGAACCTTGTCAGCCTGTTCGGTGGCTTCTGCCAGGGCGTCCATGGTGCTGCGTTCAGCTCCCTCGACCACCTCTGCATCGGTGAGCCCGCGTGCATCCATACAAGTACTGCACAGAAGTACCTTGCCTTTGGTTGTCACCCGTTTGACCATGCGCTCGGTGTTGTAGAAACCGTCGGGTGTCTTTTGCCCTGACTTGGCGCCTGACACGGCATCTCCCATCAGGAAAACGGTCACCTCAATATCTCGCTTCAACAGAGCGTGGGCGAGGCGCAGACCGTTGTAGAGACGTTCGGTGCCATAGGGAGGATCGTTGATGATAATGAGCGTCTGCATGATAAGGTTCCTTGTCATCATTCTATTAGTTGATAGAATGATGGTAACAAACTGGACGATCTGTCAAGCGGCATAATGCCCAGTCTCACGTTTTTAAGAGGAACCGATGACGTCACAACAGGATCTGCTCGATACTTTGGCCCAAGTCGCCCGAGCCTTGGGGAATGGCCATCGCCTGGCATTGCTGGAGCGCTTGGCCCAGGCTGATGCCTCGGTGGAGACCTTGGCCAATATCACTGACCTCACCGTAGGCAACACCTCCCAACACCTCCAACATCTACGTCGAGCGGGGCTTGTCACCGCTAGCCGCTCAGGCAAGCAGATGATTTACCACCTGACGGATGAACGAATCGTCACTCTGATGGAACTACTTAGGCAGGTTGCTGAGACCAACCTGGCCGAGATGGAGCGTCTAGTCAGCCGGCTATTCGCCGATGAGGATGCGAGCGGTGCTTTGGAAGCGGTATCCAGGGATACATTGCTGGCTGGGCTGAAACGCGGCGAGGTCGCATTGCTGGACGTTCGGCCCGAGGAGGAGTACGCGGCTGGTCATTTACCCGAGGCAATCAACATTCCTCTAGCGCAGTTAGAAGAGATGTTGGATAAACTGCCTCGTGACAAGGAAATCGTTGCCTACTGTCGGGGCCCTTATTGCACCTTATCCCACGAGGCTGTCCAGCGACTGCGGCAGCTAGGTTATCGAATTAGGCGCTTTGAAGAAGGCTACCCGGAATGGAAAGCAGCTGGCTTACCAGTGACATGATCTGCGGCTGGCCTGCATGCCGCTTACATTCTTTGTGAACTCTCTTTAGAACGTGAGACATTAGTTTTTACCTACAAGCAGGTCGCCTAGGCGCCGGAACTTACGCCGCTTTATCCCATCTCACGCGCTGAAGGATTTAATACGTGAAGAGACCGTTTGTGGTTGTCAAATGTTCGCTCCCTGATAGACGCTCTGCATCGCGAAGTATTATTTGGTTTTAGTGTGTGACGGTCGGCTTGGGTCATGCCGCATAGTGCGTAAGTAATTGTCGTCTTGTCAGGCTTCGACGCTACGGCTTAGCTGACGGAAAACAAATTTGCGAATTAGCTCGGCCCCTCGCTCTGATAGCAGGCCCCAAAAGGGATCAATGGCAACTGTGACACCTTGAGGTACGCTATGATGTACCGCTTCGGCCCTGTTGGCCGAAGCGGTTCGGATGAAATATCACAGCATACGCTTCAACTCCCCGTAGTCTCCACCTATACGCAAGACCACAGTCACGTCGTTGTCATTGCGGTTACGGAAGAACCAGCCGTGGTTGCCGGTGAAAGCAGCTTCTAGCTCTCCCTCATCTTCGGGTACGCCACGTCCCTTCTCGTAGCTGATGGAGTTCCCATTGCCATCGCCGTGGGTATCGAAATTAAGTGGCCCACCGTCGGACGTCCAAGCGAATGTCGCGACAGCGCCTTCTTCCATTGTCAGCTTATACTCGGTACCTTCACCCGGCGTGAGTGTGAAGGTCACTTCATCACCCCATGCCGCAGTTTCTTCAGTTGCCTGGGTAGATGTCTCCTCAGCGGCTGGAGCGTCAGCAAGCGCTACGTTTGCTTCAGTCTGCTCCATCTTTTGGTCTTCTGGTAACGAAGCGGCTACTTGCTCCCTCTCTACGTCTGAAGTCGGTGCAGCACTAGCGGTTGCGGTCGAAGGTTGGCTATCACTAACGGCCTCTTGAGGTGCAGTGGGTTCAGAAACCTGTTGGGCACTGGCTTGATCATTGGCTTGGTCGAGCTCGGCTTCCTCAGCCAACTGGGTCTTGATTTCTCCCATCTCAGTCAGTCCCAACAAGCGCCCAGCGCCGGTGGGGTCAACGGCATACTCAGCAGGCAGCACGACGCTGATCAGCAAGGCGGCGGCAATAACGGCTGCCATCAACGTAGAGCGAAGTAACTTACCCGTTGACGGCAGCTCGGCACGGGTTGGAAGGTCAGTGTTATACATCGGTAACTCCTTCAATTAGGCAATGAAATAGCCGGTGAGTTGATAACCTACCAGCATAAAACCAGCACACATCATGGCGACGTTGGCGGTATACGCATGACGTAAGAAGCCAGTAGTGCGTCGCCAGAAGCCCATCACAATGAGAATGGCGCTCAATGCCAGTAGCTGGCCGATCTCTACGCCTACGTTGAATGCCAGGAGATTAGGGACGAGACCATCGGGTGAGATATCGTACTCAATGATCTTGCTCGACAGGCCAAAGCCATGAAACAGACCGAACACCAACGTGGCGACCTTGGTGTTGGGCTGAAAGCCGAACCAGCGCTGATATGCGCCGATGTTATCGAGCGCCTTATAGACAATGGAGAGCCCGATGATGGCATCAATTAGGTAGCTATTGATGCCGATATTGAAGTACACCCCGAGCAGCATGGTCGTCGAGTGACCGATGGCAAAGAGGCTGACGTAAATAGCGATATGCTGCATTCGGTAGAGGAAAAAGATGACCCCTAGCAAAAACAGGATATGGTCATACCCCGTTACCATGTGCTTGGCACCGAGATACATAAACGAGATCAGATTAACGCCATAGATCTCTTGGATGTAGCCCTTGTCACCTTCAGCCACCGCGTGAGCAAGCGCTTCGCCACTGGCTCCCAGTAGCATTAACAGCAGAGTTAGAAAGGCTAAGGCGTGGCGTCGGGCCATCATAGGCAAGCCGAGCACACCCCTTACTTGGGATGGAAACATGTAACCTCCACGGGTCTAACATTAGTATTGGCCACCCGAAGGATGGCCCCAGTTATCAAGCGACAACTGGCCGTGGTGGTCGCTCCAATCGGTAGGCGCGACGCAGGGGTAAACCGCGCCGTTCGCCTAGCCGCAGGGCATGACGGACGTTCGGAGCGATGACAAGGCCCGCCCCCAAGCGATCCGCTTGTTCGTGGAAGTGACTGCCGCTCTCATGAGAAAGATGTCGACCGTCATCGTGCTTATGCCCATGGGCATGCCCATGGCCCTTCTGCACACTCTCCTGGTGAGATGACTCAACGCCAACCAGGCTCATTGCGCCATGCGCACTCGCTTCGCCCACACTGGTAAGCATCAGGCTAGGCAAAAACAGCAGTAGCAGGGTCAGATAGCCAAGGCGGTGACGCAGCCGATTGAGCATTTGAAGCAACCAGGACAAAAATTGATGATAAAAAAGGTAGATAACAGTTTGCTTACGCCGTAGCGCCGCGTAGCAATAATAGATTACCATCCCCTCCAGGGGGATAGGAATAGAATAAGGGAAAGAAAATGACAATACATACGCACCAGTCACATCCTGACATCATCAAGCGCTTGAACCGGGCTCGGGGGCATCTTTCGAGTGTGACGCAGATGATAGAGGATGGTCGCCACTGTCTAGACATTGCCCAGCAGCTCCATGCGGTTGAGAAGGCTATTCAACAGGCCAAACGTGCCTTGGTTTTAGATCATATCGATCACTGCCTAGAGGATGCCTTGGGCGCTCAGGATCAAACACAGCGGGCGCGGGCTGAAGAGTTCAAGGCCATTGCCCGCTACCTGTAAATGCATCTAAGCTCCCCTCTCGTGAGGAACGTTCTATGCTCGATGTACTCGCCCATCGCGTCTATCGCCATCTCTTTTTCGCTCAGGTCATTGCACTGATTGGTACCGGTCTGACCACCGTTGCCCTAGCGTTACTGGCTCATGATCTTGCTGGGGGGCAGGCGGGTGTCGTACTAGGCACAGCGCTGGCGATTAAGATGGTTGCCTACGTGGGCATTGCGCCACTGGTGGGTGCTTACGCCTCACGCCTACCTCGACGCATGTTGTTGGTTAGCCTCGACTTGCTGCGAGCAGCCGTGGTTTGCGCACTGCCTTTCGTTACAGAAGTGTGGCAAATCTATGTGCTGATCTTTCTACTCAATGCTTGCTCAGCAGGCTTCACGCCCGTTTTCCAGGCGACAATACCAGACATCCTAGAAGACGAAGAGCAATACACGCGAGCATTATCCCTGTCACGCCTTGCCTACGATTTAGAGAATCTTCTTAGCCCGATGGTAGCAGCGACATTGCTGATGGTGATGAGCTTTGATGTCCTGTTTGTACTCAACGCCCTGGCGTTCGTGATCTCTGCCTCACTGGTTATATCGGTGCTGTTGCCTGCGTCACAACCGCTAGAGGATATTCCCGGCGTTTGGCGTCGCGTTTCTTACGGCATACGGATTTATCTAAAAACACCTCGTTTGCGCGGCTTGTTGGCGTTGAACTTGGCGGTCTCAGCCGCCGGAGCGATGCAGATCGTCAATACGGTAGTGCTTGTTCGCTCTGTGTTGGGGCTTGGCGAGAAAGAAGTAGCTTTGGCCTTTGCGGCCGCAGGTGGGGGCTCCATGCTGGTGGCCTTATTGCTACCCAAGGTACTGGATCGATTGCCTGAACGACCAATCATGCTGTTAGGTGGCGTTATCATGGCGCTCAGTCTCTACTTAGGCTGGCTAGGCCCATCGTTTGCGGGACTTATCGGGCTATGGTTGCTACTGGGGGCAGGCGCTTCGATGGTCATGACCCCTACAGGGCGCTTGCTCAAGCGTTCGTGCCAGGCGGAGGATCGTCCAGCGCTATTTGCTGCCCAATTCTCGTTATCACACGGTTGCTGGTTGATCACCTACCCGTTGGCAGGGTGGATAGGGCTGAATATGGGAATGGCAGGAACATTCGCAATGCTCGGAACCGTGGCTTTAACGGCGACGGGGCTTGCTGCGTTTGCTTGGCCTCGTCGAGATCCAATAGAGATTGCGCATGACCACTCGCCTCTTCTTCATAGTCATCTTCACTATCACGATGAACACCATCAACACGAGCATGAAGGGTGGGAAGGGCCGGAACCTCATCGCCATCCCCACGGTCATCCTAGAAATGTGCATCGGCACATCTTTGTCATTGATAACCACCATACACGATGGCCTTCGTGACACATTAAGGCTGACAATTTAATAGGTGCCTATTAAATTAAAGCACCACGGGTGATGCCTATTTCACTGGAGGCATTCACCCCAGAAGCTTCGCAAGGGATATTTTCCTGCTTAGGGTTAGGGCGCTTGAACATATGGGCCTCCCTGGATAGTGACCAGCTGACTTTGGGATGAGACATGTCCAATCATGGTATCAATTTAAGGTTTAAAAGGACGGCATCATAGCTGAGTGAGACAGAGCGAATAATCTAAAAATGTACTTTATGAAAAGCACGAATTGAAGTGAGTCTCCCCACGTTATTGACAGGAGACCACTTCTCTCAACTGACATGTCAGCGCTCAATGGGCCCTTGTGTGAATATCATGATCGTTGAGATGAGGGCAAAACCAACTCTTTATAAATGTCTTCGATACTCCCCTCTTCTATGCCGCTACTTTGTGGTTTCTGATCTTGTTTCGGATTGAGATGTGTTATAAGCCCGCTGGACGATGCCAGTACGGTGCTGAGCTGCTCATAATCGATAGTTATATTATCGACATTATATTGGTTGAGGCGTGTCACGGTGTCCGACAGTGCGGTCATGCTGTGTTCTTCTTTTCCAAGCGGCGGAAATGCTTGAACCAGCGGCTGCCCGCCTTCCCAACCGATCTTAATAGGCTGATTGATGATGTTGACTTGGGTGCCGGGTGGAATGCGCTCAAATATAGACTCGATGTCTTTGGGTAACATGCGGATACAACCTCGGCTTGCGCGCATGCCAATACCATCTGGCTGGTTCGTACCGTGAATCAAATAGCCATCGAAGCCTAAAATAATGGCGTGGTCTCCCAGCGGGTTATCGGGGCCGGGCGGCACAACGCTGGGCGCGGTTTCGCCGCGTGCTTCCGCTTCGCGTTTTACCGACTCAGGCGGATACCAGGCGGGGTTCTTAATGTTCATCGTGGTCTCGGTGACACCGAGAGGAGTATCAAACCCTTCGCGACCAATGCCAATAGGATAGGTCTCAACACGTGGTGTCTCACCGTTTTTGACATCTGGGTAGTAGTAAAGCCGCAGCTCGGCGATATTGATAACGATCCCAGTTCGCTCGACATTCGGCAGAATAAAACGTCCGGGAATAGTCACTTCCGTGCCCACCCCTGGAACCCAGATGCTGACCTCTGGATTTGCACGGGTCATCTCCAAATAGCCAAGGTTGTGACGCTTGGCAATATCTATCAATGTATCGTCGTAATCCTTCACGGTGAAGGTGTCAGCCTCTCCGATAATATTGCCTTCCTCAGGTAGCGGGTAATGCCCCTTGGGCCATTCCGTCTCCTGGGTAGTGGCGGGTTGTGCCGCCATGGCAACAGGGAGCCATGCCAGAGACGAAACCATCACACTCATGATGAAGCCCATCTGCATTGGCCATGGGAGGAGTCTCTTAAGTATTGCTGCGTTATTTACCGAGAGCATCGCTAGGTTCCTTTTTCATCTAATGCGTCGTTTTTTGATCGAGATAAGTTGAGTTGTAATCCGAGCAGCGTCAGCAAGGCAGCGAGTATCCAAGAGGGGCCACTACCGGTGCGTGTGAAAGGAGTTAGGCCCTGCATCGGGGTCACTTTGCCAGTTAAACTGGCCTGTTCAAACTGTGGGGCACGGGCTGTGACGTGACCTTGTGAATCGATGATGGCCGTCACGCCATTACTGGTAGCTCGAAGTAGGTGACGACCATTTTCTAAGGCACGTAGACGCGCCATTTGAAGATGTTGGTGTGGGCCAATGGAACGCCCAAACCACGTATCGTTGGAAACCGTTAATAGCAGCTCGGCATTACGCGCCTGTTGGGCGACATGGTCGGCGAAAATGATCTCGTAACAGATGGCAGTGCCAATGGTGGCTCCAGCCACGTGTAACGGAGCCTGTTCGTCTGACCCTGGGGTCAGGCGGGGTGCTGGCAAGTCGAAAAAAGCAAGGGTGTCAGCGAGGAGGCTTTGGAATGGCAAATACTCGCCAAAGGGTACTAAGTGCGCTTTTTGGTATTCGCCTTGCACATCATTTAGCCCTATGACGCTGTTATAAGAGCGCCCTTCACCATCGCGTTGCAAAATGCCGGTCAACAAGGCGGTGTCAGGCCCCAGGTCTGACGCTACTTGCTCCAGTATTCGCTGTGCTTCCTGCTCAAGCATGGGAAGGGCTGCCTCGGGCCAAACGATGAGATCGATGTCCCTTGCTTGCTCTTGTGTCATTGTTGTGTAGATATTGACCGCCTCGCGCTGCCCTTGGGCAGTCCACTTAATGCGCTGATCAAGATTCCCTTGCAGCAATGCCACCTGGATGGGCTTGCCAGCAGGGGTTGTCCATTGGGCGGGCAATAGGAATGGAACGATCCACAAGGCGGCCATTGGGACGAGGAAACCCCAGCGGCGACGCAGTACCTCTACCCCTAACGTGCCTGTCAGCGCGGTCATGAGTGACAGCAAGTACACACCACCAACGGGCGCCCATGGGGCTAGTGGAGAATCTATCTGAGAGGTGCCCAGCAATAACCAGGGAAAGCCGGTGAGCAACCAGGTGCGTAGCCATTCGCTCACCACCCACATACCGGCAAAGCTAAGAAAGGCGAACCGTGGCCCCGTGATGCGTCGATAGAGCCCAAAGGGGACTGCAAAGAAGAGCGCCAGGACGCTGACAAAAAGAGTGGTGAGGAACATCGCTACTAAGGCCCCGGTGCCACTGAAATCGTGAATAGCAACGAAGACCCACGACGTGCCTGAACCGAACAGGCCTACGCCATAACACCACCCACGCAGGGTGGCCATGGCGGGCGTTAGCGACGCTATTTTCCAATAGACCAGTGCCACGGCCACTGGGCCAAGCCACCATAGGGAAAAGGGGGCGGCACTCAAGGTGGTCAGTACCCCAGCGGCGAGCGCTACAACGCAATCGACTATTGGTGAGGAGCGCCCAGCAAAAAGCGTATATTCTTTATCTTTATCGACCACATCCATAGCGTTACTCAGAGCGCTTAAAAGCAGGACTTTCACGCCATAACGCCACTGCGAACATCAATACACCTGCAAACAGAGCGATATCGGCCATGTTAAAGGCGGGCCAATGCCATTCGCCCCAGTAAATGTCCAGATAGTCGACGACGTACCCTCGCGCTAAGCGATCAACAGTATTACCGAGCGCGCCGCCAAGAATCAGGCTGTACGCACAGGCCTCCAAGCGCGACAGGGGTTTGCATAGCTGCACAACCAATACGACGACCACCACCAACGCTAAACCAAGAAAGAGGTAGCGCTGCCAACCCCCTGCTTCTGCGAGAAAGCTGAAAGCGGCTCCTGTGTTCCCGGTATAAACCCAGTTAAAAAACGGCGTTAGCGGAATGACTTGGCCAAACGACATCTGGGCGTGCACGATTTCTTTGACCAGTTGATCGGCTAGAGCCAATACGCAAGCAAATGTGAACCATGGCCAACGTCGTGAAGGGCTATCGTTTGGCGCTGTTCTCATGACGTTGTTTTTCCTTGTGACAGGCCTGTCATTGCGGTACTGGGCGAAAAGCGGTAACCCAGCAGTCGCATGGCGTTCAACGTCACCAGGACGGTAGCACCGGTATCGGCCATCACCGCAATCCACATGCCGGTAATACCCAGCGCCGTTGTAACTAGGAAAATGGCTTTTAAGCCAAGGGCGAGAACAACGTTGGTTTTCACATTGCGCAGTGTGGCACGAGAGAGGTCTATCAGCTCAGCGATGCCGGTAACGCGGTTCTTGAGCAAGGCTGCATCGGCGGTTTCCAACGCCACATCCGTGCCGCCCCCCATCGCGATACCCACATCGGCTGCCGCGAGTGCCGGTGCATCGTTGATGCCATCGCCTACTTTACCGATGGGGCCACGGCCAGCCGCTTGCCAGTCTCGAACATACGCTGCCTTGTCTTCAGGCATTAGTTCGCCGTACGCTTCAATGCCTAAGCGACCCCCCGTGGCAGCGACGGTGCGGGCATTATCACCGCTGAGCATGACCGCCTGTACGCCCAAACGGGATAGCGCCGCTAGGCCTTCAATGGCATCTTCGCGTGGCTCATCGCGAACCGCGATCAAGCCCAGTAAACGCTCGCCTTCGACGAGGAGAGCGAGGCTCTTACCGGCTTCTTCTAACGCGACAATCCGAGCACTGAGACTTTCCTCAAGGATGACTTTCTCGTGAAGGTGACGAGGCGTCATTAAGCTCAGCTCGCGACCCTCCACCTGGCCGGAAACACCGCGCCCCGCCAGAGCGCGGCCGCCGGTGACGGTGGGGAGGTTGATGCCCGACTGTCGGGCATGCTCAACGATAGCCGTGGCGATAGGGTGACTGGAATCCCGCTCTATTGCGGCGGCGAGCCGCAATACGCTGTTATCGTCTTCCTCAGCAATCCAAGACTCCACATCTGTGACTCTTGGGGTACCCGCAGTGAGGGTGCCCGTTTTATCTAATGCCACCAAGCGAAGCTTACCTAACTGTTCAAGAACGGCTCCCCCTTTGATCAGTAGTCCGCGCCGAGCTCCCGCCGAGAGACCGGCGGCGATGGCGGCTGGGGTGGAAATGACTAACGCGCAGGGGCATGCGATTAACAGCAATGCTAACGCACGGTAAATCGACTCCGACCATGCCATGGTCGATACCAGCGGTGGCACTATCGCCATCAGTAGGGCGAGTAAGACGACGGCGGGCATATAGTAATACGCAAAACGATCAATAAAGCGTGCTATCGGTGCCTTGGCGGCCTGTGCTTCTTCAACCAGACGAATAACGCGTGCGATCGTATTGTCATCAGCGCCTCGTGTTACCTCCACCTCCAGGGCGGCATCAAGATTCACTGTGCCAGCAAAAATGTCATCACCAGGCGCTCGCGAACGGGGTATGGACTCGCCGTTTACCGGCGACTCGTCAATGTCGGAGGTGCCCACCAGGATGCGTCCATCGCAGGGTACGCGATCACCGGGCCGCACCAGCACACGCTGCCCGGGTTTAAGTGACTCCGCCGAGACGTCACGCAGATGGCCGTTGTCCATCAGCCTCGCCGTTGAGGGTGTTAAATTTGCCAAGGCTGAGATACTGCGGCGCGCTCGTGAAGCAGCTACCCCTTCGAGTAGCTCACCTACGGCGAACAAGAACACGACCATCGCAGCTTCAGCGGCAGCATTGATGGCCAATGCGCCAAGCGCAGCGATGCACATCAGCATCTCTATGGTAAAGGGATTGCGCATTTTGAGGGCGCCCCAGGCACTCTGCGCAATGGGTATTAAGCCGACTAGCGTGGCCAAAATGAAAGGCATATTACCCAGCGCAGGCCATGCTAAACGAAGCGCGAAGGCTACGATCAGCAAATTGCCTGTGATAATGACCAAGCGCCCTTTAGCGGTTTGCCACCAAGAGGATGAAGCACCAGGTGCGCGTGTTTGGCCATCATGGGAAGCCACTTGATAGCCTAGTTCGTTCAGGATGCCCTCAATGGTCTTTCGCGAGGGGGCCCCGTGATCGTGGTGGTGAATCTTCACTGATCCCGTGACCGAGCTTGCCGTGACTTCCTCAATGCCTTCCAGTCGCTCTAGCGCCGATACAACCTTGCGCTCACAACCGCCGCAGTCCATGCCTTCAACACGCAGCGTCAAGGTGGTAGGCGCTGTTGTCGGCGTTGATGTTTTCATGGTGCCTCTCCTGCCAATGGGCTATGGTTTTTAAGTGTAAACCTTGTAGCAACTACAGCTTCAAGCCCTGCCTAAGGAGTTTTACCATGTCGATGATCGGCCAAAGTATCAGCATTGGTGAGTTAGCACGACGAGCCGATTGCAAACCTGAAACGGTTCGCTATTACGAGCGTATTGGGCTGTTGCGCGATGCGACACGAACCGGTGGGGGGCAGCGCCGCTATGGAGACGACGCTGTGCGGCGCTTGACCTTTATTCGTCATGCCCGTGACTTTGGCTTTTCGGTGGAGTCAGTGCGAGAGCTTTTGGCCATGTCAGATCAACCTGATATGCCTTGCCAAGAAGTCGATGCCATCGCCACGCATCACCTAAAGAAAGTGGAGTCCCGCCTTCAACGACTGTCCATACTGCGTGAGGAGCTTCAACGGATGATCACGCAGTGTGCCGGTGGTAAAGTGGAAAGCTGCCGAATCATTGAGGTCATCAGTGATCATCAACTCTGTATCACTGAAAAATCGCACGGAGGGGCTCTCGACTTGGGTTAGCACTAACGCTACGCCCCACGCCCAATGGTCAGCCCAGCGAAACATCCAAAAACAGCATGAGTACCAATCCGATGGAGAGGCCCAGCGTGGCCTTTTTTTGGTGCCCGCTTCGATGAGTTTCGGGAATAATCTCATGACTGATCACATACAACATCGCCCCCGCTGCAAAGGCCAACCCCCAGGGCAGTAGCGCTTGTGACATGCTGATGACTCCAGCGCCTAATAAGCCACCCAACGGCTCAACAAGCCCCGTAAGGGCGGCAATCGTCCATGACCGCCAACGTGAATAGCCCACGCCTAGCAGTGATACTGCTACGGCCAGTCCTTCTGGGGCATTCTGAAGTCCAATGCCAATCGCTAGTGGAATGCCTCCTTCGCTTCCCCCTGCGCCGAAGGCCACGCCAACGGCTAGCCCTTCTGGCAGGTTGTGTATCGTAATGGCAATAATAAACAACCAGATACGACGTAGTGAGGCAGCCTCTGGCCCTTCTCGCCCCTGTTCGAAGTGCTCATGAGGTAAGAGTTCGTTCAGTAGTGCGACCATTCCAATCCCTAGCAAGATGGCCGCACAGGCAATGGCAGCAGGTACCACGCTACCTCCGTAACGCAGCTCCGAGGCTTCTAAGGAGGGTATGATCAGTGAGAAGAAAGAGGCCGCTAGCATGACGCCAGCGGCGAACCCCAACGCTAAATCGCGAACACCACGATTCGGTCTTTTGGTAAACAAGATAGGAAGCGCCCCGACAGCCGTCATCAAGCCCGCGGCAAGGCTTCCCAATACCCCCATTGTGACGAGAGAAACCTCTTCCATACCGATTACCTGTCTTGTGGTAGATGAGTGATCACAGCGCTAGGGTTCCATAACGAGGCAAGCACACGTTCACGTTACTAACAATCCATGCAACGTTGCTAAGCACGGGTGGTTACGGCTCGTTAAACGAGATCAAGTCATAAATGGACGCCGTGCCGATAGCTTGTTCCAAGCGATCTCTTGCCTCGTAAAGTGACGCTTGATATTCACCTTGAGTCGGCTGCTCACCCAACATGATGCGTTGACCTTGACCAAGGGGATCAACAGGCTGGTTATTGACTCTCACTTCGTAATGCAGGTTGGGGCCCGTGGCGACCCCGGAGGAACCTACCTCTCCGAGCGACTCTCCCGCATTGACTAAATCCCCAACCACTAGCTGTGGGGAGAATCGGCTAAGGTGTGTGTAGCGACTAATGGCCCCTGTGTCGTGCTCCACCTCGATCACCTGCCCATATCCCCCTTGGCGACCCATAAAGAATACGCGCCCAGGTGCGGTGGCAATGACCGGCGTTCCTGTCGGCGCAGCCAAGTCAATTCCATTATGAGGACGCATCCCTCCATACACAGGATGTCGCCGATTCCCAAAGCGAGACGTTAAGCGGGCACTAAGCACGGGCAACCGCAACGTGCCTAGCAGGGTGTCGCTTTTGAAAAGAGCTACGTCCCCCTTTTGGGTGACCGGCCATATGACCTCCAAGGGCTCTGCCTGATCAGGCAGAGCGGCATAACTGAGGCGTGGTGGCCCAACACGGGCGCCGTCCTGGCGTCGATCTTCCTCCCACACTAATTGAATACGTTCACTGCCAGAAAACTCCAGCGGCGCTGCGATAAACTCGCTGAGCAGTGTTTCCAGTTTAGTGGCGAAACGCGTTGGGACACCTTCTGCTGCCAAGGCCTCGTAGAGGGTGGTATCAATGACGACATCACGCCCAAAGGTTAGGGTATCAACGCTATCGAGCGGTAATGTGCCTTCTTGCTCGCTAGCCGCCTGTAACTTGACAGGGCTAAGTTCAGACGGAGGCAATGACAGATGCGTTTGCCAATTGGCTTCGGCTAGCAAGGGGTAAAAGCCCACAAAGCCTAGTAACCACCAGCGCTGCATCACTGGCCATCCTCTTCCCCAGAGATCTCCGCTACTTCACTCTCAACGGCATCAATCAGCTCTTGCATACCAAAGGGGTCTAAAGGCTCGCCATTGACAAAAAAGGTAGGTGTTTGGCGAATCTGATTGGCTCTGACATCCGCCATGTCTTGGTCAATCACCGCCTGCACCTCAGCAGAAGTCAGTTGCTCTTCGGCAGCCGCTAAATCAAGGCCTCCTTGGCTCGCGATATCGAGGATAGCGGATTCATCAAAACTGCCATGTGAAGCCCATTGATCCTGGCGAGCCAGCAGCCTCTCCAGTACCGGTTCAAAGACGCCCTGACGACGAGCAACTTCTAATACCCGAATGGCCTTATCAGATACGTCGCCGTGGAAAGGAGTGTAGCGCACGATGAGCCGCACTTTTTCTGGGTAGGTTTCCAGAATACTTTTTGTCAGGGGATAGAAAGCACGGCAGGCTTCGCAAGCCGGATCGAAGAATTCCACAATCGTCACCGGCGCGTCTTCTCGTCCCAAGATGGGGGAGTGTGAGCGCACCAAGGAGTCCTCTGCCTGGACACTGCTCTCCTTTGCTGCCTGAGCTTGCATATCTAAGAGGGCAGGTTTCGATACGGCGACGATCGCAGCGGTCAGCATTAACGTACCGGCCAATATAAAAGACGCTTTTTTGAACATGTTTCTCTCTCTTTCTCAACGATGGGGTGGAAAAGTAGGGTTGAAAAATAAGCCAATCGCTATGGGAGTAAGCCGCTCGCTAACTACCTGAGCCGGGAGTCGGCCTCGGTCTATCACTCGTGCCCATATAGATTGGCATTTTGATGCGCGTGGTCACTATGCTCAAACTCTAGGCTGGAATGAGCAATACTGAAGCGCATTTTAAGCTGCTCCTTGATCTCTGCTTTGACGGATTCAAGCTGCTGCCAGCCGGTTTCTGTCAGAACCACGTGGCAGTCAAGGGCTGCCATGTTTTCCTGCATCTGCCATAGATG
Organism: Halomonas sp. 54_146; assembly: GCF_001507855.1. Classification (GTDB taxonomy): domain Bacteria; phylum Pseudomonadota; class Gammaproteobacteria; order Pseudomonadales; family Halomonadaceae; genus Vreelandella. Next base: position 18,680 of record NZ_LGEN01000041.1, read on the forward strand.
CACATGGTGAATATCCTGGACTCCCTCGATATCTCGTACGGTCTCAACGACTGCCTGCCCGTCAATGTCCGGGGGAGATCCCAGCATTAGCGTACGGATAGGGCCGCCAATTTCAGAGAAGGCTAGGTAAAGAATATATAGCGCAATCCCTATCGTGATCGCGGGGTCCACCCAGCGCATGTCGTACAGTAAAATAAGCGAACCACCGATAATCACGGCGATGGAGGCAAACGCATCCGATAAGTTATGCAGAAAAAGGGCGCGGATATTGACACTCTCTTTTTGCATTGACCACGTGAGCATGGCGGTAAGGGCATCGACGACGAGCGCGACGCCACCAATAATCACGATCGTCCATCCCTCTATCTCAGGGGGATCGACCATCCGCATAGCGCCTTCGTAAATCAGGTAGACACCGACAATAATGAGGGTGGTGTAATTGATGAGTGCTGCCACTATCTCGATGCGGCCATAGCCAAAGGTCATATGCGCATCGGCAGGCCGTCTGGCGATTTTACGAGCAGCAAAGGCAATGACTAATGCTGCCATGTCAGAAAAGTTATGTAACGCATCAGCGATCAGCGATAGGCTCCCCGCCATAATGCCACCGACGATTTGAGCGATGGTTAAGAGCCCATTGGCCCAAATGGAGATGCTGACGCGCCGGTCGCCAGAGGCAGGATCAATGTGGGGATGATCATGATGATGTCCCATCTGTTACCTTCTCTCGAATTATCTGTTCTTGGTACTATAAAACCTCTAGCAACTAAAGCTTCAACCCTTGAGCATTATCTATTTGCACCCCTGGATTGGGAAGCACGTCCCTAGCTACCAAGGAGCCTTTGTGTGCTGGGCCGAAGGTGATCATGTTTTAGGTGCGGGGCTCAATCCACTTCAACCGGTAACGTCCAATCCACCATGGGTAGATTCATTTATTTTGTCGAGGCGCACCTTGTCTGGTTTGTAATCGTCGTCGCGGGGGGAGGCTTACTCTTTCCGGCCACCGGAATAATGCTTAAGTTCGCGATTGGGCCATTACTGGCATTACTGATGTTGATTATCAGCCTCACATTCGATGCGCATGCAGTGCGCATCGTGTTCCGAAAGCCGTCACGGCAGTTGTTGGCATTGGGGCTGGTCTATGGGCCTATGTCGATTGCCGGGTGGCTAACGGGCCGTCTATTTTTTGGAAGCGGCCCGCTGGCTGCTGGCCAAACCTTGCTCGGCACGCTGCCGACAGATGTGTCTTCTCCTCTTTTGGTACTGATGGCGAAAGGCAATGTGGCGCTTGCCGCTGTTTTCAACGCAGTCAACACCGCGTTATGTCCGTTTATTGTTCCCTTCCTGTTTTTATGGCTCACCGGCCTTCAGTTAGACGTGCCGCTTGGATCAATTATTCTTGAATTAACACTAATCGTGCTTGTTCCTACCGTGATTGGGGTCAGCTTGCGTACAAGGTTCTCGGCTTTCTTTGCACGGCATGATTCAGCGTATGCAGGGATAGGGTCGATTCTGTATCTGCTGATCCTACTCGCCGTGGTTGGGCCGAATGCCACCACGATCATTGGCTATGGCTGGTATGCGTTTGTGATTGCGGGCGCGGCCCTGTGCCTCAATTTGATTGGGTACCTGGTAGGTATGTCCTCACGGTTACTCACCTCTGATCGCAAAGAGGTGATTACCTATCTTTTCACGGTCAGTAAAAAGGAATTCAGCATCGCTGCAGCGTTTGTCGCTGCTTCCGGTTTGCCATCAGAAATCGCGATTCCAGCCGCTTTTTTTGCAGTGATTCAAATGATCACTTCGCCCATCGCAGCGAAGATTCTCGCCCGCCACTGAAGGGATGGCCGTATCGGCTCTCCGTCAGAAGAGCAACCTGCATACGGTGTGTACAGGTTACTCTTACCGACAAAAAAGCCACCGCCTACTTATAAAGGGTATCCGTAATATCTGGTTGATCTCTGGGCATCATGGGGAGGTAACAACTCCCGACTTCGTCGGATTTCTTGGTTGATATGTCTCTCAGGCCATTAAGGTACCTACAAAGCCTGGAACGTGTATGGACAATGGCACTTACATGGCTTGGAGAGAGGGCAAGGCCAAGCTAAATGCATAGCTACTTTCTCGCCCGGACCAAAACCGACTATCTCGGTCCAGCCCGCTCAATCGACTCATCTTATAATGGGGTCAGTATTCTCCGAACCAGTGAGACAGCGCTGTGTCTCGACTGTAATGTGTACTAACGACGGGCACTGAGCCTGAATACGCTGCTTATAGAAGGCAGGCGACTCGGGAACATGCGAAACGATCGAGACAATGGCGGCGTGAATATTTGGGCCAATGGCCCAGAGGTGCAGATCGCTGATGCGTACATCGTCATTCTCGATGGATTGTCTGACCTCGTGCTCCAAGTCGCTGCACTGTTGATCAAGCAGCACGCGGGAGGTGTCCTTCAATAGATGCCATGACCAGCGAGTGATGAGTAACGCACCGACGATCCCCATGATCGGGTCCATCCAGTTCCAGCCCGCATACTTTCCGGCCAGCAAGGCAGCAATCGCCAACACCGAAGTTAAGGCATCGGCAAGTACGTGGAAGTAAGCCGCTCGACGGTTATGATCATGATGCTCATGCCCATGCCCATGCTCATGCCCATGCCCATGCTCATGCCCATGCCCATGGTCTTCCCCACCTAGTATCCAGGCTGATACTCCATTGACGATCAAGCCGATGACGGCGACGAATATAGCTCCATTAAACGAAATGTCGACCGGGTGGATGAATCGGTCAATACTTTCGATCACCATATACAGGGCGAAGCCTGCCAGTAGGACCGCACCAGTGAAACCGCCTAGCGCATTGACCTTCCCAGTGCCAAATGAGAACTGTGTATTGCCTGCATTGCGGCGAGCGTATGCATAGGCGAAGGCTGCAATACCCAGAGCCACAGCATGAGAGCCCATGTGAAGGCCATCGGCCAAGAGGGCCATCGAACCGTATAGGACGCCGGCCAGAATTTCCCACACCATCATGACGACAGTTAGAGCGACGACGATCAGTGAGCGTATTTCACCGGATTTTTTACGGTCTTGACCAAAAACATGATTGTGTTGCCATTCTTCGAGCCTGTGACCATGCATCCTGCGGTACTCCGAGTTGATAAAAATTATGGTCAGAACGACCAATGAAGGTGGTGGCGATTGATGGCAAAGCTCTGCTTAAGGCTTCGGCTCCGTGATGTTCTACTTGAGGTAGGACTTGATGACCTGCAGCACCGCTTCCAAGTCTTGTTGTCGCTGTTCCAGCTCAGGTTCCTTGACGACGTGATCAGTCAAGTGCCCCTCAATGATCGTTGCCATCAGTCCATTGACCGCCCCGCGAATCGCCGCGATCTGTTGCAGCACGGCCGTGCAATCGCCTTCCTCATCAAGCTGCCTTTCCAATGCGGCCGTCTGCCCCTGAATGCGACGAACGCGGGTTAATAACTTCGATTTGTCTTTGATCGTATGCATGCGGCTATCTCTTATGAAGCTATAACTATACTGGAGGATAGTATATTCCATATACTAGGGGGCAGTATAAATGTTGGCAAGAGAAAAGAGGTAGGTGAAGCTCGCCAGCGTGACACGCGGCAGCCGTAAAAAGAGCGCCGCATGTCCGAAATGCCCAACAATATCCTGCACCTACTCCGATACCAGGTGCTGCGCTGCAAATCCACCGACGACGAAATGCACTTCCAGGTAGACGCGCCCGATCCCATCGCCTGCTAGGAAGGCGGCGTGCTGGGTGAGTTTGTACGGTTCAGCAAGCGTGATCTTCCCATCCACGGCAAGCGGGTTACCCTCTGGGAGGCTCACCACCGGTACACCTGCCGGGCCTGCAAGACCAGCGTCAGGCCCCTGCTACCGGAGATGGTGGACGGCTTTCGCATGACGCTGCGGCTGCATGAATACGTGGAGAAGAAATCCTTGGACCACCCGTACACCTTCGTGGCGGCACAGACCGGCCTGAACGAAAAGATGGTACGCGACATCTTCAACGCCCGCGCCGAGTTCTTGGGGCGCTGGCACCGCTTCGATACGCCCCGCATTCTGAGCATCGACGAGCTGTACCAAGCGCTACCGCTGCATCCTGGCCAACATCCAGGAGTAAAACCATGCCTAGCCCGGTTCGTGTCTGATAAATTATGCTGTAACGAGTGAGCAATGGCATGGTTTTTTCAGGACGAGCTTTGACGCCAAAAGTGTGCGCTGAAATTATTCAGACTACGGCTATATGGGTCTGTAATCACAGCGTAGCTTTCAGGCACATCGTGGCCATTCCCTCCGCTCCTAAAAAAATCCCTAAGGGAGTGTAGGCTTAGTAATTTAAGATGTTCCCATTCACGATGTAGTTGATCTTGTCGTTCCTGTGCTAATTTCGAAGCACTGGGCTTTCTCTTAGGTAAAGGGAAACGATAATCAGGGCTAAGATCCGGTGTGTAGAGGAAGGTAATGGTGCCATGTTTCCAGTCATCAGTCGTGTTTTTACGCCACTGGTACCTTAGTTTTACTTCCAGACGATCACTGTAATGAGAGGGTAGGAAGATATTGTCATCGATTCGAAACAGCAGGTTGTCTTTCTCTTCTTCTTCCATTCGCTGCTGCATCTGCTGAACCGCATGTGTTAGATCGTCACCAGCCCGTCGCATTGACTCAGCTGTTTCATCACGTTTTTTAGAAGACTTGGCCCGACTATGTGAATCAATTGACTTTTGAAAGTATCTCAATTTGTTCGAAACATATAGGCCGCAACTTTCTAAATTAAATCCGTAGAGCTGACTTGGCTTTACGCTTCGGACACACTCCCTGATGGCTAGGTCTAGCTCGTCGGAATCGATGCTTTTTAAGGCTTCTTTTTCTGCAGAAGTGATGTATAAGTCACCCATTCTAATCGCCCTATCAGTTTGGATTTTTGAAGAGTCGTCTAGCGTTGTGTCAATATAAAGTCTGGACTTGTTTTGCTTGTAGTTGGAACGTTTCTTGAATGATGTCAGGAAAGTCTGGTGAGAAGCCTTTACGTAGGCGCATTGAGTGTTCTGCTTCTGAGCAGTCTTGAATGTCAGTCGCAAAGCGCCAAAAGCGATTAATGAGCAACTTTCGATTGCTCAGTCTGATTGCCTTTGCCGTTAAGCTGGCTTTATTCATAACATGCCTCACATAGCTAGTGTACTGTTAGGTCAGCTCGCGTGATACCGACCTTGCTAAAGGCATTCAGCACGGAAGCCTCGCCGGGAACGTTTTCATTTTTGGCTTTCGGGTGCTTGAAAGTATCGGCGAATCCTGGGCAGTGACGAACAAGTTTTTGAACGACACCTTCTACGTGCCTTACGTTAGACAGCACTTGGCGCAACCAGTGTTCAAAGCTGCCTTGGTGATCCAGCGTAAATACTAAACCTTTGTAGGACGGAGGTTTGGAGGCCTCATCACTACCGTCAGCTCTGGGTTTAGGCTGTCGGCGTTGGAGCTCCATGAGATAGAGCGCTTGATCTAACACATGCACCTTGATGACGAGTACCCCGCGAAGAACCTTGGTCTGAGTATCCATATAGACCCAATTGGCCACGGACGTTTCTACATCATCGTCTTTGCCGAAGGGTTCGAGGCTAATTAGTCGAGGATCAGGGGACGTGCTGAAGCCGTCTTCAAAGGTAAACCAGCTAACGCTATGAATCGCTGTAGGATAGGCTGATTTTAAATAGAGAAGCGCATT
>NZ_LGEN01000042.1 GCF_001507855.1 Halomonas sp. 54_146
AGAACCCCGGTATCGCTCTCCTCGCTCTGGCAACAGAGCGCGTGAGAGGGGTAAGAATCCGCGATTCTATTCTTTGAATGAATCGTCGGAGGGTTCAAAGTAGCTGCCCAGCACTAACGCTGTCCAGGCGAAGCCTGCGCTTATGCTGTCAGCCACCAGGGTAACGTCGTAAAGCGACAGTGCCAGAAAGGCGACGATAAAGCCGATACTTAAGATCAGCACAATAGGGTCGCCAAGCGAAAACCGCTGGGAGCACTCAGGGTTGGGGCTTGGTTGGGTCATGGGAAATACCTTATGGGAAAGCAGGCCAAATCGCAGGTAAAAAAAAGCGCCATTCATTGAATGGCGCAAGTACAGGAAACTGCGCGCAGTATACGGGTAATGTAGACCAACGTCTAATGTGGCTCACCAGCGATACAGCAGCGAGGCACTGGTAGTGGTGTCGGTGCGTTCACTGGTATCGTCAGGCGGCTGGGAGTTGTGCTTGATTTCGTGAGACAAACGCAGCGACAGCTTGGCATTGAGCCTGGCAGTAAGCGCCGTTAGCGAGCGCGATGTGGTGTTCTGGTCGGTGTGCTCAAGCGATATTTCCTGCTCAATATCGGCGTAGTCAGAAAATCCCCAGCGGTAATCCAGCGCGGTGTAGGTCACCATCAAGCGTTCATCGTCATCATCGCGCAGTCGATCGTGACGATAACCAGGGCCTGCTTCTAACGACAGCGTATGGGTATCGTTTTCCAAAATCTGCCGCCCGTAGCCGCCAATTGCGGATAGCTGCTGGTCGTAACCGGCGAAGCGGTCTTTTTCCCAGCGGGCAAAGCCAAATAGATAGTGCGGGCCGTCTAGCTCATAGCGTTCGCGTCCTGCAATCAGGTACTGCTCCGCGCTGGTTTCGTTATCCTTACTCACATTGCGCACTTCACCGCGCAAAGAGTAGGTGAAGTTGCCGCTCAGCCAGGTGAGCCGCGTTTTGCCAATCAGGGTTTGGCTATTGGTATTGCCCGAAAGGTGGGTAAAACCCAGCTCAGCATCGCCGCTAAATACGGGCGCATCTTCCTTGGGGGGCGGTGGGGCGTAAAACGGGCTGGCATAAGCCACGGCCAGCCACAGTGGCCAGCAGGCAAGCCAAAGCATCCATCGAACGATTCTCACAACAATAGCCACTATATCCCTCCTTGGTTTCGGCAGCGGGCCAGTATATCAGTGAACAACATCAGCGATGTCGTGACGTGGTGGCGATTAACGTCATTTGCTGGCGCGTGCCATAATGATGCGGTCACGCATTTCGAGTCTATTTATGAGCGTTTCTCGCCCCCGAACATTGGCCGATCTGCAGCGCTGGCGGCGTACCCGCGCAAGGCGCAGTTGGTATAAACGCAGTTTTCGCCTGCAGGTAATGCTGTTAGTCGGGCTACTGTTGGCGGGCATGCTACTGGCACAGGGCACCTATCTCAATCACCGCAAGGCGGAAATTATTAGCCAGCAGATGGGCGAACGAGCGCTGGCAGTGGCCAAAACGGTGGCGTCGATGCCGCAAATCATCAACGCCTTTGCGATTCCTGACCCGTCTTTCATTATTCAGCCGCTGGCGGAGCGAATACGCCATGAAACCGGCGCGCGCTATGTGGTGGTGGGTAATGCGCAAAGTATTCGCTACTCGCACCCACTGCCGGAACGAATAGGGCAGCCGATGGTAGGAGGGGATAACGATCAGGCGCTGATTCATGGCCAATTTTATGTGTCAGAGGCGACCGGCTCGTTGGGCACTGCCATGCGTGGCAAAGCGCCTATTTGGGATGAAGAGGGCAATATCATTGGCTTGGTTTCCGTCGGCTTTATGATGGATCGCGTGGCGATGGACGTAGCGCGCTATAACAGCTTTGGCTGGTCGCTGGTGGCGCTGATGATTACGCTGGGCTTTGCTGGTGCCTACTGGCTATCGCAGCATCTCAAAAAGGTCATTTTAGGCCTGGAACCCTACGAAATTGCCCGGCTGGCGATGGAAAAAGAGGCCATCTTGCAGTCGATTCACGAGGGCATTTTGGCGGTTAACCGCGAAGGCCATATCACCCTAATCAATCAGCAGGCACGGCGCTTTCTCAACTTAGATGACGAGCATGTTCTGTTGGGGCAGCCTATCCGTGAGGTTGTGCCCAATTCGCGGTTATTGGAAGTGCTCCGGCGCGGCGAGCAGGAGTTCGACCAAGAGATGTGGCTGGGCGATCATCCCGTGGTGGTTAACCGTGTGCCGATTCTGCACGAAGGTGAGATTGAGGGGGCGGTAGCCACTTTCCGCAGTCGTCGTGAGATCGTGGATCTATCCCAGGCGCTAACCCAAGCCAGTCGGGATGTGGATATGCTGCGCGCCCAGGCCCACGAGTTTTCTAACAAGCTCTACACCATCTCTGGGTTACTACAGTTACAGCGCATTGATGAAGCCTTAGCGCTGATCCATCAGGAAACCGAACGCGCCCAGGCGCAGATGAGCTTTTTAATGCGCAACGTGGCCGACGCCGTACTTAGCGGCACGCTGCTAGGTAAACTTACCCGCGCGCGGGAGCTGGGCGTGGCGCTGGAAATTGACGAGCAAAGTTCGCTCTCCTGCCCGCTAACGCCCACCGGTCAAGAGGTGATGATGAGCGTGGTGGGTAACTTGCTGGACAACGCCTGCCACGCAGCGCTGAATGGGCCGAGTAAAGAACCCAAAGTGCGCCTGTTTTTCACTGATCTGGGCGAACAGCTGCTAATCGAAGTGGAAGATAACGGGCCGGGTGTGCCTGCCCAGTTCGCCGAGACGATTTTCCAGGAAGGCTTTTCGACCAAAACTGGCAAGCACCAGGGCATAGGCCTGGCGCTGGTGGCCAGGCTCTGCCGCCAGCACGGCGGCGCGGTGACGCTGGAAGAGAGCGAGCTGGGCGGCGCGTGTTTTATCGCAGTGCTCGACCGCTCACTGTGCGCGCAGCAAGACCAACAACGGTCTCAACAACGGTCTCAACAACAATGTCAAAACAGCCTCAAAAATAGTGACCACAACGGCTAGGGGGAAGGTAATGTCTGATAGGCAGTACGGCATTTTGGTCGTTGAAGACGATTTTCGCATTGCCGATATCCACAGGGCTTTTATTGAACAGAGCGACGGCTTTTATGTGGTGGGCATGGCGCGCAATGGCAGTGAAGCTAAAGCGATCATGGCGGAGCACGCTGCCAGTATCCAATTGATTTTATTGGATGCTTACCTGCCCGACGTTGAGGGTTTAGAGCTGCTGTGGGCGATTCGCCGCGACTATGTGCATGTGGATATCGTCATGGTCACCGCCGCCCGAGAAGTGGAAACCATCAGTGAAGCCCTGCGTGGCGGGGTGTTTGACTATCTCATCAAGCCCATTGAGGCCGCGCGGATGACGCAAATGCTGACCCATTTTCGACGCGAGCGTGAGGCGTTGGCCAGCCGTGCCGAAATGAGCCAAGACGAACTGGATTCTGTGCTGGCGCGCCTGAAGCCCGGCGAACCTGCGCGTGCTAAAAACCAAACGCTGTCTAAAGCCCTGCCCAAAGGCATTGATCGGCTGACGCTGCGCCTGGTGATTGATGCCTTAGCCGACGCCCAGAATTCCCTCACCGCCATGCAGATGGCACGCACCATGGGCGCTAGCCGTTCAACCGCCCGCCGTTACTTAGAGTTTTTAGTCGCCGAGCAGGCTGTCAGTGCTGAACTGGGGTATGGCGACGTAGGGCGGCCCGAGCGGCGTTACCGGCTGTTGGGGGCGGCACACGAGTGGCTTGAGTCGTTATAAGTAAGTCGTTGTGAACAAAATGAACAAAATGCCCATAAAGAACTTTTAGTTGTTTATGCGCACAAGCTTGTCGGTCAGGGCGGCGGTCTTCTAACGTTCGCGATGTGCAGTCTCATAAATAAGACGCCCCACACAACAACACTGATACGTGGAGAACACCATCATGACGTCGCTTACCCTCAAGCGTTTATCGCTATTTGCGCTACCCCTAGCTGCCTTTGCAGGCATGACCACCGCCGCACAGGCGCAAGAGTGGACCCCGAGTCGCTCTATCGAATTCGTTGCGCCGGCTAACCCCGGCGGCGGTTGGGATACGCTGGTGCGCACCATGTCGCGAGTCATTCAGCAAGAGGAGCTGGCCGATGAAAGCTTCGCCGCGATCAACGTGCCCGGTGGCGGTGGTGCCGTCGCTTGGGCTCAGGTCGCCCGTGATAGTGGTAACCCGCACAAACTGTTTGCTACCAGCCCGCCGATAATTCTAGTTCCGCTGGCAGGCGCATCACGCTATGACCACACCGATTTTACCCCAGTCGCGCGGATTAACACCGACTATTCGATCATTCTGGTCGCGGCAGATTCCAAGTATCAGAACCTTGAAGACCTGCTTACCGCGCTGAAAGAAGACCCGAGCTTAAGCGTAGGCGGTGGTAGTGCGCCGGGCTCTATGGATCATATTGCTGTCGCAGGTTTAGCTTCTGCAGCGGGCATGGACGCATCGGCCGTTAACTACATCCCGTTCTCCGGTGGTGGCGACGCCATGACCAACCTGATGGGTGGCCATATCGAAGCCGTGGTCGGTGGTGCCGGTGAAGCGGTTGGCCAACTGGGTGAAGGCAGCCAGCTACGCGCACTGGGTATTTCTTCTGAGCAGCGTTTGGGTGGCGGTTTGAGCGAAGTTCCTACCTATCAAGAGCAGGGCTTTGATTACACCTTCGATATCTGGCGTGGCGTGATGGGCGCTCCCGATATGCCTGAAGAAGCAGTGGCTTACTACGAAGAGTTATTCGCTGAAATGCTGGAAACCGACGCATGGCGCGAAGCAAGTGACCAGTTGGGCTGGATTGATGCCTATCAAAACAGCGAAGAATTTGGTGCTTTCCTAGATCAGCAGCAAGAGCAGTTCCGCGACGTGCTGAGCGAACTTGGCCTACTGCGCCAGTAATCCCACTCCTGTATCACCCAGCCGCCCATGCGCGGCTGGGGTCTTCCGTCGTTAACAAGATGATTAACCGCGGGAGGCGTGTTGGCTCCTTCGGAGAGACCCCCTATGACTCGTTTAAATACCAATCAGTGGTTAGCGCTGGTGTTTGCGGTATTGGCTGTTGGCTATCTCGCGATGGCATGGCAAATCCCCACCTTTCCTCTGCCGCGCCCGGTCGACTCTGACCTGTTTCCTAAAGTATTGGGTTTCTCGCTGCTGATTTTGTCAGTGTTTCTGTTCTTTGAGAAACCCACCCCGATTGCCGGTGCCGATGAAATCGATGATGAGGCGCAGCAAGGACCTCTGCTGTTAACGCCCTGGGCGCGGGTCATCGTGACCTCACTGGCGATTGCCGCCTATGCGTTTTTGCTGGTGCCGCTGGGCTTTGTGCTCGCCTCTACGCTGCTCTGCGTTGGCTTGACGGCCTATTACGGTTATCGCCGCCATGGGGTCAATCTCGCTACGTCGTTGGGGGTAGTGCTGGCGCTCTACCTGACCATGACGCGGGTGATGGATGTCTACCTACCCACTGGCGTGCTGCCTTTCTAATCACGCCCTTTTGGCCGTTAGCAGCCCGTTACGCTAGCAGATCTTCTAGCAGGTTTTTAAGAGAGCAACGCCCATGGATGCCTTCAATAATCTGATGTACGGCTTTGGCATCGCGCTTGAGCCAATCAATATTGCCTACGTATTTGCCGGTGTATTTGCCGGCACCATTATCGGCATGCTGCCGGGCCTTGGCCCAATCAGCGCACTTGCCCTGATGATTCCTATCACCTTTGCCATGGAGCCTTCCTCCGGCTTAATCCTAATGGCAGGGGTTTACTACGGTGCCATCTTTGGTGGCTCCACGTCGTCGATTCTGCTTAACGCCCCCGGCGTGGCGGGTACCGTGGCGACCTCCTTTGACGGCTACCCAATGGCCAAAAAAGGCTTAGCGGGTAAAGCGCTGGCGATTGCTGCCTACTCGTCATTTGTGGGCGGTACCGTGTCAGTGGTTTTCCTGATGCTGGTGGCACCGCTGCTTTCCAAAATCGCCGTTAGCTTTGGACCTTCTGAATACTTCGCACTGATGGTGCTGGGCTTAACGGCGGTAGTATCACTGTCGGATAAATCGCTGATCAAAGGGCTGATTGCCGCTGTGGTGGGGGTGATTATCTCGATTATTGGTATTGATATGCAGACCGGTACCGAGCGTTTCACCTTCGGTTCAGTGCAGTTGCTGGATGGCATCGACTTCCTGGTCGTGGCGCTGGGTATTTTCGCCCTCGCCGAGGTGTTCTACATGCTGCTGCGCGGCGGCGGTGGCAAAGAGGCACCTCGCAATGCGATTGGCTCGCTGAAACTGACCCGTAGCGAAGTTAGAGAAATTGCTGGCCCGGTTAGCCGCAGCTCGGTGTTGGGCTTCTTCACCGGCGTACTGCCCGGTGCAGGGGCGACCATCGGCTCGTTTCTCGGCTACAGCATGGAAAAACGCATTGCCAAAGATGGCCACACCTTTGGGCAGGGCAACATCAAAGGCGTGGCCGCGCCAGAGGCCGCCAACAACGCCGCCTGTACCGGCTCCTTTGTGCCACTGTTAACGCTGGGTGTGCCGGGTTCGGGCACTACTGCGGTACTGCTAGGCGCGCTGCTGGTGATGGGCGTTAACCCCGGCCCGATGATGCTTGAGCAGCGCCCGGACGTGTTCTGGGGCGTGGTCGCCAGTATGTATATCGGCAATATCTTCCTGCTGGTGCTTAACCTGCCGCTGATCCCGCTGATTGCCAAGATTCTTGATCTGCCCAAGCCGCTGCTGCTGTCGCTGATTTTGATCTTCTGCATGATTGGTGTTTACGGCATGAGCTTCAGCGTATTTGATCTGCTGCTGCTATTGGGCTTTGGCCTAGTGGGCCTGGGCATGCGCCTGTTTGGTTTCCCGGCGGCGCCGCTGATTCTAGCGCTGATTCTGGGCAACATTATGGAAGAGTCCATGCGCCGCGCGCTGCAGATCTCAGGTGGCGACTGGATGACCTTTATCGACAAGCCAATCGCGCTTGGCCTGCTGGTGGTTGCTCTGTTGTCGTTGACCCTGCCGCTGTTTAAGAAGCGTCGCAAGAAAGCTGCTGCTAACGTAGCTAATTAAGGCGGCGTTTGAACAAAAAGCTCTCCAGGCCAACCTGGGGAGCTTTTTTGTTAAGCACGTTTTTATTAAGCACTAGAAATAAGCTGACGCTGTTCCTCTGCTGCCTCGCGAAGGCGCTCTATGGTAATTTCCTGAACGGCGGCATGGCTGCTGTGGATATGTTTAGCCAAACGTTTGGCCGCTAATGCCGGGTCATTTTCTTCGAGGGCGGTGAGGATGGCAGCATGCTCACGATAGGTGGCATCTATCCGGTCCTCACGGGTGAAGTCAAGCCGTCGAATAACACGCAGGCGTTCGGTAATTTCGCGATGGATGCGGCTCATCTCTTGATTACCCGCCGCCGCGACTAAATCGCTGTGAAAGCTTTCATCCAGTGCGCGAACCGTGCTGCCAACCGCTCGCTCGGCGCGGCTGGCGGGGTTCCAAATATCTCTTAGCGTGCGTAGCACCAGCGGCTTTTCAGGGAGCGCGCCAAGCTTATAAACCGTGGCTTGTTCCAAGGAGATCCTTAAATCGTAGAGTTCGGCGATTTTCTGGAAGTCGAGCGGTTTCACTTGCCAGCCACTGCGGAACAGTACGTCGACATAGCCTTCTCGCTGGAGCCGGAAGAGCGCTTGGCGAACGGGGGTGCGGCTGGTATCAAGCCGTTCACCTACGTCGCCTTCGCTGAATTTATCGCCGGGCAGTAAACGAAACTCGAAAATATCATCTTTCACTGTTTCGTATACGCGGTCGGCGATGGATGATTTGCGCAACGTCATGGCGGTCAGCCTTATTTTAAATAAGGATTAAACTTCTATACTCAGCAGCGGCTCCCCTGGGGTCACCGCACGGCCAGGCGTGATATGCAGGGCGCTGACTTTACCCGAGTGTGTTGCCACGATTTCGAACTCCATCTTCATCGCTTCAACAATTATTAACGGATCGCCTTTGGTGACGCTGTCGCCAGGTTGCACTAGGCATTTCCAAATATTGCCCGCAATTTCAGTGCTAATCAGCTCGCCATAGCTTGCCAAGTCGTTAGCATCTATGGGTGGCGGCGCTTTAGCCAAACGGTCAAGGGCGGCTGCTTCGCTGTCACGCCACAACGCCACTTCCTTGGCATAGGCCTCTTGCTGGAGGGCACGAAATTCCGTGATGGCCTGCTGGTTGGCATCCAAAAATGCCTGGTGTGATGTCAGGTCAAAGGTATCTTCTTCAATCTCAATGGTTAACTTACCCGCTCGGAACTGATCGCGTAGGGTATCAAGCTCGTCTTCGCTGACGGGGTAGTAGCAAACCTGATCAAAAAACCGCAGCAGCCAGGGCGCACCTTCAGCAAATTGTTTGTTTTTGAGATGCTTATTCCAAATGGGCAGGGTGCGACCCACCAATTGGTAGCCGCCTGGTGAGTCCATTCCATAAATGCACATATAAATGCCGCCGATACCGACCGTGCCTTCGGCGGTATAGGTGCGCGCCGGGTTGTACTTAGAGGTCAGCAGCCGGTGACGAGGGTCCAGGGGCACGGCGCAAGGTGCACCTAGATAGACATCACCTAGCCCGAGCACCAAATAGCGCGCTGAATAGAGTATCTCTTTCACTGCTTCCCTGTTTGAAAGGCCGTTGATGCGCTGCATAAAATCGACGTTGTTGGGTAGCCAGGGAGCGGTATCCCGTACCGATTGGCGATACTTTTCCACTGCTTCCAGCGTGGCGCTGTCTTCAAACGCCATCGGCAGATGAATGACTCGGCTACGCACCTTTAACTCGTCGGTGGGCGGCAGGTTGCTCTCAAGGTCAAGTAAGTAGGTCATCAGCGCTTGCTGACTCAGCAGCAGCGGCTCGTAGCGCAGCTGCAGCGAACGTACGCCTGGGGAAAGCTCTAGCAGGCCGCGGGGCTGGATATCGGCAATCGCTTCCATCAAGGCATGAATTCGCATGCGCGCGCCTAAATCCAGTACGTTGGCACCGTACTCTAGCAATATGTATTGATCGCCCGCCTGACGGTAGGTGACTTCTGGACGTTCCAGGGTGGCATCAAGGTGCGCCAGCACGGTGGCAGATAGCCCGTTGAGTGGCGCTAGGTCTGCGCTGTGCAAGGTAACCGCGGGCGGTGCTGATAAGCTTTTCACCGCGAGTTCTTGGTGCTCTGCAAGCTTAACCGCCGTGTCATTATCAATAGCGACAAAGCGAATAGTGTCACCGGGTTTGACCTGGCCTACTTTCCAAAGCTCGGCTTTTGCGATGGTGACAGGGCAGACAAATCCCCCCAGGCTGGGGCCGTCTCGGGTCAAAATAACCGGCATATCGCCCGTGAAGTTAATCGAGCCAATGGCGTATTCGCAATCGTGAATGTTTGAGGGGTGCAGCCCCGCTTCACCGCCATCGGCACGGCTGAACGTTGGCTTAGGGCCATTGAGGCGAATGCCTAAACGGTTGGAGTTGTAGTGAACGTCCCAGTCCTGTTGAAAGAACTGCTCAATGGAGCTTTCGGTAAAAAAGTCGGGCGCACCGTGAGGGCCGTAGAGTACGCCAATTTCCCAATGGCTCGGGTAATTCGGTACTAGCGCGGGGTCGGCGGGCGCGGGGTCGTGCGTCGGGGCGGGCGTGGTGCAGGTAGGCAGCCCAGGTTGGCTAATATCGAGCATATCACCGGGGCGCAGTGGCCGCCCGCCGTGGCCGCCGAACTGGCCCAGCGCAAAGGTGGCTCGGCTGCCTAGATAGACCGGCACATCAAATCCGCCGCGCACGGCCAGGTAAGTACGACACCCTTGGCTGGCTTTGCCTACCACCAGTGTCTGCCCAGCATTAACGTGAATTGGCGTCCAGAAATCCACCGGCGTATCGTCTAGCGTGGCGTTGGTAACGGCACCGGTCAAGGCGACCACCGTCGCTTGGTGAAAGGTGAGGCTGGGGCCTATCAGCGTGGCTTCTAGCCCCGCGGCGTCTTGGTGGTTACCGACAATCCGGTTGGCGATACGAAAGGCGAAGTCATCCATCGGGCCGCTGGGCGGCACACCAATGTTCCAGTAACCCACACGGCCCGGAAAGTCCTGAACCGTGGTGTAAGTGCCCGGGTAAACGACTTCAGCAACGCAGGGTTGAAAGTGAAAAGTTTCTAGGGCGCGGGTGGATACGATGCCGTCGGCAAAGCTTTTCTGGGCAACCACTTGGCGCAAGTAGTCCAGGTTGGTCGCAATACCCATCAAGCGGGTTTCGTTTAAAGCGTTACGTAGTTTGGCCAGGGTATCGGCACGGTCATTCCCATGCACAATCAACTTGGCGATCATGGGGTCGTAGTGAGCGGATACCTGGCTGCCATTTTCCACCCAGGTGTCGATGCGCACGCCTTCACTAGGCCAGTGAACATCGGTTAATTCACCGGGTGAAGGCTGAAAATCCTTCAGCGGGTTTTCGGCATAGATGCGCACTTCCATCGCTGCACCGCTGAGGTTAAGCGTAAAATTAGCCAGATCCAGGTGATCGCCCGCCGCGATTTTGAGCATCCATTCGATCAGGTCAAGACCGGTCACCGCCTCGGTGATAGGGTGCTCTACCTGCAGGCGAGTGTTGACTTCTAGAAAGTAAAACTCATCGCGTTCGCCATCGTAAATGTATTCCACAGTGCCCGCGGAGCGGTAGTTGACCGATTCACCCAGCGCTACGGCAGCATCCAGCATCTGTTGGCGGGTGGCTGCTGGTAGATGGGGGGCGGGTGTCTCCTCAACGACTTTTTGGTTGCGGCGCTGCAATGAACAATCACGTTCGCCCAGTGCCACCACCTTGCCGTGACCGTCGCCGATAATTTGGACTTCCACGTGACGAGCACGGGCGATAAAGCGTTCTAGGAAAACGCCGCTGTCATTAAAGAAGTTTTGGCCCTGGCGCTGAACCGTTTCAAAGGCGGCGTGCAACTCTTTTTCACTATTACAGCGCGTTAGGCCGATACCGCCGCCGCCAGCCGTGCTTTTGAGCATTACCGGGTAGCCCAGGCGTTCGGCGGTTTCGAGCGCTTCTTCTACGCTATCGAGCAGGCCGCTGCCGGGTGCCAGCGGCACGCCCGCTGCTTCAGCCAGTTCACGGGCGCGGTGTTTAAGTCCAAACTCGCGCATTTGTGTGGGCGTGGGGCCGATGAAAACGATTCCTTCACGCTCACAGGTTTCGGCAAAATCAGCATTTTCAGACAAAAAACCATAGCCGGGGATAATGGCTTGCGCGCCGGTTTGCTTAGCGGCCTTCAAAATTTGACGTTTATCAAGGTAGGTTTCGCTGGCACCGTTACCCAATAAGGCAACGGCTTCGCTGGCGCTTTCCACATGCAGGCTGTGGCGGTCTTCATGGGAGTAAACGGCAACGCTGCTAACGCCCAGTGCCTTTAGGGTGCGGTTGGTACGCACCGCAATTTCACCACGGTTGGCCACTAATACTTTGTTAAACATGACTTTTCGCCTCTTTATGCATTGGATGTTTGTGCCTGGATGTAGGCTCGCCAGCCACCAAACTCGGTAACATCCTGGGCATTGGTGATGCCATGTCCTTCACAGATAAAGCCATTGACCCAGCGGCCATCGGTAAGCTCAACGCTACCTATGCCAAGCGGGGCGGGAACTAAGTCAACAAAGGAGCCAAATTCCGAGGCGGGCATTTCCCACACTTCAACGATGATCGCGGCCCCGTCTTGGGTAACACGTTGCAAGCCGGGTTTAGGCGGTACGGTGTTGGGCAGCGCAAATAATCGGTAATGAGCGGACGTCGTCGTCGACGCAACGCGACATGCATGGCGTTCGGTCAGTTGGGTATTGAGCGGCATGCCAGAAAGATGGGCGCCCACAACGGCGACTTGCACAGTGGGTATGGCAAACGCTTGATCCATCGTTTCCGGCGGGCGTGGCTGGTCTGTAGCACCTAGCTGGGTTGGATGAGCATTGAGCCAGCGGCTGGCTAAGGTTTGCAGCTCTCGATCTTTCCAGGCACCGCTTACCAGCGTTACACCAAAGGGCAGTCCGTCATTGCGAAATCCCGCTGGCACGGCCAGCGCGCAAAAATCGGCTAGATTAACGAAGTTGGTATAGGTGCCGAGTTGGCTATTAAGCGTTATTGGGTCGGCATTGACGGCTTCGATGGTGGGCGCAGTAGGCGCGGTAGGCACCAATAGGCCATCAATATCGTTTAATAAGATATCGATGACCCGGACCAGCTCTTCTTTGTGGTATTGTGCTTTGAACGTATCGGTGGCGCTGAATTTACCAGCGTTGCTGATAATGCCGCGTACCACGTCATTCATATCATCGGCATGCTCAGCCATAAAAGCCTCCACCGCGGCATGGCGCTCGGCCACCCAAGGCCCCTCATAAAGCAGGGCGGCTAACTCAAACATTGGGGTGAAATCAATCTCCACCAATGTGACTCCCTCAAGCTGCTGCCACTGTTCCAGCGCCGTTTGCCAAGCGGCTTCGGCAACGTGGTCGCCGAAGAACCGAGGAGACTGAGGAATCCCCAGCCGCGATAGCGGGCCAGGCCGACGCATAGCCGGTGCATCTAACGGCAGCGCGCTGGGGGCTTTTCTTGAGAAGGCATCGTCAGGCTCGAAACCGGCCATTAACTCAGCGATGTGACCTGCGTTATTGACCGTAAGCGCAAAGATGGACACGCAGTCCAACGAGCGGCAGGCGGGAACAACGCCGTCGATGCTAAACAGCCCTTTAGTCGGTTTTAGACCCACTATGTTATTTAACCCTGCCGGCACCCGGCCAGAGCCTGCTGTGTCAGTCCCTAGTGAAAACGGTACTAAGCCGCGTGCAACCACTGACGCAGAGCCGGAGCTTGAGCCGCCACTGACCACTTCAGGATTAAAGCTGTTAGCAACGGCCCCGAAGGGGGAGCGAGTTCCCACCAAGCCGGTGGCAAATTGATCCAAATTGGTTTTGCCAATGAGCACTGCGCCTGCGGCGCGTAGTTTGCCAATCAGAGCGGCGTCACGGGTTGGTGGATAGGCGTAGGCGGGGCAACCAGCAGTGGTGGTGAAGCCGGTGGCATCGATATTGTCTTTAGCCGCAAACGGAATGCCATAAAGCGGTAACTTAGCCAGCTCGCCTCCGACGTTTTCCAGCCGTTTTTGCAGCGTTGCCAGGGCGTTTGATAGCCCATCGTTGTCGAGTAAAGAGATCCAAGCATTATCTGACGTATCTAGCTGACTTATTAAATCGCCCAGTAATGATGCTGGTGATGCACCTTCGCGATAAGCCTGCTGCCATTGCTCTAATGTCCAGCCATTGGTCGTGGTCATGTTCGATCCTTAAATCCTACGTTGACTTGTATACAAGTTAATTAGCAAACGACAGGCCAATGAATTTCAAAAAACTTTAAAAACAATAAGTTATGTTTTTGTGTGCTTAATTTAATTGTTTTTGTGCACTTTTTTTGTGCGTGTCAAAGACGTTGAGCACCAATAGCGCGCTTTAAAAGGGCAGTGTATTCGCTGAAAATGCTGTTAAAAGAACTTGTATACTTTTTATGTTGTTGAATTAGCTTATTTTTTTGATTGTTTGGAACGCATCGTGCAACAGGTAGGGCGAGTTATCAGCGCTTTGGGGATGTTGGTTGGCCCTATTGTTCATTACCAATAGCTAGCTGCCCGCTTGCAGCTTGGGATGCAAAACATGAGCTTAAAAAAACATTCAATATTCGGTCTTTCTGCATTGGCACTCGCGGTATCGTTTAATGCAGCGGCCAACGATGAACCGATTAAAGTCGGCATCCTGCATTCACTGTCCGGCACCATGGCGATCAGTGAGACCGTGCTTAAAGACACCGTCGAAATGCTCATCGAACAGCAGAACGAAGCCGGTGGCTTGCTGGGTCGCCAGCTAGAAGCCGTCGTCGTTGACCCGGCGTCTAACTGGCCGCTGTTTGCCGAGCGGGCACGTGAGCTGCTGGCCCAGGAAGAAGTCGACGTAATTTTCGGTAACTGGACCTCGGTTTCCCGTAAAGCGGTACTGCCGGTGGTAGAAGAGCTGAACGGCCTGCTGTTCTACCCGGTGCAGTATGAAGGCGAAGAGTCCTCAGAAAACGTCTTCTACACCGGCGCCGCGCCTAACCAGCAGGCGATTCCTGCGGTTGAATACCTGATCAATGAAGTGGGTATCGAGCGCTTTGCGCTGGTGGGTACCGACTATGTCTACCCGCGTACTACCAACCGCATCCTTGAAGCGTTCTTGAAGGATGAACACGGCATCGCGGAAGAGGACATCATGGTCAACTACACGCCGTTCGGTCACTCCGATTGGCAGAACATCGTGGCAGAAATTCGTCGCTTCGGTGAAGAGGGCAAACCGACCGCCGTGATCTCGACGGTGAATGGCGATGCCAACGTGCCGTTCTATACCGAGCTTTCTAACCAGGGTATTGATGCTGCCGATATTCCGGTGGTTGCTTTCTCGGTGGGCGAGCAGGAGCTTACCGGTATTGATACCGGCCCGCTGGTGGGCCACTTGGCCGCCTGGAACTACTTCATGAGCGTCGATAACGACGACAACTACGACTTTATCGATGACTGGATTGAGTACACCGGCGACGATATGGCCGTCACCAATGACCCGATGGAAGCGCACTACATTGGTTTCAACATGTGGGCCGAAGCGGTTCGTAAAGCAGGCACCACGGATGTCGATGCGGTCAAAGACGCCATTATCGGTGTGACCGTGCCTAACCTTTCCGGTGGCTACGCGGCGATGATGCCTAACCACCACATCACCAAGCCCGTGCTGATTGGTGAAATTCAAGACAACGGCCAGTTCGATATCGTCTGGCAAACACCGTCTACCGTGGCGGGCGACGCCTGGTCTGACTATCTGCCTGGCTCGCGTGACCTGATTGCCGATTGGCGTAAGCCGATGGAATGCGGCAACTTTAACGTTGTGAACGGCTCGTGCGGTGGCAGTACTGCCGTAGAAGAAGCCGAAGCGGCGCTTGCTGAGTAAGTGCTCTCGTAGAGAGCAAAGACTATCCCTCGTCACCCGGCTGCTGGCCGGGTGACGAGGGAGCACGCTACCTCCCCCTGTTTAGATAACCGTTTTAAATAACTGAAGGAAGAACCCCATGAGGCGTTTCCTTTCCTTAGGGCTGCTGTGCCTACTGTTGTTGAACATCACAGTGACCGCCCAAGCACAAACGAGCTCCACGAATACTGCCGACGATGCCGCCGCACTCGAGTTGTTAGAGGCGCTGGACGTCGAGTCTTACACCGCCAAAGGCGAAGCGATTACCGCTATTTTGCAAAGCGACGACGAGCGCGCCCGTGATTGGCTACAGGCACTGCTGGATGGTCGCTTACAGCGCACTGACGATGGCCGTTTCGTGTTGGTGCTCGAGAATCGCGGCCGCGACTGGCCGGTGGCCGATGTACTGACCGGCGAAGCGCTGGGCGAGATGTCCCGTCGCGACCTGGAGCGTATCGGCATTAATAACAACCTGCGCAATCAACTGCGTAGCGCTATCGCGGTGGTTGACCTCTACTCGCCTAACGTTGAGCGCCGCCGTATCTCGGCAGAGCGCTTATTAGGTGAGGTAGACGGTGAGCTGGTGCAGCCTATTAATACGCTGATCGAACAGGAAGAGGACGAGCAGGTGCGCTACCGTCTGACCCAGGCGGTGGCGATTTATCGTGCTGAAGCGGGTGAAATGGCGGGTGTCGAAGCGCTGGATGGCAGCCTGCACCCGCGCTCTCGCGTGGCGTTGAGCCGCGCAGCCAATAGCGATGATCCCGTTGTCGGCAACGCGGCTGCCGCTTCTCTGGCGGGCATTGAACAGCAACTCAAGATCAATCGTGGTCTGGAAACGCTGTATTTCGGTTTAAGCCTTGGCTCGGTGTTGGTGCTGGCGGCCATTGGCCTAGCGATCACCTTTGGTGTGATGGGCGTGATCAATATGGCCCACGGCGAGCTGATGATGCTGGGCGCTTATACGACCTGGGCAATGCAGCAACTGTTGCCGGGTCAGCCGGGCTTAGCGCTGATTCTCTCGATTCCCGCAGGCTTTATGGTCGCTGCACTGGCCGGTATTGCTATCGAACGTGGTGTGATCCAGTTCCTTAAAGGCCGCCCGCTGGAAACACTGCTGGCAACCTTCGGTATCAGCCTGATTTTGCAGCAACTGGTACGTACGGTGATTTCACCGCTCAACCGTACCGTGATTACGCCTGAATGGATGAGTGGTTCGCTGGTGATCAACGACGCGCTGTCGCTCACGCTTAACCGTATGGTCGTACTTGGCTTTGCGCTGGTGGTGTTTGCGAGTCTGATGCTGATTATGCGCCGCACACGGCTGGGACTTGAGGTGCGTGCCGTCACGCAGAATCGTGCGATGGCCCGCTCCATGGGCATTCGTGCCACCCGCGTGGATATCATGACCTTCGCATTGGGCTCTGGCGTGGCCGGCCTGGCCGGTGTCGCGCTCTCCCAGCTCACCAACGTCGGCCCCAACCTGGGGCAGAACTACATCATCGACTCCTTCATGGTGGTGGTGTTCGGCGGCGTGGGCAACTTATGGGGCACGCTGGTTGCCGGGCTATCGCTGGGGGTCATCAACCAAGTGCTGGAACCCTGGGCTGGCGCGGTGTTGGCCAAAATTATCGTGCTGGTGTTTATCATCCTATTCATTCAAAAACGCCCGCGTGGACTCTTCCCGCAGAAGGGCCGGGCTGCGGAGGGCTAAGCGATGTCACTGACGACCGAATCATCGACAAATTTTTGGCTAACACGCCCATTCAGCGAGCGCTCCACGCAGATATTTTTGGGCGTGCTGCTGGCCGCATTGGCGCTAGTTACCATTTTGCACGTGGCAGTGCCGCCGGATAACCCGCTGCATGTAGGGGCTTATACGGTCAACCTGTTCGGTAAGTACCTAAGCTATGCGCTGCTGGCCGTGGCGGTGGATCTGGTGTGGGGCTATCTGGGCATTTTAAGCCTCGGCCACGGCGCCTTTTTTGCCATTGGCGGTTATGCCATGGGCATGTATCTGATGCGTCAAATTGGTGATCGCGGCACCTACGGCCACCCGGTACTGCCGGACTTTATGGTGTTCCTGAACTGGGACAGCTTGCCGTGGTTCTGGCAGGGCTTCGATATGGCCTGGTTTGCCTTCGCCATGGTGCTGCTGGCGCCAGGGCTGCTAGCACTGGTGTTTGGGTTCTTGGCGTTCCGCTCGCGGGTTACCGGGGTGTATCTGTCGATCATCACCCAGGCGCTGACCTTTGCCTTGATGTTGGCTTTCTTCCGCAATGAGATGGGCTTTGGTGGCAATAACGGCTTAACCGACTTCCGCGAGCTGCTTGGCTACAACCTGCGCAGCAATGACACCCGGCTGGGGCTGTTTTTGGCCACTGGGGTGGCGCTGGGGCTGGGCTATATTCTTTGCCGCGCCATTGTCACCAGTAAGCTGGGCCGAGTCAGCATTGCTACCCGCGACGCCGAAGCGCGCACGCGTTTTCTTGGCTATCGGGTCGAACGCTTTCAGCTGTTCGTGTTTGTGGTCTCGGCGATGTTGGCGGGCCTAGCCGGTGCGCTGTATGTACCCCAGGTGGGCATTATTAACCCCAGTGAATTCTCGCCGATTTTCTCTATCGAGATTGTGCTGTGGGTGGCCTTGGGCGGTCGAGCTACGCTGTATGGCGCAGTCATTGGTGCGATTTTAGTTAACTACGCCAAAACTATTTTTACTGGCGTGATGCCGGATGCTTGGCTGTTTGCGCTGGGGGCGATGTTCGTTCTGGTGACGGTGTTTCTGCCTAAGGGCGTGGCAGGGCTGTTTCGCTATCTCAAACGCCGTAAGCGCGACGACTCGGCTAATCCTGACCATAAACACACGCCCGAGGAGGCCTCCGCATGAGTTTGCTGCAATCGCTGGCCCAGCGTGACCGGGTGTTCGATTTTATGGCGCCACAGGCCTCGCCGGTCGATGTCCGCCACGGGCCTATCCTGTATATGGAAGATGTCACCGTTAGCTTTGATGGCTTTAAAGCCATCAACAACCTCAACCTAACCATCAACGACGGTGAGCTGCGCTGCATTATCGGCCCTAACGGGGCGGGCAAAACCACCATGATGGATATCATTACCGGCAAAACCCGCCCTAACAGCGGCAGCGTGTGGTTTGGCAGTCGGCATAACCTGCTGCATATGAACGAACCCGATATCGCCAGCCTGGGGATTGGACGCAAGTTTCAAAAACCCACCGTATTCGAAGCGCTCTCGGTGTTTGAAAATCTGGAGCTGGCGATGGCGGCGGACAAGCGGATATTTCCCACGCTGACGGCCCGGATGACCGGCGAGATCAAAGACCGTATTGACGAAGTGCTGGAAACCATCGGTCTGACAACGCTTCGTCATCAACCCGCCGGTATCCTTTCCCACGGCCAGAAGCAGTGGTTGGAGATCGGCATGCTATTGATGCAGCGCCCGCGCCTGCTGCTGGTGGACGAACCGGTCGCGGGCATGACCGAACAGGAGATGGAACGCACCGCCGAGCTGCTCACCGGGCTGGCGGGCAAGCAGTCGGTGGTGGTGGTGGAACACGATATGGGGTTCGTGCGCTCGATTGCCCGCCAGGTGACCGTGCTACACCAGGGCAGCGTGCTGGCGGAAGGCACCATGGAGCAGGTCTCCAGCGACCCCAAGGTGATCGAGGTCTATTTGGGTGCTGATGACGAGGAGGCCGCCTGATGCTAGCCATTGAAAAGCTCAACCAGTTTTACGGCGAAAGCCACACGCTCTGGGATTTAGACCTTGATGTGCCCGCCGGCCAGTGTACTTGCGTGATGGGCCGCAACGGCGTGGGTAAAACCACGCTGTTGAAAGCCGTGATGGGCGAAGTCGCGGTGAAAAGCGGAGCGTTACGCTACACCAGCGGAGAGGCGGGTGAGATCGAGCTAACCCAAAAAGCCGTTGAAGCGCGTTCGCGCCTGGGGATTGGCTATGTGCCCCAGGGGCGTCAGATTTTTCCGCTGCTGACCGTGGAAGAGAACCTACGCACCGGCCTTGCCGCCCGCAGCGATGGGCTGAAGAAAATTCCCGAGCGAATCTATGAACTTTTTCCTGTGCTAAAAGAGATGAAACACCGCCGTGGCGGCGACCTCTCTGGCGGCCAGCAGCAGCAACTAGCGATTGGCCGTGCATTGGTTATCGAACCCAAACTGCTGATTTTGGACGAGCCAGGGGAGGGTATTCAGCCCAATATCGTCGCCCAAATCGGCCAGGTGATTCGTAAGTTGATCAACGAGGACGGCCTAACGGTGCTGCTGGTGGAGCAGAAGCTGCCTTTTGCCCGCAAGTATGCCGACCGCTTTATGATTATGGACCGCGGCCGGCCGGTCACCAAAGGTGAGATCAGCGAGCTCTCCAATGAGCTTATCAAGCAGCACCTGACAGTTTAAGTTATCCGCACTCAGTTATAAGCCTGCCACCATGGCGGGTTTATTGGTTAAACCTGTTCTGTGTTTGGTTGGGCGCATGGCTTTACGTGTAATATAGGCCTGATTTGGCAACAGTTTTCACTAATACGCGGGAGAGGTATGCGCTACAAAGATAAACATCAGCTCGCTGCCGAGTGGCAGACATTACTAGAGCGCACACCGCGGCCGCTGCGCCAAGCGGTGGAAGCACTGGTAGAGCAGCATAGTAGCGACTTTGCTGGCCACTTTTATACGGTAATGTTGGAAGATCCACATGCTTCGCTGTTTCTCTCTAACGAACAAGTGCAGAAACGTTTAAACCCCTCTATGCAGCGCTGGCTAACGGCCATGTTTGCCGTCGAACACGCCGATTTCGAAGCCCTGGTTGAACAACAGGAAAAAGTTGGCCAAGTGCATGCCCGCCTCGATATTCCGGTCAACCTGGTGCTTAACGGGTCACGGCAGTTAAAGCAGGCGATTTATAAGCAGATCAACGCCACATTCAAAAACCCGCTTTCGCCAGGAGACGCCTCGGTGTATGTCTCTGACCATATTGATATGGCCATGGAGATTATGAGCCACGCCTATTCTGTGGCCAACGACCGCAATGCCCGCACTGAAGAGGCGTACAAACTCTTTTCCCTGACCCAAAGTATCGGTAACGAGCGTGAGAAGCAGCGTTCAGCGCTGCTGAACTGGGAAAATACCCTGATGTTTGCCATTGCTGCCCAGCAGGGAACCGACGGGCTGCCAAAACTTGCCACCTCTGAATTTGGCCTGTGGTATTTCCATAAAGCCTGCCATGCGTTTGAAGGCGCACCGGAAATTGCCACCATCTCACGCCACATTCAACAAGTGGATAATGAGTGGCTGAAAGCCCTGAGCAATGATGACGCTACCCAACGACTTAGCGCGTTAAGCGACATTCGTGACGCTGTTCGCACGATAGTGATGCTGCTCGACGATGTGTTGGAGCGCGCCTCCGGTTTAGATGCAGGGCGCGACAGCTTAACGCGTCTTCTCAACCGCAAGTTTTTGTCGGTCGTGCTGAGCCGCGAAATTGAAATGGCCCGCCATTCGGAGAAGTGTTTTGCGCTTCTTATGGTAGATATCGACCACTTTAAGTCGATCAATGACACCCATGGGCACGATGCCGGCGACAACGTGCTGCAGCAGGTGGCGAGTATTCTTGACCGTTCCACCCGTGGCGGTGATTGCGTGTTCCGCATGGGCGGCGAAGAGTTTTTGATCGTGCTGGTGAATACTGACCAGGATGGCAGCCGGCTATTTGCTGAGCGTTTGCGCCAGGCGGTCGCTAAAGAGCCAATGCTAGCCAGCGCCGATACCCTGCTTAACATTACCGTTAGCATAGGAGTAACGCTTCACGACGGGCACCCTGACTACCAGCGTTCGTTACAGCGAGCCGACCAAGCCCTTTATGAAGCGAAGCGCAGCGGGCGTAACCGGGTTGTCGTGCAGTGACCGTGTGTCTTAAGCAAGTCCTGTGCTCAATCGATGTGGGTAATCGGTTGGCGGCTTGGGTCGGCATACCAGGGCAGGCCAAGGCGCGTATTGCGTTCCAGCTCAGCAATGACCTGGGCACCCAGCAGCAAAATAACAGCGCCCACTTCCAGGCTAATCAGCACGATCACCAGCGTCGCCAGCGAGCCATAAACGGCGTTAACGAACGAAAGATTGGCGAAATAGTAGACCAGTAACAGCCGCACGCCTTCCCATAGCAGCGCCGCCACGAAACCGCCTACGATCGCGCGGCGTAAGGCAATACGCACGACCGGAAGCACTTTGTAAATAGCGCTGAACAGCAGAAACACCCCGATGAAACTGGCCAGGTTAAGCACCGGCCCTGAAAACCCAGCCAGCGGCAGCTCTCGCTCGAAAAACAACAGCACCAGCGCATTGAGCGAACTGGCCAGAGTGACCACCAGCGTAAGCACCATCAGCCCCGCCCCCAGCACCACCATAAAAGCGTAAGGCAGCATCACCGACACCCAAACGCTGCGTTTGATATGTGGGCTTTCCGGCGCATGGAAAATGATGGCTAAGGCGTCTTCCAGCATACGAAAGGCAAAGGAGCTGAAGAGCAATAAAATGGGAAAGCTCAGAATGCCGATCACCTCCCGCGAATCCAGCAGGCTGCGCACCGCCTCTAATAACACCTCGGCGTGGGCAGGTGCCAAGTGGCGTGCCTGCACGGTCAGCACATTCAGCAGATGCTGCTGGTCCACCACGTGGGTTAATAACACGACCAGCAAAGCAAACAGCGGCACGATAGAAAGCAAAATGTTATAGCCCACCCCACCGGCAAGCAGAATGCCGTGATTTTTAAAGAAGTGGCGTAATACGCGCCAAGCAAAATGAGCCAACCGAGGGAGCAACAGCAACAAAGCGCTGAATAATGCGGGGTATCGAACCATGGCTTGCTAACCTCCTTGTGACCCAAAACCATGATACGCCCATGACGCTGCCCCTGTCTGAAAATGGGCCTGAGTCTGAAAATGAGCCCGCGCCTGAAAATGCGGCCGTTGCTGAATGAGCGGTAAAGTTTTCACGCGATTGGCCGATAAGTGCTCATCTATAAGTTCGCTTCCCCTTTCTCAAAATTAATCTTGGAAGATCCACAATGTCCACTTCGTCGTCACCCGCTAAGCGCGCACTAGGCCTGCAAGCCAAAGTGCTTACGCTGGTTTTGCTGCCCCTTTTGTTAGTCACCGTTGCGTTAGTGCTGTTTGATACGTATACGCGCACCCAAGATGTCCATGAATCGCTGTTAGAGCAGCAGCAACTGTTGATTGATGAGCGCCGTGAAGCGGTACGCGACGTGGTGCAAGTGGCTACCACGGCCATTGCGCCTATTTACCAAGCGGCGGGAGCCAACGATGCCAGAGCAAAAGCCCGAGCCGCCGAGATACTGCGGGCGATGCGCTTTAGCGGCGACAACTACATTTTTGTTTACGAGGCGGATGGCACCAACGTGGTGTTGCCGTTTTCGCCAGAGCGGGAAGGCACCAACCTAAGCAGTTTGCAGGCACCAGACGGCGCTTATATCGTGCGTGATTTTATCTCAGTGGGGCAAAAGGGCGGCGGCTTTTACGAATACCCCTGGGAATACCCCGGCACTGACGAACCCCAGCCTAAGCACTCCTATGTTGACCAGTTAGAAAAGTGGGGCTGGGTGGTAGGCGCAGGCGTGTACATGACCGATGTCGATGAAGCCCTGGCAGAACTTGAAGCAGACGCCATGGCGGGCCTGCGCCAATCTATTTTATTTGCGACCTTGCTGGGGGCCGGGCTATTTGGCGCAGTGGCGATCATCACCATTGGTTTTGCGCGCCGCACGCTAGGGCCTATCAAACGTACTTCCGCGGCCATGCTCGACATCGCCCAGGGGCGCGGTGATTTAACCCGCCGATTAGCGGTTGAAAGTAATGATGAAATTGGCGACCTGGCCGTTCAGTTCAACGCCTTTGTAGCGCGCATGCAGGAAACCCTACAAGATGTGCGCCGCAGTACGCTTAGCGTGCATCAGGCAGCGGGGGAAATCTCACAAAGCTCTGAAGAGCTTGCTACCCGCACTGAACAAGGGGCAGCGAACCTACAGCAAACCTCTGCCTCTATGGAAGAAATCACCTCTACTGTCAACCACAGTGCCGAAAACGCCCAGCAGGCCAATAAGCTAGTGCAGTCTACCGCTGAGGTAGCCCGCGAAGGTGAAACCGCGATGGGGCAGGTCGAGACCACCATGCGCGATATCAACGACTCCGCATCGCGCATTAGCGACATCATTAACATAAGTGATGCGATTGCTTTTCAGACCAACATTCTGGCGCTTAACGCCTCGGTGGAAGCGGCGCGAGCCGGTGAACATGGCCGCGGTTTTGCCGTGGTCGCCCAAGAAGTGCGCATTTTGGCCAGCCGCTCAAGCGATGCCTCAAAAGAGATACGTGCGCTGATTGATGCCTCTGTTCAGCACACCAATTCAGGCGCAACGTTGGTGCGCAATGCCGGCGAGACCATGCGCGAGATTGTCTCAAGCGTGGCGAAAGTCACCGATGTGATCGGTGAAATCACCGCCGGAGCCAAAGAGCAAAGCAGCGGTATCGGCCAAATCAACACCGCCGTAGCCGAAATGGACACCATGACCCAGCAAAACGCCGCCATGGTACAAGAGTCGACCACCGCCGCTGCCAGTATGCGCCGCCATGCAGAGCACCTAAACGAGCTGATTAACTCCTTCGTGCTGGGTGAAGATGAACCGCATCGCCAGGCGCTAGCCTCACCGGCTTCCCAACAGCGTGGCGGTAATAACGAACTGAAGCGCCCTGCGCTCTCATCACAACCCTCAGCGCAGCGCTCGACCCAGCCAGCAGCGCCATCATCTAGCCGCCATGCAGAAGATGAGTGGGAAGAGTTTTAACGCTGATCGCAGGATTGACATCCTCCGACCACTAAATCAGAGATGGTAGTGGCGGATTCCCAGGTCGTTACCTTCCTGGTTTCTGCTTCCAAGACGACTGCCCGAGGGAATG
>NZ_LGEN01000043.1 GCF_001507855.1 Halomonas sp. 54_146
GTATCCACTCGTGTTGGTTGAGATCTTGGTCGTGATCAATCAACAGGATACGCCACCCTTCCTACCTCCTCCCATACACCAGACTTGAGCTTAACTCTCATCCTTCCCCACGTCTGTATTTAGCGCCTGGTGCTCAGTCGCGTACTGTGAGAGCGATGGATTTGATAACGCCCATTGGGATGGGGCAACGGGGGTTAATTGTTGCACCGCCCGGCTCTGGCAAAACGACGCTGTTAAAGCATATCTGCCAGGCCGTGGCAGAGGCTTACCCTGACATAAAGCTGTATGCCTTGCTGATCGATGAGCGCCCGGAAGAAGTCACCGATTTTAAGCGCAGTGTGTCAGCTGAAGTGCATGCCTCGTCGTCAGACGAAAGCTACACACACCATGTGCGGACGGCCGATCAGCTGCTGGAGACAGCGCGTAAACAAGCAGGCGAGGGTCATAATGTGATGATTGTGATCGATTCACTCACCAGGCTTTCGCGGGTTCACAATGCCGAGCAGCGGGGCAATGGGCGTACCATGTCGGGTGGGCTGGATGCCCGGGCGATGGAAATACCCCGCAAACTGTTTGGCGCGGCGCGAAAGATCGAAAATGGCGGCTCGCTGACCATTCTGGCCACCGTGCTGGTGGATACGGGAAGCCGTATAGATCAGGTGATTTTTGAGGAGTTCAAGGGCACGGGCAATATGGAGCTGGTGCTATCACGGGACGTAGCCAACCAGCGGATTTTCCCGGCGATTGATATTGCCAAAAGCAGTACCCGCCGAGAAGAGCTGTTGATTGATGCAAAGGAGTTTGAAAAAGTACGCACCTTGCGCAGAGCGTTAACACCGCTTAAGCCCATAGAAGGCGCGCAAAAGCTGCTTGCACTGTTAGAGAAATACCCCACGAATGCCGAGCTGTTGGATGCTTTTTCGCCCGCTGAGTAGAGGTGAAACCCACCTTTTATTTGTTCAAGGTGAGCTTCTTTGCTAATGCTTAACGACTGCTTTTTTTAACATAGTTCAAGTTTGAAGCGGGTACTGCTTTTCGAACCGGAAAGCCTGCAATCTCTTTGCGCTCAATAATGTTTTTTAATCGCCTTTCAATGGCACAAAGGTTTTTAAAGTCACCCAAGGCTACAAAAGAGATGGCTTCGCCTGAAGCACCCGCACGGCCGGTGCGGCCAATGCGGTGGATGTATTCTTCTGGCTTAAAAGGTAAATCGTAATTCACCACACGGCTTAGTTCACCAATATCCAAACCACGCGCGGCAACCCCCGTAGCGACCAAGTACTTTAGTTCGCCTGATTTGAACTGAGCCAAAATCTTTTCGCGCATCGCTTGGCTTCTATCGCCATGAATGGAATCCGCTTTGATGCCGCGTTTTGCTAGTTGATCAACAAGCTTGGCCGCCGCGTGTTTTTTCTCGATAAAGATAAGCGCCTGATCCCACTGTTGTTCATTAATTAAGTGACTCAACAAGGCGGACTTAGTGTCTTTGTCGACGGTGATTAGCCATTGTTTGATATTAGCGGCGGCGCGGATGTTGGGAGAAATGGATATTTCAGCCGCTAGATCGGTCATCTTGCTATCTGAAAAATCGTAGGCTAGCGCCCGTACGTCGTCTGTCATGGTGGCCGTGAACAGCAGGTTCTGACGGTTTTCAGGCAGGCGTTCTATGATTTTATGGATATCGTCGGCAAAACCCATGTCGACCATTCTGTCCGCTTCGTCCAACACCATGACTTGCAGTTCATCAAAGTGCAGCGCCCGCTGATGCGCCAAATCAAGCAATCTGCCCGGGGTGGCGACCAGAATATCCGCTCCTTCGATTAGGCGCGCTTTTTGAGCGTCGGTATCCACACCGCCATACACAGCCATAGAGGTTAAGTGCGTGTGTTTAGCGTATTGAGCCACATTGGCTTCGACCTGAACCGCTAACTCACGGGTCGGCACGAGAATCAGCGCACGGATGCGTTTGCCGCGTAACGTTCCCGCGTTGCTGAAGCGTTCTAGCAGCGGTAGCACAAAGGCAGCGGTTTTGCCCGTGCCCGTTTGTGCGGTGGCGATTAAGTCTTCACCTGAAAGAATGGCAGGAATCGCTTGTTCCTGGATGGGCGTTGGCGTTTGGTAACCGAGTTCAGTAATCGCTTGAACAAGAGGACTGGATAAGCCTAGTTTTGAAAAGGGCATTAGGAGCTCTGACAAAGGGTCGTAAGGGGTGTCGATAATAAAAAGTGATGCAGCATAGCGTAAAATCAACCGTTCGTTGCTCGAATACGCGTTTATTTCCATCCAACCTTTCCCCCGTACCCCCATCCCCACAAGGTATAATCCCCCCCATTCACCCAGAAGCTCACGCTTGCCGGGTTTGTTATGAGTCTGTTTTGCGTCATCTGTTTCTGAGCAATAGGGGTAGTGGTCCATGATTAACACCAAAATTTACAAGGCGGTGTACGAACTCGCCGAAAAACTCATGAAGGCTGCCGATAAAGAAGATAGAGAGGCTTTCGATGCGCTTTATGCGGAATTGGAAGCGATTTGTACCGAAAACGACAACACCGATAAAGATCACCCAGAGCAATGGGAAACCCTGGCAGACTTTACTGAAGAGCTTGATGAGGCGCTGGCTGTCTACGAAAAAGCTTTTGAAAAAGCCGTCGCGATTAATTCGAAAGACCACATGTCATCGATTGCGTTCTCCATGGCAAAATTGCAAGTTGAACTGGGCCAGACTGATGCAGCTATTCGTCATCTTAAAAATGCCCAAATCACCGCTAATAAAATTGAAGATGGTGAGCTGAAAGACGAAATAGATGAGCTGCTTGAGAAGCTGACCACAGGTTAGTTGTTAATCTGCTGATAGTTAGCCATATTCACGATAGACACAGGTGCACATAAAGCCTGATTGTGCTGGGTTTGCCTAAGACTAGGGACACTATTTTGACCAATAACGATATTTTTCGCCGCATACGTTACACCTTTGATTTAAAAGACAGCACCATCGTGGATATCTTCGCCCTGGCAGAAGTGCCCGTTACCCAGCCGCAGGTGACCGCGTGGCTGAAAAAAGACGAAGATGACGCTTTTGTCACGATGAAGAACCGTGAGCTGGCGGCGTTTTTGAATGGCTTTATCAGCTTTAAGCGTGGCAAGCGCGAAGGCCCACAGCCCGCGCCAGAAACGCAGTTGAACAACAATATGGTGTTCCAGAAGCTGCGCATTGCGCTGAATTTAAAGGCAGAAGATATTTTGGCTGTTTTTGAGCTAGCAGATTTTCACTTAAGCAATCATGAGTTAAGTGCGTTTTTCCGCAAGCCCAGCCACAAGAATTACCGCGAGTGTAAAGATCAGGTACTGCGAAATTTTTTACTTGGTGTTCAACTCCAATTGCGGCCCAACTCCGCTAGCGAAAGCTAACGCTAACGCGCTGAAAGGTTAGCGCCTCACACACGCGAAAATCGCATTGCCAGAGGCGTTATCCCACGGCGTAATGGTTTCATAATTATGCTCAAACACATGCACCTCGAAGTAAGGTGCCAGCAGGGCGCTTAACTCTGCAAAGCTCACCGCTACCATCGGGTGCTCGTCGTTCCAAACCTGCGTCTCTTCAGCGTTTGTTTTTTCAATACTCAGCCTGAGTGACTGCTTTTCACCGTGCCCGCAGTAATGCCAACCAGAGCGAAAGGTGAAGGTGTCGTTTGCCTGCTTGGCGGTGTGTTTAACCAATAAGCCGTTGTCGATTTTGTCTTTATCAACGGCATTAAAATAGAACACGCCGCCTGCTTTTAACGCGCGGTGGGCGCTGGCAATGCACGCCGTTAGCTTTTCAACACCAGCGTTGTAATGGATTGAGTACAAAAAGCAGGTGATGAGATCCAGCGGTTCGTTAACCTCAAAGGTGCTCATATCTTGCAGCGAGAAGTGCGCTTCTGGGCAGCGTTTGGCGGCGATATCCAGCATCGGTTGGTTGATATCCAGCCCGCTGCTGGTGTAGCCAGCATCCAGAAAATGTCGCACATGGGGGCCGGTGCCGCAGGCTACGTCCAGATGGCGTTTGCCTTCGTTGCCAAAAATTTGGTGCAGGCGACGAATAGCGTTGCTTTGGGCCTGGTAGTCGATGTCGACGCACATCAAATCGTAGTAGCCAGAAAGGTCGGTGTAGAGTGCGTTGACGGACATAGTGGCCTAATGGTGGGGGCTGAAATAAATTGGGTGGCGCATAGTAAACGAGCGGCTAGTAATTGAGAAGTGAGGGTGGGATGACGGCTAAAGAAATCTGGCTACTTCCCGATAACACCTTAAATGTAGGAAATCCTAACATCGCCACAAGAGTCCGCTATGCGCAAACTACGTGCCCTTTGTCTTACTACTCTACTGCTCACTCTTCCGACTTATGCCAAGGCTTCTGTGCAGGCGGCCGAAGAGGCGGCGCTGGCGTGGTTAGCAGCGGTAGATAGCGGCGAATACCAGCAGGCGTGGGATAAGGCATCGCCGCTGTTACAAGCACCGCTTTCCTCGGCCATGCTTCAGCGCACTATTTCGCTGTCGCGGCGGGATCTTGGTGCAGCGCAAACGCGCCGTCGCGTGCGCGTGTCGCAGTACACGTCGATGCCCGGCGCACCGCGGGGAGACTATAAGGAGTTTACGTTTCAAACGCGTTTTGAAAACAATCCCAGGGTGATGGAGGTGGTAACGCCTCATCTTGAAAACGGCACGTGGCGCGTGAGCGGTTATTATATTAAATAAGGGCAGGGCAGACGTGGCGGAAGATACAACAGCGCCGCTGAACCAGCGGCGCCAACTCAACCAGTAGTGGAAACGACTGAGTACTACGGTTGAAATAGAACTGCCTAGACAGCGCTATTGGGAGAGTTATCGAGCAAGTTATTGAGAAAGTTATTGAGAAAGTTATTGAGAAAGCTGATCAGCAAAATCATGGTTGGTGTCACGGTGGCCTGCTTCATCAGCCCTTACCGCAACCACCACCTCACGCAGCCGGGCATCCTGAGGCAAGTTCCAGTAGTCGATAGCGATTTGCGGAGCGGGGATGTTTTCGTATTCGCCGCGATCAATCCCTTCTAGGTACTCGGTGTAGCTATAAACGGCTTCCTCTTCTAAGTAACCCACTACCCGGTGGGCGGTTTTGCTGGAGCAGAGGTAAAGCAAGAAAAACAGGTTAAAGAAAATACCTTGCGCCAACATAATAATGAAACGCTCAAAGCGGTTGGGTTTGGCCACTTCGATAAACGTCATTAAGTGCATGCGCTCATTTTCAGCTTCATCCAGCAGCGTACGAATCCAGCCGTCGTCATCTTTAATTCGCCGCAGGGCATGTAAATGCTGGATGGCGCCTCCGACCATGCCGGGCACTGCGGCCACCGTTTCTAAAATGACCGCTCGATGGCCATAGCGGCCTGCAAAAAAAGCATCCGCAAAAAAGCGCATGAAGCGTACTAACCGATAAGCAATGCGGTCAGAAAGTCCGCGTGGTTGATAGTGGGTCTGCTTTGTGTCGCTTTCGGTTGTACGGTCGTTGGTGGTGCGCATAATCATCTTCCTTATCTGAAATGTTCTAGTGGTACGACTTCTGTATAAGAGTCTGGTTCACGCAGGAAGTGTAAAGAATGCAAGAGTTAGTACTTACTTTTACTTATTTTATGGCGAGCCCACCCAGAGGTTGCTACGTTAAAAAGAGGTTTTGATATTAACAGCTCCTTGCTGGTTTCTACAGGGTGTATAGGTTTTGTGAAACCAAGAGGTGTTGTAGTGGTCACTGATGTAGAACTTAGATACTGGCGCGAAGCGCGGGAGTGAATATGCACGCTTTTCCTCTCAAATCGCATTGGCTGTGGGTACTGCTGGTGGGCGTAATGATGGCGGCATTGTCATTTACGTGGCAGGCAGTGGCGCAAAGCAGCGGTGCTAGCGCGTTAGTGCTTAATGTTGAGGGCGCTATTGGCCCAGCCACAAAAGACTATTTTGAGCGGGGGCTTCGTCGCGCTGAAGAGCACGATAGTCAGCTGGTGATTGTTGAGCTTAATACTCCTGGTGGGCTGGTTGAAACGACCCGCGACATGATTCAAGCCATGCTTAATTCCGAGATCCCCGTGGCTATGTATGTGTCCCCCAGCGGCGCACGCGCGGCAAGCGCTGGCACTTATCTACTGTACGGTAGCCACGTGGCGGCTATGGCGCCTTCGACCCATTTAGGCTCAGCCACGCCGGTACAAATGGGTGGCTCGGGCTTGCCTAGCAGCGAGGATGATGGGGAAGAAAACGACGACGCCTCGAATACGGCAGAGCGTGAAGGGACTGCGATGGAGCGAAAGGTGCTGGAGGACGCCGTGAGCTTTATTCGTGGCTTGGCAGAGCGTCATGGGCGTAATGCTGAGTGGGCAGAAGAGGCGGTTCGTGATGCGGTTAACCTCACGGCGAATCAAGCTCTGGAGCAAAATGTGATTGATGTCGTCGCACGAGACATCGATGACCTCTTAGCGCAGCTGGACGGCATGACGGTGGTAATGGAGAAAGGAGAGATCACGTTAGCGACAGAAAATATGATCGTCGAGCGTTTTGATCCAGATTGGCGTACCCAGCTGTTGTCGCTGATCACTAACCCCAATATTGCCTACTTTTTGATGATTATTGGCTTTTACGGGCTCATTTTTGAGCTATCAAGCCCCGGTAGCCTATTCCCAGGCACCATCGGCGTTATTTCGCTTTTACTAGCACTTTTTGCCTTCCAGGTACTGCCCATCAATTACGCGGGACTCGCGTTGGTGGTAGTGGGGCTCGCGCTGATGGTGGGAGAAACGCTACTCCCCAGTTTTGGCATATTAGGGGTGGGGGGCGTTGTCGCCTTTGTTTTAGGCTCTGTGATGCTGATGGACGCGGAATACCTCGCTATTTCGTTACCACTGATTGGCGGGGTAGCGCTGATTTCAGCCAGTTTGATGCTGTGGACACTCACTCGATTTGCCACGCTACGTAGGCGCCCCGCACATACGGGGGTAGAGCAGCTTATGGGTGCCCAAGCGGTGGCGCTAGAAGACTTTCATACCCGGGGCCATGTGCGCCTGCACGGAGAGCGGTGGAACGCAGCGTGTGAGGTGCCCGTTAAGCAAGGCGATACCTTAAAGGTAGTGGGGCTTGATGGTCTCACCGTCCATGTGGCGCCCTATTAATCAAAACCAACGGCTAGACGAGGTGTGCAATGATACTTTCTTATTTTGTTCCCGTTGTGTTGGTAGTAATGCTATTTGCTGCCTCCATCCGTATCTTGCCCGAGTATAAGCGCGGGGTAGTGTTCTTTCTGGGGCGTTACCAAAAGGTGAAAGGGCCAGGGATGGTGATTGTGATTCCTGGCGTTCAGAAGATGGAAGTAGTGGATTTACGCGTCATCACGATGGATGTGCCCGAGCAGGACGTAATCTCCCAAGATAACGTGACGGTAAAAGTGAATGCCGTGCTGTACTTTCGCGTGGTCGACCCTGAGAGGGCGATTATTCAGGTAGAGAACTTTACCCAGGCGACCAGCCAGCTGGCGCAAACAACTCTTCGCTCCGTGCTGGGTAAACACGACCTTGATGAGATGCTTTCTGAACGGGATAAGCTGAACGATGATATTCAAGAGATCATCGATACCCAGACGGAAGCATGGGGCATCAAGGTTGCGAACGTTGAGATTAAACATGTCGATCTGGATGAAAGCATGATTCGTGCCATTGCTCGCCAAGCAGAGGCGGAACGTGAACGTCGCGCCAAGGTAATTCACGCAGAGGGTGAACTACAGGCATCGAAAAAACTCGTGGAAGCCGCCAATGTGATGCAGGAAAACTCCGCCGCGCTCCAGCTACGTTACCTGCAAACCATGAGCGATATGAGCAATAAAAATGCTTCAACTATCGTGTTCCCGCTACCTATGGACATTATGGAAGCGTTTAAAGACATGAAGGCGAAACATCAGGCGTCTGCGCCGGATAATCAGCAAAACGGTGCATAATGCTTGCTGCCAGCGGGCTGCTTGATATGTGCAAACATAGCGTGTTGGCTAATCAAGCCGGCTGGCAGCGGTTACTTCGTCAATGCTGACTTTCAATAGCACCTGTTAAGATGCTAACCGCACGGCAAAGCCGATGATGAGTGTCCCAAATACCCAGCGTTGTATGGTTTGCCTTTTTTGATGGTTGGCAAACCAGCGCTGCATTTGTGCGCCCAAACAGGCATATAGCACATCATACAAAAGCCCCACGCCCACCAGCACAGCGCCTAGTAAAGTGAATTGAAGCGCAACGGAACCTTGCTGGGTGTGAACAAACTGGGGTAACAGCACCGAACAAAAAAGCAGCGATTTTGGATTCAGCAGGTTGGTTAAAAAGCCTCGTCTCCAAGCCAGGTAATAGCTCCCGGTGAGCGATGCGTGCGAGTGGTGAGTACCAACGCCCTGATGGGTACGAATCAGCTGTACGCCCACCCAAACCAAGTAGGCAGCGCCAAGGTACCGAACGGTATCAAAAAGCCATGGGGCAGCGACAAACAGGGCCGCTAAGCCCAAGCCTGCTAACGCCACATGCAGCCCTCGAGCGATAGCTAAGCCTAACGCTGTCGCTAGCCCATGTTTGCGGCTCAGCGTGCTACTGGTATGCAGCACTAACAGCATATCTGGCCCTGGAATCAGGTAAACAATGGCTAAAGCGCTAATAAAAAGACCTATTTCCATGGCCGTTTCCT
Organism: Halomonas sp. 54_146; assembly: GCF_001507855.1. GTDB lineage: Bacteria > Pseudomonadota > Gammaproteobacteria > Pseudomonadales > Halomonadaceae > Vreelandella. The sequence continues at coordinate 8,722 of NZ_LGEN01000043.1, forward strand.
CTAAATGCACGTGGTGGCTTTATAAGAGGCATGATACCGTTAAGTTCATGAGTGATTTCTTGCCATTTGCACTTATAAAGATGTTGTTATTAGTGTTTTATGCCAACTAGTAGTAGGAAAATACCTGCTTATGCCAAGTGACCAGTTAGATGCGACCGACCGACGTATTCTTGCGTTGTTACAGGGGGATGCTCGCTTAACCAATGTGGAGCTTGCGGAGAAAGTGAATTTGTCGCCGTCTCCCTGTTTACGCCGAGTGCGACGCTTGGAAGCAAGCGGCATTATTCGTGGCTACCACGCAGAGCTTGACCGCCGGAGCGTCGGTCTGGAGTTAACAGTGTTTGTGGGCATCAAGGTAGAACGCCACCATGAAGAGCAGGCCAATGCCTTTCGCGAGGCAGTGGTTAAACTGCCGGAAGTGGTGACTGCGCACCTGGTGTCTGGTGAGTCTGATTTTCTACTACAGGTGGTCGTGCCTAGCTTGGCAGCATACGAGGCGTTTTTAACGGGGACGTTGCTGCGTTTACCAGGCGTAAGCGATATTCGCAGCAACTTTGCTATCCAACCCGTGAAGGAGTACGGCACATTGCCGTTAGATAACGGCCATAAGGCTTAGCCGGGTAATCGAGTAACGGAGGGCGACGCTTGATGCAGTGGGCTTCGATACAGTGGTAAAGGTCGCTACATTTCGGGATCAATGCGGCGATAAATAGCCGCTAAAACGCTATAGAGGCCAAACGCGAACAGCCCCAGCGCAACAAAACCCAGCAGCCATTTACCGTATGCTTGGCTTCGCAGCGTGCTAAATACTTCAGCCATACCGCCTGCCTGTTCAGGGTTGAATTGATAAGCGGCGATAATAAAGAAGCTGCCTACGATCAAAAAAGCGAGACCGCGAATCACTAGGCCAAAGCGGCAAATAGGGTAAGCCCACCGCTGGGTTTGCGTGGGCATCGCAAAGTGTTTGTCGAATTTGGCCTGGTAGCCTTTAAACGCATGGGCAATACCTACGCCTATCATGACTAAGCCAACGCCACCCACCAGCCAGCGCCCAAAAGGCAGCTGCATCAACCACCCCGCCATGCCTTGTGAGCCACCGCCTGAATCCCCGGAAGAACCCGCGAATTGGAAGATCAGCGTCGCGGCAAAAAAAGCCAATAGAATATGAGTAATAGCACTTGCCAATAAGCCCGCGCGAATAGCTAACCCTTTGGCGTCATTACCGTGATGGTCGGCGTCTTTAACGGCTTGAATCGTGCGCCACATAGCGTAGCCGACTAAACCGACAGCAATGATACCTAACATGATTTTACCAAATGGGGCGGTGAGCACACGTTCTAAGGCGCCCCGGCTGCCTTCAGTTTGGCCGCCTTGCCCAAAGGCTGCCAGAGCGGCGAGGCCACCCACCAATACATAAACGATGCCCCGTGAGGCGTAGCCAATGCGAGCAAACAGGGTAATCGCATCACGGTGATCTGGGTTATTCATACGACTGGCCATAGTGTCCTCCTGACGTTAATGGCATTGCGAATTCCTATGCAATCTGGCTTATCTAGAGCCTGTCTGGCGGCTCATACTGTGTGCGTGCTGTGCTATTGTCCAGCTTAGACTATGCTGCAATTTGAAGGGTATGTTCACCCGGTGCAGGGCCAAATGCGATGACATTCGCCTTCAGTATATTAGGGAGTCCGATAAGCGGATGAATCATGTATTGCCTGTTTTTTGGCGTGATGAGCATATGCCACATGTCGAGCTGCGCAAGATAATGGATGCGCGGCAGGTGTGTTATGCACCACATAGTCATGCGCACTGGTCGCTGGGGGCGGTGACCGCCGGTGTCAGCACCTTTCTATATCGGGATGCATCGCATCAGATTAGCGCCGGTGACTTGGTCATGATGAACCCACACTGGGTGCATGCCTGCAACCCAGTCGCTGATCAACCTTGGGCGTATTTGATGCTCTATGTCGACAGCTGTTGGTTGAGTGAACTGCGTTATCAACTTGGTCTGCTGCCCTCCTTAGAGTGGCAAGACATCGCCACGGCGGTCATCCGCCAGCCTCTTCTCTATACCCAGTTTTGCGAAATGGCCGATTGCTTATTGGATGAGCAAGGCACGATTGACCACAAACAGCAGGCATTAACAGCTTATCTAACGACACTGATGATTGAACTGGCAGAAGAGCCGCCGCTGGCGCAACCGCCAACGCCTAGACTGCTGGCGCAGGTGGCGCATTATCTGCGCGAACACTGCGCACGCGATATTTCGCTGGATGATTTATCCCAGCAAACGGGATACAGCGCGGGGCACCTGATTCGTTCGTTCAAGCAGCACTATGGCTTAACGCCTTATGCCTATCTGATCAACCAACGCATTCAGCTAGGACAAGCGGCGTTAAGGCAAGGCCAACCGATTGTTGAGGCGGCACTAACGGCGGGGTTTAACGATCAGCCCCATTTTCAACGTACGTTCAAGCGGCTGGTAGCTGCTACGCCAAATCAATACCGCGCACCCTTATTCAAAAAGTAGAAATAACGCGCTGCCTGCCAAGCCTGCTGCCAGGCAGCGATTGATCGTTAGTAGCACCACGGAGCGGTGCATATAGCGTTTTAGAAATACCCCCGCGTAAACCCAGCTTGCCAGGGAAAGCCAACAGATTGGTAGATATAGAAGGGCAAACAGGCCAATCAGATAAGGGTCGTTACCATTGGTGTACGCGCCAATGCCCGCTGCCGAGGCCAGCCACGCTTTGGGGTTTAGCCACTGCATGGCAGCCCCAGTGAAAAAGCCAGGAGCTTTATGTGGGGTGTGTTCCCCTACATGGCCATCGTGCTGGAGCAAACGAACGCTTAGATAGAGTAAGAACACGATACCTGCCCATTTTAGCGCCTCCTCCAGCCAGGGCATCACATTTAGCAGCGAGTAGAGGCCTGCGCCAATACCAAGAAACAGCACGAGAAAGCCCAGCGTCGCCCCCGTCACGAAGATGAAACCTTTATGAATGGGGTAGTGGGTGCCGCTGCTTAAACAAACGATATTAACTGGCCCTGGTGAAATAGACGCCGCCAGGGCAAACGCCGACATGGGTAACAGTAGCGATGTGTTCATAATGTTCCTCCTGAAGGGAGGTGGCAGTTTGCGAGAGAGCGCTGTCGGCGTATTGCACAAAATTGATGCATGACTTGCGCAAGATTCGGGTGGGGTTTGGCGCCTTTGCTGGGTAAGCTGGAGCGTACATAAGCACTACTCCGCAATGTGGCCCGTGAGAATGAAGCGATGAACGACTACGCCCGGATTGAAAAAGCCATGGCCTTTATGGTGGCGAATGCTGCCCAGCAGCCGAGTTTGGAAACAGTGGCGGCGCAGGTTCATTTGAGCGCGTTCCATTTCCAACGGCTGTTTTGCCGCTATGCAGGTGTGAGCCCCAAGCGCTTTTTGCAGGCGCTGACACTGGCGCGGGGTAAGCAGCTGATCGCGTCTGCTCAGAGCCTTACCGATACTGCCCAGGCGCTGGGGCTAAGCGGCGGCTCGCGGCTTTACGATCATTTTGTCACGCTAGAAGCGGTGACACCGGGGGAATTCAAGCGTCAAGGGCAGGGCGTTGAGATTGCTTATGGCATTCACCCCACACCGTTTGGGGAAGTGCTGGTGGCCACCACTCCTAGGGGCATTTGTCGCATGGGGTTTCTTGCCGCCACACCGAAGCAGGAGATGCTCGCTCAGTTGGCTGCCGATTGGCCTCGCTGCACGTTGCGCCAACAGCCAGACGCCACCCGTTATGCGGTCGAGGCGCTGTTTGAGCCACAACACAACGCCGCGCCGGGGGCGCTGTCGCTGCACGTTAGCGGTACGAACTTCCAAATTAACGTTTGGCGAGCGCTGCTGATGATTCCTGATGGGCAGCTTGCCAGCTACTCCCATGTTGCGCAGGCGCTGGGGTCGCCGAAATCTTCCCGTGCGGTGGGCAATGCGGTGGGCGCTAACCCCATCGCGCTATGGATTCCCTGCCACCGAGTGATTCAACAAAGCGGCGCGCTAGGTGGCTACCGCTGGGGCGTTGAGAAAAAACAGATGGTGCAAGCTTGGGAGCTGGCGCTGGCTCACACAGACGAAGCAGCGCTCGCTCCCAGTCTAACGACCTAATCAATTAGCCCATTAGCATCAAAAAACGGGAAAGGGCCTGGGTAGCGCTCGATAAACCCTTGGTGAGTCACCAAGCCGTTCGTTGCCGACCACTGGTGCAGCAGGTAGCCGGGCGGCTCCAGCTGAAAGCTTGAAGGGCCGTCGGGTGTTAAGTCCAGGCTAACTTGGTGGGAAACCCCGGGGCAACTGATCGCCAAGGTGTTGGCAAAGCGGGTTTGGATCGAACGGTGTAGATGCCCACAAAGTACGCGCTCTACCTGGGGATGCTTACTAATTACTTCGGCTAGAGCGTCTGGTCGCTTAAGCGGCTGGCGATCCATATGGGCAATGCCACTAACAAAAGGGTGGTGATGCACCATAACCAAGGTCGGTTTCTCAGGCTGCTCTGCTAGCGTTGCGTCCAGCCACCGCAAACTTTCATCGCTTAGCTCCCCGTGGGGTTTACCCGGCACCGATGAGTCGAGCCCCACTAGGCGCACCGGGTAGTCGTCAACGACCCACTGCACATAGTCGCTGTGCTGAAACAAGTAGCGGTGTTCGGGAAAGGCGGCGCGCAGGTGCTGGCGGTCGTCGTGATTGCCAGGGGTTAGAAAAACGGGCAGCGTCAGATCAGCCAAGATCTGCTTAAAGGTGGCGTACTCATCGGGGTGGCCAAAATCGACTAAGTCACCGCTAATCAGCACCAGGTCGGGCCGTGGCGTTAGCTGATTGAGCGTGCCGATTGCTTGGCGCAGCGCATGGGCGGTATCCACCTGGCGGTAAGAGCGTTTACCGCCTGCCTTGATATGTGGGTCGCTAATCTGGGCGATTAGGCATTGCTGGGCGTTAACACTTTTCTTGGTGCTGCGAATGTGATCAGCCATTAGCCACCTCCTTGGCATTAACAGCTGCTTTGGCTGGTTCGGGGTGAAATAACACCTGCGCTGGAAGCCTTAAACCAATCGCCGTACCGTTTGGCCAGCGCTGGCGAGAAGGCGCCTCAATCTGCAGCGGCGTGGTGCCGCCGGTATCCACCAGCAGGCGTTGGGTTTGGCCTAGGAAAATGCTCTGCACCACCTTGCCTCTTACATCGGCTTGGCCAACGGGTACTACCTGAATATCTTCTGGCCGGCAGTAAACGCTTGAAACACCTTGCAAGTGAGCAGCCGCCAGCGCTCCCCCATGTACCACTAACCCTCCATCGGGTTGGGTGCCGAGCACCTCAAGGCAGTTAACCGCGCCAATAAAATCCGCCACAAAGGCATTGGCTGGCTGATGATAAATCTCTTGAGGCGTGCCCAGCTGGGCAATGCGTCCGGCTTGCATGACCGCGATGCGGTCGCCTAAGGCCATCGCTTCGTCTTGGTCGTGGGTGACGTACACCGCCGTGGTGCCCAGCTCGCGCAGCAGTTGGCCAATCTCGATGCGCAAGCGGTCGCGCAGTTTGGCGTCCAGGGCAGCCAACGGCTCATCAAACAGCAGCACCTTGGGGCGAACAGCAATGGCGCGGGCGAGCGCTACGCGCTGCTTTTGGCCACCGGAAAGGGCGTCGATGCGCCGCTCGCCAAAGCCCTGTAAGTCGACCATGCGCATCACGTCGTCAAGCCGTTGGGCAATCTCGGCACGCGGCAGGCGCTGTATTTTTAGGCCATAGGCAATGTTGTCGGCAACGCTCATATTGGGGAATAGCGCATAGTTTTGAAACACCATACCCACATCGCGCTTCTCAATCGGCAGGGCGGTGACATCACGCTCGCCAAACAGCACTTGGCCGCCTATGTCAGGGCTTTCAAGGCCGCTAATAATGCGCAGCGTGGTGGTTTTACCGCAGCCGGAAGGCCCCAGCAGTACCAGGGTTTCGCCTGCATTGACCTGCAAATCAAGCGGTTTGAGCGCCATGTTGCCGCCAGTGAAGGTGCGGCTGCATTGGTTTAACGTGATACTGACAGATGAACTCATAACGGATTCTCAAATAAAACGAGCAAATAAAACGATCAGGTAAAACGATCAGGTGCCTTTTTAGATGGCGTCGAATTTTACCGAGCCTAGCGGCGCTGCTCGGTTAATCGCCCTGCCCATTGAATCGCCACCAGCAAGGGCACCACCATCAGCAAAAATATCAGCGTGTACGCTGAGCCAATTTCCAGGCGCATTGAGGCGTAGCTGTCGGCTAACCCGACCGGCAGCGTTTTGGTCAATGGGGTATGCAGCATCCAGGTAATGTTGAACTCACCAATGGATAAAGTAACCACCATCAGCGCACCCGCCAGAATGCCACTCATGCAGTTGGGAACGACCACCGCAAAAAAACGCTGCCAGAAGCTGGCACCCAAGCTGGCAGCCGCCTCTTCAAGCTGGGGAAGCTTGGCGGTTTGCATCACGGAAAGCACCGCGCGAACCATAAAGGGCAGCGTAAACAGCACGTGGCCGACCAGGATAAACAGCCAGCTGCCGCGAAATTCTCGGTAGCTACCGTAGGCAAGCAGCAGGGCAAGAGCCGTTGCTAACCCCGGCACGGCAACCGGTAGTAGCAGCAGCTCTTCAATCGCATTGGCCCAGCGGCGGCGGCTGCGCAGCAGGCCATAAGCGGCAGGCACACCAATTAAAATGGTGATAAGCAAACAAGCGAGCGCCAGTTTTATCGACAGCCAAATCGTGTCGGAATAGAGCTGCCAAACTTCATGCACCCAGCGCAGCGTCAAACCACTCTTCAAGCCAATAAAATAATTTTCAGTTAACCCCGCCATGACCGACATGGCGATAGGGACCACCATGAATAAGCACACCAGCAGGGTGAAGCCCAATTGCATCATGAAGCGTAAGCGCGATTTCATACGGGAGCCCCCACGTTGGTGCCTGCCAGCTTGCGGGCGAAGCTTAATGCTATCCAGGTGATCACACCCAGCACCACCGAAAGCGCCGCCGCCATGGCAAAGTTGGCATAGTTGGTAAATTCGCCATAAATATTGAGCGGTAAAATGCTTAGCCGCGTGCCCAGGGTAAAGGCGGTACCAAACGCGCCCATGCTGGTCGCAAAGCAGATAGCACCGGTTGAAAGCAGCGCTGGCGCAATGCCGGGCACAATCACATCTTTGGTGACCTGCCAGCTGTTTGCTCCTAACGAACGGGCGGCTTCTTCAAGGCTTCTGTCCAGGTTGTCGCAGGCAGCCATCACCGTGGTGATCACGCGGGGAATCGAGAAGTAGAGGTAGCCAATAAATAGCCCCGCCAGTGAGTAGGCAAACATCCAACGCTCATCAAATAACCACAGACTTACCTGGGCTAATGCCCCTTGGCGGCCGCCCAACATGATGACCAGAAAGCCCACCACCACACCGGGAAACGCCAGCGGAAAAGTCAGGGTGGCTACCAGCACACCTTTTCCAAAAAACCGATGGCGGGCTAGAAAGAACCCAGCAACGCCGGCAATAGCGACCGCGGCGAGTGACACCACAAACGATAGACCGACGGTGGTCGCCAGGCTGATTAAGTATTGACGATGGGTAAGAATGGTCAGGTAAGCGCTGATGCCGCTACTGGCGTCTGCCTCGGCACCCATCACGATCAAACGTGAAAAAGGCAGCAGCCAAAAAGCACAGAAAATCACCAACGCAGGCAGTAACGCGAGCATAGCGGTTAAGCTTTTACGCCGCGTTGGCATCGGTTTAACCACTCGCTGGCTCAAGGAAGAAGCAGCCCCAAAGGGCTGCTTGGATGCCGCTGTCATGATTAACGCACCTCCGATAAATACCGCTCAGAGAAGCTGCGCTGAGCCGCTGCCATGGCGGGGTAATCGACCGCTTCAGCGCGGGCGTATTCGCTATCGGGTAAGAAGACTTCCCGTGCTTCAGCCGAGATAGCGCTTTCGCGCACCGGGCGTAGGTAGGCCTCTGCCCATACCGCTTGGCCTTGGTCAGACAGCACGAAATCAAGCACCTGCTGGCCGTTTTCAGGGTTAGGGCCATCTTTCACCAAACTCATGACATACGGCACCACCACGCTGCCTTCTTCAGGAATCACAAATTCCACGTTGGCACCATCGCTGTGACGAGCGCGGTAAGCGTTGAAATCGTAATCCAGCAGAATGGGGATCTCGCCGGAAAGCACCCGTGCGTAGCTGGTTTGCTTGGGCACAATCGGGGCGTTGTCGGCCAGTTGATTGAAGTAATCGATTGCCGGAGTGAAGTCGTTAAGATCACCCCCCATGGCTAAGTTAACGGCCACGGCACCGACGTAACCAACAAAGGCGCTGGAAGGGTCAAGGTAGCCCACCATGCCGCGATATTCGGGCTTGAGTAAGTCTTCCCAGGAAGTTGGCACCGGCGCGCCATCCAAGGCATCGGCGTTGACCATAAAACCGAGAGTGCCTGAGTGAATGGCAAACCAATTACCTTCGGGGTCTTTTAAACCTTCAGGGATCTCGTCCCAGTGCGCGGGCTGGTAAGGGGTCACTACCTGTTCTTCCATGGCTTGAATGCCAAACGTTACGCCGTAGTAAACGACATCGGCCACGGGGCTGGCCGCTTCAGCGACCAATTGAGCCAGTGACTGGCCGGAGTTCTTGTTGTCTTGCGGCACGCGAATGCCGGTTTCCTGTTCAATCAAGCGCAGCTGAGTGCCCCAGTCTGCCCATTCTGGCGGGCAGTTGTAGCAAATCGCGTTGTCGCTGGTTTGGGCAACAGCGCTCCCAGACGCACCGATAACCGCCGTGGCCAATACCGCTTGATAAAGACGCTTAAGATTCATGCGTTGAAGACTCATACCGTACTCCTCAATAAAGTGCCTAACGTGGACTTACTGGTTGCCGGAAACCCGACACTTTCGCCCTTACGCAATGCGTGGGGCAGGGGAGCAGGCGCGTTGCTTTCTCCCCGAATCATGGCTAACAAGGTGTGAACCGCCGTGCGCCCAATGTTGGCGCGGGGTTGCTCAATGGTGCATAGCGAAGGGTAGAGGTGCTTGCCCAAGGCAATGCCATCAAAGCCCATCACGGAGAGGTCGCGAGGTACGCTAAACCCCGCGCGCTGGAGTTCACCCATCAGGCTGATAGCGAGCAGGTCATTGGTACAAATCACCGCCGTGAGAGCGTTTGGCCCTTGCAACGCAGGCGCAAGGCTTGCTAGGTCCGCCTGGGTGTGGCGAGCCATTTCAACCAGCGGGCGAGGCGTGAAGCCCGCCTCGCGCATGGCATGGCAATAACCTTCATAACGCTGCTGGGCGCGGTCTGACTGCAACAGCGGGCCAGCGACCATGCCAATTCGCTGATGACCCAAGGTGATTAAGTAGCGGGTGGCATCCGCGCTAGCGGCGCGGTTATCAACGCCAATGGAAGGAAAACCGCTTTTGCCTGGCGGGTTGTAAACCAGCAAGCAAGGGGTTGTTTCTAAACGTAGCTTGTCCAACACTTCACTTTTATTAGCGTCGGCTACGGTAAGCACCAAACCGTCGACACGCTGGCGCAGCATCTCTTCAACAATGTCGCCTTCACGGCTGTGGGAGTATTCGCTGGTGGTCACGATCAATGAATAGCCCGAGGCACGGGCAGCGACTTCCATCGCTTGAAGCTGTTCAGCAAACACGGGGTTATCGAGACTGGGAACCATCACGCCAATCATGTGCGTGGCCTGCGAGCGTAGCTGCTGAGCGACTTTATTCGGCCTAAACGCCAACTGCTGAGCCGCGCTAAACACTTTTTCACGGGTAGCCGGGCGCACTAACTCGGGGCTTGAAAAAGCCCGCGCAGCGGTTGCCCGGGACACCCCGGCGAGTTTGGCCACACTAAGTAAATCTGCCATGCGAATACCTGTCATTGAAAAAATGAGATCGATCTCATTCGTTGGGTATCAGCCTAGGGCGGGGTTATGACGTTTTAATGGCAGTCATATGTATTTTTGAAGTGATTTCAGTGACGGGAACAGCGCCGGTGCCTGGTACCAGCAAACATAAAGGAAGGCGCGGCGTCAGGCACAAGGCGCTGTCAAAATGGCGATGATTGTTCTAGGCTGGCGGCTTTTCTGTCGGCAAGGATGAGTTTAATGAAGGTTGTACACGTTAACGCAGAGGCTCAGCGCGATGCCTGCCTGGCGCGTTTATGCGCTGAAGTATACGGGCAGGAAGCTGGGCTTACGCCGCTGGTCGTGTTTACCGGCACACGTACTGTGTTGTTTTCGCAACAGGCGGCGCGTTTGTTCGCAGGCGTTGATGCTCAGGGAAAACCGCAAGCGCTGGCGCTGTTAGTGCTAGATGAAGAAGGCGAGGGGATGACGGTAACTCACGCCTGCACGCTTGGTCAGGTAGATGCCAAACAGCGCTTGATCAGTGAACTTGCGCTAAAAGCGCCGCTGCGTGTGGAAGTGGATAACGCCGAGCAAGAAGCGTTTTATCAAAAGAGTGGCATTAAGCGCTGGTTTGGTGGCGTAAACGGCAAGCGTGTTGGTTTAGGCGCTCGTCACCCCGCTAAGAGTGTGCGCGAATTGTCGACGACGCTGAGTTTGGATGAAGCGCTTATTTTGCGCCGTTTTAAGCATGACCCCCGTGCATTTGCCAACGCCAAAGAAGCGTTTTTAGCGGGCTTAAATAACTTCCCCACCGCGTTTTGAAGCGATGCCGAAGCGAATATCGCCGGCTTTAAGACTAAAAGATAACGTTTACGTTAACGTTGTTTAATGGCGCGCTGTTGTCGACACGTAAGCGTTATCTTGGCCGTTTTTAGCCGGTTTTTGCCGCCTGATAGGCGATTTTCTCTTTTCTCGTTGACAATGTTAGGCGCGTTGAAGCAGCACTATGCACGAAAGGTCGAATGTTATCTTGATTAATAGCTGAGTAAAAAGCACGTAACTAACAACAACAACACTCAAGGATATTAATAATGTATAACCAGACACCGTGAGGAAATACTGTGCTGCTCAAACGCAAATACGGGGAAGAACATCCCTACTGGCCCGTTGGCCCCTTCAAAGTTCGCCTGCCTTTTATTCATTTCCGCTGGGAAATACCTGAGACCATCCAAGCGCTGGTCATGTTTGTTATCGGGCTGGGGATGATTCCGCTGTTAGAGCAGTACTTAGGGCTTCCTTATGAAGTCGCACTCGCTTACGTGGTGGTGTGTGGTATTGGTTTTATTCTTCCCCCTTTGCTTGGGGTGCCGTTTGTCGCCGGCTGGATTACGCCGGCTATTCCCGTGGTGCTGCTGTTTATCGGCCAGTTTGAGCCAGGGCCAGAAGCCATCCGCGCGATGGTGGCGCTGCAGCTGATGGTGACAGCAATTTTCCTGTTCATGGCGGTGACGCGTTTAGGGACGAAGTTGGTCAACAGCGTGCCGGATTCCATCAAGGCTGGCATTTTGTTGGGCGCAGGTATCGCGGCGATCAGCGGCGAAATTAGCGTGGGTGGCCGGCTGTATGAAACGCCCATCTCGTTAGGCATTGGCGGCTTGATTACCCTTTATGTGCTGTTTTCGCTTTCGTTTCGTGACCTGACTGAAAAATTCCGCTGGGCGCGTAATATTGCTGCCTATGGCATGGTGCCCGGTATGTTAATCACTATGGCGATTGGCTGGGGGGTTGCCGAGTACCCGATGCCGACGGTGGAGTGGGGCATTGCCATTCCCGATTTTGCCGGTATCTGGGCGTACCTGCCGTTTACCATTGGCGCGCCGGGTATTGAGCTGCTGGTCGCTGCGATTCCTACCGCTATCATCGCTTACATTATCGCCTTTGGTGACATCATCGTTGGGCAGAGCTTGATCAAGCGCGTGGATCATTTGCGCCCGGATGAAAAAATCGAGGTCAACGTTGACCGCGTTCACCTGATTACCGGCCTGCGTAACCTGATGCACTCACTGTTTGCCCCTTACCCAGGCCTTGCCGGGCCGCTCTTTACCGGTGCGATGGCCACCATTGCCGAGCGCTACCGCTATGGCCGCGGCGCTATGGATACCATCTATTCAGGGGCTTCCGTGTTCTGGATTGTGGGCTTTTTGGCGCTGTTCTTACTGCCGCTGGTGACGCTGTTTCGCCCGGTATTGCCCATCGCGCTGTCGATTACTCTGCTGATTACCGGCTATTTGTGCATTGCGGTGGCCGTAGAGCAAATCAAAAACGCAACGGCCATGGGGGTCGCTGGCATCATGGGCGTTGTGCTAGCCACGCACGGCGCGGCGTGGGGGCTAGGCATTGGGGTGATTCTGTACTTTATGATTGAGCATCGTACGCGCAGCCATGCAGACGATGAGGCCGACGAACCTATCCACGTGGAAGAAGACGCAGCGGTTGAAGTAGAAGAAAAGCCGATTAGCTAGTTGGCTAAGCGCTGCGCTAACGCCTTTGTAACGCAAGCAGCAAAAATACGCATTGTTGTCATGATGTTGCCTGTTTGACTCGGTAGAATAGGGAATTATTAACCACTAATGATGAGGTAAACGTGTATGGCGCTGGCAATGATGGATACCCACTCCCGTTATGGCTTGGTGAGCAGGGCGCTGCATTGGGGGATGGCGCTGCTGTTTGTGTGGCAGTTCAGCAGTGCCGCGGCGCGCGTCTTCTTTGAAGATACCGCGCTTGAGTCTTTTTTATGGGGTACGCACGGCCAATTGGGCGTTGTGCTCCTGGTGCTGGTTGTGTTGCGCGCGGTATGGGCGCTGGCGAACGCATCGCGCCGCCCGCCCTCGGTGAGCGTGATGGCGAAGCTGGGTCATTTGGCGCTGTATGGTTTGATGATAGCGGTGCCCACCATTGCACTGATTCGCCAATACGGTTCAGGCCGTGCGCTGGATGTGTTGGGGATTAACCTAATGCCGGGTTTTGAGGGTGAAGAAATCGCCTGGATGACAGACCTCGGTGGCTTGCTGCACGGCGAGCTAGGCTGGGCGCTGCTGGCATTGACGGTGGGCCATGTGGTGATGGCTTTCCTGCACCGCAAACTCACCAATCACGATGTGCTAAAGCGTATGGTGTAATTCGCCAGCGCTGCCAGGCACGGTGTTGTCACCCCGAGCCTTGTAAAAAGAGCATTAAAAGCGCGCCCTGCTAGTTAAGCGGGGCGCGTTTTTTTTGCGCGCTATTTTTTACGGGCTATTTGGCCAACTGACGCATGGCGGTTTCCAGGCCTTCCATGGTCATCGGATACATGCGGTCTTCGATCAGTTCGCGGATCAGCTGGGTCGAGTAGGTGTATTCCCAGGCGCGGGGCGGCATGGGGTTAAGCCACGCCAGGCGCGGAAAGGTATCGCACAAACGTTTAAGCCACACGCCGCCCGCTTCATCGTTAAAGTGCTCGACGCTGCCGCCGCGATGCGTTACCTCGTAGGGCGACATGGCCGCATCGCCGACAATCACGACCTGATAATCTGCGCCGTAGGTGTTCAATACCTCCATAGTGGGAATACGTTCGTTACCGCGGCGTTGGTTATTGCGCCAAACGCCTTCGTATAAGCAGTTATGAAAGTAGTAGTGCTCTAGGTGCTTAAACTCGGAACGCGCGGCAGAAAACAGCTCTTCACAGATGCGAATATGGTCATCCATAGAGCCGCCTACATCCAAAAACAGCAGCACTTTAACCGCGTTGTGGCGCTCTGGGCGCATTTGCACATTTAATAAGCCGCCATCGCGAGCGGTTTCACGAATGGTGCTGTTTACGTCGAACTCTTCAAGCGCGCCTTGGCGGGCAAACTTACGCAGGCGGCGCAGCGCCATTTTGATATTGCGCGTGCCCAGTTCCAGCGAGTCGTCGTAGTCACGAAAGCGCCGCTCATCCCATACCTTGGTGGCGCGGCGGTGGCGCGAGCCATCCTGGCCAATCCGAATGCCTTCCGGGTTGTAGCCGTAGGCACCAAAAGGGCTGGTGCCGCCGGTGCCGATCCATTTATTGCCGCCCGCGTGGCGCTCTTTCTGCTCTTCCAGGCGCTTTTTAAATGTCTCGATGAGTTCTTCGAGGCCACCCAGAGACTCGATCTTGGCTTTTTCTTCATCTGTTAGCTGCTTTTCAAACTCGCGGCGCAGCCAGTCATCGGGGATCAGCGCTTCAATGGCGGCGTCCATGTCCTCAAGGCCTTTAAACCAGGCGGCAAAGGCGCGATCAAAACGGTCGAAGTAGCGCTCGTCTTTGACCATTACCGTGCGCGCGACGTGATAAAACGCTTGCATATCGGCAAACACCACGCCGCGCTCGACCACGGCGTGAAGGTCCAACAGCTCGCGTAGCGATACCGGAACGCCCGCGCGCTTGAGCGTTTCAAATAGGCCAATAAACATGGCTTAGCGCCCTGTGTTCTTCTGGCGGCGCAGCATAAAGGCCAGCCGCTCAAGCAGTTGCGTGTCCTGCTCGTTTTTGACCAACGCGCCTGCCATCGGCGGTAGCGCTTTCACCGGGTCGCGGTTATACAGTGCTTCCTGGGCAATCTCGTCGGCCATCAGCAGCTTGAGCCAATCCACCAGTTCAGAGGTAGACGGCTTTTTCTTTAGCCCTGGCGCGTTGCGCAAATCAAAAAACACCTCTAAGGCTTCGCTGACCATTCGGGGCGCGATATCCGGGAAGTGGACATCAACAATCGCCTGCATGGTCTCGCGGTCGGGGAATTCGATGTAATGGAAAAAGCAGCGGTGCAAAAAGGCATCCGGCAGTTCTTTCTCGTTGTTAGAGGTGATGATGATAATCGGGCGCTGCTCGGCGCGAATGGTTTCGCCGGTTTCGTAAACGTGAAATTCCATACGGTCCAGCTCTTGAAGCAGATCGTTGGGGAATTCGATATCGGCTTTGTCGATCTCATCAATCAGCAGCACCACGCGTTCATCGGCGGTAAACGCTTCCCACAGTTTGCCGGGCTTAATGTAGTTACCGACGTTTTCAACGCCCTCGACACCGAGCTGTGAATCGCGCAGGCGGCTAACGGCGTCGTACTCGTAAAGCCCCTGGGCGGCTTTGGTGCTGGATTTGATATGCCAGGTGATTAACCGAGTGCCTAAAGATTCAGCGAGCTCTTCGGCCAGCAGGGTTTTGCCGGTGCCCGGCTCGCCTTTGATAAGCAGTGGCCGCTGAAGCACCACGGCAGCATTCACCGCCTGTTTAAGCGCATCGGTTGCGATATAGGAAGAAGTGGATTGAACCCTCCGACGATTCATTCAAAGAATAGAATCGCGGATTCTTACCCCTCTCACGCGCTCTGTTGCCAGAGCGAGGAGAGCGATACCGGGGTTCT
>NZ_LGEN01000044.1 GCF_001507855.1 Halomonas sp. 54_146
ATCTATCCAGCTATACCTGCAAGGCTGACGCCTTGCGCTGCCTTAACTGTCGATTCATTCGGAGAATCGAATCGCAGAATGCGGCAGATTTTTGTTCAAGATTGATGTCATCTGCGTCAGTGGCGGCACCGGTCGCAGCACCTACGCCACCGCCAATAACGGCACCTCGAACCACACTGCCGCCCGTTACGGCTGCGGCACCCGCACCAACGGCAGCACCGATACCAGCGCCGCTACTGGCACGTTCTCCGGTAGAGGTGCCACACCCCGCTAAGCCTATTGTTAATGCAACTGTTAATGCGGCAATCGCACTGAAGGCCAGAACGCGGGGCGTTTTTGATTTCTGAGTTTGCTGAGCTTGCATGGTCATCTCCTTATGATGGGCTGCTCTTACACATTAGCTACTTTTACACATTAGCTGCCCTTACACGTTCACATTAGAGAGAACCCAACGTTTTAGCTATATTAATTATCACTGTTCGATAACGGTGCAACCATCGATAACGATGCAACGTCAGGCAAAGCTATGCCCGCTGTGCCACAGCGCCATAGGTGCGTTTTTCAAGCCAGCGCCCAGCGGCAAAAATCACCAAGCCGCAGCCTGCTAAACACGCGCCGACCAAACCGGTGCTCGACCAGCTAAACCCCGCGCTGATTGCCAGCCCCGCCAGCCACGCCCCTAGTGCATTGGCACCATTAAAAGCCGCGTGGTTAAGCGAGGCCGCCATGGTTTGGGCATCTTCGGCTACATCCATTAAGCGGGTTTGCAACGAAGGCGCTAGCGCCATACTGGTACCCACCAAGCCAACAAACAGTAGCCCCGTCCACACATTATCCGCCGCAAAGTAAAACAGCCCCTGAACCACGCCACACCAGAGCAGGATAATCGGGATAGCGCGCATCAGGTTTTTATCCGCCATGCGCCCGCCAATTAAATTACCGGCAATGGAACCCAGCCCGAAAATCACCAGCACCAGCGGCCCCAGGGCTTCGCTCATGCCCGCCTGTTGGGTTAACGTCGGCATTACATAGCTAAAAATAGCGAACATGCCGCCGCAGCCGATACAGGCAAGCGCCAGGGTGACCACTACCCGCTGTTTAAGCAGCGCTGAAAGCTCACGCGCAGGGCTTGCTAGGCTATCAACCGGCTGCACCGGTACATAAAGCCGAATCAACAGGGCGGTGAGCAGCGCAATGCCGCCAACTCCCGCAAAAGCGATCTGCCAGCCCAACAGATTGCCCGCCCAGGTTCCCAACGGTGCGCCAATCAAAATCGCCACCGTTAAGCCCATCATCACCCGGGAAATAGCCCGCGCCCGTTGGTCTATCGGCACGGCCCCCGCGGCCACCAGCGCGGCGATGCCAAAATAGGCACCGTGGGGCAAGCCCGCCAGAAAACGCAGCCCCACAAATGACCAGAACCCTGGTGCCATGGCGCTGGCAATATTGCCCGCTGCAAATACCAGCATCAGAATGATCAACAGCGGCCGCCTAGGCACCCGCGCGGCCAGCGCTGAAATCAGCGGCGCGCCGACCACCACACCCAAGGCATAGCTGCTGATCGCGTAACCTACTTGAGGCACCGTCACGGCTAAATCACTCGCCACGCGGTTCATCAAGCCCATAATGACGAACTCGCTGGTGCCGATCCCAAAGCCACCCAGCGCCAACACAAATTCAGCCAAACGCGGGTTACGCGCCAGCCCTTGAGACGACGATGCTGTCGAACCCTGCATGTTTAACTCCTTGGGGTAGCGCATTTGTGGGGATAACGATTAGCGCCGAATGATCGCAGGACTAGAATCGTAGGACTAGACAAAAATAGGCGAGACACTCATGACACCAGCTACCATCGAACAGGCTATGCAAGCATTAGCCAAGGCCGACCCCGATATCGCCCGCGCTTTACCACTGGTGGGCGCACCCTCGCCCCGCGAGCGCGATAAAGGCTTTGCGACGTTTTTTTCCACCATCGTTAGCCAGCAAATATCCACCGAAGCCGCCCGTGCGATTATGGGCCGCGTGAATACGCTGCTGCCGGCACTGCACGCCGACGCAGTGATAGAAATAGAAGGCCAAGCGCTGCGCGATGCGGGGCTTTCCTGGCGCAAGATTGAGTATGCCAAAGGGCTGGCAGAGGCCGAGCTAGCAGGCACCTTTAGCGCCGAGGGGCTTGAGCAGCTAAGCGATGACGAGGCCATTGCCGCGATAACCGAGCTACGCGGTTTTGGCCGTTGGAGCGCCGAGATTTATCTGATGTTCTCGCTAAAGCGCGCGGATATTTTCCCTGCCGACGACCTCGCCCTAAGGGTAGCGTTAGGCCGTTTAAAAGGCATGGACGATAAACCCACGCCCAAGCAAGCCCGCCAGCTAGTCGAACACTGGGCACCCTGGCGCAGCGTGGGTTCGCTGTTTCTATGGCACTACTATCGCGGCGAGCCGGTGTAGCACTGGCCTTTAGAGAATTAGCGGGTCTTTAGAAAATTAGCGAGTCTTTAAAGAGTTAGCCCGCCAAATTTGCCGTTCTGGTAATCCTCGACCGCCTGAATAATCTCTTCGCGGGTAGTCATAACGAAGGGGCCGTGGGAATAAACAGGCTCATCAATGACCTCCCCATGACCAAACACTAAGCGCGCATCGCTGTTGGCTTCAATCTCAACGCTATTACCTTCCCGGTCTACTTCAATCAGATGATGCGGCTTGGCTGGCTCGCCGCCCACCGTCACTTCACCCTCCACCACATAGAGAAACACCTGCCGCCCAGGGGCAACGGGCAGCTGTTCACGCGCCCCAGCAGGCAGCGCAAGCGTGGACATAAACACCCCGGTGAGCGTTTCAATCGGGCCAACGCTACCCTGCCACTGCCCGGCAATCAGGTTCAGCTCACCGCCTCCCGGCAGCGCGATAGCGGGAATGGATTGCTGCTGTAGCCCCACATAGCGCGGCTCACTCATTTTCAGGCGTGAAGGTAAGTTAACCCACAGCTGTAAAATCTCCAGCGGGCCGCCGTCACGCAAAAACTCGGGCGGTGAAATTTCCGCATGTACAATGCCGCTGCCCGCGGTCATCCACTGCACGCCGCCCGCGTTGATCACGCTTTGATGCTTAGCGCTATCGGCGTGGGCAAGCGACCCTGCGAGAATAAAGGTGACCGTCTCAAAGCCCCGGTGCGGGTGCGGGCCAAACGGCAGCCCACGATTGTTGGCGGGATAAACCTGCGGGCCGTGGTGATTCAAAAACAGAAACGGATCAAGCTGATCCAACCCAAGCCCCGGCAGCGGCCTACGGGTGACCAAATCACCGATATCATCCCGCTTGGCTGGGTGCTGGGCGATAACGCGGCGTGCAGATTGAATAGTGTCTGATGGCATAACAACCTCCTTATCAATAGCGCCCAGCGTAAAACTTCACCCCGCCGATGAGGAGCGAATAATTTGCCCTGTTTCATTGCAGGAAATTGGCAGGCTTCCCTTAATCAACGCGGACGCTAAGCCGACCCACGACGGTTAAGCTGCCTTGCTGAGGGCGCACGACCACCATCTCGCCAGAGCTTACGCCCCCACCGGTCAGCGCCGTAATATTTACCTGATGGGTAACCAGCAACAAATTACCCGGCCCCTGCCATGCCGCTATTCGCTCACGAGCAGTTTGGGTGATTAAGGCTTGATCCCCGCGCTCGCGAAAGAATGAATCTAGCCACGGCGCAGGCTCTACGCTTCCCAGCGCCATTAACTCAGCCGTTTCCAGCGCCCGGCACCAACGCGACGAATATACCGCTGAAATGGGCACTTCCCGCTCGCGAAATGCGCGGCCAATGGCTCGCGCCTGGGCGCGCCCCTGTGCCGAGAGATTGCGCTGGGTATCACACTGAGAAAGCACAAAACCCGGCGGGTCGCCAATGCCAGGGGCCAAGGCGTGGCGCATCAGAATCACCAAACCGCCCTCTTGCAGCGACTGCCAGGTTGCCTCGTTTGCCTGAGTGCTAATTGGCAACGCACCCAGCACAGTGAGCAGTAGGGTTAACGTGAGGCGGTGAAGGGTGGGCATGGGGAGGCGTTCTCCATTTAAAAGTAGGTAAGTAGAAAGCAATGCTTACCAAACGGCTAGTCAGGGCTTTGATGTCTCCAACTTGCGCAATATGCGCCACTTTTATCGAGCCTTTCCAATTCGGGAGACACTGTCTCTCGAATTGAGCTGGTCGCATTACAACCTACTGGCCAAGGTAGACAACCCCCAGTGTGCGATTGTGGTATCAACAAGAGATGGAACAGCACAATCTTCCGGTTTCTACGTGAGTTAGAAGCTCGGTTTGTTCTCGGCCAATGAATGTCACTCCAACGGTTAAGAATTGCCATATTCACGATAATAGCTGCCATGAATAGCTACTTTACTAAACCGTTTCACTCAATATTCTGAATCTTAAAATAGAGCACTATGTAAAATTCTTTAAGTATCAATATATTAAAATTAAAATCATACCATAAAAACGAAATCACTACCCACTATGCTACCCACTCGACGAAGGCTACCTTGCTTCACCGGCTCAAGCATAGCGAAGATATCCTGCTTCGAGTGTGAAGCCAGGCGGCAAGACATCGGCGTAGCTATGTCATTACGTAGTGTGGCTGGCTCTACACTTTTTAACTGAACCAGTCAGGTACGCATTTTGCCAGTTGGGTCGTACAGCTTTCCGATTGACGCACAAGGCAAAGTCCGAATGGATTGACTTTTAATCAACTCTTTAGCATGCTTTTTATATTTATCTTAGTGCTAATATCCAGAGGAAATGTCCTTTTTTTCCAAGCTGGGATCTTGCTCAATGCCTGGTTGATAGCTTCGTTCTCTGCCGATAATCTTGATTCCTTGTAATCCTTAGTACCGATATGATCGTGTATTGAAGCATGGTTTGCCTTAAACGCATCTATTTCGCACTGAACCATTTTTTTTATGTATTCATCAAGCAGATACAGCAGTGCATCTGTAGTCGCTTCGACTTCATTGAGCTTGACTGCCTGAGCCCCTCTTGTCATTTCTAGCCTTTGGTTTAATTCTTTCTTAGCTTCTATAAGCTTTTTCTGATGCTCTATTTGCCTTGCCGATTCGTCATCAATTAACTCCTCAAGGGTCTCGTTCATAGACTTACCCTTTTTGCTGGAAAGAGCCTTAAGCTTGCTTTTCTTTTCCTTGCTTATAACTAGACTGAATTCCGTCTTTCCTTTTCGTTTCCCACGCAATTTCTGTTGTCTCCAAGCAGCTTTCATGGAGTTTTCCGCAAGTTTGTAATGCGGGTTTTTTTGAAAAAACTTCTCGATCTCCAATAGGTATTCGTAGTCTTTTCCTGGGCGTGAATAAAGCCTAATTCCTTTCTTTTCCAGGTAACTCACTGCCCATGCCTGCTGGTCTTCTTCATCGGCACGCAACCACTTTTTCAAGCTAGACATTTTTCTCATTTCACCCCAAGTGTAATTCAGCTATTGCTAACAGATTAGCATAAAAGCGTTTTAATACAACGTAGCAAAACAACGTTTCGCAACAGCGTTGCGTTACAACGTAACGATATACATTTTTTATTTGTAAGCCCTTGATTCTATAAATTGAAATAAACTAGAGGGTGGCAAAAAATCTAGAAGCTGTAGCTATGTTAGAAAAGAGATGGCTAGCGTAATAGCGTACCCATACGACATTTTGGTGCCTTGGTGCCTTGCCAGATAGGCAATTCGTACCATGAAGGAGAAGCCACGCATCAGCAGCAGCTGACACAGCCTTGAGGAATAAGCTGTGTGTTCGATATTGAGCTCCAGAGTGCAGTCTTTAGGTGTTTGTAAACAGACCAAGGGAGGCCTCAAATAAAATTACTGACCGCCCTCATCTCATGAACGAATAACAGGAGTTCGTCATGAGCACTAAACTGATCCGCATTAAAGATGTTATGGAACGCACTGGTTTGGCTAGATCAACTATCTACAAGTACATAAGCCTGGGAAAATTCCCCCAGTCTATTAAGCTTGGCACTCGCGCCGTTGCCTGGGTCGAGAGTGAGATCGAGACCTGGATTGTTGATAGTATTGAGCGCAGGGACAAAAGTTTCATTTAGTGTCCATTTCTTAAATTATTTTGATTTAATTGAAGAGTTGATTTTTCAACAGCTACCATCCGCCCACGCCACTACCCATCTGAGTTTACGATCATTAAATAAACCTTTCTTGCCCTTGTTTAATTATTATTATCTTAGGTAGATCTAGTAATTGAAATAATAGATCTCATTAAGATTGATAGTCTAATCAAAGGGTAAAGGTAGGGGCCTCAAGCCCCGTACCTAATTAGCCGCCGTAAGGCTAAGAACCGACACATCATCATCGTACTTAATCCAGCAACTGCTGGAGGATTCATCGTGACCGCCACTAAAGCCCAAGCCTTGTCGGTAATGGGCAGTTATCCACGTTCCGGAGATTGAAAATGACGCACTTGCACTATGACCCCTTGTTTAACGACATGCCCGTTCAAGAGGAATATTTACCGATGGTGACTGGGTACCTAGCAGCGCTGCAAAAGGCGCTCGAGAATGCGTTAGATGACTATCCTCGAGTAGTTGCTATCCGTTTTGACCCCGTTATCCCCACCGTGCTCAGTGACCAGATGACAGTGGTGGATCACAATCTTTTGATCCCTGGATTCAATGCTTCTCTCAAGGCCATCATTAAACACGACATAAAGCGGAGGCGTAAAAGTAACTGGGTACCTGATACCAAGGTACGTACCGTCTGGGCTCGCGAAGTGGGTGACAATGGTAAGGTTCATTACCACTTCCTATTGATACTCAACCGTGGTTCCTATCACATGCCTGGCAGGGCATGCTCTCCTAAAGAAAACCTCGTAAGCCGTATCTCTCGGGCGTGGTATCGGGCATTGAGAGTGCAATGGAACCCGCAAGATCCTTGGATTCATATACCAAAAAACCCTACGTATTGGATCGACAGGGATGATCCAGAGAGCTTTCGCAGGGCGTTCTATCGTGCTTCTTACCTTTGCAAAGCTAATACGAAACAGTACGGGCTAGGGATGCGTGCTTTCGGTGCCAGCCATAGCTAGGCGATCTTGAGCACTATTAGCTATTAGCTATTTGCTCTGTGCCAACAACGATTAACTGAGATGGTCACAGATAACAGCTTTGCCCCCATGCCCCCACACCGCTAAACTCGGCTCACTCTTTTGTGGGGGCTAGGTATCCGCCATGCCCACGATTACTGCCATACATGGAATCTTCAATGAGCCACACCGTTACGCTGCAACAGCTGGAATCCTTCTTATGGGAAGCCGCCGATATTCTGCGCGGCAATATGGATGCATCCGAATACAAGGATTACATCTTCGGCATGATGTTCTTGAAGCGTCTTTCTGATGCTTTCGAAGAAGCCCAGGAGTCGGTGGTTGCGTATTACCTCAGCAAAGGCAAAAGCGAGGCTCAGGCGCGTGAGCTGGCCGATGACGAAGATGAGTACGACAAAACCTTCTACATCCCGCCTGTTGCGCGCTGGGGTGCCATCAAAGACCTGAAACATGATATTGGCGCGGAGCTGAACAAGGCCACCGAAGCCATTGAAGAGCACAACGCCACGCTGGAAGGCGTGCTGGTGTCTATCGACTTCAACATCAAGAACAAGCTCTCTGATAAGAAGCTGCGGGATCTGCTCAGCCACTTCAGCCGCTACCGGTTACGCAACCAGGATTTCGAGCGGCCTGACCTGCTGGGCACGGCCTACGAATATCTGATCAAGATGTTCGCTGACAGCGCCGGTAAAAAAGGCGGCGAGTTCTACACGCCTTCTGAAGTGGTGCAGCTACTGGTATCGCTGCTCAAGCCCCACGCGGGCATGCGCATATACGACCCTACGGCGGGGTCGGGCGGTATGTTGGTGCAAACCCGTAATCATCTAGCCGTCAATGGCGAGAACCCGGCCAACCTATCGCTGTTTGGCCAGGAGATGAACCTGAACACCTGGGCCATCTGCAAGATGAATATGTTCTTGCACGGTGTTTACAGCGCCGATATTCGCAAGGGCGATACGCTAGGCGACCCGCAGCACACCCAAGGCGGTGAGCTGATGACCTTCGACCGGGTACTGGCCAATCCGCCGTTCAGCTTGAAGAAGTGGGGCAAGGAAGAAGCCGATAACGACCCCTATGGCCGCTACCCCTACGGCACGCCACCCAAGGATTCCGGCGACCTGGCCTTTGTGCAGCACATGATTGCCAGCCTAAATGCCGAAGGCATGATGGGCGTGGTGATGCCCCACGGCGTGCTGTTCCGGGGTGCCAGCGAAAAAGCTATCCGTCAGGGCATTCTTCAAGACGACCTGCTAGAGGCGGTGATTGGCCTGCCACCGGCGCTGTTCTACGGCACCGGCATTCCCGCCAGCCTGTTGATCATCAATAAGCAGAAGCCTGCCGAACGTAAAGGCAAGGTGCTGTTTATCAACAGCGAGCTGGAATATGAAGAAGGCAAGAACCAGAACAAGCTGCGTCCGCAGGATATTGAGAAGATCGTTGCTACCTTTGACGATTACGCCGAGATCAAGCGCTACTCCAAGGTCGTCACCCTGGCGGAGATTGTAGAGAACGACTACAACCTGAACATCCGACGCTACGCCGATACCAGCCCACCGCCAGAAATCTTCGATGTACGTGCCATCCTCCACGGCGGCATCCCCGTGCGGGAAGTGGAAAGCGAGTATATCCGCGAAGAGATCCTGATGGCGTTTGATGTTAGCTGCGTATTTGATCGGCGTGATGAGGCCTACTACGACTTCAAACCTGCCATCGACAGCAAAGAGCAGCTGCGTGACATCGTTCAGCAAGAAGCCCCCGATGCTGAAAACAACGCCACTATTATCAGCCAGCTAGAACGCTGGTGGGACAAGTACAAGGTCTCGCTGCATGAGCTAGATGCCGAAGTCGCCGAAGCCGAGAGCGTGATGAAGGGGTATCTGAAGGAGCTGGGGTATGAGTAATACAGTTCCTGAAGGGTGGGAAGAATTTTGCCTCAAAGACTTGTCCGATGTGATCACCAAAGGCACAACGCCAACAACTGGCGGCTCAGGTTATGTGCAGTCTGGAATAAAATATTTCCGAGTGGAAAACATCTCACGCAGCGGGTTCATTGAAGAAAAGGATTTGAAATTCATTAGTCAAGAAACCCATGACTCACTCAAACGCTCGCAACTTAAGGTCGGCGATCTATTGGTTTCAATCGCAGGAGCTATAGGTCGATCAGCGATAGTTGGCAAAAACAATGTTCCCGCCAATACAAATCAAGCAGTAGGCATTGTCAGATTAAGACATAATGAAGTCATTACCCCGTTTGTCCGGTATTCGATTGAAAGCCCAATGGTTGCCAGACAGCTGAACGATGCTCAGGCTGGCAATGCTCAAATTAACCTGAATCTTGAGCAGCTTGGTAGTCTTCGGTTTTATCGTCCCCCACTCTCCGAACAACAAAAAATCGCTGCCATCCTGTCATCCGTCGATGAGGTGATTGAGAAAACACGCGCCCAGATCGACAAGCTGAAAGACCTGAAAACCGGCATGATGCAGGAGCTGCTGACCAAGGGTATTGGTCACACTGAGTTCAAAGACTCACCCGTGGGGCGGATACCGGAGGTATGGAGTGTTGTCGATCTTCAAATGGCCTGTGAATCAAAATATGGAATTGTGGACGGTCCTTTTGGTAGTAACTTAAAAACTGAACACTATCAAGAGTCAGGAATTCCTGTATTTCAGAGTGGCTTGGTAACGTCCAATCAGTTCATCAAACGCGAATATGTGTACGTCAATCAAGAAAAGTTTAATGAGCAAAAGCGCAGCTCTGCTAAAGCAGGTGATATCTTAATGGCTAAAATTGGTATGAGAGCCGGTGCGTGCGCGATTATTCCAAAGAATCACCCGGAAGGAATTCTGGCCGGTAACTCGCTCAAGATGTCAGTTGACTCAAACAAGGCAATAGCAGACTACATTCTAGGTATTTTGCACTTGATGCAATCTACTGGTGAGATTCGAAGACTCTTGACTGAAACAGCCCAGCCAGCGGTTAGCATAACAACGTTAAAGAAGATGAAGATTGCTCTGCCTCCTCTCGATGAGCAAAAAGCAATATCCGAAACATTAGGTTCGCTTGACGCCAAAGTTTTGCGAACCAAGGAAAAACTTGACCAAACATTACGGTTAAAGAAAGCCCTCATGCAAGACCTACTCACCGGCAAAGTCCGCGTCAATGTCGATACCTGCGAGCTAGCCGACGCCTGAACTTCCTCTCCCCAACTGCTCCTTTTCTTGAGTTGACAGGTCCGTATTTTAACCCATACTTGTCAACTCACTTCCTCGTCACTAAGGTGCCCCCAATGCTGCATGATCGTTTGCATCGTGCGCGTATCCTCAAGAACATGACCCTGCAGCAGGTGGCCGACCAGCTGGGGGACATTACCAAGCAGGCTCTGTCTAAATATGAGCAGGGCAAGGACGCGCCCAATTCTACTCGCTTAATCCAGCTCGCTGATGTGCTGGGGGTAAGCCCTGAGTATTTTTTCCGCCCGGATTCCGTGGCGTTAGGCGCAGTCGACTTTCGCAAGCACTCCGCCTTTGGTAAACGCCAGCAGGAAGCCGTGAAAGAGCAGGTGCGCGAGCATCTTGAGCGCTATTTGGCGGCGGAAAGCGTGTTTGACACTGAGCCACGCAGCCGTGGTTTTACTCAATGGCATCGCCGTTTTGCAGTCGCTAACGCTGAAGAGATCGAGCAGGCGGCGGAAGCGTTGCGCCACGCTTGGAACCTGGGGCTAAATCCCATTGCCAACCTGACCGAAACCCTGGAAGAAAACGACATCAAGGTCGTGGGCCTGCACGCCCACCAAAAGTTTGATGGCCTGTGTGCGCTGGTCAACGGTGGCGCGGATGCGGTGATTGTGAGCAACACTGACCGCCCTGGTGAACGCCAACGCTTTAACCTCGCCCATGAGCTGGGCCACCTCGTGATGGCCATGCCTGACGCCATTCACGGCACTCGGGAAGAAGAGAACCACTGCCACCGCTTTGCCGGTGCTTTTCTGTTTCCTGCTAGCCAAGTGCGCGCCATTTTCGGCGAGCATCGCAAGCGTGTGCTGTTTGACGAGTTCCTGCTGGCAAAACAAGAGTGGGGCATTTCCATTCAGGCGATTCTACGGCGGCTGCATGACCTGGGTATCATCAACCCGAACCTCTACCAAAGCACTGCCAAATACTGGTCAATGCAGGGCTACCGCACCAGTGAGCCTAACCCCTTGCCCTCAGAGACTTCTTACCGCCTACGGCAGCTGGTTTATCGGGCGCTTGCGGAAGGGTTAGTGACCCCCTCACGGGCAGCGGAATTACTCAATACCGGCCTGGAGGATATCCAGGAGGTCATGGCCAACGGACAGACAGGTGGCGGCGCGCATGTCAGCGAAAATACTGGTCTCTGATACCAATATTTGGATTGATCTTCATCGTAGTGGCCTACTCTCAACCGTCTTTGCACTGCCCCATCACTTCGTCACCACGGATTTTGTATGGCGTGAGCTAAGGCAGCCCCCTGGCCAGCAGCTAACCGATCTAGGGCTGACGATAGAAGGCTTAAGTGGCGATGAGGTGGTGTCGCTTTTTGAACTTCGCCAGACTCTGGGCAACTCTTCTCTGGCCGATGTGTCCTGCTATTTTCTGGCCAGAGAGCGACGCTGGCCGCTATTAACTGGTGACGGTGCGCTGCGCAAATCTGGCCAACAAGGCCAGCTTGAGGTGCGGGGTGTGCTTTGGATTTTGGACGAGCTGGAACGCCACGCCTTGCTATCGACGCAACAGCTCGCCGATGCGTTAGACCGCATGCTGAAGGCAGGTGCCCGATTACCGGAGACTGAATGCCGTAAACGGCTGAACCGATGGCGGTAGCATGGTAGGCTGAGCAAAAAGCATGACAAAGGATACTTACCTTGTTTCAGGATGAAGTCGAAAAGGTCGAGCTACCTGCCATTGCCCAACTCCAGCAACTGGGGTGGCGTTATGTTCCTGGGGCAAGTTTATCCCCTGTGTTGCCTATTGACGGTGCCCCTTCTACTGGTGAGCGCGGCTACTATCGTGACGTAGTACTCGTCAAACAGTTAGAAGCCGCCCTGCGGCGCTTGAACCCTTGGATCAGTGAAGAGAACCTGCGCAAGGTACTGCGGGAAATGACTCATCCCCATCACGCAGGCCTGATGGAGTACAACCACGCGATTTACCAGCAGCTGGTCAACTACCTCTCGGTAGAGCAGGACGTAGGCAAGGGGCGAAAAGGGCAGACGGTCAAAATCATCGACTTCGACCAGCCTGACAATAACGACTTTCTCTGCACCAACCAATTCAAGATTGAAGGCCTCAATCAGAACATCATCCCGGATATCGTTTGCTTCGTGAACGGGCTGCCGCTGGCGGTGATTGAGTGTAAGTCGCCTTATATTGCCGATGCTCTGGCGCAAGGTATTGACCAGTTACGGCGCTACGCCAACCTGCGTTATCCCGAAGATGACGAAGGTGCGCAAAAGCTGTTCTGGTACAACCAACTGATGGTGTCTACCTGCCGAGACCATGCCAGGGTCGGCACGATTAGCTCCAGCGCTCAGCATTACGGCGATTGGAAAGATGCCTACCCGTTTAGCGATGCGGATATTCATCAGTTACTCAGTTCCACCCAGGTGGCCAACACGCCTAAGCCTTCCTCCAACTCGTATGACGTTAACGAGGTGCCTTCACCCGCTTACCTGCTAGAGGCGCAACGTATCGCAGCGGGCAATCCGCTTCACAGCGCTATTACCGCCCAAGAGCGGCTACTCGCCGGACTTTTCGCACCGGCCAACTTTCTCGATGTACTGCAGAACTTCACGCTGTTTGAAGCCGTGGATGGGCGGCTGATCAAAAAGATCGCTCGCTATCAGCAGTACCGGGCGGTTAATAAAGTCATTGAACGGCTAAAAACGGGGCGGGATCGTAAGGAAAAATCTGGCGTGGTGTGGCATACCCAAGGCTCTGGTAAGTCGCTCACCATGGTGATGCTCGCGGTAAAGATGCGCCGCGACCCGGAACTTCAGCAGTACAAGCTGGTGTTTGTGACCGACCGCACGCAGCTAGATAGCCAACTCTCCGCCACGTTCCGCGATGCCCAAAATGAAACCATTCACAATGCGGGTTCCGTTGCTCAGCTAAAAACGCTGTTGCAGCGCGACTCATCCGATATCGTTACTGCGATGGTGCAGAAGTTTCAAGATGCCGAAGCCGAGGGCGATTTCAGCGACCTGAACCCCAGCGACAAAGTGATCGTGCTGGCCGATGAGGCCCACCGCACCCAGTTTGGGAACCTTGCGGCCACTATTAATGCAGCGCTACCTAATGCCCCCAAGATTGGCTTTACCGGTACACCGTTGCTGAAAACGCAGAAAATGAGCCAGGCGTTTGGTGGCTACATTGATCAATACAAAATTAACGAAGCCGTGGCCGATGGGGCCACGGTGCGTATTCTCTACGAAGGTCGTCAGGTGCTCACCGATGTGGTGGGCGATTCGCTGGATGCGCTGTTTGAGGAGTACTTTCGCGATTACAGCGATGACGAAAAAAAAGAGATCCGAAAAAAGTACGGGGTGGAACGTGCGATACGCGAGGCACCGGCACGCATCCGCTGGGTATGTATCGACCTGCTGAAACACTACCGCGAGCATATTCAGCCCAACGGCTTTAAGGCGATGATTGTGGTCGGTAGCCGCTATGCTGCCACGCTGTTCAAGAAAACCCTGGATGAGCTGGATGCGCCGCCGTCTGAGGTTATTGTTTCCGGTAGCCACAACGATCCCGCTTACTTGGCGCAATACACCGATAAAGCCCGCCAGAAACAGGTCATCAGCAACTTCACCAAGCCGTTAAGTGAAGACCCGACGGCTTTTTTGATCGTGAAAGATATGCTGTTAACCGGCTTCGATGCGCCTATTGCTCAAGCCATGTATATCGACCGCAACCTGAAAGACCACACGCTCATGCAGGCAATAGCACGGGTTAACCGCACCTACTCTTCCCCGAATGGCAAAGGGGCAAAGCAAGCTGGCTTTATCGTCGATTACTACGGGCTATCTGATCAGCTGACTGAAGCGCTGGAGATGTTCAGTAACGACGACGCCGAAGGCACCTACCACAGCCTGAAAGACGAGATCCCCAAGCTGAAAGCCGCCCATACGCGGGTGGCTAAGCTATTTGCAGGGGTGAAAGAGAAGGATATTGATACCTACGTGCTGTTTCTCAAAGACGAGGACAAACGCCAGCAGTTTGAGATGGCCTATAAGGCTTTTGCCAAACAGATGGATATCATTCTGCCGGATACGGCTGCCAAGCCGTTTGTGCCTGACCTAAAATTCTGGGGCAAGGTGCAAAACGCCGCGAGAAACCGCTACCGCGACCCAGGCCTTAACCTAGCGGATGTGGGTGAAAAAGTCCGCAAGCTGGTGGAAGACCACATTATCAGCACGGGGGTAGACCCCAAGATTCCGCCAGTGGATTTAATGGATGCCAACTTCAAGCAAACGGTAGAGCAGATCAAATCCCCCGAATCTAAGGCGTCCGAGATTGAAAGCGCGATTAAGCACCACATCACCGTCAACCTGGAAGAAGACCCCGAGTATTACAAATCGCTCAGCCTGCGCCTGCGCGATATTATCGAGAAAACGGCGGGGAAATGGGACCAGCAGTTGGAGCTGCTCTCGCAGATGGTCAGCACCATTAATACTGAGCATAAACAGGAAGCCGATGCCTTGGGGCTCAGTGAAACCGAGTTCGCGTTCTACAACATCCTAATGGCGGAAGTGACTCACCATGCCGGGGAAGATGCCATCAGCGAAGCGGTGCATGATGAGATCAAGGCCATCAGCCAGCACCTCGTCGATATGTTTGATGAAGCTACCCAGATCGTCGACTTCTTCGATAAGCAGGATCAGGTCAAACGCATGAAAAAAGAGATTAAGCGCGCCGTGCTGGATGGCTCCTTCGCGGACAAAGCCCTGGTCACCGTCGTGCAAGACCGCTTTATGGAGCTGGCCAAAAACCGTTTTGGAAAAGTGAATCCATGACCGTTATGGCAAACCCAACCGAATACCGAGAGGCCTCGGGTTTTATTGCCGAAATCATCCGCACCAATCGCCGTAAATCGGCGGATATCCGCGTGGAAGAAGGCGCGGTCTCTATCGTGGTGCCCAGTGAAACCCCGCTAGAGAAGATCGACCAGCTGTTAATCAGCAAGCGGCGCTGGATCAAAGAAAAAATGGCCTTACACCAGCTGGCCGCGCCTGCCAGTAGCCGCGAGTTTGTCTCCGGTGAAGCGTTTCCTTACCTGGGGCGTAACTACCGCCTCAAGGTAGAAACCGGTGCCTTTGCCCCGGTAAAGCTGCTACACGGCAGATTGTTAATAACGCTACCCAGCGGCCCGGAACGCCCGCACATGGTGCGCAACGCCCTGGTGCGCTGGTACAAGCGCCAAGCCGAACAAAAAATAAAAGAAAAAGTGACGCGCTTCGCCCCCGTTGTGGGGGTATCGCCCATGGACGTCGGCATTCGCACGTTTAAATCACGCTGGGGCAGCTGCACCGCCAAGGGCAAGCTGGAATTTAACTGGCAGATCATGATGGCCCCCAACCGCATGGTGGATTACGTGGTGATGCACGAGCTTTGCCACCTCATCCGCCACGACCACTCCCCCGAGTTTTGGAGTGAGCTTGAGCGGGTGATGCCGGACTATCAGCAGTGTCGTGAGTGGCTGAGGGAGAATGCGGAGAGGATTATTTTTTGAGCTTACCTTTCACTAAATTCTAATTTTAATATAATAAGGAATTATTAAATTGTTTAATAAACCTAAGATATCAGAAGTATTTACACCTCGAATGAGCGAAGTTAATGAATCCATGTACGTTCATCGTCCGCTTCACGAAAAACTTTTAAAAAGAGCTACAGAAAGAAATTCGCATACTTTAATTTTTGGAGACAGTGGGAATGGAAAATCTTGGCTTTACAAAAAAGTTCTTGATGATTTAAACACACCCTTTGTAGTTGCTAACTGTGCTAATGCATCTAGGCTTGGATCCCTAACGCAAGAAATTTGTTATTCACTTACAGAACCAGGCACTGTTAAGAAACTTGGCTTTAGTGAAGAAAAAGCGGCGGAAATCGGTGCTTATTTTGCCAAAGGAGGTGTTAAACATACTGCAGAATATAAATTAGCTTCAGAAGAGCCACTACTGGAAGCCTTTAAGCTTTTCCATAAGGCAACAAAAGATAAAAAAATACTGGTGCTTGACAACTTAGAATCAATATTCGAATCAAAAGATTTGATGGCTGAGCTAGCTGATATAATAATATTACTAGATGATGCCCGATATTCTGCTTGCAATATCAATATTCTTATTGTGGGAACCCCAACTGGAGTTTTACAATATTTCAGAGAAACAAAAAGTTCAGAATCTGTTTCCAATAGAGTTATTGAGATAGAGAAGGTTGCGAGACTTGACTACAATCAAGTAAGAAATATTGTAGAAAAAGGTTTTAAACAGTTAAAAGTAACGTTGACTGATACATCCTTAACTGAAATTTCAGAACACACTTGGAATATAACTTTAGGAATTGCACAACGTATTCATGAATATTGTGAGCTTTTGGCTTATGAAATAAAAGATAATAATTGGAAGTATGAAACTCAACTGCTTAACGAGTCAGACACTCAGTGGTTAATACAAGGACTTCGTCATAGTTACCAAGTAGTTGAGAGTCATCTGAATAGCAGAGAAACAGCTGTTTCAAGAAGGAATCAAGTAATTTTCTGTATTGCAAAAATACAGTCACATCAGTTTGACTCAAATATAATCGACGGTTTAATTAGAAAAGAATTCTACAGTACTATTCCAGAGACAAACATGGGAATAGGCTCAATTCTTGGAGAATTATCGAAAGGCCCTAACCCCCTATTAAACAAAAATGGCACAACAAATTTATATTCGGTGCGCGACCCAAGGTATCTGATGTGTATAAGAATTATGCTTTATAAACAATCTCACGGGCAAAAAATAATAAAAAAGAATTTTTCAAGATAAATTATAATATAATTTTTAGTTCATTCGCCTAGCATATACCTGTGGAGCCTCCGTCTGATTAACGTAATGAGCGAAGGCCAGACAAGGCAAAAATCAACGAAAAAGCGGAGTTTACGGGTTGTAAATGAGCATTTAGAGGCGATTTTTAACGCCGTATAGTCGAGCACAACAGTTAATCAGAGGTTTCCTATATCTAAATTAACCCCATGGTTAAGTATTAGCTATCATTTTATTAACATCCCGCATGCCCTCTCTCATTTTTAAATTTTTAAATCCACTTACTTGAGGCAGCATGATATTTGCTAGCTGCGAAAAAGTATTGTATTGGTGTGCCATTAGTGTTGAGACGTTATAACTTATTTTTACCGTTTTATAGGTATTCTCTGCTATATTTCTTTCTTTCATGTTTAACTCCAAGGATTTTATAGCTCCATCCCTAATTTTAAGCATCAGCTGATTATAATTTTCTATATTCTCTATCGTAATTAAGTTAGACTTAATATTGTTTTTTAATACTGGCGAATGATGGCTTTCTCTAATTAATTTTTCAGATTCTTTAATTGTTCTTAAAGCTTGGCACTTACTTTCTTTTAATTTAGGAATAATTTCATTGTCGATTTTTTCAATGAAGGCTTTCTGCATTATAATAATCATCTCACTCATAATCAAAACCATTCCGTAATACTTTTTAGCATTGGAAATGTTTTCTCCACTTTCCTCAGTTAAATGTCCCAGCTCCTCTGTTATAGTTTTAACACCTTCAAATATTGATGCCATTTTTAGTAAATCTTCACCAGTTGAAGAGCTTAACCATACTTCAACTTGATCGGCATTTACTTGCCCACTATTTGAGTTTAAATTATCAGCTATACTCTGCGCTATTTCTTGAAGCTGAATGTTGTAGCTTTCAATATTGCTTTCACATTCATCAATTAAATATTGATAATCAGATTTTGAAGAAGCTAAGATAGATTTTAGACCAGTTGTTGGAATAATTTTTCCTAGAGTGCTTGCTTTGCTTTCTCTAGCAAGTCTTTTTTTGGTCTTTAAAAGCGATATTTTTGATTTTTCTTCATCAATTAATGTTTCAATTTTACTATACAACTTTTTCTGTTTGTTAATGTCTTCTATTTCCATAATTTCAGAAACTGAGTTCATTATTTTTTTTAGATCTTTTTGGGCACTGGTTTTATCCCTACCGATCATTTTTTTAGCCGGAAGAGAATAACGCTCGTCTAAAATCTTGACTGCTGACTCAAGTCTGTTAAAAGCTTTTTTCTGATTAAACAAACTTACGTTGGACATTTTTATTTCCAGAGCCAATTTTCAAAAATAGTTATTTAAATAATTTTAAATATAAAAAACAGCTATTACTGTACCTGACAAATAGATTATTACATCAAGTACAGTTCAAGCAAGCTTCGGTAACAAGGATAATTAAATTTACACAATCTTACTAAAAAATACAGTTACAAATACCCCATCTCAGCAAACGACTTACACCCATCACTCCCCACTACCACATGATCAATCACCCGTATATCCATCAAACCAAGTGTTTCCTTTAAGCGCTCGGTAATACGCCGATCCGCATCACTGGGCTCAGGATCACCACTAGGGTGGTTATGAACGAGGATCACAGCGGCGGCGTTGTAAGCGAGTGCCGCCTTTAGTACCTCTCGTGGGTAAACGCTGGCCGCGTCGATGGTGCCTCGAAACAATTCTTCAAAGCGGATAACCCTGTGCTGGCTGTCAAGAAACAGCACGCTGAACACCTCATACTCGTAGTCCTGAAGCAGCAGTTGTAGATGCTCAAATGCTTGCGAGGGCTTGGTAATCTTACGGCCTTTAGCGAGTTTACGCCGAGCGAAGCACTTAGCCATGGTAATGATGTCGGTTTCGGTCACCGGTGAAGTGACTAAGTAGGTGCCCGCCACTTCACCGGCTTTTAGTTTGGTGTGTGTCATGGTTGTCTCCAAAAAATAAAAAAATGCCGGGGTGGTGGCCCCGGCATCTATGTCGTTAATAGTGGATGTGTATTGTGGTTCAGTGGACAAGTCACGCGGCCATCACTTGGCTGATACGCCGCTCCATTTCTTCATGGAACGCCTCAACCCGCTCGGCAATCGTGCGGATCAGCGCCTCGTCTCGGTAAGCGCGCTTCACAAACAGCGGCATTCCAGGCCAGTAGCTCACAAAATCGATCCACTCCCGTTCGCTGACCCATAGCCCACCTTGGCACTGGGCAACGTGTTCGGTGGGAATCTCCCCACTCAGCAGCACCTCGATTTGGAACTTGGGGAGCTTGGTTTTAATTTCCAGCAAGCCGTTATCGCCTACTAGGCTGTCGGGCGAGTAGCCCACCTCGTGATTAAGGATCAATCCCACTTCCTGGGGCTGGGGTTCGCCGGTGGCATCGCAATAAAGCGCACGTGCCACGCCTTCCAACTCATGGCCTCGTCTAGTATGCGCGTTACCCTGAAACGGCTCAGCCAGCTCGCCGGTTATGCGCTCTCCGATTAACTGGTGCATGTAGGTAATGGCCCCGGCACCCAATCCACCAGGGCCTTTGCCCTTAACCAGCAACGACTTTAGCTCCGACATGGTGACGCACCCTAAGCGCGCCGCCAGCCATTCAGGGGAGCCTTGGGGCATATTGAGTATCTGCATGGATGCCTCCTTTACTCAGATAGGGTTGGTACGCCGTTCACTTAACCGTTCGCTTGGTGAGAGATGCCCGAAGCTTGTCGAAGTCGCTATACGGCACTTGCACGGCTGAGCCGTATTTGCCGCTAAACCATTCCTGGGTCGCTGCGGGGCATTGGCTGATCAGGCGTTGGATCTGCCCCGCCTGAAAGGGCGTTACTAGCTTTACTCTAGTGCTGGTGTTGCCGTTATCGTCCTGGCCTCGCGTGGTGATGTTCAGCAGGGCACTCAATACGTAGCGTTTGCCATAGCTGGTGGAGGAGCCAAATGCCTGGACTGCGTTTTTATTGCCGCTCATATCCGCAGGCAGCAGCATGCTGGTCTCTTCACGGTGGCCGTCTTTATGCATCAGCACTCCGGTAACCTGAATGCCCCGTTCCTGGGTCTGAATACGAAAGCTCACTGCAAAGCCGTGCTTCTGCATAATGGGTCGCACGGTATCGACGATATCTTCCAGCGTGGCGTACTTACCGTTATTGCCTTGGCCATGCTCTTCGATGCTGGGTAACTCGGTCTGCATCGCCGCCATGGCCGCGCTATAAGCCATCATGGCTTGTCGATCCATCACCCGCTCCTGCATCTGTAATAAGCGTTCCATCTTGTCGATATCAACGTCTGGGTTAAGCGCCGCACGCTCGATGACCTGAATGATAGCGGTGGTGTCGGCATACGCCGGGGCTGAATTAGCCGGAACGGCCTGGAGGGAGGTGGTCGTTGTCTCGCGATTTACCACATTAGTGTTTGTTGCCATGGGGAGGCTCCTTGAACAGTTTTTAAATGTCGCTGGGTAGGTCGTTGGGGGAAATCGGGGTTAAGCACAGCTCTGCGCGGTAAAACTGGCCTTTAGCCATCACATAGGTCTCAGCGTGGGTTTGCTCTTTGGTGAGCAGGCGCTCGGTGAGCTGAGTGAGGGCAATATCGAGATCACGGTGAAGCGGTGCCATGGTGTACTCCTAACCAATAAAAACGCCCAGCCGGTAAGGGCTGGGCGTATGTCGTGATAGTGGGAAAGCGTTAAACGATGATGAGAGCCTGTGTTCCAGCGAGATAAAGCCAACGCCGGTCAACTGACCAAGGCCAGCGCTGTATTGAGAGCTTCCTGCTTCAGCTGTGCGCCTTGGCCAAACCATGCAGAATCCATCCGGGTATCGTTACTGCGTGCCCGCTTATCATGGTCGACGTACTCCGTTACGGCATTGAGCAGGCCCCAAGCCGTGTCTTTAGCGGTGATCAAGTGAGAGCCTCGTCCTTCCCCCTGGTACAGCTTCTGCACCTTATTCAGCGCCCGGTAATTGGGTAGCTTGGAAGGGTCGTCTATTGGCTTATCAATACCGCAGAGCACCGACTGAAAAAACTGCTGCGCCTCGCGGTGATCGATCTTACGTTCCGCCAGTGCTTTCATCTGGTACATGAAGTCGTTCCACTGAGAAACCGAAATGCCCAGCTGACGCTTCACGGCACGCGGATCAAACTCTGAACGATGGGGCACCTTCACCGCTTGCGACGTGCCATCGACGGCAATCTGTAGCGTGTTGTTGCAGACCACCCGCACCGTGGTGGGCGTCGCCATAGTGGCTAAGGTGCCATCGCAGGAGGTGGCTAACAGTAGGTAGTCGTTTACCTCATCCTGGCCTTTCAGTGAGGTGCTTAAGCCACTGCGGGCCAAGGCCCAGAATTTACGTCCACCTTTCAGTACCCCCGCAGTTTCCAGCTCATAACCGGCGTATTCCGTCAGATCGCGGTAAAACTCCAGTATTTCTTCAGGCTGCACCACCTTATAACGCTGGGACACCACGGAAAGGGGAGCCTTGGTATCCGAGCGGTATAGCACTTTTTGCTCTGGGAACGAATGAATACTGCCCAGGTGACTGGCACCCTCGGCAATAAAGCGCACCGGGGCTTCTTCAATGTGCCAGTTCATTCCGGCCTGTTGCTGCCAGACCTCTAGCGGTTGATGCCGTGAAAGCTGCTGCCCCAGGCCATGCCAAGGGGTATCGCCAACGTAAGCCATGTGTTCAACGAGATGTGCCATGAGTCATTCTCCAGACATAAAAAAACGCCGACGAAACGTCAGCGCTAATAAGGGGTTAAGTAAGGAAGCCGCCGATAGGCGAAGGTAAAAGCCGTGGTTTAGTGAGCAGCCGCTAAGGGCAGATAGGGATAGCGAAACGCTTGACCGCATGACAGACATAGCCAGGGGGTGCCGTTACCTAAGGGCAGCCACTGTTCAAACAGCGAGTGGGCGATACGGGAGCCGGTTTGGCCACCGGCAACCGAGCCCATTATCGCGGCAGGCAGCTTTGCGAGGGGAAAGCGAGTAACCGCAAGCGACAGTGGGCCGATGATGGCCGTCGCCCGCCAGGCACCGATGGCACCGCCTAACAGGGTGCTACCCACGACGCCAACGCGTTGGGCAGTCTCAAGGTTCAACGTGCGCGGTGACGCACAGCGTGTGCAAGATGGGGGCATAAACAGAGCTCCTATGCAGTGGAAAAAGGTTCCAGGGTGGTGGATGCATAGGAGTGATATAGGTCTGAATTTTTTTGGCTTTGACCTTTAGGGGCTTGCGCCCTCTGGGTGCTTTATTGATACTGACTTTATATGGCTATGTTGGTATCTGTTGTTGGTCAGCGCCTATCGCCACGCGAAGCCAGGCCTCCTCCGATGGCTTCGCGGTTTCAAACAACCGCCGCCATCCCAGG
>NZ_LGEN01000045.1 GCF_001507855.1 Halomonas sp. 54_146
GCTGCGTCCTGGCAAGCGCCAGGCGCTGTGGACGCAGACCGTCTCGATCCACGACGACAACAAGACCGAATACGTCGTCCAACGCGTGATGCGCCTGGTCGAGCGCACCGCGATGCCTGTCAAGCTTGTTGGAACCTGGAATCAGGCGGCTTCTAATCGCTGATCGCGTTGAACCAGCGGGTCTTCCTGGTCCGGGTTCAGCCAGACCGTCCGGCGCGGTGTCCAGTTGCGAGTGGCGCCGCTCCACCGACCGGGATGTTGCCGTTTCGCCTCGGCATAGATGGCATCTCGCCTGGCCAGTACCTCATCATCCTGGCCAGCATGCCGCTCACCCGGGGTAACGAACCGAATGGCGCTGTGGCGGTGCTCGTGGTTGTACCAGTGAACGAAGCCGGTCACCCACTGCTGCGCCGCTGTCAGGTTCTCGTAGCCATCCACCGGGTAGTCGGGCCGGTACTTGCATGTCCGGAACAGCGACTCCGAGAAGGCGTTGTCATTGGAGACTCGGGGGCGGCTGTACGACGGGGTGATGTTCAGCCGCTGCAGCGTCGCCTGGAGCGTCGAGCCCTTCATGGCGGAGCCGTTGTCGGCATGCAACACCAGTGGCTGATTGATGCAGCCCTCGCGCAACACAGCGCGCTGGATGACCTCGCTGCTGTTGGCCATGGACTCTTGGTCAAAGACCTCGGCATCGACGATCTTGCGGCTGTAGATGTCGACGATCATGTAGAGGTAGTAGAACTGCCCACGCACCGGGGTCGGCAGGTATGTCACGTCCCAGCTCCAACAGGCATTTGGGCGCGTTACGCGGTGTCTTTGTGGATCACCCTTGGGGCGTGGGGCACGAGCCCGGCCACGATGGTGCTGCTCGCCATGCTCCCGGAGGATGCGGTAGTAGCTGGACTCTGACGCCACATAGAGGCCTTCCTCGTCCAGCAGCCGCGGCACGATCTGCCCCGGCGGCAGGCTGGCAAACTCGGGACGATGGCAGATCTCCAGCACCTGCTGACGCTCCTCAGGCGACAGCGCGTGGCGCGGCACAGGCCGCACGGCCTCAGGCCGGCGGTCCTGATCGCCCCGCACCCAGCGACGGTAGGTGTTGGTACCGATGCCGAGCTCTGCACAGGCGGCCTGTAGGCGGGCCCCTGCGGCGCGGGCTTCATCGATCAGCTGTACGGCGGCATTCGCCTGGTGACACCGGCACAGCGCCATGCGGGCGAAGACGCTGCGGTGTTGGCCAAGCGCCACGTCATCAATCAGGCGGCGCGTGACACCAACCCTGCGCGATGGAGCGGCAAGACTCGCAACTGGACGCCGATCGGTACCGTGTCACTCAACCCGGAGCGGGAGCTCCATGTCACCGTCGCCGAACCAGAAAAGCAGGTGGCGTGAATGATCTCAGAGGCGACAGATTCCTTGACAACTACCGCTGGCGGTGATAGGGGAAGTGTCGGCGCTGGCTTCACGGAATCAGGTAATAAATAAGCACCGGAGGCACCCATCTTAAAGACACAGCAAGATTGACGGTAAATAATGTGAAGCTGATGGGATTACAAGCCTAAAAAATTGGCCTTTCTTTTTTCTAAAAAAGATGAAACTCCTTCACGAAAATCATCTGTGCTGGCACACTCGGAAAAAGCAACAGCCTCATGATGCAATTGTTCCACCAGGCTGGAGCTTTCAGAATAAGCAGACAGGCTCTTGACCTTGCCAAAAGCATATGTAGGTCCATTGCAAAGCCTTGATACCAACTCCTCAGTTTTCCCAGACACCTCTGCATCATCAAAGACAAAATTTACCAGCCCATAATCCATGGCTTCACTGGCACTTATCGATCCTCCCAACAGCACTAACTCCATGTATTTTTTAATCCCAACAGCCCTAGGAAGGGAGAATGAAAGTCCACCATCTGGGCTTGCACCGACCTTTGAGTATGAAATAATGAATTTAGAATTATCTGACGCAACAACCAAATCGCAAGCCAGTGCAAGGCTTACGCCTGCACCAGCCACTTTCCCTTCTACACATGCAACAACAGGCTTCTTAAGGTTCATGATCATCATAATCAACTGGTTGAGATCCTGAACTCTATTATAAAAAGCATGCTTAGCTTCACAACTGGGGCGCTCAATCAGTTCAGAAAATTTTTTCAGGTCACCCCCGGAGATGAAATTCCCTCCCGCACCTTTAATCACAACACATCGTATAGATTCATCAGAATCAGCCTTAGCAAGAGCTTCTTTAAGTGACTCCCTCATTTCAGAGGAAAATGCGTTCCTCACTTCAGGGCGGTTTAAAATTATCCAGAGAGCCCCACCACTTTCATTGATTTCAACGTGCTTCATATCTCACCTTCTCGCACTACGACAAACCCATTATCAATTATCTTCGCCCCACTTTCTTTAGAATAGCACTGGAATGAATAGCCATAACTCACTTCCCATATTTTCGTAACAACAGTATCACCGGGATAAACTGGAGATGTAAAGCTAGCCCCCATTTTCTTTACTGCTTTATCATCATAATCAAGCACTGCTCTTAAAACCGCATGACAGGAAACACCAAATGTACACAGACCATGCAAAATCGGCCCATCAAAGCCAGCAGACTTAGCAACTTCAGGTGAAGCATGTAAAGGGTTAAGATCACCGGAAAGCCTGTAAATCAAAGCCGAATTTGGAAAAGTACATAGCTCTGATTCAATATCACACTCTCGATCGGGAATTACACTTTTTATTTTAGAACCAACTCTCCCGCCCTCACTAAATCCACCATTCCCTCTGGCAAAAGAAGTTGTTCTAACGGTACATATCTTAGAATCTGTCTCAAAATCTTTAACCACCCTCTCTGTAATTATAATCGCACCCTTATTCGCACCCTTATCAAGAACATCAACCACACGTGTAACACTATAAACCTTGCCAGCCTCTGGCAATGACTCATGCAGCTCAAACTCCTGCCCAACATGAAGCAGTTTAACCCAATCAATCCCAGTGTCCGGGTCCTTGGCCCAAAAGCCTGGATGGGCTAAAACAACAGCCATGCTTGGCATTGGCCTTAATCCATCCTCATATACAAACTTAAGCTGCGAACTATCTCGTGGGTCAAACCCCACTCCCACACCCAAGGAATATAAAATAGTATCCTTAAACGAATACTCATGAACAACCTTCTTGAACTTTCTCGTCATGAGATGACGGCTAAAGGCATCCATATTAAACTCCTAGAGCAATTACATGGGATCCCAAGAAAAGACATCGCCACTTCTTTCAAGCGAGTAGAAGCTCGACTTAAGTGCGGGCATTGCATGTTCGTGAATTTTATCTGGAGTCCAACCATCTGACCTATGCACACTCCTCAGCGGCCGACTTTGTCCCATCAAAAAAATCTCGTTATTCCTGACTGCAAAGATCTGTCCGTTTACTTCTGCTGCCAAGTCAGACCCAAGATAAACAGCCATATGAGCATTTTTGTCGGGCGTCATAGCTTTCATTGCAGCAACACGCTTTACTTGCTCTGGAGTATCAGTTGGAAGGGAATCTGTCATTCTGCTCCATGCAAACGGAGCGATACAGTTCGACCTGACGCCAAACCTGTTCATATCAAGAGCAATTGACTTTGATAACGCCACAATACCCAGCTTTGCTGCCGAATAGTTTGATTGACCAAAGTTACCAATGAGACCGGAGGTGCTTGTCATATGAACAAATGATCCGGACCCTTGCTTACGAAATATTTCAGCAGCAGCCCTGCTCACATAAAAGGTACCATTCAAGTGAACATCAATTACCGACTTCCAGTCATCGACACTCATCTTGTGAAAAATAGTATCCCTAAGTATTCCCGCATTATTTACTACAATATCCAACCTCCCATAAGAATCTATTGCTGATTTCACTATTTTCTTTGCGGACTCCCAATCAGCAACGCTATCGGTATTAATATGGGCCTCACCACCAGCTTGCTCAATAATTTTTTTGGTTTCCTCGGCAGGAGTAGCCGATCCTCCTTCGCCGGCTAAAGACACCCCAATATCGTTAATCACCACCTTTGCACCTGATGCTGCTAGTGCAATTGATATTTCACGCCCGATGCCATTCCCACCGCCAGTTACAATGGCTACTTTCCCACTATTAATCGCGACTGACATAAATCCTCTCCTTTTGGGCAATATGCTGATCTACTTTTTTTTCACGCAAATTTTAGACAAAGCTTCTTCATATTCAACTTTTAGTCTATCTACAATCTCACCAACATGTGGAACATCATCAATGACAGCAGCCCCCTGACCCGCCCCCCAAATGTCTTTCCATGCTTTAGCTTTAGAGCGGCCATCTTTGAAGCTCATAATAGACTTATCTGCCACTGGGAGATCATCAGGATCGAGACCAACATTCCTCACACTTTCTTTAAGGTAGTTGCCATGAACACCTGAGAAATAGTTACTATAAACAATATCTGAGGCACCAGCATTCAAGATGGAGCTTTTATACTCTTCGGATGCATTCGCCTCTTTCGAGGCAATGAACCGAGTACCCATATAGCCAAAATCAGCTCCCATCGCCTGAGCAGCAAGTATAGAGCTTCCATTTGCAATTGACCCGGATAGCACTACCGGCCCATTGAAATATTTCCTAACTTCTCCTACCAAAGCAAACGGAGACAAGGTGCCAGCATGACCACCTGCACCTGCGGCTACCAAAATCAGGCCATCAACACCTGCTTCTAGGGCCTTCATCGCATGACGCAAGTTAATAACATCATGAAGAATTATCCCCCCATATGAGTGGACCTCATCTACTATCTCCTTTACCGGAGCGCGAAGTGACGAAATAATAATTGGGACTCGATGCTTAACACATGTCCTAACATCCTCTTCAAGCCGAACATTTGAAGAGTGGGATATCTGATTAACTGCAATCGGGCCGACAGCTTTCCCTGGGTTACTTGAGGAAAACTCTGCGAGATCCTCCTTTATTTGATACAACCAATCATCTAGAATCTCTGGCTGCCTAGCATTTAGTGCTGGGAAAGAGCCCACTATTCCGCTCTTACACTGAGCCTTTACAAGCTCTGGATAGCTCACAGTGAACATTGGGGCAGAGATCACAGGAAGCGTCAGCCCTTGCAGAACTTCAGGAATATATTTAGACATAAACAGCTCCATAAATTAACGCCCGCTTTTTAGAATAAGCATATCAGACTCACCTTCCTGAATAATGCTGCCTGACTCATCCACCAGTTGTAGCAACCTGTTTACACGCCCTACCCTCTCACTTTTACCGGGATCTTTCTCTAATATAAACAACTTGAGCCGTAGAGTCATACCCAGAGTGATAGGCTTCCTGAATTTCCAATCTTTTAGCGACATCATTGCAACGGCAGATTTCTCAAAAATCCCTAGTGAGTGAATCATGCCTGTAGCCAGTGCAATACCAAAAGCCCCATGCACAAGCCTTTCACCGTATCGGGTTTTAGAGCTAAATCCAACATCACAATGAATTGGATTCCAGTCCCCAGAAAGCATCGAGAAAAATGTTAAATCACTTTCTGTCACAGTCCTTCCTGTTGACTCAAAGGACTGACCTTCCACAAGGTCATCGAAATAAAGAGAAGTGCCCACCTTTTCCTCCAACGTAAAGTTAATTACCTATCGCAGATTCAGCCATGTTTCTCAAGCTACCACGCTGAATCTTTAAACCATTAGGACCGCTAGTTGCCGGAAATTCCGAAACCTTAAAGACATACTTAGGAACTTTAAAAGGAGCCAAGCTCAATTTGCATGCATCTATGACCTGATTCTCCAAGTCTTCCGACTCTTGAGACTCTTTCACAAAAGCAATTGCCACATTTACCCCTTGGTTCTGTATAGCGACAACACACACATCCAACACATCAGGGACTTTCTTAATTACAGCTTCAATTTCAGATGGATTAACAAGAAACCCGCCAAGCCTAATAGCATCCCCCATCCTTGACTCATATACCAGCGAGCCGTCTTCTCGAATATATCCAAGATCTCCAGTTTTGAAAAAGCCATCCTCCGTAAGAGCGTTACGGGTAGCTTCATCATTGTTTAGGTAGCCGATGAAATTTGTCGGAGATTGAATTTCAATCTCCCCAGGCTCTCCTGCTGGAAGTATGTTACTTGTTGCTAAATCCCTAATTCTT
The DNA here is from genome assembly GCF_001507855.1 of Halomonas sp. 54_146. Taxonomy (GTDB): domain Bacteria; phylum Pseudomonadota; class Gammaproteobacteria; order Pseudomonadales; family Halomonadaceae; genus Vreelandella. The sequence goes on from NZ_LGEN01000045.1 coordinate 6,172, forward strand.
ATTTTCGCCGAATCCCCGGCGGTGGGTTTTCCTCCTCCTTTAATCCTTTCTTCTAACGTCATGCTATCGTCCTGGGCACTAAAAATTGCCATAACCTCACTTGATCCATACAAACCAAACAAAGGTATTCCTCGAGACCACGCATTAATTGCATACTCATGGAAACTAGAATTAAATGCTCCAAAACCAAAAAACCTGGCATCAGGGAAAGGCTTTTCTTCATCGCATGAGTCAATGATTTTTTTGTACATATCGTCACTACCAAAGAGGTGTGTGACTTTAAGTTTTTTCATCAAAAGAGCAGCTTCTTTACCGTCCAGCGCATCAATGATAACGGTAGAAGCCCCACCAGAAAATGCAGCTAGCACTGCATTTAACCCGAAAGCCCCACAAAAAGGCAGCACAGCTAGCAAGGTCATTCCCTGCTTATCTAGACCATAAAACCTTGCGCAATTATTTGCATGCGTCACTAGGTTCGACTGGGATTGCATTACGAGCTTTGGCCCACTAGTAGTCCCCGACGTCGAAAAAAGAATTGATGTTAATGAGCCATTTGGCACAGGTAAATAGCACGGAACCTTACTTTCACCATAACGTTCCGAAAGCGAATCGTCAGATAGAAACACCATCCCGTTCAATTCGTCAGAATCTGAAGGGTCAAGCCCGGCGCAGTAGATAAACTCTATACTTTCAAGAGCACTGCAATCCACAGAAGAAAGCAACTTCAAGAAGCTCTTTGTACGAAATTTCTTCTGCATTAACAATGCTTTGGGGGAAGACTTACAAAACATGTCTTCAATTTCTTTTTTTCCATACCTTGTATTAATCGGCACCACGGTGCAACCAAGCCTAGATAGGGAAAAATACCATGACAGCCATTCAACACTATTCACAAGCCAAAGAGCTATAAAGTCCCCTTCTCTCACTCCTTTCTCGCTTAGCCACTGGACTTTTCGCTTACACATTTCCTCGAATTCTGAAAAAGTATATTCCTGGCCTTTTTCATAGAATGCTATAGCTCTAGGGAATTTTTGGCTCGCAGTTTCAACAAGGCTGTAAAGGTGGTTTTGCATAACCATAGCTACTGACACTCCTCAAGCTTTTTCAAAAATCGCAGCTACGCCCTGGCCGCCGCCAACACACATTGTTTCAAGGCCGAATTGACAATGAGACCTACGCTGCATTTCGTGCAGCATACTAACCATGATCCTAGACCCAGTAGCACCTATTGGATGCCCAAGCGAAATACCTGATCCATTAACATTTATTTTGCTAAAATCATCGATTTTCCATTCTTTCAAAACGGCAAGGACCTGGCAAGCAAATGCTTCATTCACCTCAATTAAGTCAATATCATCTAGTTTGAGAGAGATTTTTCTTAATAACTTTTCTACAGCAGGAACAGGTCCAATCCCCATGTACGCGGGGTGGCAACCAGAAGCAGCCCACCCGACCATGAACCCTGAGGGATCACACTTAATCTCCCTAAGTTTATCTTCTGATATAACAATACATGCGGCGGCTGCATCACTCTGCTGGCTCGCATTGCCTGCAGTCACAGTCCCGCCAGGAATTATTGGGTTTAGCTTTTCCAACCCCTCCATGGAAGCATTTTCGCGCACACCCTCATCCCTTGAAAAAAGAAGGCTTTCCCCATTTTTCTTCCTAACATGAATAGGTACAACCTCTTCATTAAACCTCCCACTTTCCCATGCGCGGAAAGCTCTTTCCTGGCTCATCAATGCATACCTATCTGACTCCTCCCTACCGATACTATATTTTTCTGCAAGATTTTCTGCGGTTTCTATCATGCCCGAAATATAACCAAATCGACTCTCGGGCTGTGATCTCTCACGCCCTCTATCAAGACGATCATGCATTATGAATGAACCGGCCTTTTTCCCCCAGCGCATGTTTGTCGAGTAATACTCAATATTACTCATACTTTCTACTCCGCCAGCAACAACAACGTCACAGGCGCCTGATTCCACCATCATTACAGCATTAATAATAGCTTGAAGCCCTCCCCCGCAGCGTCTGTCAACTTGCATCCCAGGCACTGCTTCAGATAGCCCTGCCTCCAAGGCCGCCCACCGGCCAACACAGGGAACTTCACTATTTGAGTAAGACTGAGCAAATATAACATCTTCTATAAGATTAGGGTCAATACCTGACCGTGAAACAGTCTCTTTTACCACAGCCGACGCCAGGTGCTCAACTTGCACATCTTTTAAACTTTTACCAAATGCACCAACGGCTGTTCTGACTGGTGCAACAATTGCAGCTCTACGCTTTTTCATTTAAACACTTCCATGACAATGTATTAAGATGCTGGACTCAGGCCCCGCCCCAAATAATCACCGCACCACCGAAGATAACACCAAGATAAACTAGCACTAGCACCAGATAGCCCATAATTTCTTTGAGCTTCAGCCCAGAAATTGCAAGCGCCGGAAGCAGCCAAAACGGCTGTACCATGTTAGTCCACTGATCCCCGATCTGGACAGCTGTAGCAGTTGCTGCATAAGAAGCTCCCAGCTCTCGTGCAGCTTCGATCATCACTGGTCCTTGCACAGCCCATTGGCCACCACCCGATGGAGCTAGAACATTAATTATCCCTCCACTTACAAAGGACCAGAAAGGCAGTGTTTCAGCCGTTGCAAACCCTGTGAAGAAATTTGAAAAAGAGACCATCAGTCCTGATCCAACCAAGATACCCATTATCCCTGCGTAGAATGGGTACTGTATGATCACTCCCGCAACAGTTTTTACCGCATCATTTAGGGCTTGAAGAAATTTCGCAGGCGAGGCAAAAAGGATGATGCCAAGGAAAAGGAATCCAAAATTCAAAATATTAAGGTTAAGAGCCCCTCCGTCTGCGATATAGATATAAATATAGTAGAGCCCAAGAAGGCCAATAGAGACCCCTAGCACCTTACTATTATTCATTTTTTGAGAAAAAGTCACAGGGGCTTGGAAGTCACTTGCTTTATAATCAACTTCTTCGCTAATTTTACTCCTATCTATTTCATGAACTGAATCCTTGTCTTTAGGGTGCATAAGTGCATTGAAAAATGGAAGGGTAAGCAAAATGAGGACTGATGTGGCGAGCATAACCGGGGAGAAAATAGTTTCTTTTAGCGGCACAATCCCCATCGCAGACTCCATAAAGTGGCCGTCCGTTGAGATTACAAGAGGAACAGTGCCAGACAGACCGATTCCATAAACAGAAAGCCCGGAGTAAGCAGCTGCTATAGCCAGCGGGTAGTGCAGTCCTTTAACGTTGATCGCAAGCTTCCTGGCCACAAGGCTACCAACGATTAGCCCAAACCCCCAGTTAAACCAACAACCTAAAATCCCAACAACAGTCGCCACAACCACTGCCTGACGTGGCGTTTTAACTTTTTTTGTGACCTTTTCTAAAACACCATTCACTAAAGGTGTTTTTGCAAGAATGTAGCCAGTAACAAGTATCACAGTCATTTGCATTGTAAAACTGAGCAACGTCCAGAACCCGTCGCCCCAGTATTTAGTAGCCTCATTGACCGTGGTTCCCTCAGCTACAACTGCGAGCACAACCGTTAAGATGGTGAGAGCAATTGCCACTACGAATGCATCTGGCATGTACTTATGCACAAGCCTTGTAAAAAACGCCACTATCACTGTCATAAATCACCTATAACTTGTTATTGGTTCCAATGTTTTGTTTTGCGGTGCGATCTCTACCCGATAAGGTTTCTACCCTTTTACACTTTATATGCCCCATTCTTGCAACATTCTTGCTCAGGAATAAATCTCAAATATCAGAACCCCCCTTTCACACATTCTAAATAGACCTTAGTCTTATACGCCTCGCCAGGCCGAAGGAAACACTTGACAACGATGGCGAGAACAGAAAAATGCTGCGCGTCATCACGATCCCTCACATGAACATGCTCGTGGCAATTGATCTCAGGTTCACATGTTGGGATAGTTCGGCCCGCCGCCGCCCTCCGGCGCCACCCAGGTGATGTTCTGGGCCGGGTCCTTGATGTCGCAGGTCTTGCAGTGCACGCAGTTCTGGAAGTTGATCTGGAACTGCGGCTTGCCGTCGTCCCCCTCGATCACTTCGTAGACCCCGGCCGGGCAGTAGCGGCTTGCCGGCTCGGCGTAGGTCGGCAGGTTGTCGCGGATCGGCAGCTCCGGGTCCGCCAGGCGCAGGTGGCAGGGCTGGTCCTCCTCGTGGTTGGTGTTCGAGAGGAACACCGAGGAGAGCTTGTCGAAGGAGAGCTTGCCGTCGGGCTTCGGGTAGTCGATCTTCTCGCACTCGGCGGCGGGCTTGAGGGCCGCGTGGTCCGGGGTAGTGTCGTGGACGTTGGGCAGCTTGCCGCCCAGCAGCTGGTTGACGAAGTTGTAGGCGCCACCGCCCACGGTGCCGTACTTGTGGATCGCCGGGCCGAAGCTCGCGCTCTCCTTGAGCTCGGCGTAGGCCCAGCTCGCCTCCCACTTCTCGGTGAAGGCGGTAAGCTCCTGGCCCCCTTCGTCACCGCCGGCGATCGCCTCGAAGACCGCCTCGGCGGCCACCAGGCCCGACTTCATGGCGGTGTGCAGGCCCTTGATCTTGGCGAAGTTGAGGGTGCCGGCGTCGCAGCCGATCAGCAGGCCGCCGGGAAAGGTCATCTTCGGCAGGCAGTTGAGGCCGCCCTTGACGATGGCCCGGGCGCCGTAGGCGACGCGCTTGCCGCCCTCCAGGTGCTTCGCCAGCACCGGGTGGTGCTTCATGCGCTGGAACTCGTCGAAGGGGGAGAGCCAGGGGTTCTGGTAGGAGAGGTCCATGATCAGGCCCACCACCACCTGCTGGTTCTCGGCGTGGTAGAGGAACCAGCCGCCGTGGGTGGACTTGTCCAGCGGCCAGCCGGAGCCGTGCAGCACCAGGCCGGGCTCATGCTGCTCGGCGGGGATGTCCCACAGCTCCTTCAGGCCGATGCCGTAGTGCTGGGGGTCCTTGCCGGCCGCCAGGTCATACTTCTGGATCAGGCGCTTGCCGATATGGCCGCGGGCGCCCTCGGCGAAGAGGGTGTACTTGGCGCGCAGCTCCATGCCCGGCATGTAGCTGTCCTTGGGCGCGCCGTCGGCGCCCACGCCCATGTCGCCGATCAGGATGCCCTTGACCACCCCCTCCTCGATGATCGCCTCCTGGGCGGCGAAGCCCGGGAAGATCTCCACGCCCAGGCCCTCGGCCTGCTCGGCCAGCCAGCGGCAGAGGTTGCCGGCGCTGATCACATAGCGGGGCATGTCGCCGCCGGTGTTATGCATGCTCTTCGGCACCAGGGCATTGGGCAGCTTCTGGGCTTTCTCGGCGTCCTTGAGCAGGTAGAGCTCGTCGCGGATCGCCGGCGTGGTCAGCGGGGCGCCGCGCTCCTCCCAGTCGGGGAAGAGCTCGGCCAGGGCGCGGGGCTCGAAGACGGCGCCGGAGAGGATATGGGCACCCACCTCGGAGCCCTTCTCCACCACGCACACGGTCAGCTCCTGCTCGGCGGCATTGGCCTGCTGCATCAGCCGGCACGCCGCGGCCAGCCCCGAGGGGCCGGCGCCGACGATGACCACGTCGAAGTCCATCGAATCGCGTTCGGTTACTGATGTCATGAAGAGTCCCTGTATCTGAAAAAAGCCGACGGGCATGGGTTCAACCATGCCGCGCCGGCAAGGAGAGAACTTTTTGTCTCATGCTTTCAGTGAGGAATGAATGTGGCTAGCTTCAGTTGAGATCAGAGTCGCTGTTCCAGCTCCGGTAGCGCCTGGAAGAGGTCGGCAACGAGTCCATAGTCGGCCACCTGGAAGATCGGCGCCTCCTCATCCTTGTTGATGGCCACGATCACCTTGGAGTCCTTCATGCCGGCCAGGTGCTGGATGGCACCGGAGATGCCCACGGCGATGTAGAGCTCGGGCGCGACGATCTTGCCGGTCTGGCCCACCTGCATGTCGTTGGGCACGAAGCCGGCGTCCACCGCGGCACGCGAGGCACCGATGGCCGCCCCCAGCTTGTCGGCGATGCCATCCAGCAGCTTGAAGTTTTCGCCGTTACCCATGCCGCGGCCACCGGAGATTACCACCTTGGCCGCCCCCAGCTCGGGGCGGTCGGACTGGGCTAGCTCCTCCTTGAGGAAGGTGGACTGGGCGTTGTCGGCCACAAAATCCACCGCCTCAATGGCGGCACTGCCACCCTCGGCCACCGCATCGAAGCCGGTGGAGCGCACGGTGATCACCTTGAGGGCGTCCTCGCTCTGGACCGTGGCGATGGCGTTGCCGGCGTAGATCGGGCGTTTGAAGGTATCCGGAGATTCGACGGCGATGATCTCGGAGATCTGCGCCACGTCCTTGAGGGCGGCGACCCGGGGCAGCACGTTCTTGCCGGTGGTGGAGGCCGCGGCCAGCACGTGGCTGTAGTCGCCGGCAAGCTCCGCGAGCAGCGCCGCGGTGGGCTCGGCCAGCAGGTGGGCATAGGCGGCATTGTCGGCCACGCGCACCTTGCTGACGCCGTCGAGCTTGGCGGCGGCCTCGGCGATGGCGGCCACATTCTCGCCCGCCACCAGCACGTCGATATCGCCGCCGATCTGTTGTGCGGCCGCTACCACATGGGCGGTGGCGCCGGCCAGGGCGCCGTCGTGATGTTCGGCGAGTACCAGGATGCTCATGAGATCACCTTCGCTTCGTTCTTCAGTTTGTCGACCAGCTCGTCCACGGAGCCCACCTTGACGCCGCCCTGGCGCTCCGCCGGCGGCTCGACCTTGACCAGCTTGACTCGGCTGCCTACCGACACGCCGAGATCCGCCGGAGTCTTGACGTCCAGCGGCTTCTTCTTGGCCTTCATGATGTCCGGCAGCTTGGCGTAGCGCGGCTCGTTGAGGCGCAGGTCGGTGGTGACGATGGCCGGCAGGGTCAGCTCGACGGTCTGCAGGCCGCCGTCGATCTCACGGGTCACCTGCACCTTCTCGCCGTCCACGTCCACGGCGGAGGCGAAGGTGCCCTGGGGCAGGCCGGTCAGGGCGGCGAGCATCTGGCCGGTCTGGTTGTTGTCGGTGTCGATGGCCTGCTTGCCAAGGATCACCAGGCCCGGCTGCTCCTCCTCGACCAGCCTGGCCAGCGCCTTGGCGGCGCCCAGGGACTCGACGCGCTCGTCGGTCTCGGCTGACGTATCCACATGAATGGCGCGGTCGGCGCCCAGGGCGAGCGCGGTGCGCAGCTGCTCCTGGGCCGCCTTGGGACCCACGGTGACGGCGACGATCTCGGTCGCCACGCCCTTCTCCTTCAGGCGCACCGCCTCTTCCACGGCGATCTCGCAGAAGGGGTTCATGGCCATCTTGACGCTGGTGAGGTCGACGTCGGAGTGATCCGGCTTGACCCGGATCTTGACGTTGTAGTCGATGACGCGTTTAACCGCGACGAAGACTTTCATGTTGGACTCTCCCATGAGGTGATATCTATGCTTCAGTGACTTAAGACAAGGAGGCCGAGCCTACATGCCGCCTCCAAAAGCATCCTGTTGCAGTGGCTATGAGATGGGTTTCCGATAGCAGCCTTGCTTTATCGAAGAAAGCCCTACCCCCACCTCCGACAAGCCGTCCTTCGGTTAACTGGAACCCGCACTCATCATTGGCGAGGTAGTGAATATTTAATGACAAGGTCAGTGCTCGACGCTCTAGGCGATCGCTCTCCGGATCCCCCTGTAAACACAGGACAGATCCATCAGGGTCACGATGACAAGCCCGAATATCTTGTCCTTAGGCCACAGATGACTATGGGTTAGACACGAGCGCGTGCCAGCAAGGACTTGGCGCGGCTTATCACTGGCTCATCCACCATCTGGCCATCGAGCTGGAAGGCACCGTCGACAGTTTTAGCAGCTTCGAGAACTCTACGAGCCCATAACACCAGATTCTCACTAGGGGTAAATGCTTTATGGATACTTGGAATCTGCTTTGGATGAATGCTGAGCATGCCAGCGAACCCCATTTCAACTGCCCTTCGCGCCACACTCCCCACCTGCTCTATATCGTGGATCTCAGGCACTACGCTTTCAATCGGCGGCGGAAGCTTAGCCGCACGGGAGCACACAACTAATTGATAACGGCACTGATCCAGCAAGGTATTCGCACCAGAAGTTCTCGGTTCAAGATTTAAGTCCGTAGCTAAATCCAGCGCGCCGAAGGTGAGTCGCTCAACACCTCTGGTGAATGCTAAGCTTTGCAGGGATACTAAACCTTTCGCGGATTCGATGATCGGCCACACCGGCTTACCGCAGGCTGCTGCCTGTTCGATCTGCTGGTTGGTCTCAGCCTTAGGCAGCATGATACCGGTGACACTCGGGAACTGTGCGCACATGGCCAGATCCTTCTCGAACTCTGGCTGTGTAGAATTGACACGAACGAGAATCTCTGAACCACGTGTAGATGTAAGATAGTCGCGCAGCAGCCGTCGGGCCTCATCCTTGTCACTTGGAGCGACGGCGTCCTCTAGGTCGACAATGACCACATCCGCTTCGCTGGCGTGGGCCTTAGCGATTCGCTCTGGCCGAGTCGCTGGCACGAATAGGAATGAGCGGTACTGTTTTATGGGCATGGCATCCCCCTCGTTTCTCAAATCACGCCTCGGGTCTTCAGGTCAGTAATGGCTTCATCACTGAAGCCCAGCTCCCCAAGGAGCTGCACGCTATGTTCGCCAAGAGCAGGTACAGCGGACATCTTCGGCGTGAAAGCATTGCTCCGCCCCGGGGGAAGCAGCGCCGGGAGTCTACCAACTGAAGTCGCAACCTCGACCCACCGCTGGCGTGCCTTAAGCTGGGGGTGCTTCCACACGCCTTGCATGTCGTTGATGTGGGCATTAGCAATATTGGCCTGTTCAAGCCGGGCGATGACCTGTTCGGCACTGAGAGCTGCAAAGGTCGTGCAGATCAGCGCGCGCAGTTCATCACGGTTGGTCGAGCGCTTCGAGTTGCTTGTGAAGCGAGCATCGTTGGCCAAGGCAGCATCTTCCAGGACGATCTCACAAAAAGCCTGCCATTCTCGTTCATTCTGCAATCCCAGCATCACGAAATGGCCATCACCTGCTGGGAAAGGCCCATACGGATAGATAGTGGCATGAGAAGCGCCGGCACGCGCTGGGGGTTCGGCGTTATTGTAGGCGTAGTACATCGGATAACTCATCCACTCGACAAGGCTCTCCAGCATCGAGATATCGATATGGCTTCCGGTCCCGGTGCGCTCTCGAAGTAGCAGAGCTGAGAGCACGCTGGAGTAAGCGTACATGCCGGCCGAAATATCTGCGATGGAGCAGCCCGCCTTGGCCATGCCCTCTTCACCAGGCAGGCCCGTCGTAGACAGGAAACCTGCCTCGCTCTGAATCATCAAATCGTAAGCCTTTTTGTCCCGATAAGGGCCGTCGCCACCGTAGCCTGAAATGTCACAGACAATCAGCTGGGGAAAGCGCTCATGGAGGGCCTCGAATGACAGGCCTAGCCGGGCCGCGGCGCCAGGGGCGAGGTTCTGAACCAAAACGTCGGCACGCACAAGTAACTTCTGCATGATAGTGTCGGCTTCTTCAGCCTTGACGTTTAAGGTCAGGCTCTCTTTCGAACGATTGGTCCATACGAAATGAGATGCTAGGCCATTGACGCGTTCGTCGTAACCGCGGGCGAAATCACCCATCTCAGGACGCTCAACCTTGATCACTCGAGCACCAAGGTCGGCCAATTGCCGGGTGCAAAAAGGAGCTGCGATGGCATGTTCAAGACTGACTACAGTGATGCCGTCAAGGGGGCGAGACGGGGATGATGAATGTTGCATACTGACTACTCTCCTCGAGCTACGACCTAGGACGCTCGGCACCATATCGTCGCACTAGAAACAATTAGTCTAGCTATTCTACTAGTATTACTAAAAGTCTCCCGCGGGCCACAGAGAGCCTATCACTTTGAAAGCACATGGCCGTCAGAAGTGCTGTTCCCCTGACCTACGGGAGTAAAACTTTCTTCAGAAAGAACGTGGTAATTCGAGCAGGTGCTCAGCTACGTAGGAGAGAATCAAGTTAGTGGAGATGGGTGCCACCTGGTATAGGCGTGTTTCCCGGAACTTTCGCTCAACATCGTATTCTGAAGCAAAACCGAATCCACCGTGTGTCTGGAGGCAGACGTTCGCCGCTTTCCAGGAGGCTTCTGCTGCTAGGTACTTGGCCATGTTAGCGCTCGCACCTGCATTCTGACCATGGTCGTATTCATAGCAGGCCCGCCAGCGCATCAAGTCGGCCGCTTCGACGTCGATATGCGCCTGAGCGATAGGGAACTGCACGCCCTGGTTCTTGCCAATAGGGCGGCCAAACACCTCGCGATCGCGGGCGTAGCGGCTTGCCTTCTCGATGAACCAGCGACCATCGCCGATGCATTCGGCTGCGATCAGGGCCCGTTCGGCGTTGAGGCCATCGAGAATGTAACGAAAGCCCATACCTTCCTCACCGATCAGGCTATCGGCCGGGATTTCTAGGTCGTCAAAGAATAATTCGTTGGTCTCATGGTTGACCATGTTAGGGATCGGCTGAACGGTCATGCCATTACCGATGGCCTGGTGAAGGTCGACGAGAAAGATCGACATGCCAAGTGACTTACGGGTCACCTGTTCGATGGGGGTAGTACGGGCCAGAAGAATCATTAAGTCGGAGTGCTGGATACGAGAAATCCAAACCTTTTGCCCATTAATCACGTACTTATCACCCTGACGTACCGCTGTAGTCTTGATCTTGGTGGTATCGGTTCCCGTGGTGGGCTCGGTTACCGCCATTGATTGCAGACGCAGCTCGCCGGCGGCAATCTTGGGTAGATACTTTTTCTTCTGTTCCTCACTACCGTGTCGCAACAATGTAAACATATTGTACATCTGGCCGTGAACCGTGCCAGAGTTCCCACCACAACGGTTGACCTCTTCCAAAATTATAGAGGCTTCGGTCAGCCCTAGGCCTGAGCCACCGTATTCCTCAGGGATCATAGCAGCTAGCCACCCCGCCTCAGTCAAGGCAGAAACAAATTCCTCTGGGAACTCCTTCTTTTCATCTACGGTGCGCCAGTAGGCGTCATCGAAATTTGCGCAAAGTCCTCGCACACCATCGCGAATGGCTTCGATAGACTCTTGGTCATGAGAAAACATTAGAAACTCTCCTGATAGTAAATATCCGCCTGATGCGCTGGCCCATGATCATTAAAAGCCCAAAGCGTACACCGCTGACCGTCTTGTTCTGCACCTCCAACCTCGAAGTCAACATCAGCAATGAGCGGTCTGAGACCGCGATAAGAGAAGTACCTTAATTCCCTATTGGGAAATCGGCGAGTGAAGCTACGCAACAGCAGCGTTGCGACCATGGGCCCCTGAACCACAAGGCCTGGATAGTTCTCCTGCTGCGTTGCATAGGGATAGTCATAATGAATCCGGTGACTGTTAAAAGTTACTGCAGAATAGCGAAATAGCATGATCGATGAAGGGTGAAAACTTTCTTTCCATTCAATCTCAGGAATCGAAAGAGAGGTGTTTAACCTAGGAGGACTGGGGCTTCTGTAAACAATATCTTGCTCTTCTCGCACGCACACACTTTCACCTTGAGATATGACATGCTCAATTGTAACAAACAGAAGATCGCCAGATTTTCCCCGCTTCTCCTCAACTGACAAAACTGTCGAGCTTCGTCTTGCAGCCAGGCCTACCTTTATCGGCTCTAGAAAACTCACTCTTCCGCCTGCCCACATGCGAACTTTCCCTGTAACAGCGGGGAAAAGCTGACCTTTGGACAGATGACCATCTACGTTTAATTCGCTTTCTTCTACAGGCTCCTGGAAAAATGCCCAATGCCAAAGATAAGGTAGACTCTCCCCTTCACGAACACCTCCCTCACCAAAGGTTTTTTCTACTCGCTTAACAAGCGAAGGAGAAATATCATCGAAACTAACTTCTTTTCTACCCACAAACATCTCGTAAGCTTTATTTTCAGCCAATTCCATAACATCCTCAATTTTTATAACCACCTTGAGGTATAGAATGCTAAAAGTTTTCACAGAGGTAAATTTATAAATTTGTAACGGGGCTTTCCGATTTCCCTAACCCCCTTGCCCTCAATCATGCACCTAATTTTTATTCTTATGGATCAATGACCTATGCGATGACGGTTTACCCATGGCAGCACCCAGCCTCTAGACACAAGCCCTGCATTCAAGCAAAAATCGTGCTCATGAAATGTCAAGAATCACTGGTAATGATCTTTCCCTTAGCTCCCGGACAATGCTGTAAATGGCCATCAGAAATGACCCACCAGTCTGTATTCGTCGGGACAGGTTCAGTGGCGTGTGAGGTCTCGTTCTCCTCCGTCGTCGGCGTGATCACCATATCGTGTAGGCCTTCACCAAGCGTCTGGAGGAGGTGCTCAAGAAGGAGCGCGGGACCTTGTGACCGATCAGAGCGCCAACTCCGATGCCTGGATGATCAAGGAGAAACTATGCTGGATACAAGCCGCGAGCGCTTGTTAATGGCGCATCAAAAACCACCTCAATGTCATGAAGGCGGGGGCTCTAAGAAGCTTCTCCTGAAGCCGATGGGGAAGGCCATCGAGATACTGGTGCGTCACTCCGACCGGTGGTCAGGCGCTAGATACCAGGACTGACGAGCGCACGACTGAAAGGGATGAACCCCCTGTTCCAAGTGGTAAGGTCACGCGCCGACCGGAGAAAGGCCAACTTAATCGCTATGATCTACCTGACTGGCAGCCCGGTGGGCTGCCTTTTCGTTCAGTCAAAACCCACGTGAAGCGACGAAGAACCCAAAAAAACAGCCAAAATCATGAAAAATAATCTTTTATCTCTTTAATTAGCTCTTTGCTAGCTTCTGGAAGTGTCTCATACTCACGAACCACAATAGCTCTTTCCCTAGAGGCCCAATCGTTGCTTAGGTGGACAATCTGAACGTCCATTGTCTTTTGATAGCGAGCTGCGCTTGATTCTGGAAGAATACCGATGCCCACACCAGCCTCAATCATCCGGCAAGCCGGCTCAAATCCATAGACCTGGATTCTTAATGGAAGTGAAACACCTACCTCCTTGACTTGAGCCTTCATAAATTGAAGCAATGTACTCCCCTCGTGCAAGCCCACATAAGGATGGTGGAGTGTATCAAAAAAATCCACCATGTCATTGCCTGCGAGCTCATGCCCCAAAGGAACAACGACCACCAGCCTATCAAAACTAAATGGCAGAACTTCCAAGCCCTTTATCTTTATCTCCCCCGAGGTTAACCCAAAGTCTGCCGCCCCATCAAGAACCCCTCTAAATATATCATTTGTAAGCTTTTCTTGAAGATCGATACTTATTGCAGGACGCTCACCTAAAAATCTAGCTAAAACTTCTGGCATAAAATCAGTGACTGCAGTTGTATTGGCAAATATTTTTATATGACCAACATTTGAATTAGAATAGGACGAAAAGTCACTTTTAACATACTCCACTTGCCGCATAATTGTTCGCGCATGTTTAAGAAGCTTCTCACCTGCAGGCGTTAGCTCTACACCCTGACTACCCCTATAAAAAAGCCTGCTACCAAGCTGGCCTTCTAATGACTTAATTCGCGTACTTGCAGCAGCAGTGGAAACACTAGCCTTTCTAGCTCCACCAGTAAGACTAAGCTCTTCTGCCACAAAAATAAAAAGCCTAAGATCAGGAATATCAAAGTGCATAATAAATTAACTCCATTTTTCCAAACCCTCGATTTCTCACACAATGAATCGCCCCGGGTATTCTAGACACCCGTTAGGCTCTTAAAGTAACGCCTTTCATACTCAACCGGTGACAAGTTATCACTTGTGCCGTGTCGGCGCTTTGGGTTGTAGAACATTTCAATGTAATTGAACACGTCGCGTCTAGCCGCTTCCCGTGTCGAATAAATCTGTCGCTTGATCCGCTCTCGCTTGAGGAGTTGAAAGAAGCTTTCAGCAACGGCGTTGTCATGACAGTTGCCACGTCGGCTCATGCTGCCCACCAGGTGATTAGCTTTCAAAAAGCTTTGCCAGTCTCCACTGCTAAACTGGCTTCCTTGATCCGAATGCACCATCACAGTTCCTTGCGGCTTGCGTCGCCAAACTGCCGACAATAAAGCATCCAGCACTAACTCCGCGGTCATACGTGACTTCATCGACCAGCCAACCACTTGACGAGAAAACAGGTCGATAACCACCGCTAAGTAAAGCCAGCCTTCGTACGTTCGGATGTACGTAATATCCGTCACCCAAACAACATTGGGCGCTGTTACTTCAAACTGACGGTCTAAATGGTTGGGTGATACGATGGCCGGTTTTCCACCGCCATAGCAGCCAGGGCGTCGTCGATAGCCGGTCTGAGAGCGTAAACCTTCTCTACGCATCAGGCGGGCCACTCGGTGCTTACCGCAGGCTTCGCCAGCCTCACGCAAATCCTGGTAGACCTTGCGATAGCCATATACACCGCCGCTTTCAAGCCACGCATGCTTGATCAATCCCAAGAGGCGCTGATCATCCCGGTCTCGATTAGACAGTGCTTTTTTGCACCATGCGTAGTAGCCGCTAGGGTGCACGGCCATCAGGCGGCACAAGCGACGTACCGGATATTGGCCCGCATGCTTTTGAATAAACGCGTACCTCAGTCGGACTCCCTGGCGAAGTACGCGGTGGCCTTTTTTAATATATCTCGCTCTTCTGACACGCGTTTTAGTTCAGCCTTCAAACGACGGTTTTCAGCTTGGAGATTGAAGTGGTTATAGTTTCCCGGACACACAGACGCAGATAATATTATCTGCCCATCAAGGTGTGTGCCATGAGTCAGAAAAAAAGCAATTCGTATACAGCCGAGTTTAAAGAAGCCGCCGTCAAACTAGCGGTGGAATCCGATCAACCGATCGCCCAGTCGGCGCGCGAGTTGGGCGTTAACGTCAACACGCTGCAT
>NZ_LGEN01000046.1 GCF_001507855.1 Halomonas sp. 54_146
GCTGACATGACCGATCCCCGCACGAGCGGGGATGAACCGGTGGTATTGGTAATTTACGGCTTTCATGTGATCCGATCCCCGCACGAGCGGGGATGAACCGACTGACGCCGAACATGACGATACTGGCGATCACCGATCCCCGCACGAGCGGGGATGAACCACCGCCTCCGACCTTAGTACGCACGATTTTTATCCCGATCCCCGCACGAGCGGGGATGAACCGCAGAAAAACCCGCCCTACAACGGTTTTTTCATCCCGATCCCCGCACGAGCGGGGATGAACCGCACATCCTTAACCTCGGAACGAATGCGCGACCCCGATCCCCGCACGAGCGGGGATGAACCGATCAACGCCTTCCAGGTTTAGCCAACAATCGTCCGATCCCCGCACGAGCGGGGATGAACCGCAATACTACGTGGCCAGCGTGACCACCGATAACCGATCCCCGCACGAGCGGGGATGAACCGGCGCTGGAAGCAAAGTGGCGGTCAGAACTTTACCGATCCCCGCACCCGCGGGGATGAACCGCCGAAATGCTTGAATTTGCCGATGAATGCAAACCGATCCCCGCGCCCGCGGGGATGAACCACGTATGCGTTTACTTCTGCACTCCGCGATGCCCCGATCCCCGCGCCCGCGGGGATGAACCGCGATGCAATCTATAGCTATGTTCGCGCTCGACCCGATCCCCGCACGAGCGGGGATGAGCCGAAATTGCGCGTTATGAATGCGCAATTGTTAACCCGATCCCCGCATCCGCGGGGATGAATTGCTCAAAAGAGGTGCAAAAGTCTCATTTAGATGGTCTTGGCTAGATTGACGATGTTTACCCTTAACACTGCTGTGCTTTAGAACCGAGCCACCATTGCGGGTGTGCTTTAGGCGCTTACACCATGCTACTCAAAATGTATGGTTCGCGATAAGTGGATGCCGCCCCAGCAGCTCAAAACGCACAAAAGCCACCGCGGTTGGGTGGCTTTTGCTCTGTGATGATGGTGGTGCTGTGTATTCAATCGTCGTCTTTGGGTGGTGTTTCTAACGCGCGTTTGTCGTCGGGTAGCCTGACAATGTGGCCGACTTCCAGTTTGTGGTGGCTTTTGTGCCGCCCGCCGTGGGTGTCGATGATCGCGACGACTTCACCAATGCTGACAGCGTCATTTTCGCGGTAGGCGTCTACTTTGACGCGTACCATGGCACCTTGGTAACGGGCAGAAATGATGTCACCTGGGTCAGGTTGGCCATAGTGGTTTGGGTCGTTTTTAAAGTGCTGCATAACGCTGGCGCTGCCAGGGTCGTCCCATTCGATATGTTGATGCATCGTTGCCGTCCTTGTGGGGATGAGTGTTTGTTGAGTGTAGTGCGTAGCCTCATTTGGCGCTAAAGGGCTTTTGGGTCTCAACACTATCGGCTGGTGCCCGTCATATTTGCTGGGAAGAAAGCATTTGATGGCGTGGCGGCTTGTGCTTGGATGGCGCATTCGTTGTTCTAAGTAGCTGGCCATTATAAGTTTTCAGGCGAGTGGGGCAGGCATATAAGCGCTGTAAAAAATCGTCGAGAGCATTTTCGGCGTCTAGTTCAGGGTCAAAGCCACCTAAACGCTCAAACCAGGCCCGCCTAATGGCAATATAGGGCGGCAGTAACTGCGCGTTGGCTAAAAAGCGCCTTAGGATACGCGTTAACAGCGTGGGTTGTTCCAGGCCAATAAATAAGGCGTCCAAGGTATACGTGTTTAATTGTGGGTAAAGCGAGCCCCATAAACTGGCGGGCAGCGGCTGCTTTTGTAGGGCAATAATGAGCCATTCCGCTTGGCTGGTAAACGCGGCTTTATTGAGGCGAGCGCCTAGCGGCAGCGTAGGTGTGACCAGGCAGTGAGTGCGATAGCGCTGCTCGATGGCATTAAAGCGTGCATGGGGGTGAGTGCTGGTCACCAAAATAGGCAGCAAGTGGTCGGCGACACCGGAGTCACGAATCGATTTTAAATGGCGTGGCAACATTGCTCCCGTCACCATGGCGTCAACGATAAAACAGGCGGATCCCATTTGCCGACTCCAATTGTGAGCAAATCTATCAATTTGTAATACATTGTAGCAATTGCTTATTGTAGTAGCGGGTTTATTTGAGTAGCAAGTAAAAGCGGGCAGGCAGAAACGTGTAATGAGCCGGGGGCTTAGCGATATTGATGCACTATTTTGATGCAAATTAAGCAACCTGTGTTCTCTTCTGGTGCAATGAGGGCGCTTTTGTTTTCTTTTTATTACATCACGGTAGTGCGGTGCCTCATCAGGAGGCATTGAAAGCTAATTTTTAATGGTTATAAAACAGGTGGTTGTTGTTTTTTATCCTACATTGGTGCAGTGTTGGCATGAAATGTGCTTTTTATTGTTCAGCGGCTAGCGGGTCGTAGGCAGACGCTTTACGGCGTGCTAAAACGATAGCCGGTTGGAAATACTCGCTGAACGGTTTGTTTATGATTATCAGCAAACGTTGAGTGAATAAGAATGACAGACGTACAGTTTTACACGTAGCTTGTGGTACACCCTTTTATTGGTAGCTTACTGTCGTTAACTTCTGCTGTTAACTTCTGCCGTTAATTTTTAAGCCACGCTCATACCGGAGGACACTATGTCAGCCAAGACTCTCGCGCTAATTGAAGAACATGATGTTAAATGGGTAGACCTGCGTTTCACCGACACGCGCGGTAAAGAGCAGCATGTCACCGTGCCTTCCCGCGAAGTGACTGAAGAGTTTTTCGAAAACGGCCATATGTTTGATGGGTCTTCCATCGATGGCTGGAAGGGTATCAATGAATCCGACATGATTCTGCGCCCTGAAGACGGTTCTGCTTACCTCGACCCCTTCACCGAAGACGCGACGCTGGTGCTGCGTTGCGACATCATCGAGCCGGCTACCATGCAGGGCTATGACCGCGACCCGCGCTCAATCGCTAAGCGTGCAGAAGCCTACCTGCAGTCTACCGGCCTGGGCGATACCGCTTTCTTTGGCCCTGAGCCTGAGTTCTTTATCTTTGATGAAGTGCATTGGAAGACCGATATTCAGGGTTCCATGTACAAAATCACCTCTGACGAAGGCGCGTGGGCAACCGATAGCCGCGTTGAAGGCGGTAACTTAGGCCACCGTCCGCGTTTGAAAGGCGGTTACTTCCCCGTACCGCCGGTGGATAGCTTCCATGATATCCGTGGTGCGATGTGTAACACCCTGGAAGCGATTGGTCAGACCGTAGAAGTTCACCACCACGAAGTAGCCAACGCCGGCCAGAACGAAATCGGTGTTCGCTTCAACACGCTGGTGAAGAAAGCCGACGAAGTTCAGGAAATGAAGTACGTGATCCACAACGTGGCGCACGCTTACGGCAAAACCGCAACTTTCATGCCGAAGCCGCTGGTAGGCGACAACGGTTCTGGTATGCACGTTCACCAGTCGTTCTGGAAAGGTGGCGAGAACCAGTTTGCGGGTGACGAGTACGCGGGCCTTTCTGAAATGGCGCTTTTCTACATTGGCGGTGTTATTAAGCACGCCCGTGCACTGAACGCCTTCACCAACGCCTCTACCAACTCGTACAAGCGTTTGGTGCCTGGTTTTGAAGCACCGGTGATGCTGGCGTATTCGGCCCGCAACCGTTCTGCCTCTATCCGCATCCCTTATACCGCTAGCCCTAAGGGTAAGCGCGTTGAGCTGCGCTTCCCGGATCCGACCGCCAACCCCTACCTGTGCTTCGCGGCGATGCTGATGGCCGGTATCGACGGCATCAAGAACAAGATCCACCCTGGCGATGCCATGGACAAAAACCTGTACGACCTGCCGCCAGAAGAAGGCAAGTCCGTACCGACCGTGGCGCACAGCCTGGACCAAGCACTGGAAGCCCTCGATGCTGACCGTGCGTTCTTGACCGAAGGTGGCGTGTTCTCTGACGACATGATCGATGCTTACATCGAACTCAAAATGGAAGACGTTGAGCGTATTCGCATGACGACTCACCCGATTGAGTTTGATATGTACTACAGCTGTTAATAGCGGCTGTTAATAACGGCTGCAAAAACGACACCTGCTAAGATCACCCTTGCGGGTGTGAAAAGCAAAACCCCGCTTCGGCGGGGTTTTGTCATTTTGGAGCGTGCGATGGGCAAAAAATGATGGGCAAAACGATGGTCAAAAAAAAGACGCTTGGGATGCGCGGCGTGATGGCTGCTGCGGTGGGGGTGTGGCTTGCCTGCAGTGCCGCGGTGGCATTCGGGCAAACGGTTTTCCGGGTAATAGACGAGCACGGCAATGTCACTTTTACCGATAACCCTGACCGTGGCGGCGAGGCGTTAACACTCGCCCCCTTGCCCAGCCTGCCGTCTGCATCACAAGGTCGGGAAACCAGTGGGTTAACGCCGCTGCCAGCCACTGCGCGCCCACGCGGCCAACCAGGGCAGCCGTTTATGCCCTATGACCACTTTAAGATTGCCTTGCCCCAACAAGGCGCGCAGCTGGAAGAGGGCATGACCGCCGTGGAAGTCGCCATTGCGCCACCGCTGCGCAGCGATCATCAAGTTCGCCTGTTGGTGAACGGTGAAATAAGCCAGACAGCACTGCACAGCGATGTTTTTTGGCTAACCGGGCTATCTGCGGGTCAGCATGAACTTCAGGCAGAATTATTGGATAGCAGCCGGCGTTTACAGCACCGCACTACGCCGGTGACGATTACCGTTCCGTAACAGCGCCTTTCACCGTCCACGTTCAAGATTCGAATGCACTACTTTAGTGCATTGATGGGCGCACCTGGCGGTGAAAGGGCGCTAAAACGACGGGGTTCTTACCCTTGCTGTTATCAAAAGCCGTGCACATAAGCATTCCTGCATAATTGGCGCGATTTTTGCTTTTACTGGTTATGGAAGCCGCTATTTTTCAGGACACCTCTATGCATCAGCGTTTGCTTGAACATCTCACCACGGCGGTATTGCTGCTAGACGGCGAACTGCGCGTGCGCTGGATGAACCCCGCCGCCGAAGCTTTGTTGGCGGTCAGCCTTAGCCGCGTTCAGGGGATCAGTCTAGATACGCTACTGGGCGGTGCTGATAGCAAAGTAGATAGCATTGATGAGGTATTGGCCAAAGCGCGAGATGCCTTTCATCCCTATACCCAGCGCGAAGCGCGTATAACGCCGCTGAACAGTGAACCGCTCACGGTCGATTACACCGTGACGCCGTTATCTGAAAACGAACTGCTGTTAGAAGTGGAACCCCGCGACCGGCTGATGCAAATCTCCCGCGAAGAAGCGCTGACCACGCGTCAAGAAACCATCAAGGTGCTCGCCCGCGGGCTCGCCCATGAAGTCAAAAATCCCCTCGGCGGTATCCGTGGTGCCGCGCAGTTATTAGAACGGGATTTAGACGACCCGGCGCTGCGCGAATATACCCACATCATTGTGGAAGAGGTGGATCGGCTGCGGGATCTCGTCGATTCCATGCTCGGGCCTAACCGTATCGTCAAGCATGCGCCGGTCAATATTCACAAAGTGCTCGAACGGGTACGGGCGCTGCTGATTGCCGAGCATCCCGGTGTGGCTATTCAACGCGATTACGACCCCAGTTTGCCCGACCTTTCCGGCGATGAATCGCAGATGATTCAGGCGGTGCTCAACGTGGCCCGCAACGCAGTGCAAGCCATGAGCGATGCGCAAACGCCAGAGCCTGCGTTAATACTGCGAACCCGCGCCCGTCGCCAGTTTACCCTTGGCGCGGAACGCCACCGTTTAGTCAGTGAAGTGGCGGTGATCGATAACGGCCCCGGCATTCCTGATGCGCTGCAAGAAACGCTGTTTTACCCCATGGTGTCGGGGCGCGCGGAAGGCAGTGGCCTGGGGTTATCTATCGCCCAATCGATTTTGCACCAACATCAAGGATTGATCGAATGCGACTCACGCGCCGGACACACCGAATTTCGTTTACTGATTCCCATGGCTATTAATTGCACCGGAGAAGCGTCATGACCGAGGCTGTACGTAATGAGGTTGCGCGGGTGGTGATTGTTGATGACGACCGCGCTATTCGCTGGGTACTGGAGCGCGCCTTGGCGCAACCCGACCTTGACGTTGAGTGTATTGAGCGTGCGGATATCGCCTTGGCGCGCCTGCTGGAAAACCCACCCGACGTGCTGGTGACCGATATTCGTATGCCGGGGATCGATGGGCTGGATTTGATGGCCAGAGTGCGCGAGGTGCATCCTGACCTACCGGTGATTGTGATGACGGCGCACTCCGATTTAGACAGCGCCGTGGCCTCGTATCAGGGCGGGGCATTTGAATACCTGCCCAAGCCGTTTGACGTAGATGAAGCCCTGGCATTGGTGCGCCGCGCGGTGGCTCACGCCCGTGAACGCCAGCGCCCGATTGCTGTGCCGGAAGGCTTAAACGCCGAGATTATCGGCGAAGCACCCGCTATGCAGGAGGTGTTTCGCGCTATTGGCCGTCTTTCCCACTCGCATATCACGGTATTGATCAACGGCGAGTCGGGCACCGGCAAAGAGCGCGTGGCCCAAGCGCTTCATCAACATAGCCCGCGGGCGGGCAAGCCGTTTATCGCGCTCAATATGGCGGCGATCCCCCGCGATTTGATTGAATCAGAGCTGTTTGGCCACGAGAAGGGCGCGTTTACCGGGGCAGCCCAGCAGCGCCAAGGGCGGTTTGAACAGGCCAATGGTGGCACGCTGTTTTTAGATGAAATAGGCGATATGCCAGCGGAAACCCAAACGCGCCTGCTGCGGGTGCTGGCTGACGGGGAGTTCTATCGCGTCGGCGGCCATACTCCGGTAAGAGTGGATGTGCGCATTATTGCCGCTACCCACCAGAACCTTGAATCGTTAGTCACCGATGGCCGCTTCCGGGAAGATTTGTTTCACCGTTTAAATGTTATCCGTATTCATCTGCCGAAACTTGCCGAACGGCGCGAAGATATCCCGCGCTTAACGCGGCATTTTTTAGCCGAAGCGGCGAAAGAGCTGAGTACCGATATCAAAGTGCTGACCAGCGAAGCGGAAGCTCACTTAACGCGTTTGCCGTGGCCGGGTAACGTTCGGCAGTTAGAAAATATCTGTCGCTGGCTCACTGTCATGGCATCAGGGCGCGAAATTCTGGTGGAGGACCTGCCGCCTGAGCTGAATTCATCCAACGCGTTGCAAGGCGGCGCTTTGCAAAACGGTGACTGGCGTACCGCGTTTCGCGACTGGGCAGACCATGCCCTGGCCGAAGGGCATACCCATCTGCTGGAAGAAGCAGTGCCTGATTTTGAGCGGATTCTGATTGAGACAGCGCTTAAACATACCGGCGGGCGCAAGGGTGAAGCGGCCGAGCTGCTGGGCTGGGGGCGTAATACACTCACCCGCAAGCTGAAAACGCTTCTACCGGCACTCGCTGACGATTAAACGTTAGCTGTGTTAAGTGCTAGTCAGTCGTCAGCGAGTATATACACCGCATCGGCGAGCGCGGTTTCGGGAAGCTCGCAGTGGCTCATTTGCCAGGGAAGCAGGCTCAGCGTGGCGTTAATGCCGAGGGCGGCTAATTGATGCGCAACGCCCTCGTTATACGTGACGTGGCCTAGCCCCATTAACCCCACGGCGAGTGCGCCATCTTCTGCGGCCTCGCTTAGGCGCTGAGCCATGGCAACGTCCCATGTCAGCTGCGCTTGAATGAAACGCTCAAGCATTTCCGGGTTGTCACCCATATCGTGCTGGTTAAATACATCGGTGAGCCGCGTTTGGTAGGCTGGGCTTGCTTCTCGGGGCTGCGGTATTGCATGGCGTTCAGCAGCGGGCACGCTCTCCCAGCCATCATTGACCAACCGTTGGCGCAGGTCGGGGGTAATGTTGAGCGCAACCAACGGAATTTTTGCCATCCGGGCGAACTCTAAAATCGGCATGTAAAGGGCTGAATCAAACCCCCAGGCGTCGTCCCACTGCGTTTGCTCCAGCAGTGTGGCTTTATCTAGCTCATCGGCGACCCAGGCATCAAGGGCCGGCTGGGCACTTCGCGGCAACATCTCAAGGCCAATCACCATGTCATCACGAAGGGCGTGAAGCCCCGCTAGGGTATGCAGCTGCCAGCGGTGGTGCGCTAGTTGGTCGTGCTGTTCACCGAGTAAAACCACTTGCTGCTGGGATGCGCTAGCCAGTAGTTCAGCATTCGTGAGCGGTTGCTGTGCTTGCCACCACTGCCCTGGGCTTGGGCAGCTTGCCACTGCGGTGACCGGCATCAAACTAGCCACCACCAGTGCAGCGTGCAGATGAGCGCAGCAGGTAGAAAGGCGAATAGCGGCTGCCGTTGCGTTCAACCGACTAGCCAGCGGCTTCAAGACGCCTGATCTCAGCCAGAATGGCTTCGGCTTCTTCAGTGAGCGTTGCATTGGCGCGCATATCGCCATTGCGCGAGGCTTCCATCGCGGCTTGAAGTTTTCGTTCATAATCTTGCTGAAGTTTCTTTTTAGGGTCGCGCTTAAACAGTCCGAACATGAGCAATTTCCTCGCTATCTGTCTATTTATTTAGCTATCTATTTATCTACCTGCCTCTTGTGTACACCATTTGTATAGGTTTAAGGCGCTCATGTCGAATGTTTGTTTTAGCAGAGCTCTGCTGAGCTTTACTGGCCCGTTTCGTCTTTCTAAAGGGAAGAAGCACTGCACTGGCGTAAAAAGCGCTCAAAATCGACCAAGATAGTATCGAGGCTGGCATGCAGACGATGATCGTCATCCACCATTCGCAGCGATAACCGCTGCAGGCGGGCACGCTCAATCACTGGTTCTGGGGCAACTAC
This sequence comes from Halomonas sp. 54_146, assembly GCF_001507855.1. Classification (GTDB taxonomy): domain Bacteria; phylum Pseudomonadota; class Gammaproteobacteria; order Pseudomonadales; family Halomonadaceae; genus Vreelandella. The sequence continues at coordinate 8,809 of NZ_LGEN01000046.1, forward strand.
GTCATCGCGCCAGCCGTGAATAATATGCGTATGACGCGCTTGAATGGTGGGCGATGTTTCTGGGTAGCCCGCTAAACCCAGTGCGGGTGCCAGCAGAAAACAGCCCAGTACCGGTTGCTGAGCGCTTACCGCCGCACTTAACCAGCCCCCCAAGCTTGAACCTGCCAGTACACAGCAGGCCGGTTTGTCGCCGCGTTTGGCTAACACCTCAAGCAGATGTTGCAGGCGCTGTTGCGGCTCTGCCATGCCTCGGTAGTCCATAACAACGGGTTCGCAGTCATCTAGTTCCTCGGCAACACCCTTTAGTGCCTGAGTTTTCAATGCGCCTGGGCCGCTCTCAAGCCCATGGGATAGATAAACAGTGATCATAACGGTTAGCTCGCTGCGCGCTGGATAGCTTCTAGCTTCGCCACCCTGTGGAAGGTTTTTGCTCGCTAGTAACATAATCTCTGCCGCGGTGTTTCGCCATGGCTTAACGCAAGAAAAGGTTCTTGTCGCATGTGCTTATCCACGTCGCATGTGTCAGTTCTATACACAAAATTCCTATGGAAGAGGAAAAAGCTGGCATGGTAGCTGGCATGGCATTGGTTTAATAACTAATTGTTTTCATTTGTTTTATTGGATATATAGTTGAGTTGGCTCAGCATCTGCAAGTAAGAAGTAAGGTGTCAGCCAAATCAGTAACCCAACTATCAGTAACCCAACTAAGTGAGTGGGCTGGCAGGCAGAAGGAAGGCAGGGAGCCAAGACGTTAATAGGATGTTAAAGGACAATCCGCCCACTCACTGGTTGCAGCGCAGGGAGGCGCTGTTCATCAACACCAAGGAAGGTAAGTGATGCAAAATAACCATCTCGTGTTCATGAGGTGGTTTTTTTGCGTCTATATATAGCAAACTGGATAAGCAGCTGGTTGATATATAAGTAAATAATTGATAGATAGGTTTTTATATATCGTTTTTGATAGATAGATTTTTATCCCATCAAGTACAGGCTGGCTAACGCAAACGCATAGCCCAAAGCTGCCCCTGCTAACACATCGCTGACGTAGTGTAAGCCCAGGCCAACCCGAGAGATCGCAATCAGCAGGGTTAACGGCAGAATCACCGGCAGTAGCCAGGGAGTGTGAGCGGCCACTAACACGCTAAACATGACCGCATGCATGGTGTGGCCACTGGGGAAGCTATAACGGTCGCGTGCGGGTTCGCAGCACTGAATACCTTTACCGTAAGTGCTTTCACCATAGGTAATAAAGGGGCGCTCGCGACACAGCCGCGTTTTCACTAGCCGATAAATGGTAATGGCGAACAGCGCGATAACGCTGTACTGCATCACTCGCCAAGCGCCATTTGGCTGCAGCCATGGTTGAGCCAAAATAAGCAGCACCCAAACAGGCCAATCACCTAAGCGGCTGGCAGCCTGTAGGGTGACACGCCAAGGGCGGTAGGCCGATAGCCGCGATACGCGCTGGCAGAATTGCCACTCCAACAGGTCAAGACGATCGAATACGACAAGCGGACGCGGGCGCATGGTGAGCCTCCTGGGCTTGGTGTAAGTAACGCAGAAATTGCTCGGCAATACCTGACCAGCTTTGCTCAAGCGCGCGTAAGCGTGCCACGCGACCTAAGCGTGCGTAGTCAGCAGGATGCTGGCAGAGCTCTACCGCCGCCTGCTGAAAGGCAGCGCTATCACCGGCGGGCACCGTTATGCCATTGTGGCCGCTGTTAATTAACTCGGCGCTGGCGGCGTGATGATAGGCCACCACGGCTAAGCCACTCGCCATGGCTTCTGCGACAACGTTGCCCCACGTTTCTGAAAGCGAAGGGAAAATAAACAGGTCTGCACTGGCATAATAGCGAGCAAGCGCTTCTTGGCCGACAAAGCCGGTGAAGTGTGCATCAGGTAAAATATTTTCCAGCTGTGCCCGCGCAGGGCCATCGCCAACAATCACCAAAGCAATATCGGGGCGTACCTCACGCATGGCTTGGAAGGTTTCTTGGAGCAGCGTGAGGTTTTTTTCTGCGGCCAACCGGCCAACGTAAAGCGCGACAGGTTGGTGTTCACCAATGCCCCAGCGCTGGCGCAATTGAGCATCGCGGTGTGCAGGAGAAAACCGCTCGCCATCTAACCCACGCGACAACACATGAACATCCTTAATACCCTGGCGCTTTAGTGATGCTGCCTGTAAGCGAGTGGGCACCAATGTTGATGCGCAGCCGTTATGAAAGTAGCGCAGGTAGCGTCGAACCGTCGAAGCCAGCCATGTCACGCCATAGTCTTTGCAGTAGTGGTCAAAATTAGTGTGCCAGCCTGCTACCAGGGGAATGTTAAGCCGCTTTGCTGCGTGGCGTGCCGCCCAGCCAAGTGGGCCTTGGGTGGCTAAATAGATCACATCAGGGCGGTGCTTATTCCAAAACCGGCGCAGGGTAGCAGGTGTTACCAGGCCGACTTGCACATCGGTATAGCCTGGCAAGGCAAGGCGCTGCACCTGTAACTCGTGGTTGATACGGGTGGCGTTTCCCGCTGTTCGTGGCCGTGGGCGAATGATATCCACCGGCACGCCTTGCCGATTGAGCTCCCAGCTCAACCGGCTCAGCGTATGGGCAACGCCGTTGATATCCGGTGACCACGTTTCACTAACGATGCAGAGCCGCATGAGCGATTCATCCCTTTATCACGTTTAACTATAGTGTGGGCGGAACGAATGACAATGCCGAGTCAGCCAGGTGAACAAGTGATGACAGGCTTGCGCTAGTCTGTGTAGGCTAATTCATGGCTATGGCAGGTTTTACAAAGCGCTTGTCGAAGGCCAGTTACGCTGGCGATATATAGGCGTTTTATTCTCGTCGTCATTATTAACAAAAGCAGCAGGGAGTCAGAATGAAATCGACAGTCGTTATTACTGGCGCTAACCGGGGCGTAGGCTTAGCGCTTGCAGAGCACTACTTTGATGCTGGGTGGCGCGTGCTAGGCGTTTGCCGCCAGTCGTCAGAAGAGCTGGATCGTGTAGCTGATCACGTGTTCGATGGAGTCGACGTTACTAAGGCTCATGACGTTGCCCGGCTAGCCGAGGCGCTTAATGGTCAAGCGGTCGATCTGTTAATTAATAATGCGGGGCTGCTTCGTGATGAGTCCCTGGGCAGTATTGATTTCGACAGCATCCGCGAGCAGATGGAGATCAACGCCTATGCGCCGCTGCGTGTCGCCGAAGCGCTTCTGCCAACCCTTAAAAAGGGCAGCAAAATTGCCAATATCACTAGCCGGATGGGCTCAATAGCGGATAACGACTCCGGTGGACGCTATGGTTACCGTGCCTCTAAAGCGGCGCTTAATGCGTTTGGAAAATCATTGGCGATGGACTTGAAGCCTCAAGGTATTGCGGTGGCTCAGCTGCATCCTGGCTACGTGCAAACACGCATGGTGAATTTTGGTGGGTTGATCAGCCCCCAAGAAGCGGCATTAGGCATCGCCGCACGTATTGAAGCGCTAACACTAGAGAACAGCGGTGGGTTTTGGCATAGCAATGGGGAGTCACTCCCCTGGTGATGGCTGGCGAAAAGCGCTACCCGTCAGGTGTTCGCGGTGTCTCCAAGGCTTGTCTCTAGGGCTGTATTTTCTAACACGCCCATGCGTTTTCCTGTGGCGCTATTGAAGGGGTGCAGGGCGTCGCGGGGCACAAAAAAGCGCAAGGTTTCCCCTTCAGCGACCGGCGGTTGGCCTGATACGCGAATGACCGTGGGCTGGTCGCTGTCAGCGAGCGTCACGTAAAGGTGGCTTTCAGCACCGGCGGCTTCATATAGCGCCAGCGTGGAGTCGACAACTAAATGAGGCGCGGCGGGCGGCGCTAAGTGCATATCATCCGGGCGAATGCCGACGATATCGGTGCCTTCGGGCAGGTTATCCAGCAGGCCGTTGGCACCTTGCGCCTTCAGGTACGCCACCGGCAGCATATTCATGGCAGGCGAGCCAATAAACCCAGCGACGAACATGGTGGCGGGGCGGGCGTAGATCTCCATGGGCGTGCCCACTTGCTCAATCTGCCCGGCATTTAGCACGACCAATCGGTCGCCTAAGGTCATCGCTTCCAGCTGGTCGTGGGTCACGTAGAGGCTGGTAGTTTTCAGACGCCGCTGCAGCTGCTTGATCTCTACGCGCATCTGCACACGTAGCTTGGCATCCAGGTTGGAAAGCGGCTCATCAAACAAAAAGGCTGCTGGCTCGCGCACCAGCGCACGCCCCATGGCCACCCGCTGGCGCTGGCCGCCAGAAAGCTTGCGCGGTTTGCGTTCTAAAAACTCCTCGATTTCGAGCATTTTGGCGGCAACGCGCACGCGCTTTTCAATCTCGTCTTTTTTAAAGCCGCGGTTTTTCAGCCCATAGGCAAGGTTGTTGTACACGGTCATATGCGGGTAGAGCGCGTAGTTCTGAAACACCATGGCGATATCACGCTCGGCGGGTTCGAGCTTATTGACCACTCGCTCACCGATTTTTAGCGTGCCTTCGGTAATGGTTTCAAGCCCTGCCACCATGCGTAGCAGGGTGGATTTTCCGCAGCCGGAAGGCCCCACCAGCACCACAAATTCGCCGTCTTCAATGTGCAGGTCGATGCCTTTTACCGCATCGACGTTGCCTGCGTAGGTTTTCTTTAGCCCTTCCAAGGTAATGCTGGCCATCTTATTTCTCCGTCTCGGTCAGGCCTTTCACAAACAGGCGTTGCATAAACAAAATCACTAATACCGGCGGCAGCGCAGCCATCACCACCGCCGCCATCACCAGGTGCCATTGCGGGTTCTCTTCTGAGGTCATGCGCTGAATCCCCATCACAATGGTGGTGTAATTGGGGTCGGTGGTGATCAGCAGTGGCCAAAGGTATTGGTTCCAGCCGTAGATAAACATGATCACAAACAGCGCGGCGATATTGGTCACCGAGAGCGGCATTAAAATGTCTTTAAAGAATTTGAACGGCCCCGCGCCGTCCACTCGGGCGGCTTCCAGCATCTCTTCGGGAATGGTCATAAAGAACTGGCGGAACAGAAACGTCGCGGTGGCTGAGGCAATCAGCGGAATCGACAGCCCGGCAAAGCTATTGAGCATATTAAGGTCGGCGACCACCTGGAAAGTGGGAATAATGCGCACTTCCACCGGCAGCATTAGGGTGACGAAAATCAGCCAGAAAAAGAACATCCGAAAACGGAAGCGGAAGTAGACGATGGCAAAGGCGGAAAGCAGCGAAATAGACAGCTTGCCCACCGTAATCGCCATGGCCATGATAAAGCTGTTCCAAAGCATCTGAGCGGCGGAGGTTGAATTAGCTTTCGAGACGCCGGATTGCCACATCAGCGCATAGTTTTCGAGCCCATGGCTGCCGGGTAGCAGCGGTAGCGTGCCGCGCATTAACTCACCCGGTGCCTGGGTGGAGGCCACAAGGGCGATGTAAACAGGAAACACCACCAGCGCCACGCCAATGATTAACACGGTGTGGGCGAAAAAATTGGCCCAGGGGCGGTTTTCAACCATCACAACACTCCGACATTACAACACTCTGATAAGCCCGCTATGGCTATTAATAACGGCTATTAAGTACGTCTGTTAATAGTTAACTCGCCGCTCAATAAAACGGAATTGAACCACCGTAAGCGCCACCACAATGGCCATGAGAATCACTGACTGCGCGGCAGAAGAACCCAGATTGAGGCCCACAAAACCGTCGGCGTAGACTTTGTAAACCAAGGTGTTGGTCGCCTGCGCTGGGCCGCCTTGGGTGGTGGTGTGAATAATGCCGAAGGTATCGAACATGGCGTACACCACGTTGACCACCATCAAGAAGAACGTTGTAGGCGTCAGCAGCGGGAAAATAATCGTCCAGAAGCGCTTAATGGGGCCGGCACCATCGATAGAGGCAGCCTCAATGAGCGATTGCGGAATAGACTGCAAGCCCGCTAAAAAGAACAAGAAGTTGTAGGAGATCTGCTTCCAGGCGGCGGCTAAAATCACCAGCAGCATGGCATCACTACCCGAGTTACGGTGGTTCCACTGGTAGCCGACCATTTCCAGCATATAGGGCACAATGCCGATGGAGGGGTTGAAGATAAACCACCACAACACACCGGCAATCGCAGGTGCAATGGCGTAAGGCCACACCAGCAGCGTGGTGTAGGTGCTGCGCGAACGAATCATCCGGTTGACGGTGCTGGCCAATAAAAGCGCCGCCGACATGGATACCAGCGTGGTGCCTACCGCAAACACCAAGGTGACCGACATCGAGTTGAGGTAGCTACCGTCGCGAAATAGGCGGGCAAAATTCTCCAAGCCCACAAAGGTGGAGCGCAGCCCAAAGGCGTCTTCGCGCAGCAGCGATTGGTACAGCGCCTGACCCGCCGGCCAGATAAAAAAGATCAGCGTAACAATCACCTGGGGCGCTAGCAGCGCAAAAGGCAGCCATTTCCCCGGAAAGGTCATGCGTTTGGTTTGCATGGGCAGCTCGCATTAAAACGAAAGCGCCGCCTACCCTTAGGTAGGCGGCGATGTAAGTGCTTACTTACTGATTGGCAGATTCAAAATCACGCAGTAGCGCATTGCCGCGTTGTACGGCGTCGTTAGCTGCTTGCTGGCCGGATTTTCCACCGGTCATCACGGCTTCCATCTCTTCAGAGATGATGTCGCGAATCTGTACGAAGTTACCAAAACGTAGGCCTTTGGAGTTTTCGGTTGGCTCGTTAAGCGTCATCTGCTTTAGCGAAATATCCGCACCCGGGTTCTCTTCGTAGTAACCCTGTTCGGCGCTTAAATCCCAAGCGGCCTGGGTGATCGGCAGGTAGCCGGTTTGCTGGTGCCACGCCGCCTGTACGTCGGGCTGGGAGAGGTACTCAAAGAAAGCCGCAACGGCTTCATACTCGTCGTCGCTGTGGCCCTGCATTGCCCACAGGGTAGCGCCACCGATAATGGAGTTTTGCGGTGCGCCGTCTACATCGGCGTAGTAGGGCTGCATGCCGAAGCCGACTTCAAAGTCTGCATTGGCCGCTACATCGGCGCGGGAAGCGGAAGAGCCGAAGAAAATCGCGCAGTCTTGGGAGTAGAACATCGGCTCGGAATCTGGCCCCGTGCCTGGGCCACCCCAGCGGTAAACGTTCTCTTCCTGCCAGTCGTGGAGGTTATCCCAGTGGCGGGCGACCAGCTCGTTGTTGAAATTTAGCTCGGTTTCCATGCCGCCAAAGCCGTTTTCCAATGTGCCGAGCGGCACGTTATGCATGGCAGAAAAGTTTTCCAGCATCACCCAGCTAGGCCAAGAAGAGGTAAACCCACAGCTGGCGGCACCAGATTCGACAATTTGACGCGAGACGTCGGCCAGTTCTTCCCATGTTTCGGGGGGCTGCTCAGGGTTTAGGCCCGCTTCCTCAAACACGTCGCGGTTGTAATACATAATCGGCGTGGAGGAGTTAAACGGGAACGACAGCATATTGCCGCTGGTGTCAGTGTAGTAACCAACAACGGCAGGCAAAAACGCTTCGCGGTCAAACGGGCGACCATGCTCTTCCATCAGCTCATATACCGGATAGATGGCACCTTTCGCGTTCATCATGGTGCCGGTGCCGACTTCAAACACCTGCAGAATGTGCGGCTGCTCATTGGCACGGAAAGCGGCAATGGCACCGGTCATGGTTTCAGTGTAGTTACCCCGGTAGCTGGGCGTGACGCGGTACTCATCCTGAGAGGCGTTGAAGTCTTCGGTAATGCCTTCAAGAATTTCACCCAGCTGGCCACCCATGGCGTGCCACCAGCTCACTTCTGTTGCGGCCTGGGCAGAAAAGCTAAGGCTGGCAGTCGCCACACCAACGGCAAGCGCGTGCAGTGTAAAACGAGACATAACGGCTCCTTGTAGGCCTGTTTGAAACAGGCTGTGCAATGCGTTTGTTAAGATTTTTTAGATGCACTGAACAGTAGAACGTGTAGATGACATTTTGATGAACGCGAGGTGAACACACAATGACATTGAACGCTAATGGCGGCAGTAGGCGAAGTGCCTAGAGGGTGATAGGGTTAACGGCACGCTGTTTTTGAAAAGAGAATCTCATGCCCCACGCCATTACTGTACTTGAACAACTGGTCGCTTTTGATACTACCTCCAGCGAATCCAATTTGGCGCTCATTGAGTACGTTGAAGGCTATTTGGCTGAGCTTGGCGTTAGCGCTGAGCGGGTGATGAGCCCCTGCGGCACTAAGGCCAATTTAATCGCCAGGGTCGGGCCAGATGCCCCAGGTGGGGTGATGCTTTCCGGGCATACCGATGTGGTGCCGGTAGCGGGGCAGCCCTGGTCAAGCGACCCCTTCACCTTGCGTGACGGTGGCGATGGGCGGCTTTATGGGCGTGGCACCTGCGATATGAAAGGCTTTATCGCCTGCGTATTGGCCATGGTGCCCAAGTGGGTTGAGGCGCCTTTGCAGCAGCCGATTTATCTGGGTTTCTCTTATGATGAAGAAATAGGCTGCGTGGGTGCGCCAAGCCTCATTAAGCGCTTTTATGAGCACTACTCCACCACCGCCCATGTGATTGTTGGTGAGCCGACCAGCATGCAGCCGGTGGTGGCGCAAAAAGGCGCTACCAACCTGCGCACCACGGTGATTGGCCGCGAAGCCCACAGCAGCCAGGTCAATCAGGGCACTTCTGCCATTCATGTAGCGGCAAGGCTAGTGACCTTTATTGAAGACACCATGGCAGCGCTAGTAGAAGAAGGGCGGGTCGATGAAGCGTTTAATGTGCCTCATACCAGCCTGCACGTGGGTAAAATCAACGGCGGTACGGCGATCAATATTATGGCGCGGGAGTGTCAGTTCGAATGGGAAATTCGCCATTTGCCCACCGATACCTTCGACGAGATCTACGCACGCTTTAAGGCGTATTGCGAGCAGCTAAGCGTTGAACTGCAGGCCAAAGGCAAGCACGTTGACATCACCACCGAGCCACTGAATGTCACGGTGCCGGGGTTGGCCGACCGCGATAACGACCAAGTGCTTCGTTTAGCCAAAGACCATTTGCCCGCTGCCTGCTGCAACCACGCGGTGGCTTATGCAACAGAAGCGGGGCAGTTCCAAGGCCAAGGCCTGCAAACCATTATTCTCGGCCCCGGCAGCATTGCCCAGGCGCATCAGCCCGATGAATATATCGATATTGAACAGCTAAAAGCGTGCGAGGATTTTCTAGCGAAGATGGGCAAGGCGCTCGAGAAACACGCTTGCGTTGGTTAAAAACCGCCCAAGAAAAATCCCACCCGGTTAACCGGGTGGGATTTTTGTATACCGTGCCAATGTATATCAACTTAGCGCTGACAACCTAGTGCTGAGGATGTTGTTGAACCCTCCGACGATTCATTCAGAGAATAGAATCGCGGATTCTTACCCCTCTCACGCACTCTGTTGCCAGAGCGAGGAGAGTGATACCGGGGTTCTCGGTGCATGAGTCGACGTTTGCGATCTCATACGGGCGGTCGGCTTGCGCTGACCTCCCTGGTAGTAAACATGGCCGCGGGCGGCGATGTTGTAAGCGGCATTCAGATCGGCGTGATAGCGCTTGCCGGAGCTAAACGTGCACTGGCTGTAGTTG
>NZ_LGEN01000047.1 GCF_001507855.1 Halomonas sp. 54_146
AGCGCCGATGGTAGTGTGGGGTCTCCCCATGCGAGAGTAGGTCATCGTCAGGCACTTATACCGCAGAAAACCCAGCCAACCGGCTGGGTTTTTTGTTTGGGTGGAAGAAATTGTGTGAAAGAAACTGCGTGGAAGAAAAGTAGCTAATAGCGATTGCCAACTATAGCTTTATAGCCGCTCAGCCTATTGTTTTACTATATTTAAAACAATAGGTTACGTATTTAGCATGGCATTGTTGCCTAGTAGCACCTAGTATTGTTCTGCACGTACCAGAAGTAAAATCTCAGGAGGAGAAACGGTATGACGTCGCAACTAGCAAAGAAATTAGCAATCGCCCTATTAATGGCTTTGATGGCAGGCGGGCTGATCGCTTGTGATAACCAAGGCCCTGCTGAAGAAGCGGGCGAAAGTATAGATGAAAGCCTAGAAGACGCCGGAGAAGGCATGGAAGAGCTTGGTGAAGACATCGAAGATGCTGCCCAGAATTGATCTAAAAGCTCTGGTCCAAAAGGACTAGGCCAAAAGATTGAATAAGAAGTGTGAAGTAGAAAGTTAAAAAGCAGTCGCTGAAGGGCGGCTGCTTTGTTTTTTGTATCGTGTATATTGTGTAAAGCGTTTCCTGGAAAAAGAGTTTCCTGAAAGTAGCAACACGCTAATAAAGACAAAAAGAGGAATCAATATGCGCTTACAGTCCGATAAAAGCCTACTGCTGATGGTTGATTTTCAAGCGGGTTTGCTGCCGGTGATTGATGGTGGCGAACAAGCGGTTAACGAAGCCAGCTGGCTAGGCGGCGTAGCTGAATTGCTTGGTGTGCCTGTCTGGCTAACCGAACAAAATCCTGAAAAACTGGGGGGGACTGCACCTAAACTGCTCGCTTCGCTTAATGACTATCGCCTATGGCAAAAACACCATTTCGGGATCATGGCGGAAAGTGACTTCCATGAAGCGCTTAGCGCCTCGGGAAAAACGCAGATCGTACTGTGCGGAACCGAAGCGCATATCTGCGTGCTGCAAACGGGGTTAGGGCTATTAGAAGCAGGTTACGAACTGTATTGGTTGAGTGAGGCCGCCGCTAGCCGCCGCCCACAAGAGGCAGCACTGGCCCGTGAGCGCATCTGTGCAGGCGGGGGAGTAGCCGTGTCAGCCGATATGGTCGCTTATGAGTGGCTGTATCGTTGCGACACCGAGTTGTTTAAACAGGCGCACCGGCAGTTTTTAAAACCGCGCTCGGCACGCCCCGTGCGCTTTTTCTAACGGCTGATTAACGGTCTGCTTCTTTGCGGGTGAAAACAAACGTATCACCTTGAGACGCCGCCGCATCAAAGCGATAGCCCGCTACATCAAACGCTTTGAGGCGGTCTGGCTCATTGACCTGTTGCTGAATAAGCCAGGCGCTCATTAATCCGCGTGCTTTTTTGGCGTAGAAGCTGATGATTTTGAACGTGCCGTTTTTCTCATCTTTAAAGACTGGGGTGATGATTCGAGCATCAAGCTGTTTGGTATCCACCGCTTTAAAATATTCATTAGAGGCGAGATTAACCAACACGTTAGAGCCGCTGGCAGCAATGGCTTCGTTGAGCGCTGGCGTCAGTACGGGCTTCCAGTAGGCATACAGGTCTTTGCCAGCGCTATTCGGCAGCTTGGTGCCCATCTCCAGCCGATATGGCTGAATCAAGTCTAGTGGCCGCAATAGGCCATAAAGCCCAGAAAGAATACGCAGGTGCGTTTGGGCGTATTGGTTCTCTGCTTCACTGAATGTTTCAGCCTGCAGGCCAGTGTAAACGTCGCCCTGGAACGCCTGGGCGGCAGGTTTGGCATTGGCCAGCGTGAAGGGGGGCTGCCACGCTTCAAAGCGCGCCGCATTTAAGCCCGCCAGCTTATCGCTAACGCCCATGAGTTCGCTGATTTGCTGCGGCGAATAGTCGCGCAAAATATCGATCAGCGCTTGGCTGTGCTTTAGAAAGTCGGGCTGTGATACCTGCTCTGTAGTCGGCGGGGTTTCAAAATCCAGCGTTTTGGCGGGAGAGATAACACTCAGCATCGCATGCTCCTGGTCGTGCCCTGGTAAATAAAAGCCTGATATATACTCAGTATACCAAGCCTCGGCGAAGGCCGAGGCTATAGCCGCGATAGCACTGCAAATAGCTCTGCAAACAGCACCTCAAGAAGCTAGCCGCTTGAAAGGTAAGCAGGCGTTTTAAGGGCAGGGGTTCGACATACGGCGGTGAATATCATCAATCGCCTCTAGCACCTCGTCATCAAGCTTCAGGCTTTCACTGGCAAGGTTGCTTTCCAGCTGATCCATCGTTGTAGCACCAATGATGTTGCTGGTTAAAAAGCTGCGCGAGTTCACAAATGCCAGCGCCATTTGAGCCGGGTCTAGCTCGTGCTTCTCAGCAAGAGCAACATAAGCCTGTGTGGCGGCTTCTGCTTCCGGTGAGGTGTAACGTTTGAAGCGCTCATACAAGGTCAAGCGCCCTTTAGGGGGCTGCGCACCATTTAAGTATTTACCTGAAAGCACACCAAACCCTAGCGGCGAATAGGCAAGTAAGCCGACATCTTCACGGTGAGCAATTTCAGCCAAACCGACTTCAAAGGTGCGGTTAAGCAGGTTGTAAGGGTTCTGAATAGATGCCACACGCGGTAAACCGAGCTTATCGGCAAGCTGCAGTGAACGCATCACCCCCCACGGCGTTTCGTTAGAAAGCCCAATGGCACGTACTTTGCCCGCATCCACCAGCTCTTTCAGCGCAGAAAGCGTTTCTTCTAGCGGCGTCGCATTTTCGTCTTCACTATGCACGTAGCCCAATTTGCCAAAGTAATTGGTTTGGCGGTCTGGCCAGTGCAGCTGATAAAGGTCAACGTAATCGGTATTTAACCGCTCAAGGCTAGTGTTAATAGCCTGATGAAGATGCTCGCGAGTAAGACGCGGCCCGCCACGAATATGGTCAAGCCCTGGGCCTGCGGCCTTTGTGGCAATGATCACATCGTCCCTGGAGCCACGCTGTTTTAGCCAGCTGCCGATATAGCGTTCAGTCAGGCCTTGGGTTTTGGCCATAGGGGGAACGGGATACATCTCGGCGGTATCAATGAAGTTGATGCCAAATGCCACCGCTCGATCAAGCTGTTCGTGGGCCTCGGCTTCGCTGTTTTGCTCGCCAAACGTCATCGTGCCTAAGCAGAGTCGACTAACCTCCATGCCGGTTCTGCCAAGTGGGCGCGTTTGCATTTTCATCTCCTTATTAAGGCGAAATTGCCACAAGAAAAACCGCCATTACCAGGGTGATTCGCGGCGTGTGTATGGCATGTTAACGAGGCGCTACAAAAGCAGCAAATTAATGGGGTTGAGTCGTTGCAAAGGCAAGCGTATGCTTGCCAGCCCATCGACCGGCTAAAGGCCGGTTTCTCGTGTGGTCAGCGTCCATTATTTGAGTGACCGCTAGCCCAAGGTTCCAACCAAACAGGCAGGGTGGTTTGCCATGCTGCAAGCATCAACATTATTGACGCGGTTAGAGTTTCGGCTTGCCGAACGGCTGTTTCATAATCGCTGGTTACTGCCGCGTTCACCGCGCACCCAGCGTTTAACCATGCGCTTATTTAAGCGCTGCGCAGAGGCGGGCCACCCTGATGCGCTATCTGTTTATGGCCACATGTTGTTTCATCGCAGCCAGACGCCCCAAGACAAGGCGCGCGGTGCGCGTTACGTGTTGGAAGCTGCGCACGCAGGTGACGTGAAATCGCAGTATCAGGTAGCCCAGATCCACGAACACGGCTGTGTTCAGTACCCGCGCCGTGAAGACTACGCAGTGACATGGTATGCGCGTGCGGCTCAGTCAGGGCACTACCTGGCTGCCGAGCGCCTTGCTCGCGCCTACCGCCTGGGCGAGTTGGGCTTAATCGTTGATAGTGAACAAGCGGCATACTGGCAGCAACAGGCTGACCAGCAGTCGGCAGGTGATGTGGCGGCAGCATGACGCTTCACCACGTTTTGATTGAGTGAGGAAGTTTGTGTTCGAGACGCTACCCACCGTGCTAGACATCGAAGCGTCCGGATTTGGGCGTGGCAGCTACCCCATTGAAGTAGGCATCGCCCGCGCTGATGGGAGTTGCTGCGCCTTCCTTATTCAACCGCTGGAAGAGTGGACGCACTGGGACCCTAAAGCCGAGCTGCTGCACGGCATCTCCCGCGAGCGCCTTATTCAGGAAGGCTACCCAGTACGCCACGTTGCCCAATGGCTGAACGATGAGCTTAGCGAACTCGGGAAGGCCTACAGCGATAGCTGGGGGTACGACAACACCTGGCTTTCGCTACTTTTTCATCATGCTGGGATGCTGCCGCGTTTTCGCCTTGAAGCGTTGAGAATTTTGCTTAGCGAAGAGCAGCAGGCGCTATGGAGTGACACCAAAGAGGCGATGATCGCTGAGCGCGGTATTCACCGCCACCGGGCGGGTGAAGATGCACGCCTGCTGCAGCTGACTTATCAACATACCCGCAAACTCACCGAGCACACGGGCCGCTAGTCGTTCCGTCTGCTTTGTTCTGTTTTCTTTGCCTGCTTCCCTTCCTGCGCTAAAGCTGGGCTTCTAGCGCATCAAGTAGCGCATTGGGTGTTGGGGCGTCGAGCAGCATATCGCGCGTGGTAGACGCCAAAAAACCATGGCTGACCGTGCTGTCTAAAAACGTCAGCAGCGGTGAATAGAACTCATCGATGTTAAGCAGCCCCATGGGCTTTTCATGCAAGCCCAGATAGCCCCAGGTCCAAATTTCAAACAGCTCTTCAAAGGTGCCGATCCCGCCGGGTAGTGCAATAAAAGCGTCGGCATTGGCCGCCATGGTGGCTTTGCGTTCGTGCATATTGCTCACTCGAACCAGTTCGCTTAAACCAAAGTGCGCCTGTTCGCGTTCAACTAAGTGGTCGGGCATAACGCCAATGGCCTCGCCGCCAGCCTCCAGCACTGAATTAGCCAGCTCGCCCATCAGGCCGATGCGTGCCCCGCCATATACCAGCGTGTGGCCGCGTTCAGCCAGCGTGCGCCCTAGCTGTTGGGTTAGCTGACGAAAGGCAGGGCTATTACCTTCACGGGAGCCAAGATAAACGCAAATTCGAGCCATTCGTTTAATTCCTTATAGCCTAAATATGGACATCCATTAAGGCAAGCAACGGTCTACCTGATACTGCTGATCCATCCATTGCCCAATCACATTGTCGCCACACAGGTGGTGGGCATACTGGGTGTGTAAGCAGCGCACCTGGTGCCAGTTGCTAATGCCGCCAATGCCGCGTTCGGTCATCACATCGGTGTAACCCAGCTTAGCGACTTCTTCACGCTGGGCATCGCTCATGTAAGCCCAGCGGGCGGTTACATAATCGCGGTGGCTCTGTTGATAAGCCTCAAGAAACTCTGGCTCTTCCTGCAGGCGCTGTTCGAGCGCTTTGATAACCCCAACCGCTTCGATACGGGAAATCTCAACTTTAAGCACATCAGAGCAGAGCCAATAAAGCGTAGGGAAAGGTTTGCCATCGACGATCGGTGCCATACGCAGCACCAGCGGCGTACCTTCACCGTCGGTGGCGGCTACCGCTTCGATACCACGCGGTGCGCGGCCAAGCTGCTGGGCAATAATAGCGAGCTGACGTTCATCAGGCGCTTGGTTGGTGCGAATCACCATTGGGTTGGTCTCTCACGAACGGTCGTCTTGAACAAATTTAGTCGAGCGGCCAACGGCACGGAAAAAGCAGCGATTGAGCTGTTCAGGCGACGCAACGTAGCGCCACGTCCGCTCACAGTATTCGGCACCCCGTGCCATTAGCACGTCGTAAAGGCGGTTAAAGGGGGCATCATAATCGTAGGGGTCGGCACCAAACAAGCGGATATGCGGATAGTCGGCGAAGCGCTCAATAAAATAGCGCTCTAAGTCCGCCTCTACGGCACGGTGCTGGGCGACATTGTCAGGGTCTATCCAAAGGTTGTAGCGGATTGCCATTATGCAGGCTCCTGTTGCCCCGGCAGCCCGGGGCGGCGTCTATCAGGCGTCAGGCGCATCTTGTAAGTGCGAAAGTAGCGCCTCGCGTAGCTCACCCTCAATGGGTATGGCGCATTTAGCGTTATGGTCATACTGCACCATAACGGTGTGGCCCAGGTTAGTGAGTTTGCCATGCTGCCGCGCTTCTTGGGTTACCGTAAACGAGCTATTGCCCAGGCGCGTTAAATAAGTACGTATTTCGATATCGTGACCGTAAAACAGTTCAGCCCGGTAATCGACTTCCATGCGCGCCATAATCAAACGCCACTGCTGAGGGTTTAAATCAGGGGTGAAGAGTTTGAACAGGTCGTTGCGGGCAAGCTCAAACCACGCCGGCAGGCGGGTGTTGTTGATGTGCCCTAGGGCGTCGGTGTCGTAAAAGGCGGGTTCTACGGTGCGGGTAAACATGGTGTGTCCTTATTATTGGCATAGCTGGCTGTTTAGGATTACCCCAAGCAAGCGCTTGGTCAAGAGTTCTTGGCAAGAGTTCTGGGTCATGCGCCGCGGCGTTGATACCACGCGGTGAGCCGCATCCACCCCAATAGCCAGAGTGTGGCCGCTGCGAAGCCTGCCAATGTGCCCCAAAAAAGCCCCAAGGTGCTGTAGGTATAGGAAACACACAGCGTGTAACTCAATAGCGAGCCAAGCCCCATCGGGTAGTGCTTGATCACAGTAGCCACCGGCGCTGCCCCATGGCTCAGGTGTAAAATCAGCAAAAAGGGCAGCATAGTGACAGGAAACGCCGCCAGCGTTCCCGCCCAGGCGGGCGGCAGCCAATGGGCAAGGCTGGTAATCGCAAAGATAATCACCGTGGCAAGGCCGGCGCGCGCGGCAAGCGCAGGAAACGAAAACGCTCGGCTAGCGGGAATGCTGACATCCGGAATCGTGCGGAACAACCCGCTAAATAGGGCAATGGCGCACAGCGTGACTAACGTGCCACTAAGCCGGGTGAAATCAAACTGGGCAAGCAGGGTGCTAACGGCTAGCCACGCAACCAAACCGCCGGCCAAGCCACCAGCAATGCCCTTAATGCCGGGCTTGCGGCCTGCCACCAAATAACCGGCCACGAGCGCCATGGTGGCGGTAAAGCCCGCCAGGGTATGCACGGCACTTTGGGTCGCAAACGCTGGGGAAATCTCTAAACCGATAAAAAACAGCGCCAGCGCCGTGCCTAACGGGTAGCCCGCCAGCAGGCCGGCGATACGCGGGCTTGCCCGCACGGCAATAGCGCCTAGCCCCAGCACCATGCCAATCGAGAGGCCTAGTTTCGCTAGCTGCCAAGTGAGAGGGACGTCAATCATGGGGCGTTTTCCTTACGGTTATTATTTTGCTGTGTCGTTGCGTTGCTCATTAGCTTAACGCTTAAGCAGTTTAAATTAACTTAAACCAGGCGAAGGCCTTGCAGGTCGCGCCAGGCGGCCTCTAACACCTCTTGCAGGGGGGCTTTCAAATGCGCAGGCAGCGCCTCTTGCGCCGCTTGCAGTGAATCAAACGAGCGGTTGCGTAACCAACAATATGCCCAGGCGCAGGCTTCGGCGTCGCTCTGGGGGGTTGGGCGGGCAGGCATTTGATTGAGCAGAAAAACCGCGGTGCGCGGTGCCCACAGCGGCATCTCGCCGTGCTCGTCTTGGCTCCACTGTTCAAGCGTGGCACCGCTGGGCGTGGCATCAGGCGTGCCTAATTTCGCTACCCGCGCCGTTTCGGCCAAAATCAGCGCTAGCTGGTCAATATCGGCGTGGCCGAGCGAGCGCCATTGCCGCAACAGGGCTGATAGCCCCGCGCGCATCTTGGTATAAAAGTCATCTTGCGGCATGCTCTGCACACCCCTTATTGAATGAGTGAGATTTGTAATGGCCTATGATTTTGCCACGCCTGTGGAACGGCACCACCCAGAAGGTGGCTGGGCATCGCAGAAATGGCACCGCTACGGCGATGACGTGCTGCCCTTATGGGTCGCTGATATGGACTTTCGCTCCCCGCCTGCGGTGATTGACGCCCTACAGGCGAGGGTCGCCCACGGCGTTTATGGCTATGGCGAAGTGCCCGCTACGTTAACAGAAACCCTGTGTGAGTGGAGCGCCCACCACTACGACTGGCCCATTCAGCCAGAGTGGCAGCAGTGGCTGCCAGGCGTCGTGCCCGCTTTGCACCTAGCCGCATTAGCGCTGACCGAACCAGGCGACGGCATATTGACGATAACCCCCATCTACCCGCCCTTTCTGGCGGTGGCAGAGCGCACCGGGCGGTTGGCACAAACGGCGATGTTAGATGAGCCAAAGGCTCCTGGCGAGCCTTGGCAGCTAGATATTGCCGCCTTGGAAGCCGCGATTACCCCGCGTACTCGGTTGCTGCTGTGGTGCCACCCCCACAACCCGACGGGGCGCGTTTGGCGTCATGAAGAGCTTGCCGCACTGGCAGAACTGGTAGAACGCCACAACCTTTGGGTAGTCTCCGATGAGCTGCACTGCGACTTGCTATTAGACGAAAGCGCCCAGCATCGCCCGCTAGCCGCGGCATTTCCTGAACTAGTTAAACGCACTATTACTCTGTGGGCACCGTCGAAAACCTTTAACGTGGCCGGCTTAACCAGCGCCTGCGCGGTGATCCCTGACCCCGAATTGCGCCAGCGCTTTGCGAAAGCAACCAAAGGGCTGCTGCCCGACGGCAACGTGCTTGGCTTAGTGGCGGCACAAGCGGCGTATCGTGATGGTGAGGCGTGGCGGCAAGAGTTATTAAGCGTACTCCGCGTGCACCGCGCGACGCTGCAAGCACGCGTAGCAACGTGGCCGGGGGTGCGCTTCAGTGCGCCGGAGTCAACGTATCTTGCGTGGTTGGATATGCGCGAAGCGGGGCTGGGCGATTCGCCGTATAAGACGCTGCTGAAAGAGGCGGGAGTAGCGCTTTCAGACGGCGCTGCCTTCGGCTGCCCCGGCTTTGTGCGGCTTAACTTTGGTACCACCGCTTCCCAGCTGGAAGCGGCGCTGTCTCGTATGGATAAGTTGCTAAAACGGGGCTGAGCAAGCCCCTAATAAAGCATGGCAAAGAGCTTACGGCGGTAAGCAACGGTCAGCGGGTGGTCGGCACCTAGGGCATCGAACACCTGCAGCAGCGTTTTACGCGCGGCGTCATCGCTGTAAGCGCGGTCTTGCTTCATTAGCGCCAGCAACGCTTCCAGCCCTGCATCATACTGGCCATCGGCAACCTGGCGCAGGGCGCGCTGGTACTGCGCTTCGCTGTCGGTGCGCTCGCCCAGTGCGGCAATGTCCTCTGGGGAAAGCGCCTGTTCGCTAAATTCGATACTGGCGCGCACGCCCCGCGCTGGCGCTGCATCGCGCTCTTCCGGCGGCAGGTTGTCCAGCACGGCGCGCGCCTCATTGCCTTGGCCTTCGGCTACCAGCACGCGGGCAAACGCTACCTGGTAAGCGTAGTGTTCCGGGTATTGCCCCATCAGGGTTTGATAAATCTCCCGTGCAGCAGCCGTATCACCTGCGTTAAGCGCTTCTTCCGCCTGTTCTTCGGGGGTGGGCGGCGCTTCGCCGGTGGCGGGGAAGTAGCGATTTAGCCACTCGCGAACTTCCTTTTCAGGCAACGCGCCCTGAAAACCATCGACTAAACCGCCCTGGCTAATCAACTTCACATCGGGCACTGCACGTACCCCAAGCTGGCCGCCTATTTCTGCATTCGCTTCGATATCAAGCTTGCCGAGCAGAAAAGCGCCCGCGTACTCAACTACCAGTTTTTCCAGCACCGCGATGAGGGTGCTGCTGCTGGGGTTGGAAGGCGAGTAGCAGCCCATCAGCACTGGCACCTGCATAGAGGCTTCCAGCACCTGCTGAATATTGCCAGCGTTGAGCTCGATAATGACATCTTCAGGGCGCACCGGTGCCTGTTCAGCGTTAGGCGCGGCAGCGTCGGCACTTGTGGGGTCCGCGGTAAGCGGCTTACCTGAGCGGGGATCAATAATCTGCATGGGTAGACTCGGCATCAAAAAATGAACAATTGTGCCCTACGATATGAAGGCAAGCCCCGGCAGATTCAAGGAGAAGGCCGGAATTGACCTTCTCGCTGCCCTGAAAGAAGGCTTGAAGCTAGGATTTCCCCGCCGTAAAGCCACCGTCTACCATCAGGTTAGCGCCGGTGACAAAGCTGGCCTCATCGCTGGCTAAAAAGAGAAAAGCGTTGGCGACTTCTTCTGAGCGGCCCAGGCGGCCAATCGGGTGAAGGCTGATCAAGCCTTGCACTAACTCCTTATCTAGCTCTGCTATTAGCGGGGTATCAATATAACCAGGGCCAATGGCATTAACCCGCACGCCTTTAGGCGCGGCTTCAATCGCCAGGGCGCGGGTCATGTTCACCACACCGCCTTTTGCTGCCGTATAGGCGGCGGTTTCTGACTGCCCGAACACGCCCAAAATAGACGCACAGTTAACAATGCTGCCGCTGCCCTGGCGATACATAACCCGCATTGCCGCCCGCGACACACGAAAAACACCGTTCAGGTTGATATCAATAATACGCAGGAAATCTTCATCGCTAACGTCAATAGAAGGCTGAATCCCCCCAATGCCTGCGTTGTTAAACACGGCGTCAACGCTGCCCAGTTCGGTAACGCAGGTATCAAAGAGCTGGTCGACACTGGCGGTTTGCGTCACATCGCAGGCACAAAAAAGGCAGCGCCCGTTGAAGGTGCTGTCTAGCTCGGCGGCGCGGGCGCTACCCTCGCTGCTGGCTAAGTCAGCGATAATCACGTTAGCGCCTTCTTCCAAGCAGCGCTTAGCGCTTGCCAAACCAATGCCGCTTGCCCCACCGGTAATAATGACGTTCTTATCTTGCATGCGCATGTTGGTGATTCCTGTTTGGTCGGTTGATCAATCGCTTATTAAGCACGTTAACAATAAGCACATTAACAAAAGGAAAGGTTAAAAAAATGACATGTGCAAGACAGTAGAGTGGTTTGGCTGGCAGGTGAATACAAGCCGATGAAGTGGCTATAGGGCTTCGGCCTGGCACTGCCATTCTGTGAACCTTTCAAGCGCCATCGGTTTTGCAATGCCATAGCCTTGCAGTACGTTGCAGCCGATGCGGCGAAGCGCTTCGATGTGCGCCTCTGTTTCCACGCCTTCGGCAACGACGGTTTTACCAAAGCGTTTGGCCAGATAAATAACGCTCTCGACAATGGCAAGGTCATCTTGGTTGTCCAGCATGTCAATCACGAAGCTACGGTCAATTTTGACAATATCGGCGGGTAGTGACTTAAGGTAAGTGAGCGATGAATAGCCAGTGCCGAAGTCATCCAAGGCGACATGAACACCGCGTGTTTGGCAGGCTTTCATGACATCCGTGGCGACCTGCAGCTCTTCGATGGCGGCTGATTCCAGTACTTCGATGTGTAAACGTTTGAGGTTAACCGCTGGATAACGCTGCCGGGCGCTATCCAGCATGCCAATCAGGCTTTGGTTGGCAAAGGTTTGCGGCGTTATGTTGATACTGATGCATAGGTCGGGTGCATCGTGCTGCCATTTATCGAGCAGCATAAAAGCCTGGTGAACGACCCACTCATCAATGTCGTGTTCTAAGGTGGAATCTATGATGTAGGGAAGAAAGGCATCTGGCATTCGACGCCCGAGAGGATGGTTCCAGCGGATCAGCGCTTCTACGCCCATCAGTCTAAGGCTTTGGGCGTCAACCTGGGGCTGGAGTTCAAGCACAAACTCATTGTTTTTAAGCCCGTGTGCCACGTCTTTTCGCAGTTGCTGGATAAATTTGAATTCTTGCTCGTGCTGGGTATTAAAAATGACGTAGCGATGACCGCTCTCTTCTTTGGCGCGGAACATCGCCTGGAAAGCATGGCGTAGCAGCGTGTCTGGGTCGGTGTTGTCGTCTGGGTAAAAGGTGACGCCCATGCTGCCGGTGGTGGTCAGTGTTTCACCTGAAGGCAGCGGGTGAGTCTGCACAATGTCGTAAAGCATTGTATCCAGACGATCCAGTAAGGATGCGTCGCGGGTCAGCACTAACCCGAATTCGTCGCCATTTATCCGCGCTAATATTTCTCCCGCTTTCAGATGACGAGCAAGCTTTTCGCTGATATCAATGAGTAGTTTGTCGCCCTGCGCTGTGTCGAGCAGTTGATTGACGCTATTGAAGCGATCAAGGTCGATGACAACAATGGCTAGCCCCGATGCGTCTCCATCACTCTGCATGGTCTTGCGCATTAGCTGAACAAGGTAGGTGCGGTTGGGCAAGCCGGTTAAGGTGTCAAAGTGGTTGGCGCGGTCGAGGGCTTTATTGTGCTGTTTAATGTGCCGTAGATCCGTTAAGGCCAATACATAATTGGTCACATCACCCGCGGTATCACGTACAACGGAAATCGATACGCTTTCAGGCAGCGGTTCGCCGTCTTTACGGACGTTAAGAACTTCACCTTCCCAGCAATCACTGCTTTGACTGGCTTTGTTTTGACTGGCTTTGTTTTGACTGGCTTTGTTTTGATTAGCGCCGCTTTGATGGGCACCGCTTTGACGGGCACTGTTTTTGGCATGGCGGAGCGCTTGCTCAATCGACAGCTGGGCTCCTTTAGCGGCCAGAAACCCGGTGCTGCTGCCCACTACCTCTTCCCGTAGATAGCCTGTTTCCGCTTCAAACGCTGGGTTAACGTCTAAAATTAAGAACTGATCATCGGTAATGACAATGGCATTGTGGCTGCTGTCGAATACTTTCGCGGCCATTTCAAGCCGTTTTTGAGAGCGCTGCTGCTCTTTGCGTAGATTAAACGTTGTGATGAGTTGGCCAAGCCGTTGTTGTAGCGGTTCGAGCTCCTGTGAAAAAGCCTCATCATAGCCTTGCGCACGATTAGCCAAACCAATAACGGCGATGATATTGCCGTGGTCATCTACCGCAGGCAGCCCCAGAAAACTCTCCAGGCGTGGGTGCCCTTGGGGCACTCCGCCACTCCGGTGATCACTGGCGGGCGCGTTAGATATAACGATTTCCTTGTGAAGAATAACGTGACCGAACAGCGATTTCAGCCGAGTGAACTCCATGCCAGCTGGCGCAGAGGCGCTGAAACGGTCGAATTCTTCTTTATCCCAAGAAATATCGGTGAGTGCGTGCATTTTTAAGTAAGGCGTTGTGCCATCTTCACGGTACTTAACCTCACCAATAAAGCCGGCTTCACTTTCAGTCGCCAGAAGCAATTTCTCTAAGGCTTTTCGGAACGTATCGTTGGTTTGTCGATTGCCGATAAATGCCGCTTGTAGCTCATTGATGAGTTGTTCAATACGCGCATGCCGTGCTAGCCCTGCTTCTTTTTCTTTCAGCTGTGTGATGTTTTGAACCGTACCGGCCAGCTGGGTGATGTCACCATTCGCTTTTAAGGCGGAACCGGTGACGTGTACCCAGGCAGGTGGCGCATGGGCAGGGCGTTGTAGTTTAAGGTCAGTTGAAAAGGTGTTTCCTGTGGCAATGGCCTGCGCTATCGCGTGTTCAAATCGGCGCTGTGATTCTGCTTCGTATGAGCCATTCGTCAGTGGCTGGTGGTTGTCAGCAAGCAGCAGTCGAGACTGTGTGTTGTTCCACCAAATAGCGCCAGACGCAGCGTCTAGCTCCCACAGCCCTATGTCGGATTCATCAACGATATCAAGCAGGCGGTGCAGGCGCTGTAATTCCAGGTGCTCCATCACATGGTGTGCGAACTCACTTAACTGGTTGAGTTTTTCGGGGTGAATATTGCGTGGCTGTGAGTCGATAATGCACAACGTGCCGAGCTTAAACCCTGCAGCGGTGATGAGAGGGGCACCGGCGTAATAGCGTATATAAGGCGGCCCCGTTACCAATGGGTTATGACAAAAGCGAGGGTCTTGGTGGGCGTCCTTGACTTCAAATATCGGCTGATCGCTTTGTATGGCGTGGGCACAAAAAGAGCTATGGCGTGGTGTTTGTGCCGTATCAATCCCGTGATGGCTCTTAAACCATTGGCATTGTTGATCAACAAACGAGACGAGCACGATAGGACTATCAAAATATTGTGCTACCAGCTTTGTTGTAGCATCAAGGCGGTTATCTTGTGACGCGTCGCGTAGGCTGTAGCGCCAAAGTTCTTCTAAGCGTTGTTGTTCATCAGCAGGTAACTCAGGATGCTTCACGGTTAACCTCTAATTAATCATTAACATTAGCCAATAAAGATCAGCCGACCTTCAGCAAAGTGGGCTACGCGGCGAGACATCCTTTCTCCCTTTTCGCTAAAACACGCGTAAATAACTATACGCCCGGTTGATAGTGTTTAGTAACTGTTCAATAAACAGTATGTTCGTGACATTGCCGTTAACCGCTGCATTACCCTGAGACGAGGCCGCAGCGTTTGACCTTTCCCCCGAAATTATCAAGATTCCCTTATGGCATAAGGCGGTGCCGCCCATTAATCGTGCTGTATGCACTATGGTAGTGCGGCTGGTGCATCACCATAGTGCAGTGAGAGGCGCGCGTTATGCCGGTATGACTGGCGATGTGTGGGAAGGGGAAGTGAGCGATGCTTCTTGCGCTCTTTCAAGTGAGGTGCGTGCTCTGGGCAGCAGCGTTTCGTCATCCAGGTCAAACTCAGAGATCGCATCGCCTAACTGGCTGGACCGCCCGAGCAACACAATACCCGTTTCAGCGGTTTGTTTGACTAGCTGGGTGTTTTGCTGGGTGACGTTATCCATTTCAGAAACAGCGTTGCCGACTTCTTGTACTGCGCGCGATTGTTCGACACCCGCCTGGCTTATCTCACTGACTAACTGAGTCACTCGCTTGATTGCCTCAATCGCCGCGCGTGTTTTGTCACTGGCTTGGCCAGCGAGAGCCACGCTTTCTTCTACCTGGCGCAGATTAGCGTCAATCAAACTGCTAATTTGTTTGGAAGCATCGGCACTGCGGGTTGCTAAACTGCGTACTTCTTGTGCTACCACAGCAAAGCCGCGCCCTTGTTCTCCAGCGCGGGCGGCTTCCACTGAGGCGTTAAGCGCTAAGATATTGGTTTGGAAGGCAATGCTGTCAATGAGTGATACGATGCTCACCACTTCCTCTGAACGGCTATTAAGCGTTTGCATGGAGGTCGCAACTTCGCGCACAACGTTACCGCCTTCGCCTGCTAGCGTCGCAGCATCGCGGGCTTGGTGATCAACTTCACTCGCTCGGTCAGCATTGTGTGCCACGGTGGAACCCAGTTGCTCCATCGCTGAGGCGGTTTCAGTCAGCATGGCCGCCTGTTGATCCACTCTTCCTAGCAGCTCCTCGCAATTAAACGAGATGTGCTCGCTGTCGCTTTCAACTTCATAAGACGCTTGTCGTACACGGTTAACGGTTTCTGAAAGCTTGGCGTTCATGTCGTCTAGGGCCTGCATAATACTGTTCTCAGGGTATTGCTGAGTCCCTGAGCGAAAGTTGCCTGCGCCAATCATTTCGACACGTTTACGCACGTCTCCCGGGTCTGCTCCTAACGTACGTTTCAGCCAACGGCCTGGAAGTGCAGCGATCACCAGGCTAATGAGAATAGCAACGCCGACCAAACCAAGCATACTGGCTTGAAAGCTGCCGGTTATAGTGCGGGCGTGGATCGTTTCTGCACTATTCATGGCCTCTTGAAGATCGATAAGCACATTGATATCGGCAAGCCATTGACGAAGCCCAGGAGCCGCGTCTTCAAATAACACCAGGCGTGCAGCGGCAAGTTGATTGTTGGTACGAAAGGCGATGACATCTTCAACCGCCGATTGGGTTGTTTCAGCGGTTTGCCGTATTTGTGCGTAGGCTTCGCGTTCAGCGGGCGTGATGGAGGCTTCTTGTTCGGTAAAAATGCGCTCCAACGCTACTTCTGTGGCTTGATAATTGCGTGCTAATTCCTCAATAAGCGCTAATTGGGCAGCGACATCACTGTTCGTTGTGAGCATAACGGCGTCGCGCAGCGCGACCGCGCGGTCGTGGACGCTGCCGCGAAAATCAATGGCATGACGCTGCTTAACGCTGTTGATGTCGTTTATCTGTGTCAGGGAGGTGTCGATATTGTTAACACGCTGAATACCAATGACGCTGACCGCCAACATCAGACCAATAATGGCGGCAAACCCTAACCAGAGCCAGTGTTGGAAGCGCAGAGATAAGCGAGCAGTCAATGGGGAGGGCATAGCAACTCCTTAATGGGCAAAGAACGAGCGGCGTGGTGTAGTAACAATCTTTCGTTTTTAACCAAAGCAATATCAATGCCAATTAGTGCTATATGTGGCGCAAAAAGCGGCTCACTGCTTAACCTGCTGCCCACTAAACTGCTGCCTAGCCGCCGAGGGGTAACATCATTGCTTGAAAACTGACCTTTATCGGCGACACTGTCAGTAGCTTTCGGCAAAGGGAAAAGCTCAAGCGGCGAGGGGGTAACGATGCGGCGATTTCCAACAGCGGGCGATGTTGCCCTCATCGTGTTGCTGCTGTTGCCGCTTGCGGTTGCGTTGCCGCGCTTGGGTGGGTTTTTCGGCTCGCCGGAACACTGGCTGAACTGGGTAGGGCGGGTGAGCGGTATTTTGGGGCTGGCGATGCTGCTGCTGGCCGGGGCGGTGAGTTGCCGGGTGCCGGGCTTCGACCGCCTTTTTGGTGGGCTGGCGCGGCTTTGGCGCATTCACCATTGGTTGGGCTTTGCTGCCTTTATGTTAGTGATGTTACATGCCTTGGCGCTGGGGTTGGCTGCGGTGCCGGTTTCCCTGGGCGCGGCAGTGGCCACGCTTTTTCCGCCCGTTTCCCATGGAACCGTGTGGCTTGGCTGGCTGGCCTGGGCAGCGCTGGTGGTGTTTCTGGCACCCACGTTTGATTTTTTCGGCCAGCCCCACTACCAGCGCTGGAAGCGCCTGCACTTGGTGTCGGCGGCGGCGCTGTTGCTGGGGCTTTGGCACGCGCTGCTGCTTGCCGGCGAGGCCTGGCCCTGGTGGCTGCTGGGGGGCGTTGGGCTGGGTGGCATTGCCTGGCGCAAGGGTTTCGCCCCGCGGCGGCGGTTTCCCTACCGCATAGAAGCGCTAACACCCCTGGCGCGCGGCGTGGTGGAACTGGCGCTGCGCCCTGAAGGCGACGGTATCTGCTTTAAAGCGGGGCAGTTCGTTTACCTCACGCCGCTGGATGAATCGCTTAGTGCCGGCTGTAACGAGGAACATCCCTACACCATTGCGTCAGCGCCCTCGGACACGCGCCTGCGTATCGGCATCAAAGACCTAGGCGATGCCAGCCATGCCCTGCAAGCGGTGCCTCTGGGTTCCCGGGTGCTGGTCGAAGGGCCTTATGGGGAGTTCTTCGGGCGTCGCTTTCCAGAGCGCGACATGCTTTGGCTAGGTGGCGGCATCGGTATCACCCCGTTCGTGGGCGGCGCTCGCGAGCTAGCCGCCATTAATAGCATTACTGGCCATGCCCACCTGTTTTATCGAAAAGCGCGGAATACCCCACCCAAGCCACGTATTGGGTGGGGATGGATAGCGCGGCATCCACAGGATGCGCTTGCTGTTGATTTGCACAGTGCTATACTGCTGATGTCAACACGACCTACCGAGGGGCACTCGGAAAGTGACGTCTGTGGAGACGACGTGAGACCTGGGGGATAGGCGTTGGTTC
>NZ_LGEN01000048.1 GCF_001507855.1 Halomonas sp. 54_146
CTTAGCGCCGATGGTAGTGTGGGGTCTCCCCATGCGAGAGTAGGTCATCGTCAGGCACTTATACCGCAGAAAACCCAGCCAATCGGCTGGGTTTTTTGTATGCGTGTAAGAAAATAAATGTAGCATGCGCAGTTGACGTTTTGAACAGGTGGTGAAGAAAGCATCTATAGGTGACTAGAATCAAAAACCTGAGCTATCGTAGTGCCTGCGCAGCATTGCATTGCATCGCAATGGAATAGGAGGTTTATTAATGAATACCGAGCCTGGCACTAACGCTCACTTGGTAGAAAAGTGAGCGCTAAATGAATGCGTTACCGATTGAGCAGCATCTTGCTCACCTTGAAACTGTATTAACCACCGACAACCGGCTAATACTGATTGCCCAACCTGGAGCTGGAAAGACCACTCGTGTTCCGTTAGCGTTGCTTGACACTGCCTGGGTAAAGGGTCAAAAGCTACTGTTGCTAGAGCCACGGCGAGTTGCTGCTCGTCTTGCAGCGACTTTTATGGCTCAACAACTGGGTGAGCGGGCTGGGCAAACGGTGGGTTATCGGATGCGCGGCGACAGCTGTGTCAGTGCTCAAACTCGCTTGGAAGTTGTGACTCAAGGCGTGCTAACGCGGATGCTTCAGGATGATCCGATGCTTGAGGGGATCGGTGGGATTATTTTCGATGAATTCCATGAGCGCAGCTTAGAAGCCGATGTGGGCTTAGCTCTTGCGCTGGATGTGCAAACCAGTATTCGCGACGACTTGCGCCTGATAGTGATGTCGGCAACCCTGGATGTAGACGCCCTCAAGCACGTCTTGGGTGAGCAAGTGCCTGTCATCGAGTGCCATGGTCGCCAATACCCGGTAGTGACTCATTATCGTCCACCCGCAAGCCACGAAGAGAATGTTACTCATACGCTGCGAGTCATTAATGAAGCGCTCTCAATAGACGATGCTCAGGATGTGTTAGTGATTTTGCCTGGCGTTGCAGAGATAAATCAATTAGTGCTTGCCCTTGAGAAGGTCTTACCCGATCACGACATCAGGCCGCTGCACGGTCGCATGAGTATTGCTGATCAGCAGGCTGCCTTGACAGCAGATACCCAGCAACGGCGCATTATTGTTTCTACCGCGATTACTGAGTCGAGTATCACCGTTGAGGGTGCCAATGTAGTAATTGACGCTGGCTTAGAGCGAGTGCCTGTTTTTCAATCGCGCACCGGGCTTACCCGTTTAACCACTCGCCGTATTAATCGCGCCAGTGCCGATCAGCGTCGCGGGCGTGCAGGGCGGCAGCGTTCAGGGGTTTGTTTTCGTCTTTGGGCTCAAGAACAAGCTCTGATCCCTTATGGGGAACCCGAAATTAAGCAAGCGGATCTCTCATCGGTGGTGCTTAAGTTAGCGCGGTGGGGCGTTGCATCGCCCAAAGCATTATGCTGGGTAACATCGCCACCTGAGGGTGCGTGGCAAAGCGGCCAAGCACTGCTTGTACAGTTAGGTGCGCTAGATGAGCAGCATAAACTGACCACATTGGGTAGCGGCTGTGCCAGATGGCCAGTTGAGCCCCGGTTAGCTGTTATGCTCGAACGTGCTGCCGATTTAGACGCCTTGCCGCTTGCCTGCGCCTTAGCAGCGCTGCTTGAAGGGCGCGACAGCACGGAGCGTTCACTACACGCCGTATTAACGCTTCGTTTGCAGCAGCCTAAGCGTTTCCCAAGCTGGCATCGCGAGGTGATGAGGCTAACTAATCAAGCGGGAGTCGTGCTGCGTGATACGACCCTGGAGAGGCTCTGCTCGCTTTTAGCACTGGCTTATCCAGATCGCATCGGTCAACAAATTAGCCCCGGTAGATTTCTCCTCGCCAATAGTAAAATTGCCACGCTGCCATTAAACGATGCATTGGCGCATCAGCCTTATTTAGTGGCTGCCGCATTAAACAGTGCCGGTAGCGCTGAGGCGCGTATTACCTCTGGCGAATCATTATCACTTGAATCACTGCTAACGCTGTACCCAGCCACTAAAGAGTGGCAACCACGCATTACATGGTCGCAAGAGCAGGGGCGTTTAATCGGTGAAGAAGTGCAGGCGCATGCTAGTCTCGTTATTGCCAAACGGCCGTTAGCGAACTTGCCTGAAGAGGCGGTGAAAGAAGCGTTATTAAACGCATTGTGTCATCAGCCGGGCAGCTTGTTTAGCGATAAGCTACAACAACTGCAAGGGCGAATGGCGCTGCTGCGCGAAAACCTGGGGGAGGCGTGGCCCGATTGGTCGGAGCAGGCGCTATTAGCCTCGTTAGATAGCTGGCTGGCCCCTTACCTAAACGGTATTAATCGGCTGAGACAAATTGAAAAATTGCCGCTAGAGCGCTATCTACTCAATTCACTGGCCTGGGAGGCACAAGGTGAATTTGAGCAGTTAACCCCGCGAGTGCTTGAAGTACCTAGCGGCAAACAGGTTGGCCTAGACTATCTTCCTTGCCTTTCAGGGCGGCCACCGGTTTTAGCGTTGAAGCTACAGGAGGCCTTTGGCTGGCGGGCAACGCCCACCGTTATGAATGGTGGCGTTGCCGTGATGATTCACTTGCTATCGCCAGCGCGCCGACCACTGCAAGTCACTCAGGATTTGGTTAGTTTTTGGCAGAATGGTTATCCAGAAGTACGCAAAGAAATGCGCGGTCGCTACCCTAAGCATCCTTGGCCTGAGAATCCGTTAACGGCCGTAGCAACCGCAAGCACTAAATATCGCGTATCCTAAGCATTACATGCTCTAAACGTCACTGAGCAAAGAGACAGGTTGCTTAACGAGTACGTCGCCAGAATGTTTTTTCAAGCTCAACCGCTAAGTAGATCGCAACGCTAGCCAATACGATAGCAAGCCAATGTGTGAGCGCAAGCCCTTCGCTGTCGAAGATTAGCTGCATAAAAGGCACATACGTGAACGCCATTTGCAGCAGCATCACCAGGCTAATAGCAAACCACACGGGGCGACTACCGAAGATGCCGCTGAAGGAGCAGGTGCTATTGACGAGAAAGCGGCTGTTTATCAAATAAGCAGCACTTCCGGTTACCAACATATTGACCGCCCCAGCGCGGGCTAACGCAATGCTTTCGCCTTGTGAAAGTAGCCAGGAGAAAATGCCAAACACCCCTGCCAGCAGCAAGAGCGATACAAAGATCACTCGCCACAGCAAGAACATATCCAGCAAGGCAGCGTTAGGGTCACGAGGGTTACGCTGCATTAAATCAGCTTCACCACGTTCAAAAGCGAGCGCCAAGCCAAGGGTAATCGCGACTACCATGTTTACCCACAGAGCCTGCAGCGGGGTAACCGGCAGCGTTGAACCCGCCAGCACGGCTAGCATAATGGCTAAACCCTGAGCCCCGTTAGTCGGCAGTATAAAAGTGATCGTTTTACGGATGTTATCGTAAACTTTTCGTCCTTCTTTTATGGCTTTAACAATGGTAGCGAAGTTGTCATCTGCCAGTACCATCTCGGCGGCGTCTTTGGCGGCCTCGGTGCCTTGAATACCCATGGCAACACCAACATCGGCGCGTTTTAGGGCAGGGCCATCATTGACGCCGTCACCCGTCATAGCACATACACCGTTGCGCGCTTGCATCGCTTTTACCAGCCTAAGTTTGTGTTCTGGTGATGCGCGGGCGAATACGTCAACCTCAATAATAATGTCTTTGAGCTGCTCATCGGACATTGACTCAATTTCTCGTCCGGTCACTGCACGCTGTGTATGCGAAAAGCCAAGCTTTTTAGCGATGGCTAAGGCGGTGGTCGCATGATCACCGGTGATCATGACCGGGCGAATGCCAGCCGCTAAGCACTGCTTAACCGCCTGAATCGCCTCTTCACGAGGGGGGTCAAGCAGCCCTATCAGGCCGAGCAGTGTTAACCCTTGCTGCAGCTGATTATGGTCAAGAGGTGTATCGTTGGCTGCGGGTGCCTCCGCAATGGCCAATACCCTTAAACCGAGGGAAGAGAGCTCTTCAATACGTGCTTCCCAAACGTCATTTTCAAGTGGCGAAGAACCTGATGGGCCGTGAGCATGGCTACACATTTCTAACAGCCTGTCCGGGGCTCCTTTCACCAGTACCCGCTGCTCACCGTCAATGTTGTGAACGGTGGCCATGAATTTGTGTTCTGACTCAAAGGGAATGGCGTCTAGGCGAGGGTGGCTTTGACGCAGTGGTTGAGCATGAAGTCCTGCTTTTCCAGCAGCAACGATCAGCGCGCCTTCGGTAGGGTCACCTTGGATGTGAAACGTATTATCTTGATGAGCAAGTTCTGCGTCGTTACAAAGCGTTGCCACCCTTAGGAAATGCATAAGATCTGGGTGCTCATCAGCGCTGATTAACTTTTTCTGATCGCTATCGCCTGAATCAGCTTGATAAAAATCTCCTTCAGGGGCATACCCGACCCCATCGATGGCATAGCGTGCATTAGCCATCCAAATCACTTGGGCCGTCATCTCGTTGCGGGTGAGTGTGCCTGTTTTATCTGAGAAGATCGTTGAAATAGAGCCGAGCGTTTCCACTGCTGGCAGGCGTCGAATGATGGCATTTTGTTTCGCCATGCTTTGTACGCCAAGAGCGAGGCCAATCGTCACGATGGCAGGAAGGCCTTCGGGGATTGCTGCCACTGCCAAGCCAATGGCCGCCATGAACATCTCATCGGCGGGCTGCCCATGAATAAGCGTGCCAAGCACGGCGGTGAGCCCTGCAGCGCCTAAAATAAATAAGGCTAAAATTCGACCAGCACGGTCCAGCTGCCGCAAAAGCGGTGTTTTAAGCTGTTCAATACCCCGTAAGAGTTCAGAAATTTTACCAATTTCTGTATTGCTGCCTGTGGCAACCACTAAGCCTTTAGCCGTGCCTTGCACCACAATTGTGCTGGCATAAGCCATTGAACTACGCTCAGCCAGTTCAGCATCCGAGGCCACGGGGGAAGCCTGCTTCTCGACGGGAACGGATTCTCCTGTCAGTGCGGCTTCCTCACAGCTAAAACGTTTTGCTTCAATTAAGCGTAAGTCAGCGGGAACCCGGCTGCCGCTTTCGATCAGTACGATATCGCCAGGCACTAATGATTCAGCCGGCACGGTACAGCGCTTACCATCGCGTAGCACGTTGGCTTGGGGGGAAAGCATATTGCGTATGCTTTGTAGTGCCTGTTCCGCTTTACCCTCTTGGATAAAACCAATGAGAGCGATAATAACCACCACACCTACAATAGCGGCGGCATCTAGCCGGTGGCCCAAAAATAGGCTGGCAGCGGCGGCTACCACCAAGATTAACATTAATATATTGTTAAACTGGTCCAAGAGGGACTTGTACCAGGGGCGAATTTTCTCTTGTTGAATGAGATTAGGGCCGCCGCTTGCCAGACGCGCAGCCGCTTCTTGGCTAGATAAACCTTCGGCCACAGAGTCTTGAAGAGCTAACGATTCTTCAACGCTGTTGCTATGCCAGGCAATCTCTTGTGTCTTTAAATCGGGTGTGGTCACTATTCGATACCCCATCGCAGTAATATTATCGCTATAGCATATAATATTTATGCTGCAGTGCGGTAATCGAGAGCAAAGATTAGCTTATTTTTTTATGCTGGCTCTCCTCGAAAGCTATTATAGCTTACCTCTATTTGCCCTTTTCTTAATGCTGTGGTTATTCGGGAATCTCATCGGGAACTCGGTAGCGCACTCCCTCAACTTGTTGTTCTTCATAGCGTTTATTTTCATCTTCAGGAACAACGCCTATAACCGTTTTTTGTGAACCATCTGGCCAGGTGTAGGTGGTACAGCCTGCTATAAAAAGTAGCGAAGCACACGCTACAACGGGAACCACGCATCGGGACAGGCGGTGTAAAAACATAATCACTCCAGTGAGTAGCGCGCGCATTGACAAGGCTAAGCAGAACATAGGATGAAACTATAGGGCGCTGCTTACCTTGTTGTAAATCATTAGATTTCTTCCCATAAGCACCGACGAAATTCGTGAGAGAGCTGAGCCACCTTCTCAAGCCGATTAAAGTGTGAATCAGTCAGGGTTTGTACCATGTCCTGATAGCACTCGTGTATGTCAGCGCTGCTAGGGTTCGTGCCGCTTTCAATAAAACACTGCGTGAATTTTTCACTACTTTCAGCAATTGCTTGAAGGAGCTTCGCTTCCATCTGAATAGATTGTGACACGCTCTCTAACCATGCTAAGTGAATTTTAGCCATGGGGAGTGAGCTTTTGAGCAAATATTCATTCCACCAAGCAATGATTGGCTGGCTAGAGTTAATTACTGGGTTGGGTAATACCTTCTGTGAGATCGCCATATCAGACTCCTTGAGTTCGTTGAGGATGGGGCATTGAAGGCAAGTCATTGAAGACAAGCCGTTAAAAACAAATCCTTGAGAAAGGGCGTTGAAGTGGAAAAAGGTGGAATGTAGATAAGCCCTTATACTGTCATTGTAGCCAAAGATGGGCATTTTGGTGCTGCCCTGAAGCGTTATATTGCTGAGGTTGAGAGGAGGTGATATGTGGCCTGTAGTTAAGTCAGTATTAGCGGCTCTGTTAGGCGTTCAAAATAATCAAAAGCGACAGGAGGATTTTAATAGTGGCAGGCCAGCAGCGTACATTGTGACGGGCGTCGTCATCACGCTGCTGTTCATTTTGGTGCTTATCGTGCTGGCAACGTTGGCGGCCCGCTGAAAAGCGTTGATAGCGTTATTTAAGCAAAAACGTGACGAAAGCCACATGTTTTCTATACTGCTAATATCTCATTTAATGCTGCCCTAATCTAACGAGAACCAATAACAACAATAAAATTGGAGGTTTCTATGCGCTCACGGTGGTGTTGGCTCTTAGCTATTTATGTGACTGCGAGTGTTTCGCATACCCAGGCGTACGGCTGGAATATGCCTGTGGGGGTGACCGACGTAAGCAGTGACATTTACGGCCTGCATATGACCATTTTTTGGATATGTGTAGTGATTGGCGTGCTGGTCTTTGGAGTGATGTTTTTCTCCTTGTTTCGTTATCGCCACTCTAAAGGAGCCAAAGCTGCCCATTTTCATGAGCATACCAGCGTCGAAGTGCTCTGGACCGCGATTCCCATTCTGATTCTTGTGGGCATGGCCGTTCCAGCCACCGCAACACTGAAAAACATGTATGACGCTTCAGACGCCGAATTAGACGTCATGATTACGGGGCAGCAGTGGCGTTGGCGCTACGAATATCTTGGTGAGGATGTGGCGTTCAACTCCAGCATGAGCACCCCGCGCGCCCAAATTAGTGGCGAAGAAGAGCGAGGCGAGTATTACTTATTAGAAGTTGACCAACCATTAGTGCTGCCGATTAACCGCAAAGTGCGTTTTTTAATGACTTCTGATGATGTTATTCATTCTTGGTGGGTGCCAGATTTAGCGGTTAAGCAGGACACTATTCCCGGCTTTATTAATGAGAATTGGGTAAGGATCAATGAACCTGGTATTTATCGTGGCCAGTGCGCTGAGCTGTGCGGTATTGACCATGGGTTTATGCCCGTTGTGGTACATGCAATGGAAGAAGAGGCGTTTGATGGCTGGTTAGCCGAGCAAAAAGAGATGGCTAAAGAAGAAGCCATGGGCGTTGATCGTGAGTGGGAGATGACTGAGCTAGTGGAGCGGGGTGAGTCTGTTTATCAGACGATTTGCGCTTCTTGCCATCAAAGTGAAGGCCAAGGGTTGCCACCGGCATTCCCGGCGTTAGCCAATAACCAACAGCTCATTAGCGATGTGGATTGGCATCTGGATACCATTTTGAATGGTGTATCCGGTGCGGCAATGCCTGCTTTCCGTAACACATTGAATCCTGTTGAACTGGCCGCGGTGGTTAC
The DNA here is from genome assembly GCF_001507855.1 of Halomonas sp. 54_146. GTDB lineage: Bacteria > Pseudomonadota > Gammaproteobacteria > Pseudomonadales > Halomonadaceae > Vreelandella. Next base: position 7,857 of record NZ_LGEN01000048.1, read on the forward strand.
CTACACACGGAATGCTTGGGGTAACGATACGGGCGATGTGGTGCAGCCCTCAACGGTGGCTGGAAAAATCGCTCAGTGAAACTGGTTGGCCACTTAATTGATGATAACAACAATATTTTCGGAGAGTCTCATGGCGCCCAAACTACCCCCTCAGCCTCCATTGCAGCACAGCACAACCGCTGCCGCCGATGGGCAAGCCGACAGCCATGCCGCACCGCCAAAAGGCATTTTGCGCTGGCTGCTGACCACTAACCATAAAGAGATCGGCTCCCTCTACCTGATTTTTTCGCTAACGATGTTTTTCATCGGCGGTATATTTGCGCTCGTGGTGCGAGCCGAACTTTTCCAACCAGGTTTGCAGCTGGTCAATCCAGAGTTCTTTAATCAAATGACCACCATGCACGGTTTAATCATGGTGTTTGCTGCGGTAATGCCGGCTTTCACCGGGTTGGCCAACTGGATGATACCGCTGCAAATTGGTGCGCCGGACATGGCGTTGCCCCGCTTGAATAACTTCAGCTTTTGGCTGCTTCCCGTTGCCTTTACGCTGCTTCTTTCAACACTCTTTATGCCCGGCGGTGGCCCGAATTTTGGGTGGACATTCTATGCGCCGCTTTCCACTAATTTCTCTCCTCCTTCCACCACGTTTTTTATTCTCGCGCTGCATATTGCGGGTATTAGCTCGATTCTCGGTGCCATCAATATTATTGCCACGATTCTAAATATGCGCGCGCCGGGTATGCGCTTGATGGATATGCCACTGTTTGTTTGGACGTGGCTGATTACGGCATTTCTGCTGATCGCGGTAATGCCGGTGTTAGCCGGTGTCATCACCATGATGCTGATGGACATTAACTTTGGTACTAGCTTTTTTGATGCGGCAGGTGGGGGCGATCCAGTGCTGTTTCAGCACTTATTTTGGTTCTTTGGGCACCCTGAAGTTTACATCATGATTTTGCCTGCTTTTGGCATTGTCTCGGCGATTATACCGACCTTTGCGCGTAAACCGCTGTTTGGTTATGCATCAATGGTGTATGCCACGGCTGCTATTGCACTGCTGTCATTTTTAGTCTGGGCTCACCATATGTTTGTGGTCGGCCTGCCTTTGGTGGCTGAGCTGTTCTTTATGTATTCCACCATGTTGATTGCGGTACCTACCGGCGTCAAAGTTTTCAACTGGGTAACCACGCTATTTCGTGGCTCGATTAGCTTTGAATCTCCTATGCTGTTTGCGCTCGCTTTTGTGGTGTTGTTTACCATCGGTGGTTTTTCGGGGCTAATGCTGGCGATCGCCCCCGCTGATTTTCAGTACCACGACACTTACTTTGTGGTGGCTCACTTTCACTACGTATTAGTGCCGGGGGCTATTTTTGCCATCATGGCCGGGGTCTATTACTGGCTGCCTAAATGGACGGGGCACTATCCCAATGAAAAGCTCGCCCAGTGGCACTTCTGGTTCTCTATTATTGGGGTCAATTTAACCTTCTTCCCTATGCACTTCGCTGGCTTGGCGGGTATGCCACGGCGGATCCCCGACTACGCCCTGCAGTTTGCGGACTTCAATTTACTTTCGAGCATCGGTGCCTTCTTTTTCGGTGCCTCGCAGCTGCTGTTCGTGTTGGGAATAATACTGTGCGTCCGCGGTGGCAAAAAAGCGCCTGCTAAAGCGTGGGAAGGTGCAGAGGATTTAGAGTGGACGGTTCCCAGTCCTGCGCCGCTGCATACATTTGAAACGCCTCCCGTGTTTCATCGCACTCCTCATTAGGTGTGCTCCCATTAGGTGTGCCCCCGTTAGGTGTGCCAAGTACCCAACCTGGCCATTGATTAGGCCTAAGAGGTGTTATGGACAGCCAAGAACAGACACAAGTAGGAGTGCGCCGCACGGTAATAAGAACCTTGGCCGTGTTAGTGGGAATGTTTGCGTTTGCCTTTGCACTGGTGCCTTTATATGACGTTTTTTGCCGTATTACCGGAATCAACGGCAAAGTAGATGCAACGGCTCAACGTATTGTGCATGAAGAAGTGGATGTGTCGCGTCATATCAACGTGCAATTCATTACCCGTGGTAGCCCGGGTCTACCGTGGCAGATGAGCGTTGAAATGCGCCAAATGAGCGTGCATCCAGGGCAAACAGCAGAAGTGGATTTTACCTTTACTAATAATAGCCCCAACGAAAGTTGGGGGCGTGCGGTGCCTAGCGTGTCTCCATCAAATGCCACGCGTCATCTGCGTAAAGTGAGCTGCTTCTGTTTTGAAGAACAGCTATTGCAAGGCGATGAGCGCTTAACCATTCCGTTAGTGTTTCAATTAGCTCGCGATCTTCCCGAAGACATTAATACCATTACCTTGGTGTATACGCTGTATCCGGTCGAGCATTCAGCTCAAAACGCCTCACTTACTGACACGCTCAATAATAGTGCTAAGAGCGATCTTCACAGCCTTGTTCAGGGCGATCTCAAAGACGATCTCAAAGACGGTCTCAAAAACAATAAAGCGGCGGGGGTGGCGATATGAGCAGCGGCAATTATTACGTTCCGGCAAGTAGTCGGTGGCCTGTTCTTGGCTCATTGGCGCTAGGTGCCATGATGGTCGGTACCGGCATTAAGCTGGTTTACGATACGGGCCTGCCACTTTTGTTAATAGGTGTTGTGGGCATTATTGCCGTGATGGGGCTGTGGTTTCGTGATGTGATTAATGAGTCTCGCGGCGGGCTGTACGACGCTCAAATGGACCGTTCTTTTCGCTGGGGTATGGGCTGGTTTATTTTTTCGGAAGTGATGTTTTTTGCCGCGTTTTTTGGGGCGCTGTTTTACGTGCGCATGTTCGCCGTGCCGTGGTTAGGGGGCGAAGGTGCCAAAGGCGTTTCCGCACTGCTATGGCCTGATTTTGTCGCCCAATGGCCGCTACTCAACCCACCGGATGCGTCCATCGCCGGCCCTCAGCAAGTGTTTAGCCCGTGGCAGCTGCCGCTGGTTAACACGCTGATTTTGATTACCTCAAGCATTACGTTAACGGTTGCCCATGAGGCGTTGAAGGTGGGGTATCGAAAGACATGCCGCAACTGGCTAGCGGGCACTGTACTACTAGGTTGCTGCTTTATCATGATTCAAGGCGTTGAATATTATGAGGCCTACGCCCACTACGGCATTACTTTGGAAGCCGGCATTTTTGGAGCGACTTTTTTTATATTGACCGGGTTTCACGGGGTTCACGTCATTATAGGTACATTGATTTTAGCCACCATGCTGGTGCGTATTCATAAAGGGCATTTTGCCCATGAAAATCACTTTGGCTTTGAAGCGTCTTGCTGGTATTGGCACTTCGTCGATGTGGTGTGGGTGGGGCTATTTATTTTTGTGTATGTCATTTGATGGTATTAGGGTTGTACTAAAAGTAGGCGAGCGAAGGCTAGACAAGGCAAAAATCAACGAAAAAGCGGAGTTTACGGGGTGTAAATGAGCATTTTGAGATGATTTTTAACGCCGTATTGGCAAGCGTAGGCAGTTTTCGTACAAAGCCTAGCCAAGCTGGCCAGACCAAAAGCCGAACACTATGAGTGCCATTAGCAAGCAGGCAAGCCCTACGCGCACTTTTAGAGAGATCAGTAGCCGGCGGGAGGAGCCGTGGTCGCGCAGCAGAAACCCTGCTCCCACCGCTAAGCTGATGACCATCGCAAAAAACACAGCGGCAATGAGTAACTGTAACCACATGATCAAATCCTCTTGGCAATGGCGATTGATAAGTTGGTGTCTGTTCTGGAGTGTACTGGTGGCATTAGGTATCTGCTTAGGACTATGGCAGTGGGAGCGGGCAGATGACAAGCGCTTAGCGATGGCACACCGCGAGGCAGCACCGGCACTGATAGAGCCCACAACGCCACCGGCCCAGGGCGCAGAGGTTACTTTGAGAGGGGAGTACTTAGCTGAGCACACGCTCTATTTAGACAATCGGATCGTAGATGGGCGAATTGGCGTCGCGGTGCTAACACCACTGCGAGATGCGTATGGTCAGCTCTGGTTGGTGCAGCGTGGTTTTTTACCAACGGGGCCTAATCGTGAACCACCGAATGCTGACACTCCACATGGCAGCGTGGTGCTACGTGGCGAGTGGCAGGAGGCTCAAGCGGGCGGGCCGCTCTATGGCGATAATGTTGAAGGGGTTAGGTTGCAGCAGCTAAGCCTTGAACCCTGGCAGCCTGCACTAGGCTCATTTAGCTATGCTGGCTGGCTGCATGCAAATGAAGGCGATGGCGTATTACTTCCCTGGTGGGAAGCCAATGTGATGCCGCCTAGCCGACATGTGGGCTATGCCTTTCAATGGTGGGGGTTAGCCGCAGCGGCTTTGGTTGTAATGGTGATCGGTGGGCTTAAATTGCGTCGCGATGCTGTTCACTGAACAAAGCTGCTCACTGAAGAGTGCTACTCAATAAAAATAAAACGAAAAATAAAAAGGAGCCAATCATATGCAGGACGCCAAGCATATTCGCCGTCAACGGCTTAAGTTAATTCTCATTTTTGTGATATTCGCAGCGCCGATGGTCGCCGCCTGGGGCATGGTTGAGCTAAGAATCGGTGTTCCTGACCGCCATACGGCTCATGGCGATGTCGACCTGGCATTACCCATGCTTAGTGAATGGCCGCTAACAGCCTCAGCCGTTAATAGTGAAGAGGAGTGGGTGCTGGCGTTTGACTGCACCCAGCAGTGCGACCAGCGCATGGATGAGTTGTGGCGTCTGCACCGCGCTTTAGGCCGAGAAGCACCGAGACTGAAGCGCTTGCGCATCGGTGGTGAGCAGCAACCTCTGCCCGGCGAGATGACAAGTGAATGGCAGCAGTTCCCTTCCTGGCGTGAAGAAAACGCCGTGTGGTTACTCGACCCCATGGGACGCCCTGCGTTGGCATTTAATGCCAATGTCGCGGCCAAGGATGTGCTCGACGATATCCGCCATTTGCTGAAAGTGAATCCTCAATAAAGCGCACTCGCCTTAATGTCTGAAGGAAACGCCATGCAAGATTTATATCAGCGCCGCTTGCGGTGGTTAGTGCGGCTAACGCTATTAGGCACTGTATTTACAGCGGTAGTGATGTTGGTGGGGGCTTGGACTCGCTTGGTAGATGCTGGCTTGGGTTGCCCTGATTGGCCAGGCTGCTATGGGAAATTGTTAGTGCCAGACAGTGATCTTGCAACGTTGCGCCATCCAGATGTTCCGTTGGACCCTTTTAAAGCGTGGGTAGAAATGATTCATCGCTATATTGCTAGCATGCTGGGTGTGGTGGTGCTAAGTGTGGTGGCATTAGGCTGGCCACTGCGCAAGCGTAGCGGTTATCCATGGCGTTTGAGCTTGGTGTTACTGGCCGTTATTTTGCTACAAGGTGCCTTTGGTGCTTTCACCGTCACTCTAAAGCTCTGGCCTCAAGTGGTGACTCTTCATTTGTTGGGTGGGTTGGCGGTGCTGCTGCTGTTCTTTTGGTTGCACCTGCACTTGCGCCGTGAACGGGTTGGGCAACACGCTGAGCGCCAACGGGAAAGTGTATGGTGGGGAATTGCTGCTTTTTTGCTGATTTTGCAACTGGCGTTAGGCGGTTGGGTGTCGAGTAACTATGCTGGAATTGCTTGCCAAGGGTTTCCAACGTGTAATGGCCAATGGTGGCCCGAGATGGATGTCAGTGAAGGCTTTCATCTTACCCAAACGGTGGGCCCCAATTACCTATATGGGCAGTTACATGCAGATGCGCGTACCGCCATTCACGTTGTCCACCGCTTGGGTGCGTTGCTGCTCGGTGTGGGGCTAGTGGCGCTCTGGTGGCGCTACAAGCATTGGCCAGGTGTTGGTAGGTCGCTGATGATAGTGGTTGGCATCTATCTACTGCAGGCTGTTTTAGGCATCGCCAATGTGTTGCTGTGGCTACCGCTCTGGCTGGCATTGTTGCATACCGCTGGCGCTATCGCTTTAGCCCTTGGGCTTGTCTGGGCGTGGTGGCGTTGGCGCTATCAAGCAAAGAGCGTGTATGCACCCAATAATCATCTACCCTACAGCGATGTTGTCGCTCAATGAGAGGGAGTAGTGGCATGCGAAATATAACAATGACGCTACCAACGGCATTACCGACTGTCGTATGGGGTTGGAGAGAGCTGCTTGGCCTGTGCAAAATAAAAGTCGTGGCCGTGATGCTGGTGTGTACAGCCGTAGGGATGGCATTAGCATCCCCAGGTCTACCGCCGTTTGGCAGTGTCATATTCGGGTTGGCAGGCATTGGCTTGGCTTCGTGTGGTGCTGCTGCTTTTAACCACGTTATTGATCGCCGTTTGGACGCCATGATGACCCGCACGTCGCGCCGTCCAGTGGCTAGCAAGCGCTTACCCGTGGCGGTCGCACTGGGTTGGGCGTGTTTGCTTTCTGTTGCTGGTGTGGCGCTGTTAGCGTGGCAGGTTAATCAGCTAACGGCGGTGCTTACCTTTGCCTCTTTAATTGGCTATGCGCTGATTTATACCGCTTTTCTCAAACGCGCGACGCCTCAAAATATTGTGATTGGTGGCGTTGCTGGTGCAGCACCCCCCTTGTTAGGGTGGGTCGCGATAACAGGGCAAATTAGCCCGGAGCCGCTGCTGCTCATGCTGATCATTTTTGCCTGGACACCGCCGCATTTTTGGGCGTTAGCGATTCACAAGCGCGATGATTATGCGCGGGCGGGCATTCCCATGCTGCCTGTGACCCACGGCATTCCTTTTACACGGCTGCAAATATGGCTGTACGGCTGGTTAACGGTGTTAACCACCTTGCTGCCTGTCATGATAGGAATGAGTGGTGCCCTTTATTTGCTCATTGCGCTATGTCTTAACGTGCGCTTTATGTTTTGGAATTGGAAAGTATGGCGAGGGCACGACCCTAGCGCCCCTATCGCTGCGTTTTGGTTTTCCATTCGCTATCTGTTAGGGATTTTCGGAGCGCTATTGCTGGATCACTACGCTGCGGCACTGGTTTTGTAATCTAGGGCAGGTTTTGTAATCTAGAGCAGGAAGTGGACAACACAGGATTGGTTTAGCGAGCAAGAACTCAAGCCTGGATGCCAATGGCAGAATGGTGGTATAAGGGTGTACAATTTTCGTCAAATAATTTAGACGCTTAATGAGGAGTTTCATGAACTCAACGGGTGCGCTGGTGTTACTAGCCGTGGCTATTGCAGTAATTGTTGGGCTATGTTTCTACGCATGGTCTTTACGCAAAGAGGTACGTCGTCGCGAAGCCTATCGACGCGATGAAGATGCTCGCGCTCAACAAAACAGCTTAGAAAACTTGGATTATGTGGCGAGTGCGCTGGTTCAGGAGCAGGTCGATATAACCGAGGGAGCCTGGCGCTGTAAGGTGTTGCTAGAGATCATTGATCCTAGTTTAACTGAAAGGGCTGAGTTTCAAGTATTTGCTGAGCACTATAACCGTACACGCCATCTGAAGACTCATTCCGCTCGCCAACAGCTAACCGCTCGTGAACGTATGCAGGAAGATAAAGAGCGGCTAATGGTAGAAAACGACACGCGTGAAGCCGTGCTGGAAGCCGCTCGGTCAGTGCTAAAATGGCGGGCTCAGGGCAAAGATGCACTGCATTAAATGAAGATTTTGAGCGGAGTTAAGCCGCCAAAAAGCATGGCAAACTAATTTATAGTGCCCATTGTGGCAATTTTGCTATGCTAAACGATGCCGGTATTGGCAAGAAGTTGATATCTTGGCATCGTTGCCTCCTTGCGCTCAAGCGTCAATGATAGGCATAACGTTTCATGTTAATTGAGCACACAGTGCTTTGAATACACAGTGCTTCGGGTACATAGTACTTTGAGTACATACTGCTTCGAACACATAGTATTTAAAGTACAAAATGCTTGGAAATGTGGAACAGGCGAAAAATGGATGCTCTCGCAATAAGAAGCATTGGATAGATTTGATCACTTATGATCATTTCAGCATTGGATCAAGAAGGAGTCTTGCATGAATAAATCAACGACTGGCTTGCTAATCGGTTCTGCACTGGTAGTTGGCCTTTCTGGCTGTGCCAGCTCGGCCTCACAGTCTTCCAGCCAATCAGGCGCTAGCAGCGACCGTAGCTGGTACCAGCATCCTGCAGTATGTGGCCTGGCAGGCAGTGTGATCGGTGGTAGCCTTGGCTACGCCACCAGCGGTAGCTCTGATGAAGAGAGCGGCGCTGCTACAGGTGCCGTCGCTGGTGCCGCTATTGGTGGTCTGCTGTGTGCTGACCGCACACCTGAGCCGGTTGCACCGCAGTGCCCGAGCTATGGTGAAGTGCCTGCAGGTGTTGCAGTTGACGCCGAAGGTTGCCCGTTAGATTCTGACGGTGACGGCGTGCCAGACTACCGTGATCAGTGCCCAGGTACACCGGCTGGCGTCGCAGTAGGTGCCAATGGTTGCCCGCTTGACTCCGATAACGACGGTGTGCCGGATTACCGTGATCAGTGCCCGAACACCCCAGCGGGTGTAGCAGTGAACGCTCTGGGTTGCCCGGATAGCGTTGTGCTGAACGACGTTAACTTTGAATTTGATTCTGCACAGTTGACGTCTAACGCGCGCAGCGTGCTGAACGGTGTTGCTGAGCGTCTGGTTAATAACCCAGATGTACGCGTAAGCATTGAAGGTCACACTGACTCACAAGGCTCTGCAGAGTACAATCAGCGCCTATCACAAGAACGTGCCCAATCTGTGGCGTCTTACCTTGCTAGCCGCGGTGTAGCTTCCAACCGTATGCGTGCAGTAGGCTACGGTGAAGAGCGTCCTGTCGCCTCTAACGACACTGACGAAGGTCGCTTCCAGAACCGTCGCGTTGAACTGGATGAGTGGAACTAAGTTCACTGATTTATTAGACGTGTAGATTGCCAGTCATATAAATGGCTAACTGCAGTCTAAAATAAAGAAACGGGAGGCTTCGGCTTCCCGTTTTTATTTGAAGCAGTAAGCAAGTCTGCTAGGCTTGCTGCTGTTTTATCGAAAAGCGCGGAATACCCCACCCAAGCCACGTATTGGGTGGGGATGGATAGCGCGGCATCCACAGGATGCCCTTGCTGTTGATTTGAACAGTGCTATACTGCTGATGTCAACACGACCTACCGAGGGGCACTCGGAAAGTGACGTCTGTGGAGACGACGTGAGACCTGGGGGATAGGCGTTGGTTC
>NZ_LGEN01000007.1 GCF_001507855.1 Halomonas sp. 54_146
CAGAGGAACTCAACTACGGAGTCGATCTATCAACCATCTGAGGGTGGTATCAGATTGATGGGGTGAAGGTGCCCCATCAACCATTAAATCCGTATACCCGATAATATTACGCATAGGGCACTCCTTGCTTATTGCGTTTTAGGGAAATCAAGGGCTTGCTTAGCCTTGAAGTAACCTTTCCAGAGTAGCAGCCCTTTGTGTGTTTTACCTAATCAGGCACCATAGCACGAGGCACTCAATCCACGAGGTGCTCAATCCACGAGGTACTATGATGCGCTCGCTCCTATTGCTGATGTTTGCCGCTTTTGCCTTATCAAGCACGTCGCTGATTCATGCTGAAGCGCCTACGCCTTCAACCCTGGCAGCACTCGACAGTGAAACGGCAGCACTTGAGCGCGTACACAGCGTGGTGGTGGCCTACGATGGTGAAATCATTCATGAGCTTCACCTGGGCGGGCCGGGCGTGGCCTCACTGACTAACATCAAGTCGCTGTCTAAAACCGTGCTGGCCGCTATTACCGGTGCGGCGATTGAGGCGGGCATCATCGAATCCGTTGAGCAGCCCATGGTTGAGCTATTGGGTGACCAACTCCCTAGCGGCGCAGACCCCAAAATTACTGAGATCACCGTAGCGCATCTGCTGGCTCAACAGGCGGGGCTTGAGCGTACCTCGGGCAGCAACTATGGCGTTTGGGTGGCCAGCGCCAACTGGGTCCACAATGCCATTACCCGCCCATTCGTGGATGAACCCGGCGGGGAAATGCTCTACTCCACCGGCACCAGTCACCTGCTTTCAGCCGCCCTTACCCATGCCAGCGGCGAATCTACCCACGCACTTGCCCAACGCTTGCTGGGTGATCCGCTCAATATCAACATTCCACCCTGGCTACGCGACCCACAAGGGATCTATTTTGGCGGCAATGATATGCAGCTTTCACCGCGGGCGCTGATTGAAGTGGGCGAGCTGTATCGCAACGATGGCATCGTATTGGATGAGACCGGAGAAAGGCTGCGCGTTTTGCCTGAGGGCTGGGTAAAAACGTCGTGGCAGCCGCGAGGTGAATCGCGCTGGACGGGCGATGGTTACGGCTTTGGCTGGTTTATTACTCAATTGGCAGGCGAAGATGTTTACTACGGACGTGGCTACGGCGGCCAGGCGTTATATGTCATTCCTGAACGTAAAATGACCGTGGTGATCACCTCAAACCCCAACCCGCCTTCACCGGGCGGGCAGTTCCAACAGCAGTTAAATAAGCTAGTCGTGGGGTTATTGTCGCCAAACGAGCCATAATCTCACTGGATCAACGCCGATTACTCGCCTTTGTGGCCAAGGCTCATCAAATAGAGCGCTGCGGCAAGAGCCAGTACCGAAATAGCTAAATAAATAGCCTCCAATGGGGTAGCGAAACGGATATCGACCACGGCGCGGAAAAACTCAATAATCACCGCCAGAATCACCACCCGGGCAATTTTGTCTTTAAGCTGATCGAGAGACGCGACATTAAAGGGGTGGCGCAAGTTACTCGCTTCAGCTTGATCAATGCGCGATACAAACAGCCGGTATACGCCCAGCGCAAAAATCAGCAGTACGATGGCAATGAGATAGATATCCACCGCAATAATGATGTCGGGTACCAGGCTGTCGTGAATATCTTGAACACTCCCCAAAAGGTAGTAGCCGATCACGTCAGTGACGACCTTCAAAATATCCACAGTGCCCACGATAAACAGCATTAATGACCCCAGCAGGCTGGGCACAACCGCTAACATCACCAAAAAGCGTGAATTCCACAGCGCCGACTCTATGCGACGCTCCCAGTGATTCTGGTGCTCCGCGGGCTTAGGTGGCGGCGGTGAAACCGGATCAGACATGACGGCACTCCTTTTTCATATAACATCTTGTTATACAATGTTTTTTATACAAGACTCATCGCAATAAACGCACCGGTAGCGCCGAAAAGTGCAAACCCCAGCAGCAGCGCGATGCCATCGCGAGCAACCAAGCCTAACCCCAGCAGCGTCAGTGCCAGCCCCGCACCGTTGGCCGAAAAAGGAATAAACTCCATCGGCGGCATAGCCAAGGCAATCAACAAACAGACCACAGCGGTCACGCGGATACCGATATAACCCGTTAGCCAAGGTAAGCGTACCCGCAAAAGCCCATCGATCCAGCGGGCGGGCTTTTTCATCAGCTTGATACTTTTATCAAACTTCTGCCGCGAAAGTGAGCGTTTCAGCAGCCAGCCAGGTAACCAAAACGCCTCTCGCCCCGCGAGCAGTTGTACTGAAACCAACAGCACCAGCGCGGCCATTAGCGTCGGCATTCCCGGTATATCGCCAATAATCGGGGTGAGCGTAATTATCCCAGCGACCAACAGCAGCGGCCCAAATGAGCGCCGCCCCACGGCATGAACCACATCGTCAACGCTAACCCGTGAAGCGTCCTGCTCCATGTTCTCGATTGAGCCAATTAAGTCCATTAACGTCAGGTTTTCGTTGCGGTTATGCATTGTGGTTATTGCGCTCCTCAGTGATCAGTTTGGTGCGGATAAAGTCACTGTGGCTGACGTGCAATAGATCTGCCAAGCGGCGAATGCGGTGCTCTTCCAACGGATCAACACTGCCATCTGCCCAGGCCAATTGCCACATTAGCGCCACCAGCTCGCAGCGTTGATCGTAATGGTAGTGCTCTTTGATAAGGCTAACGAACTGGTAGTGATCGACAGCGTCTTCTACTTCCTCTTCGGCCATTGCCATCAGTTCTTCTACGGCGCTTTCGCTTAAACGGTAGCGAGTCACTAGCATTTGGCGCAGCGCAGCGCGCTCGGCATCGCTTGTGTCATAGTCAGCACGCATGACTTCACACAGTAACGCAGCGGTAGCCAGCTCCAGGGTGAGCGTTTGATTTTCGCGCTGCTCAGGCTGGGACAACGTGCGCTGAAAAAATTGGCTAATAGCATCCAACATGGGTGTTCTCCTTAGTGAGAGTCAGCGGCATCTTTGCTTCCGTTGTTTTTCAATCCTGCTTGGTAAGCTGCTCTCTTAACTGTTTGGGTACTTGCTTGATAATTAAGCGATCTTGGGCGGCGTCATACTCAACACTTGAGCCCAGCAGGTGGGAATCAAAGCTAATTGATACGCCACCCGCTCGCCCGGTAAAACGGCGGAACTGGCTTAGCGTGCGCTTGTCAGGCGGGATCTCTGGCGAAAGGCCGTAATCGGCGTTGCGAATATGCTCGTAAAACGCTTTGGGCTGCTGTTCGTTAACCAGCCCGGAAAGCTCTTCCAGCGTCATCGGCTCGCCGCGGCGCAGCTGCTCGTTGGCGTAGTCCACCAGCGTGTCGGTTTTTTCACGACTCACCTCGTCGTCGAAATCCTCTTTCTCAACGTAATCGCTAAACGCTTTCAGCAGCGTGCGAGTTTCCGCTGGGGCATCGACGCCTTCTTCCATGCCCAGCAAGGCCACCAAACCCTCGGCGAGTTTTTTGCCGCCACGATCTTTTAAGAACGAGACATACTGCGCGCTCGGCGCATCGCTCTGCCACTGGGTAAGGTTGATACGCGCTGCCAAGGTAAGCTGGCTGGTATTGAGCTGGGCAGCGGGCACCGCGTGGTGCTCAGAATTAATGCCAATCCCTTCCCGCTGGTGAACCAGTGCTATTAACAGGGTTTCGGTATCGCCCTGGCGCTGGTGGCTGATCACTAAGTAACCACTGACTGACAGCTGCTCTTGAAGCTGCTTGGCGAGCCGTTCAGCCAGCGCAACGGAAAGCTCGGCAAAGCTTTTTTCACCGGCCAAATAATCGCGCAGCCACATGGCCAGCGGCCCGGCCTGTTCACCCTCGTCAGCGAAGCGCCCCCAGCCTTTGGGCTTGGTGTTGTAGGTGTCGTTGAGCGCACCCACCAGGCTCGCCATTACGGGGTCGTCGCTGGGTGTAGCCTGTTCTGAGTTCGTATGCTCTGAGAAACTAGGCGCGGCGGTTAAGGTTAGGCGCTCACCGTCAAGCGTCGGGTCAAGGCGGTGCACAATACTTTGCAGTAACGGCATAGGGGTTTACTAGCGTCCAGGGTTTAAAAAATGAGTCAGGATTTAAAAAATGAATCAGGGTTTTAGGCGGTAACCGGTACGGAAAATCCAGCCAATAGCGACCAGGCAAGCCACAAGAAATAGCGCAATCATGCCCACGCTTGCCGCTAGGCTCACGTCGCTGATGCCGTAAAAACTCCAGCGAAAGCCGCTCACCAAGTACACCACGGGGTTGGCTAATGTGACGGTTTGCCAAAATGGCGGCAGCATATCAATGGAGTAGAAGCTGCCACCCAAAAAGGTCAGCGGAGTAATTACTAACAGCGGCACCAGCTGCAGGCGGTCAAAGCCATCGGCCCAAATGCCGATGATAAAGCCAAGCAGGCTAAAGGTGACGGCGGTGAGCACCAGAAACGTCAGCATCCAGAACGGATGGGCGATTTCCAGCGGTACAAACAAGTTTGAGGTGGCCAAAATAATCAGCCCCAGCAGAATCGATTTCGAAGCCGCCGCGCCTACATAGCCAATCACGATTTCTAAATGCGAGATAGGTGCCGACAGCAGCTCGTAAATGCTGCCGGAAAACTTGGGAAAAAAGATGCCGAACGAAGCGTTTGAAACACTCTGGGTGAGCAGCATCAGCATAATCAACCCAGGCACAATAAAAGCGCCGTAGCTGACGCCGTTGATCTCACTGATGCGTGAACCGATAGCGGCACCAAACACCACAAAGTAGAGCGAGGTTGAAATCACCGGCGAGACAATACTCTGCAGCAACGTGCGGCGAGTGCGCGCTATTTCTGCCATATAAATAGCGCGAATAGGATGGAGGTTCATGCCCGCTCCTTAACCAAATCGACGAAAATATCCTCAAGCGAGCTTTGCCGCGTATGTAAGTCTTTAAAGGTAATCGCTTCACGCTCAAGCGCGGCCAACAGCTCTGAAATACCGTGGCCGTCCTCTTCCTGGCTGCCGTCATAGCTATAAATCAGCTCAGCCCCTTCAGCGGCCAAACTCAGTTCAAAGCGCTGCAGAGCAGCGGGCACGACCGTTAACGGCGTGTGAAGATTGAGCGTTAGCTGTTTGCTGCCCAGCTTGCTCATTAATGCAGCCTTCTCTTCAACCAGCACTAACTCACCGCGATTGATGACACCGATACGGTCGGCCATCTCTTCGGCTTCTTCGATATAGTGGGTGGTCAAAATAATCGTCACGCCTTCGTCGCGCAGTTGACGCACGACTTCCCACATTTCCCGGCGCAGCTCAACGTCAACGCCGGCGGTGGGCTCATCCAAAAATAGAATGCGCGGCTCATGAGAGAGCGCTTTGGCAATCAGCACCCGGCGCTTCATGCCGCCTGAAAGCGTCATCAAGCGATTGTTGCGCTTATCCCACAGCGCCAGCGACTTAAGCACTTTTTCGATACGCGCAGGGTTAGGAGCTTTGCCAAACAAACCACGGCTAAAACTGACGGTGTTCCAGACCGTTTCAAACGCCTCGTTGGTCAATTCCTGCGGCACCAGCCCAATGCGCTCGCGGGCCTGGCGGTAGTGGGTAATATTATCGAACCCGTCTACCAGCACATGGCCAGCGGTGGGGTTAACCAATCCGCATACCACGCTAATCAGCGTGGTTTTACCTGCCCCGTTGGGGCCAAGCAGGGCAAAAATCTCACCGCGCTGAATGGTTAAATCGATGTGAGTTAACGCCTGAAAGCCACCCTCGTAGGTTTTATTCAGGCCGTTAATAGCAATAATCGGATCGTTCAAGGCGCACTCCTCACACCGCGACGCTATCGTTTCGACATCAAGGTCGCGGCGCTTGACGGCCTTTTAGGCGAAATTAACTGCGTTCGGTAATTTCCAGCAGATGGTAGCCAAACTGGGTTTTCACCGGGCCGTGAACCTGGCCCACTTCACCACTGAACACGACTTTATCAAACTCAGGCACCATCTGGCCTGGGCCAAAGCTGCCAAGGTCGCCGCCTTGACGGCTAGAGGGGCAGCTGGAGTGCTGCTTGGCGACTTCAGCAAAATCGCTGCCGTTCTCGATTTCTTTCTTAAGTGCTAGGCACTGCTCTTCACTGCTGACTAAAATGTGGCGGGCGCTGGCGCGTGTCATAGGTGTCTCCTGACGGGGTTTAGGGTTAAAAAAAGCGTTGCCTGAACATAACAGGCAACGCCTGAGGGGCGATAGTTTATCATGGCCTCCCCTGAGCCTTGCTATTAACGACGGGCTATTAACGATGGGCTACCACCCAACGGGCCAGCCAAATCCACGCCGCAGCGCCTAGTATCAACAGCCCGCTAACACCAAGCGCCTGTGGATAGCTATACACCACCTCGCCTTCCCATAGAAAACGCAGCACTAGAAAAATCATCACAATATGGAAAATAAACGCTTTAAGGGCATCAGAGCCGACAATCGTCAGCGGCATAAATGCTTTTGCTGCCTTGACGCCGCCCGCAAGTGCAAGCGCTAGCAACACCAACGCACCGCCCAGGCTAAACAGCATAAACGCCAACCCAGGCGGGTGTTTTCCGACATTGTTAGCCACCGCCCACATCGCCGTATACACATCGCCACTGGCAAACGCTAAGGCATAAAATCCAACGATCATTAACGCGCCCAGCCCCAGCAGAGCCAGCACTAAACGACGCCGCATAACGGGTTCAAAGTAACAGCGCAGCAACGCCTCACCGATTAACAGGCCGGCTAACATTAACGGCGCACGGCTAATCTGCCCCCAGGTGTAGTGGTCTTCATGGTCGACCAGCAGCGCTTTCAGAATGTCGTTACCACCGAACGTAAGGCGCTGCAGCCAAACGGTTAGCGCAATTAACACGCCAATAGTGGCAAGGCGGCTCCAAAGCGGCGCCCGCGACCAAAGCGGCAGTATCAGCGGCACCCATAGCAGGGCAATGGCATAAAACCCTAAGATCTCGACCCAAATCGCAAAGCGCCCATAGAGCAAGGCATCGACGATCTCGCTGGGGTTATAAAACGGCAGCATTTCAATAACGGTCAGCACTTTGTACCAGCACCACACTTCGATGGCGCGCAGCCACAGCGTTAATCGCCGCTTAGGCCAATCGTCACGCTGGGCGTGAGGGAGAAACGCCACCGCGAGCGCAATCCCAAACACCAGAATAAACAGCGAAGAGGAGAATTTTGTCAGCAAATGAACGGGCACCATACCCCAGTCAGGCACATTGCGAATGCCGACCAATCCACTCACCGAGTGGCTTACGATCATCAAGCTAATGGCGACGCCACGGGCTAAATCAATCGCTTCTATCCGGCCTTCGGCTTTGGGAAGCTGGGGAGTTTCCATCCATTTCAGTGGCATCGAGATATCCTTGCTAAGGCCTTAGGACCTTCGTCACTCAGTATGGAAGTAACGCTACGTAAAGATAGCTCTAATCAAGAGAGCCTTAACTAAACCCTTTGCGCTACTAAGTGTTAAGGTGAAACTACTTAACAAACGATGGAGCAGATTGCCTTGACTACGCCAACCGTCACGAGCGGCATTACCGCCGCCGAGCTATATCGCCTAGTAAACCAGCCTGCGACCACGACAGGGGAAGTAGCAGCCATTGAGTGGCCCGCAGGCGCGATCAGCCTGGATGAGGCTAATCAAACGCTGATCTGGGAGCTTAGCGATTACGGCAACTTGCCTATTACCCTCTCACGCAGCGAAAATGAGTGGATCGCGATGGCACCTATCGTTGCCGTGGAAAGCGTTAACAATACCGCTGAGCTAAACGACGTGCTGCTGCGCCAGGGCATTTCGCTACCGCTGGCCTCCGTGGGTATTGTCGACATCGATGGCCACGACTTTTATGTGGCTTACGGGCAGCTGTTTGGCGATTCCAAACTGGAATCGATTTGCGCCGAACTGCACGCCACGGCGGGTGCTGCCATGGAAGTCGCTGAACTGATACAGACACATTTCGTCTAAGGGTTTCTCTCTTAAGAGCTTCTCTAAGGGCTTCTCTCAGTTTTGGTGTCGCCACCCTTATAGTTAGTGATAGATGCAGTTAGTGATAGCTGTAGTTAGTGATAGCTGTAGTTAGTGATAGATAATGAGTGGCGCTTTAACGTCAGTTTTTTTTACAAAGAGATTATTTATGTTAAGCAAAATTATGACTGCCCTACGCGGTAAAGCCAATGAAACCGGTCAAGCCGTGGTGGATTCTCAAGCGCTGCGCATTTTAGACCAGGAAATTCGCGATTCAGAAAATCACCTGAGCCAGTCTAAAACCGAGCTTACCCGGCTGATGGGCCAGCGCCAGCTGAACAGCAATAAAGCCGATACGCTGGAAAGCAAAATCGCCGAGCTGGAAAAAAGCGCTGAAGCCGCGCTGGATAAAGGCGAAGAAGCCCTGGCGGTGGAAGTCGCTGAGCGCATGGTGGCGCTGCAGGATGACCTGGAAGCCGAGCGCGCGATTGTGGGCGAGTACGATGCCAGCATCGAAAAACTGCGCGGCGCGATTCGCGGCACCGACAACCAGCTTCGCCAGCTCAAGCAGCAGGTCAGCGTGGTAAAAGCGACAGAATCGGCGCAAAAAGCCCAGTCCGCCGTGGCATCTCGCCACTCGGGCCAAAACAGCGCGATGAGCAGCGCCATGGAATCGCTAGAGCGCATTAAAGAGCGCCAGCAGCTTAACTCCGCGCAAATGCACGCCGCCGATGAAATGGCCGCCGAAGAGAGCGGCAGCTCGCTGGAAGCGCGCCTGAAAGCCGCGGGCATTGGCGGCACGCAGCGCAAAGCAGACGATGTGTTAGCGCGCCTGAAAGCGAAGAAAAGCGCTGCTCAAGAGTAAGCTCAGCGCTTAAATAGATGAGGGAGCCAGGCCATGCTTAATACGCTGAAAGCACTTTTTCGTGCCACCACGGAGAAACCACCCGAGCCGCCTACAGGCCGCCCGGTAGCCGCGGGCTTACCCGTGGGCGTCAGCCAGGAAGACCTTGAAGGCTTGCGGCTAGATGGCCGAGTCAACATTAAGCTGATTGGCCTGCGCGCCCACCCCGATGCGCTGTTTCGCTGGGACGACGACGCCTACCACCATATTGCCGCTGTCGGGCACGTTGACTTAGGCCAAGGGGCGCACTTAGTGCGCTTCTACCTAGATAACGACACCTGGCTGCAGGCCAATATCGAACATGGCAAGGTGCTTGAATATAAGCTGTTCGATTTTTACCGTGTTGCCCATCTTTCGGATGCCGAATTTGATAATGTGATCAACGGTGACGACAAGCAGCCCGACAGCATTGGTGCCCAAACGATTAGCCTCGCCGCCACCTCAGACGAATCGCGCAGCTGTACCTATCAGCGGGTATGGGGCAGTAGCGACAGCCTGTGGTCGCCGCCAGTGATTTTCGAAGAGCAGGTGATGACCACCGAGAGCGTAGCCACTCGCCAGGTAACCCATCACGCGATGCTGTATGAACGCACCATTGCAGGCACTGAGCGTATGGAATACTTGCTGATGAGCGCTGAAAACGATGGCGAAGGCAGCTTTATGGTGGTGCACAACGTAGGGGTTGATGTGGCTTCTGTCGATATCGACGCAATGTAAATGTAGACGAAATGTAATGTTTACGAGGAAACCAACACGATGGTGAATTATCTCTACGGCCTGCCGTCATTTTTAGCCTATTTAGTGACGGCGATTATTATGCTTGCCGCCTTTATGTACTGCTACAGCCGGCTTACCCCGCACCACGAGTGGACCCTGATTCGTGAAGGCAATGCAGCGGCGGCCACCGCCTACGGCGGCTCCATTCTAGGGTTTACCATTCCGCTGTATAGCGCGATGGCGAACTCAATCAACTTTATCGATTTTGTGCTGTGGGGCGTGGTCGCGTTTATCGTGCAGCTGGCAACGTTCTTCGGCGTTAAGCTGTTTTTGCGCAAGCAGGGTGAAAGCCTTTCTCAGCACATCACCGAAGGCCACCAGGCCTACGGCATTTTAATGGCCAGCGTGGCCGTGGCAGTCGGCTTGCTCAACGCCGCTTCGATGACTTGGTAACGACGACGTGGTAAAGGAGAGAGCCGGTATGTCTACACACGATCACCCCCACCTGCCCCGCCGTAAGCGCAGCGGGCGCTTGACGCTGGCGATGATGGGTGCCAGCGCCTTTGGCCTCACCGCCTGTGGCCAGCCGCCCCAGGAAGAGCAAATCACTGAGATTGAGTTCGATCAGCCGCGCAGCTTTCAAAGCGTTGAAGATTGCGTGGCAGAAAATGTCTATACCCGCAGCGCCTGCGAAGACGCCTACCAAGCCTCACTAGAAGCGGTACCGCGCTATAGCACCCTGGAAGAGTGCGAAGCTGAGAACGGTGAAGGTGCCTGTACCGCACCGACCGAAGAGCAGTCCCAGGCCGCGACCGGCAGCACAGGTGGCAACTGGTTTATGCCTGCGATGATGGGTTATATGGTCGGCAGCATGATGTCCAACACCAACCGCGGGCGCTCCTTCGAGCGGGTTTATCAAGAGCCGGTCTACCGCAATCGCCAAAACCAGGGTAACTGGAACACGGCGACCAATCAGGCGACCCAGCGCGTTACCCAGCGCAACGATGCGATGCGCAGCTCAGTCGCTCAGAACCGCCAAGCAGCCTCTCAGCGCAGCGGTTTTGGCTCGCGCTCATCAGCACGAGGCGGCTGGGGCTCCTAGCCATTATTGGATACCACCATGCTGCGAATTGAGATCCCTGAACGAAGCAATTGGAAGGCCCTGGCCCACGAGCTGGGCTTTCATTTTCACACCATCGACGGGGAGCCCTACTGGAAAGAGGATGCCTACTACCAGTTCACCATGGAGCAGGTAGAGCGCGATATCGAAGCACCTACCGAGGAAGTGCACGAGATGTGCATGGAGCTGGTCGATAAAGTCTGTCACTCCAATGCGCTCATGCAGCGCTTAGCGCTACCCGAACATATGTGGGACAGCATTCATAACTCGTGGAAATCGGGTCAGCCACACCTCTATGGGCGGATGGACTTTGCCTACGCAGGCGATGGTCCGGCGAAACTTTTAGAGCTCAATTACGACACCCCCACCTCGCTTTATGAAGCGGGCTTTTTCCAGTGGGTGTGGCTGGAACAGGCGATTGCGCAGGGTATCCTTCCCCGCCATGCTGACCAGTACAACTCGATTCAAGAACGCTTGGTCAATGCCATGGCGCACCTTGGCGACCGTATTGAAGACCGCACCCTGTACTTTTCCTGTATCAAAGATAATGCCGAAGAGCGCGCCACCGTCCATTACCTGCAGGACGTAGCGGTGCAAGCCGGCCTTAAAGCACCGTTTATTTACACCGAAGATATTGGCCTACGTGCTGGTGCCGAGCACTTCGTTGACCTTGAAGACCAGCCGATCCACGCGATTTTCAAGCTCTATCCCTGGGAGGAAATGGCCGACGATGCCTTTGGCGAACATATCCCTGAATTAAACACCCACTGGTTTGAGCCACCCTGGAAAGCGATTCTCTCTAACAAGGGGATTTTGCCCCTGCTGTGGGAGCATTTTAAGGGTCACCCCAATCTGCTACCGGCGTTTTTCGAGGATGCCAACAGCCCGCCGCTGCCTGCTGGCTGGGTGCGTAAGCCGTTTTTCTCCCGGGAAGGCAGTAACATCGAACTGATTACCCCAGCGGGGCAGCGCGAAGCCGTGGACGGCCCCTATACCGACAGCCCCTGGATTCGACAGGCCTACCACCCTATGCCGCGCTTTGGTCATAACCACGCCCTCATCGGTAGCTGGGTAGTGGGCGACCGTGCCTGTGGCATGGGCATTCGCGAAGACGTTGGCCGCATCACCAAAGACTCCTCCTGCTTTGTTCCCCACGCAATCGTTTAAGCGCAAGTACCCAAACACACTGATATCGCGCTAGACAGCCCTCATAAAAAAAGCTGAAATCGTTGCCACTAAACTAAGTAAAGTGGTAAGTAGAGTGGCAAGCATCACTCTACTTTTTACCCTGAGCGCTACTCAGCAGCGCCGTTAGGGACACCGTTCACTTTGGAGCAACGGCAAACATGATGGCGCGTTGGAAATCCCTACCTCTACGGCTTCGTTTATTTCTCTCTTTTGGAACCGTCTTAGCGCTCGCCATGCTCTTGGCGCTTTACCTCCAAGCGCGCTCCCACGGCCAAGCGCAGCTGAACAACCTGCTCAATGAAGAGTTACCCGCACAAGTCGAAGGGCTAGCGGCGCATGTCAACCTTAGCCTAAGCCAAGATTTGGCCATCTCAGAAAGCCTTGCTAACAATTATTTTATTGAGCAATGGGTTCGCGACGGGCTGCCCGAAGAACAAAGAAACGGCATTGCCAGCTACCTTGCGCGCTTAATGACGCAGCTAGACACC
Organism: Halomonas sp. 54_146; assembly: GCF_001507855.1. Lineage (GTDB taxonomy): Bacteria > Pseudomonadota > Gammaproteobacteria > Pseudomonadales > Halomonadaceae > Vreelandella. The sequence continues at coordinate 12,406 of NZ_LGEN01000007.1, forward strand.
GAGCTGCTGTTTATCGCCACCCACTACCAGGGGCGCGGCTACTACTTTCAGCTACGTGACGGCGAATTTCTACAGCGCCCGCTGCAACCGTCAGGCAGTGAAGATGACTGGTACTACCGCTTTACTGACAGCGAAGACGCTTATGAACTGAATTTAGATACCGACACTTTCTCGCCAGATGAAGCCTTTGTATTTATTAATTACCGTAGCGCCGCAACCGCCAACGGCCGCCCGCTCGTTGTCGCCGGGGCGGGGCTTGATCTCTCCCACATGGCTTCCTTAATTGACGACTTTCGCCTAGGCCAAATGGGGCGTGCTTCGCTGCTCAGCGCCGAAGGTGAGCTGCTCGTTCGCAGCGGTGAAACCGTTCACAGCACTGAAACCGTTCTTAGCAGAGAAACCACAGCGCAGACCCTGCCTGACCAAGCGCCGCAAGACCTGCTGGAAAATGAGCAGCTGCAGACACATGAAGTAAACCGCGACGGCCAAACGCTGCTAGTCAGTACGCTTTGGCTGCCCGAGTTACAGCGCTATTTAATGGTCGAAGTCGACAAAGAAGCGTATCTGACCTCAACCCGTGAGCGCTTTTTGGAATCCAGCGGCCTAGGTTTACTCATTTTGCTCGTTGGGTTGCTAGTGCTCTACCCGCTGACCGGCAGCTTGATCCGCCCGCTGGTGCATTTTCAACGTCAGCTTAAAGACATTACCCATAGTTTAGATCTCTCGCGACGCGTCAGCACCGACGACAAAGCAGAGCTTGGCGACTTAGCCAATCAAACCAATGAGCTACTTGAGCGGCTTTCCCGCGCCATTGCCGCAGTGGGTAAGAATTCCCAAGCGCTGACCCACGTCGCCGACCGGCTGGCAAAAACGGCGGGGCTTTCCGGTGTGCACGGCAGCGACATTGACCACGAAGCAAGCCAAACCATGGCGGCGGCCGTTGAAGAAATGGCCTCTTCGGTGGCTGAAATCACCTCTACCATGGAAGAACTCTCCACCTCTTCTACCCAAATCGCTGACCACTCTCAATCAGTGGTCGATGTCGCCAATCAAACGCTGGAGCGCAGCCGCAAAGGCAGTACGGCGATGCAGCTTTTGCAGTCAAAAATGCAGGATATCCGCAGCGACAGCGAACAAAGCCTGGCAGAGATCATGACCCTGGGGGCAAAATCCAAACAGATCAACAAAGTCATGGAGCTGATCAACACCCTAGCCGCTCAAACCAAGCTGATCGCCTTTAATGCTGCTTTAGAAGCGTCAAGCGCCGGGGATGCTGGCCGACGTTTTTCCGTTGTTGCCAGCGAAATACGCCGCCTGGCTGACAGCGTGACCGACTCTACCCAAGAGATTGAAGAGCATACCGATGATATTCAAACGGCGATTAATCGCTTAGTGGTGGCCTCTGAAAAAGGTGCTTCTTCTATCGAGCAAGGCGTTGAAGTGAGTATTAACACCGCCCAGGATTTGGAAGCGCTGCTCAAAGCCGCCAGCCAAACCAGCAGCGCCGCCCAGCAAATATCGCTGTCTACCCAGCAGCAAAAAACAGCCAGTAGCCAAGTGGTGATGGCGCTACGCGATATCGATACGGCCAGTTCACGCAACGCGCACTCCGTGCGCAGTATTACTGACATCAGCCAAGATATGATTCATATGTCAGCCGAGCTGAACGCTTTGGTTCAGGAGTTCACCCTAACAAATAAAAACCGCTGATAAGGATGCCGAATGAGTGGAATTCGGGTAGTAATCGCCGACGATAGCCAAGTAGCCCGTGACGTGCTGCGCGCCATCCTCAGCCAAGACGACGCTATTGAGATCGTCGGTGAAGCTACTAACGGCCGCGAGGCGGTGGAACTGGCCAAGCGCCTAGCACCGCAGCTGGTCACCATGGACCTCAACATGCCGGTGATGGACGGCCTAAGCGCCATTGAAGAAATCATGTACACCAAAGGCGTACCGATTTTGGTGATCAGTGACCGCTCTGACGCACAAACCGCCTATCGAGCGCTGGAAGTGGGGGCGCTGGAAGTGATGCCAAAACCCTCGTTAGACACCGCAGACGCCGAATACTTGTTAGAGCGTGTTCGGCTGCTGGCAGGGGTGGCGGTAATTACTCGCCTGCGCCGGCGCACTAGCGTGCCAGCACCGCCTACCGCCGCTTCAACGCCACCTGCTTTACCGACACACTCGCTACAGCCGCTCTCTCTACCGCAAGCGGTGCCCCGCGACTTCCAACGCATTGTGGCCATTGCCTGTTCGACCGGCGGCCCCCAAGCCTTAGTGCACCTGTTGCGAATGCTGCCGCCCTCCTTTCCCGCGCCCATTGTGATCGCCCAGCATATCAGCCATGGGTTTATTAACGGCATGGCGCAATGGCTGGCATCGCTGTGTGCAATGCCGGTCAGCGTTGGCCAAGAAGGCGAGCACCTATGCCCAGGGCATATATATTTATCGCCTTCAGAAAGTAATTTATGCGTCACCCCACGCCACCGCTTTCAGCTGCACCCCAGCCCCGAGCGCGCTCTTTATCGCCCTAGCTGCGATGTACTGCTGCAAAGTGTCGCGGATGTTTACAGTGCCGATGCCATTGGCGTTATTTTGACCGGCATGGGGCGCGATGGCGTTAATGGTATGCGTGCCATTTATCAAGCAGGTGGCACCACGCTCGCTCAGGATGAAGCCAGTTCTGTTATCTATGGCATGAACCAAGAGGCCGTCAACGCCGGTGTTATTCAACACGTGTTGCCACTCAACGACCTGCCCGAGCGATTACTGCGCGACGTTTATGTCAGCGCCTATTCAAGGCCGGAGCCATTAACATGAGTGCGCTCACGGCCTTTAAAAACCTGGTGCATCAGCGCTGTGGTTTACACCTGGAAGGCCTGGCAGAAGCACGATTAGACCGCGCCGTGGCCTCCCTACAAGCCACCACCAGGCTAACAGACACCACGCAGCTACTCACGCACTTAACCAGCGACCCGGCGCTGTTTGACCACTTTGTCAGCCAGCTGACCGTCAATGAAACCTATTTTTACCGCGAACCGGACGCCCTGAACTGGCTGGTCAACACTTACCTGCCCGAACGCTTAGCGGCGGGGGCGGCAGCGCTGTCTATTTTTAGTGCCGGCTGCTCTTCCGGCGAAGAGCCCTACAGCGTGGCCATGCTGCTGGCTGAACGCTTTGGCGAACATGCCAAAGCGCTATTTACTATCGCCGGCGGCGACGTAGACCAGCAAATACTCGCTAAAGCGCGCCAAGGGCTTTACAGCGGCATGGCCTTTCGCGCCTTACCGCCCACCCTTAAAGAGCGCTACTTTAGCCCTGATGGGCAGTATTTTAAGGTCAATGAGTCACTGCGCCAGTGGGTCAGCTTTCGCACGTTGAACTTACTCGATACCGATGAAAGCAGCGTGGGCGGCCCTTTTGATGTCATTCTCTTTCGCAATGTGTCGATCTACTTTGATGAGCAAACACGCCGACGTATACAGCAGACGCTTCGCCAGTTACTCGCCCCGAACGGCATCTTGCTATGTGGCATTACCGAAACCCTAGGCAATGACCTAGGCGTTTTTGAGTTAGTACACGCGCAAGAGATTTTTTACTTTCAACCTCGCGAGCAAGCAACAGAGCGCGCTGACGATCAACCGCCCCCTCCTCTAGCGGCCTTGGCCACTGGCAGCGATGCTGAGAGCGATATTAAGAACGATATTAAAAACGATAAACATGTGGCCAGCTTCACTGCCCGAACTGGCGTACCGCCGGCCACGCTGGCTGAAAAGCAGTCAGAAAAGCAGGTTGAAGAACAGCCAGAAGAACAGCTTGAAGAACAGCCAGAGCGCGCCACAGCAGAAGGCTTTAGCCAACAGCTACTCAACGCCCACCAATTGCTCAACCAAAATGCCTTTGCCGATGCCGCCGCGCTGTTACACAGCCTGCTAGAGCAGCGGCCTTGGTCCATTGATGCGCTGGTGCTGGCGGGCTTGGTCGCCCGTTGGCAGCAACAGCCGCAGCTTGCTTACGACTACTTCAAACGAGCCATTTACACAGCGCCGGAATGCTGGCCTGCGCACTTTTATTTAGCGGAGCTATATCGCCAGGGCGAATTAGCCGACGAGCCCGCACAGCGCCAACGTGGCTATGCCGCTGTGGTGCGTTTATTGGCTGCCGCGCCAACGGCAAGCGGCGGGCTAGACACCATTGAGCCACCGCTACCGCCGGGCGATGCCCGTTTTCTTGCCGAACGTTACCTGGCGGCCGTCAATACTATGCCGGTGTCGCCCAGTACCACACAGGGAGTGGGTTAATATGGCGCTGGATATTCGCCGATTTATTGAGCGCTTTGTGGAAGAAGCCGCTGACCACCTTCCCCGTCTGCGCGCGGGCATTAGCGCCTTGGAGCAGGGGCGCGCCGATGGTGAACAGATCAATGAGTTATTTCGCGCCGCCCATACGTTGAAAGGCTCATCACGAATGCTCAAGCTGGTGCCGATTACGGCCCTGGCGCACAGTACCGAAGAGCTGTTAAGTGCGCTACGCGAAGAAACGCTAAGTGCAACGCCAGACATTACCAGCCTGCTCAGCCAAGCCGTTGATGGGCTGGAAGACTTAGTAAGGCGGCTGGCAGAAGGCGAGCCGCCCGAGGCATTACCCGAAGCCGATGCAGCGCTGTGCAGCGGGTTAGAAAACGCCGCTAGTGGCCAAGCGCCCGTACAGTCGGCTTTATCAGCGGCAGATGTATCAGCAGCAGTTTCATCGACGACATCTTCGGCAACACTGCCCGCCACTACCGACAGCGAACTGCGCCTTAGCGACACCGTGCGCGTTCGGTTAGACCGCCTGGATGATGTTATCCGCCTGATGGGCGAAGTGCTTTCCGGCCACCACCATTTACATAGCTTAGCGAGCCAGGCCAGAGCGCTGGGCGCTACGCTTCCCGTTGAGCAACAGGCTCCTTTTAATGCCTTTAGCCGTGAGCTAAAAGATAGCATTCTGGCTCACGAATCACTGATGGGCGACCTGCATGACCGCGCCCTGCAGATGCGTATGCTGCCGCTCAGCGTGGTATTTGAGCCGCTTGCGCACATGTCCCGTGAACTGGCTCAGTCGCTTGGCAAACAGGTCGACTGCCGCGTGCGGGGCAGCGAGATTGAGCTGGATCGCCAGATGATTGACCGCCTGTCAGACCCGCTGATTCACCTACTGCGCAATGCCCTGGACCACGGCCTGGAACTGCCCGCAGAGCGCCAGGCAGCCGGCAAATCGCCCCGTGGGCAATTAGTGATTGAAGCGTGGCAGGACGCCGGCTGGGTGATGGTAGAAATGCGCGACGACGGAGCAGGCATTTGCCTGAAAAACGTGCGCAAGAAAGCCCTCGCCAAACAGCTGCTTACCGAGGAGCAGCTAAATGCACTCAGCGAACAAGAAACGCTTGAACTGATTTTTCTACCCGGCTTTTCCACCAAAAGCATGATTACCGACTTTTCTGGGCGCGGTGTGGGCATGGATGTCGTCAAACGCACGGTGGTGGATGAACTCAACGGCGACCTGCAGCTCGCCAGTGAGCTTGGCAGCGGCTCACGCTTTACCCTGCGCCTGCCACTTTCGCTGGCCATGATGCGGGTGCTGCTGGTGAGCGTTGGCGGGGTCAACCTAGCCGTCACCGCGCCCTATGTGTCGGAGCTTGTGGAATGCTCAGCCGAATCGTTTATTGATGCCGCCGGCCAGCGCACGCTTATTTTACGCAATGAATTTGTGCCCGTGGCATCGCTTGCTCAGCTGCTTGAACTGCCCAGCGCCGAACCATTCAAAGAGCCACGCAAGGAGCCTACCCTGCTGCTGGTTGTCCACCTGCGCCAACAGAAACTGGCCTTAATCATTGATACGCTGATTGATGAACGCGACATGGTGATCAAACCGCTGCCCGGGCATTTACGCCACTTACCGCTGGTGTCTGGCATGGTGTCGATGGGGCGCAATACGCTCGTTAGCCTGCTGCATGTGCCTGCCTTGCTGGAGTTAACACAGCGTAAAACGCAGCGGCCGGCGGGCGAACAGGCATCTGCCACCGCTAGGCCACGCATCCTGGTGGTCGATGATTCACTGAATACCCGCGAAATAGAAAAAGACGTACTCGAAGCCTGGGGCTACCACGTCACCCTGGCTGAAAACGGCCGCGACGGTTTAGCCAAAGCGTTAGCAGAGCCGTTTGATGCGGTACTTACCGACGTTGAGATGCCGGTAATGGACGGTTTTGCGCTGACTGCCCAACTGCGCGAAAATGAGCTTTACCGTTACCGGCCGATTATTATCATCACCTCGCGGGAAAAAGAGGCGGATCGCCGACGCGGTATTGAGGTCGGTGCCGACGCTTATATCGTCAAGGGCAGTTTTGATCAAAATAATTTAGTCGCGACGCTGCAAGCCCTGCTGGGCTAAGCGCAAGCACCCATGAATCATCATTACCACGAGGTTAGACATGCATATCCTGGTCGTAGACGACGATCCACTGGCAGGGGAAATGACCGCCGCACTGCTTGAATCACAAGGTCATCACACCTTGCTGGCCAATGATGCGATGGAAGCCGTTGATCGGCTAGACACTCACAGCGATATCGGCCTGATTGTGAGCGATATGCATATGCCCCTGATCAGTGGATTAGCGCTGTTGGATATGCTGCGCGAGCAAGGCAATGATCTGCCGTTTATTTTACTTACTGGCGATATTCCCGATGCAGCACTTCGCCAACGGCCAGGTTTGGATGCCTGCTTAAGCAAAGATGCAGAATTAATGTCGACACTAGAACAAGCCGTTAACCAAGCGCTTAACCAGCGTGGAAGACAGTAATTGCATGGTTAGTTATAGTTATGGCTCTGGCTGTAGTAGTTCTGGTTATAGTTCTGGCTATGGTTAGGGAAAAAATAGCCAATGATATGGATCGCCGCTTCCGATCACTTACTCAGGTAGTTTGATGTCAAAGCCCGCCCCCTCGCTGCACAATAAGCTAAATCAGCTGCGTGAGCGCTTTATAGAGCAGCTTCCTTCCCGCTTAGCGAAAGCAGCCGAGCAGTGGCAGCAAAGCCGCCTGTCTGCCGATGAGCACTCACGGCTAGCGCCAGAGCTGCACCGCTTCTTTCACAGCTTGAAAGGAACCGGGCGTTCGCTAGGCTTTGAACGACTCGCCCTGCTCGCAGATCAAGCAGAAGACGCCCTTACCACGGCTCCCGCTCGCGCCGATCTTGATGCTTATATTCAGCACCTGTTACGCCAGCTGCACCGCGAACAGCAGCATCTGAGTTCCCACCATGGCCAAAAGCAAGCGCTGGCGGCCATGAACAGCTTTGAGTTTACCCACCACGCTGAGCCAGTGCGTAATAAGCGCCAGCGGCTGGTTTACCTGTGTGACGATGAGCCTGAACAAGTCGATCAACTGATCCATCACTTGCGCTGCTTTGGCCATGAAGTAGTGCATTTTATCGACACCGAGACGTTCTTTAATGCGGCGCTCGCCCGTCGCCCTGACGCGGTGATCATGGATGTGCAGTTCCCCCAGGGTCAGACCGCCGGGACAGAAACCCTGGCCAACTTGAACAAACTAACCAACCAACCCCTGCCTGCTATCGTGCTGTCAGCCCACCGCGATTTCCACTCGCGCCTAAGCGCCGTTCGCGCGGGCAGCGGCGGCTACTTTACCAAACCGGTGAAGCCACTGGACTTAATGCTGGCGGTAGATGAACTCACCGCGCCCATTTCCGAAGAGCCGCTGCGGGTGCTGGTAGTGGACGATGAGCCGGAAGCGGCGGCTTACCACGCCCTGCTGCTTGAACAAGCCGGTATGACTACCCAGCAGGTTCATCACCCTGCTGATGCACTCACCGCACTGGAACGTTTTAGCCCCGATTTACTGCTGGTAGATATGTATATGCCGGTGTGTTCTGGCAAGGAGCTTGCGACCATTATTCGTCAACAGCCGGAATACATAGGGCTACCGATTATCTATCTTTCCAGTGAAACCGACAGCCAAAAGCAGATGTCTGCCATGGCCGCCGGCGTTGAAGCTTTTCTGACCAAACCGGTAAAGCCAGATGAGCTCGTCTCTGCTGTTCAACTGCGTGCCGAGCGCCTGCGCTTACTGCGCTCGTTAATGACCCGCGACAGCATGACGGGCCTTTATAACCACAGCACCACCACCGAGCTCATCAGTAAAACCCTCGCCCAGGCTCACCGCGAAAATAGCCAGCACGCCATGGCGATGATCGATATCGATAACTTCAAACAGGTGAACGACACTTACGGCCACCTAGCGGGTGACCAAGTGATTATCACCTTGGCGAGGCTACTAAAGAGCCGCCTGCGGCTCTCTGATATTATTGGCCGCTACGGCGGTGAAGAGTTTGTGGTGCTGCTAAAAGGCGTGAGCGCCGAGAAAGCCGCCACATTAATCGACAGCTTGCGCGAGGATTTTGCCCTGGTCGATTTTCACGCCGGTGACGTGCACTTTCGCTGCACCTTTAGCGCAGGCATCAGCAGCTTCCCCGAGCAATTCTCCACCGAGTCGCTGCGCTTAAGCGCCGACCAAGCGCTCTACCGTGCCAAAAGCCAAGGGCGCAATCAGGTAGTGATATCGACGGAGCGCGCCGATGCCCCCTGAAACGCCAGATCAACGCCAAACGCCAGACCAACAGCAGAAGCTGCAGACATTAGATGAAGCATTCGCAAGCCACAGCGATGCTGATGAGGCCGTGGTGGATGTTGAAGAGCCGACCCAGCAGCTGGTGATTTTTCGCAGTGGCGGCCAGCGTTTTGCGCTACCCGGCAGTGCCGTGAATGAAATTTTACCCAGCGACCAGCCTGTTTATTACGTACCGGGGCTGCCCACCTCCACCGAGGGCGTACTGCACCTACGTGGCAGGGTTGAGTCAGTGATTAGCCTGCATCAGCTGCTTAATTTGCCGCCACCTGACGGTGAGCCTTGCGGCGTGATACTGCTGGTCAGCGCCGCGGGTATGCGCAGCGGTGTCCGCATCGAACAGCTTGACGATGTTTGCGAGGTTCCCCAAAGCGCGCTGCAATCTCCTCCTGAAACCATGCCCACTGCGCTACGGCCTTATGTCAGCGCACTGTGGCAAGTCGATGAGCAACATGCATTAGCCCTGCTAGACCCTGAAGCGCTGTTCAGCGCCTACCAAGAAGGCTTAGGCTAACGTGGCCGACCCACGCCATAGCAGCGAACAACCAACGCAAGCTCGCGTTGCGCTGGTGCTGTTTCAGGTCGCTGATTACCGTGTTGCCCTTGAAGCACGCCATGTGCTTTCGATGACCGACCACCCCAACACCCCGCGCACCTCGGCTGCTCAAGCGCTGCTTTATGAAGCTCCACTTTGTGAAACCCCGACTAGCCCCCCCTCGACACCGCCTACGTCATGGCTAACCTTACGCGACGCACAAGGCCAGTGGCAGCTGGGCGTGAACGGCGAAATAACGCTGCAGCAGCTTCCCGCTACTTCCCTTTACCCATTGCCTGCACTGCTAGCAGCTCGCCGTTTTTCACCCGCGCTATGCGGCTTCGCCTTCGACCAGAAGCAGCTGGTGCTGCTGCTGGATGCGCGCAAGCTTGCGCCGATTTGCTAGTGGCTGGCATTGAACGACGAGCACCGAACAACAAGCACTTAGCGACGAGCGCGTAAAATCTCTAGCGACCTAGCCATAAACAGCTAATAGTATCGCCTTGGGCAATTTCGCTATTGGGCGGAATCACCGCAAAGGCATCGGCGCTTATGCACGACGAAAGCACACCAGAATTTTGGTCATCAAAGGCCATCGCCGTCACCCCGCTGGGCGTAAACTGCAGCGTCACGCGCATATAGTGCTCGCGCGGGCCGGTGGAAGTCGTAAACCCAGCGTTGGCCGCCACCGTTGGCAGCGTGTTTAGCGCCGGGCAGCCAAGCATTTCGCCCATCAACGGGCGCAGAAAAAGCCAGGCACCCACAAAACTAGACACCGGGTTCCCCGGAAGCCCGACAAACCGTGCTTGACTATCATCACCGCGAGGCAAGCGGCCAAGCGCTAACGGCTTACCGGGGCGAATCGCAAGCTTCCACATATCCAGCTGGCCGATCGCTTCTAGCGCGGTTTTCACGTGGTCCTCTTCGCCAACGCTTACGCCGCCGGTGCTAACCACTACGTCGGCTTCTGCAGCCGCTTGGGTTAGCAGCGCCACGGTTTGGGCGTAGTCATCAGGCACGCTGACAGTGCTGATCACCTCGGCACCAAAGTTTTCTAACAGCCGCTTAAGCATGGGTCGGTTGGAGTTATAAAGCTGGCCCGGTTTTAGCGGTGTGCCGGGGTCAATAATCTCATCGCCGGTAGACAGTAGCGCCACCCGAGGCCGACGGCGCACGCTAACCTGGGTAATCCCCTGGCCTGCCAAGTGGCCTAGCGCGGCGGCCTCAAGCCGCTCACCGGCATTGAGCAGCACACTGCCCTGGCGAACGTCGCGCCCCTGGCGGCGGACATTATCACCCGCGGGAATATCGGCGGGTATCAACACCTGCGCGCCTTCAACCTCCACGCGCTCTTGCATAACGACGCAGTCAGCGCCGGCTGGAATCTCGCCGCCGGTAAAAATGCGCGCACAGCTGCCTGGTGCCAGCGCGTTCGCCTGCGTGCCCGCCGCAATGCGTTGGCTCACTGGCAGCCACTGCCCGGCATCGGCGGCGCGCAGCGCATAGCCATCCATCGCGCTGTTATCAAACGGCGGCACATCCAGCTGGGCGGTCACTGTTTCGGCCAGCACGCGCCCTGCTGCCGCTTGCAGCGCTACTGTCTCTGAACCGATGGGCTGAACACCGGCTAACAGCGCTTCCAGCGCGGCTGAAATCGGCTGTAGCTTAGTCATCGACCCAGTCATAAATTCAGCCATGTTGACCTCGGCCTGGAATGACCAGATTAGCGAAGTTACAGGGTTTATGGCGGCTATCGAGCTGTTCGGCAAGAATGCCGTCCCACCCTGTGCGGCAGGCACCGGTAGAGCCTGGCAAACAGAACACCACCGTGGCGTTGGCAAACCCACCCAGGCTGCGGCTTTGAATGGTCGAACTGCCGATCTCGTCGCCGCTTAGCTGGCGAAAGCGCTCGCCAAACCCTTCGATGCGCTTATCCAGCAGCACCGAAATAGCCTCGGGGGTAGAGTCGCGGCCGGTAAAACCCGTGCCGCCGGTGGTTAGCACCACCTGAACACCGGGGTCGGCAATCCACTGAGCGACCACCGCGCGGATTTGGTACACGTCGTCCTGCACGATACGTTTTTCCGCCAGCCGGTGGCCTGCCTCGGTTAGCCGTTGCACCAGCGTTTGGCCGGAGCGGTCAGTGTCTTCTGTGCGAGTGTCCGAGATGGTTAACACCGCGATGTTGAGCGCTTGCATTGGTTCCATGACATTACTCCTTATTTTCGGCCTTGTTCTCGGCCTTATTTTTGGCCTTGGCCTTTTGCTGGGCTTGACGGGCATTCAGCGCGGACAGCTGCGCAGGCGTTGCCTCGCCCTGATAGTGCGCTTTCCACTCGCTGTAGGGCATACCGTAGACATACTCGCGGGCGGCCTCCATCTCAAGCGGTGTGCCCTGCTGCTCGGCCGCCGTTACCAGCCACTTTGAGAGGCAGTTGCGGCAAAAATCGGCCAGGATCATCAGGTCGATATTTTGCACGTCTTTGTTGTCGTCCAGATGCTTCAGCAGCCGGCGAAACGCCGCCGCTTCAAGCTCGGTACGGGTGGTGGCATCCAGCTCGTCAAATGTTGCCATGTTGATTCCTCTTTAAAAACGGGTTTGGGAAAGCATAACAAAAGACACCGCCCGAGGGCGGTGTCAAAAGGGGGTCGCACGTATCAATTAACGCACGTATTAATCAACTGGGCTTCGCCGCCGAGGGCTCACCGCTGCCACCCGCTTTACGCGCTGCCAGCTCTTCTTCGCTGATCGCCTGGTCTTTGACTTCTTCGTACCACAGGTTGTGGTGCTCTTTGGCCCAGGTTTCATCCACGTAGCCGGTGGTCATGGCCTCAAGCGAACCTTCGGTTCCCACCGTACCAATATAGATATGGCCCAGCGCCACGGCGGTTAACCCAAGCGCACCTACCGCATGGATAATATTGGCCCATTGCATGGTGTCGCGGCTTTGGCCGTAGTTGGGGAAGTCGAGTACAAAGCCGCTGGCAATAACCACAATGCCTGCGGTGGCCAACAGCCAGTACCAGGCTTTTTCGCCGCCGTTAGCAAAACCTGCATCGGGGTGGCCTTTGCCCACTAGCCCGCCCCCCTTTTTGAACCACTGCAGGTCGTGCTTTTTGGGAATATTGTCTTTGATCAAACTGATCAGCAGTATCACCAGCAGAACGCCAAAGATCGGCCCCAAATAGTTATGCAGCACTTTGGAAGCCGAGATCATCCAGCCCCACACCGCATCACCAAACAAGCCGCGGAAGACAAACTTACCAAACAGCAGGTTGAGACCGGTCAGAGCAAGGGTGATAAACAGCGTCGCTACTGTCCAGTGCAAGGAGCGGATCAATAGCGACCAACGGAACAGCTTGCGACCGGTGCGCGGCTCCCCTAATTTCTTGCGGCCGATAATCAGGTAGAACAGGGTGATAATAGCCACCATGCCGAATACAGCAATTAAGCCAAACGGCGATACCCAGCGGTTACGGATCTGCCGCCAGGTTTCACCGCTTGAATTAATCAAGTTGTAGTTACTGTCAGCACGTGAATCACGGTAGTTAGGCCCCGTCTCGCCGCTGCGCACCTGACGCCACTGGTCGGCGGTAATGCCGGGCGCTGCGGTGGTCATTTCGCGGTCAGGGTCAGCCTGAGCCACCGCCACGTGGGTGAAGCCGAGGCTAAGCACCAGCACCAGCGCTACTAACATAAAACGCCAAATGCCCAGGGCGAGCCCTCTGCCTGAGTGCGGCACCCTACCGGGTGCCTGTACTGTCAACAGGTTCATGACACGCCTCCTCACCCTTTATGGGCAGCATCATAGGCTAGGTTGTCGGCACTGGCCTGAGGGTTATTGGACCAACCACCATCTTTGTGCCCGCGATGAACAACGCGCTGGCGGAAGATGTCGGCTACGTCTTGGGCATCACCCGCCAGCAACGCTTTGGTGGAACACATTTCGGCACACAGCGGCAGCTTGCCTTCGGCAATACGGTTGGAGCCGTACTTCTGGTACTCCTCTTCTTTGCTTTCGGCAGGGCCGCCGGCGCAGAAGGTGCATTTATCCATCTTGCCGCGCTCGCCAAAGGCATCCTGCTGGGGAAACTGCGGAGCGCCAAACGGGCAGGCGTAGAGGCAATAGCCGCAGCCAATGCACAGGTCTTTGTCGTGTAGAACAATGCCGTCATCGGTTTTGTAGAAGCAGTCGGTGGGACACACCGCCATGCAGGGCGCATCGTCACAGTGCATACAAGCGACGGAAATAGACATTTCATTCGCTTCGCCGTCGTTGAGCGTGACAACGCGGCGGCGCTGGATGCCCCACTCAACATCGTTGGCGTTTTTACAGGCGGTGACGCAGCCGTTGCATTCAATGCAGCGTTCGGCGTCACACATAAATTTCATTTGAGCCATGGTGTTCTCCTCATGCCGGTGCGGGATGGCTCCCGCACCGTCGTGCTGTCAGGTCGGTCGCGACGTCTCTCTAAACTCAGGCGCGCTCAATGCGGCAGATGGTGCACTTGGTCTCTTGCATCAGTGTCACCGGGTCGTAGCCATACGTGGTGGCGGTGTTGGCCGCTTCACCGATAACGTAGGGGTCAGACCCATCCGGGTAACGGTCACGCAGGCTTTCGCCCTGGAACATGCCGCCAAAGTGGAACGGCATAAACGCCACGTTACGGTCGACACGAGGCGTCACCAGGGCTTTGACTTTCACACGCCCTCCTTCAGCCCCTTCAACCCAGACATCGTCGCCATCTTTGATGCTCAGATCGTTGGCATTGGCCGGGTTAATCTCGACAAACATCTCCTGCTGCAGCTCGGCAAGCCACGACATAGAGCGCGTTTCTTCACCGCCGCCTTCGTACTCAACCAAACGGCCTGAGGTGAGAATGATCGGGTAGTCGGCGCTGTTGTCGCGGTCTTGGATGGTTTTGTACAGCGTTGGTAAGCGCATGATGGAGTCGAAATCGTCCCAGGTGGGGAAGCGTTCAACCAAGTCACGGCGCGTGGTGTAAAGTGGCTCGCGGTGTTTCGGCACCTGATCAGGGAAAGTCCAGACCACGGCGCGAGCCTTGGCGTTGCCGTAGGGCGCGCAGCCATGCTCAATCGTCACCCGCTGGATGCCGCCGGAAAGGTCGGTTTTCCAGTTTTTGCCTTCCGCCGCCTGCTTTTCTTCGGCGGTAAGGTCGTCCCACCAGCCCAAATCTTTCAGCAGCTGATCATTGAACTCGGGGTAGCCGTCGTCGATGTCGCCGCCTACCGGCGCAGAATCTTCCGCCAGAAGATTGACACCGTCACGCTCAATCCCGAAACGGGCGCGGAAGCCCATGCCGCCTTCCATTACCGGCACGCTGACGTCGTAAAGGTTGGGCGAACCGGGGTGCTTAAACTCCGGGGTGCCCCAGCAAGGCCACGGCAAGCCGTAATAGTCGCCATCTGCCGGGCCACCTTCAGCACGCAGGTTCTGGAAGCTGAACGTGTGCCAGTTTTGCTGGTGCTCTTTGAGACGTTCGGGGCTTTGTCCGGTGTAGCCTACTGTCCACATTCCGCTGTTGATTTCGCGCAGAATATCGTCGATCAGCGGCTCGTCGCCGTTCATCTGGTAGTTTTTCACCAGCTCATTACCGAAGCCCAGCTTACGAGCAAACAGGTACATGATTTCGTGGTCGGGCTTGGACTCAAACAGCGGCTCAATCACGCGGTCGCGCCACTGAATCGAGCGGTTTGTCGCGGTAACACTGCCGGTGGTTTCAAACTGGGTCGCCGCTGGCAGCAGATAAACGCCGTCGCTGCGGTCGTGCATAACAGAGGCAACCGTTGGATAAGGGTCAACGATGACCATCATCTCAAGCTTCTGCATGGCTTTTTGCATTTCGACGCCGCGGGTCTGGGAGTTAACCGCGTGACCCCAGTAGAACATCGCTTTCAGCGCGGTACGCTGGGAGATATTCTCGTCGTCTTCGAGCACGCCATCGACCCAGCGGGAAACGGTAATGCCGCTGGTATACATGGGCTTGCCATCGGCGTACTCGGTATCGTCAAAGCGGCCTTTGATCCACTCGTAATCCAGATCCCAGACCTGCGCCCAGTGCTGCCAGGCACCTTCCGCCAGGCCGTAGTAACCCGGCAGCGAATCAGAACCCAGCCCCAGGTCGGTGGCACCCTGTACGTTATCGTGGCCGCGCAGAATGTTAGCGCCGCCACCGGATTTACCGATATTACCCAGCGCCAGCTCAAGGATGCAGTAAGCGCGGGTATTGTTGTTGCCGGTGGTGTGCTGGGTGCCACCCATGCACCACACCACGCAACCTGGGCGGTTGTCGGAGAGGCGCTTGGCAACATCGAACATCTCAGCTTCAGATACGCCGGTGATGTCTTCTACGACGCTAGGCGGGAAGTTGGCGACTTCGGCGCGCACTTCATCCATGCCGTAAACGCGCTGGCTGATGTACTCACTGTCTTCCCAGCCGTTTTCAAAGATGTGCCATAGCAAGCCCCAAATATAGGCCACGTCTGAACCAGGACGAATACGCACATACTTGTTGGCTTTAGCGGCCGTGCGGGTAAAGCGCGGGTCAGCGACGATGATGTCGCAGTTGTTGCGCTCTTTAGCGATCAAGATGTGCTGCATCGCTACCGGGTGGGCTTCACTGGGGTTAGAGCCGATGAACAGAATCGCCTTGCTGTTCTGCATGTCATTGAGCGAGTTGGTCATCGCTCCATAACCCCAGGTATTGGCCACGCCGGCAACCGTGGTGGAGTGACAAATACGCGCTTGGTGGTCGGTGTTGTTGGTGCCCCACAGCGACGCAAGCTTGCGCATTAAATACGCCTGCTCGTTGCTGAACTTAGCAGAACCCAGCCAGTAAACGCTGTCTGGGCCGTGTTCTTCGCGCAGTTCTAGCAGTTTGTCGCCAATTTCGTTGATGGCGTCGTCCCAGCTCATGCGCTCCCATTCGCCCGCCACCAGCTTCATCGGGTATTTGAGACGCCGCGTGGAGTGGCCGTGCTGGCGCAGCGAGGCACCTTTCGCGCAGTGCGCGCCACGGTTAATGGGGTGGTCAAACGCCGGTTCTTGCTTGGTCCAAATGCCCTCTTGAACTTCCGCGTAAACGCCGCAACCCACTGAACAGTGAGAGCAAATAGTGCGCTTGGTTTCTACCGGCGAATCCAGCACGGGGGTTTTATTAGCGGCTTCTGAACGCTGCATCATCGGAGCGCCCATAAACCCAACCGCGGCTACACCGCCTGTCGCTGCACCGGTGCGCTTGAGGAACTGGCGGCGGGAAATACCCAGCCCAGAGGCCTTAGGGGTGTCTGTTTTGCGAGTTAAACGCATGGCAAATCTCCTGGCATTCCGCCGTCAATCACGCAATGAGGCGTAATAAGCACGGATGTGGTCAGTCTCACGGTAGTTAACCGTTTGTTTTTCGTCTTTTACCGGGGGGGTATCCGCCTGAGCCAGGGTGACATGGCCTACTGCTGCCACGGCGCCAGCAGCGGCGGTTCCCAGCCCTACGGTTTTCATAAACCGGCGGCGCTCAGGATTATGTGATTTGTGCATGAGATCCTCCTCTAGCATGCTTTTATGCAGGGTCTTTTATGCCGTTTCTTATACTGTTTTACTTTTTACTGATTTTTTATTGAGCCTTCATTAAAGCTCGACAATACGCACTGGCGTTTGGCCCGCATCAATGCTTAAGCGAGCCTGTTCACTCTCCATAAAAGCGCCACCCAACTGCCCCAGCGCTGCATAGAAAGCGGTGTCTACTTGCCCCAGGTCGGCAAAACAGCTGGCCGCCCAGGGGGCTAAATGCTGGCTGAAGAAATAGGCTTGCTCTTGGCTTGCGGATTCAATGAGCATTGCCATCACTTCACACAGCGCAGCAAGGTGGTCTTCGGGGTCACGGGTATGCTCACTGCGCTCAAAGCCAAGAACGCGCAAGTCCTGGCGCAGCGCGACCAGCGCGGCCTCCATTAATTCGCCGTTGCGGTACCAAGAGGCATAAGGCACCACCTCGCCTTGAATCACGCCGACCAAATGGCGAAAGTGAGCACTCTGCAGCCGCCCGTGTTCAGCATCAGCGGCGGCGGCCGCCAACGCCTGCCAGCATTCTGCTAGGCGGCTGCCGTCTTGCTCAATGGCTAGCTCAGCTAACCAATTGAGCAGCTCTGCATCCGGCGCTTGGCGCAACAGCGTGGCAAGCAGCTGGTAGATATCGGCGCGTAGCGCATCCGCTTCTTTAAGCGTGGGCAGTGCATCCGTCATCGGCTTATACCTTCAGTTGCGCGTCGGGATCGCGAATCATGGTTTTCCAAACATCTTTTACCCGGCAGTCTTCGCACATTTCCAGGCGGATCATTGCCTCACCGGCAAAGTAGGGGTGGTTGGCAAGCTTTTGTTTAATGGTAGCTACCGTGCTCACCGTGGCAAACGGCTTGCCGCAGTTGATGCACTCGAAGGCCGCCTCTTCGTGGCAGATATGGCGCGTTTCGCGGGCACCATCAGCCAGGAAGCCGAGGAGCAGCGTAATGGCATTTTCTGGGCAGGCTTGCTCGCACAAGCCGCATTGCACGCAGTCTGCCTCAAGGAAGCTAAGCGCAGGCGTGTTGCCACCTGACTTTAACGCCGGCGTTGGGCAGTTGCTGACACAGGCGTGGCACAGCGTGCAGGCATCGCTATCGACTGCAATGGCACCGTAAGCAGCGCCTGCTGGCATTGCAGCCCGTTCACCGCTGGGGTTGCCTAATTCAGCTAGCCGCGCCAGCACACGGTTCAAGCGCGCACGCTTTTCCGGCTCGGGCAGGCTTAGTGGTTCATCCGTTAAGGGCGTTAGCGCGGGCAGCGCATCGCGGGAAGCGGTATCCGCTACCTCAACCAGCTGCACGCGGGCGCGATCATGGCCCAGGGCGTCTAACAGCGCGTGTGCTTGCGCCACTTGGTCGTTCAAAAATGTGCTCAAACGAGCCGGCATATTGGGGTGCAGCTGGATACGCACTTCGGCGGCACCGGCGGCCAGGGCGGTTAACCACTGGTCGTGACCCGCAGCACCTAGCTCTTCTAGCGGGGCATCAATCACGTGGCCTGCGGGCACCGCGCCTAAAGCGCGCTCGGCGTTTTGGGAATCGTGGGTAATAAAGCGCAGCACCGGCGCTTGGCCGCCTGCTTCGCGATAGGCACTCAGCCAAGCAGAAAGGGTATCTTGCTGGCGGCGCGTTTCCGGCAGGCGAAATTCAATCGCCCCGGTGGGGCAGGCGCTGGTGCAGCTACCCACGCCTTGGCAGAGGTAAGGGTCAATCTCAATGCGGGATTCAATGCGGCCCTGAAAGCTGGTAATCGCATCCGCCGGGCAAACATCCAAACAGCGGGTGCAGCCAATATTGCCGCTGGTGGAATGGGCGCATAAGTCGCTGTTGACTTGAAAATAGCGCGGCTTATCGAATTCGCCCACTAGCCCTACGAAGCTGTCGAGGGTTTCAACGCGGTCGAGGGTTTCACTACGGCCGAGGGTTTCGCTGCGCTGCTCATCGCTCTGCCACTGCATGGCGACGTAGCCAGGGGGCGCTAGCTCCCAGCGCTGGGTATGAGGGTTCGCCGCAAGATCGAGAATCAGATCAAAGCTATCGCGTTCAATCAGTGCGCGGGCAAGATCCAGCGGGGCATCGCCATCGTCAAGCTGAACGCTAAACGCACCCAGATACCCCTTAATGCGCAGCGTTTCGGCTTGGGCACGGGTCAGTGCTTGGGTGGTGAGCATCTCGGTGGCCGCGAGCAAGTCGCTATCGTTGGTCTCATCGTCAGCATTCACCGCATTGGGCGCAGTAAACACCAGTGTTAATGAAGCCAAACCACGCCCTTGCAGGGCACGTGCTGCCTGCCGGGTATCGCGCTCACTGCCAAGCAACAGCGCATGGCCACGGCTGTGGTAGGTCACATTGGCGGGCGTTAGGTTAGCAGGCCAGGAGATACGTTGGCGCACGCGCTCTCGAGCTTCGGCATTGCGCTGGTCGTCTATCGACGCCAGTTGGATTCGTTGGTTCATGCGTTCTCACGGTCAGAGAGTAATTTTTATTATTATTTTTAATAATCGTTTTAATTGATAATCGTTTTAATTGCCGTTTTGCTGTTTTAGTCAATTAGCATCATAACGTTCATAGCGGCTAACCTCAGCCTATGCCGTTCACGGCTTTTTGCCAACCTCATTGCCATCAACGCAAGCGGGGCCAGCGGAGCTAACTATATCAAACTAAATTTAACAAGTTGATTTTTATAGCATTAACAATGCTAGCATGTTTTCGTAGCGGTGTTAGAAACATAATCAGACTGGTCGTCTAGTGAGCCATTCTGGCGCGCTGACTGGTGTTCTTTTTCTGGAGCTGCTGTTTTTTCTGCGGCCTCGCTTGCTTCTGCTTTTCCTGCTTCCGTTTTTTCTATTGCTTCAACGTCTTCTACTTTTTCCGTCTCTGTTACTTTTTCAACGTCTTGGGTTTCAACGTCCTGGGTTTCAACGTCATGAGCTTCAACGTCATGAGTCCAGCGGCGCAGTTTACCGGCAAGCTCCGATGCCATGGGCTTCAACAATTTGTGGTAGTCGGCATCGTAATCATCTAAGCCGTCGCGCACGTTGTAGTTACCGGTAGCCCACAGCCGCTTCAAGGCACGACGGCGTAGCGCGCCGCTAACGCCTGGCAGCATAAAAGCGCTGAAGTCGCTGCCCGCTGCCAGCGTTTCGGGGTCTGGCAGGGTGTGGTCGAGGCTTCCGGGTTCCGGCGTTTGCTCAGTTGCTTGCTCGGATACGTGTTCAGCTGCTTGCTCGGGCGTTGGCAATGCCTCCGCCGCGCTGTGCTCGGCTGCCAGTTCATCAACAGGCTCTTCAACAGGCGGCGACGCTGGCGGCGCATCCTGCTCTTGGGGAACATTGCGTTTTAGTCGCGACCAGCGCTCCAGGCGGCTCATTGCGGCTGCTCCTTAGTGGGCGTGTGCTTGGTCGGCGTGTCTTTGGCGCGCCCCGCCCCTTTGCGTTTTTTCTTGCGCATTTCCACCGGCGCTTCGCCGTGGCGGGCAAGGTAGCTCTCAATCCACACCTGAATGGCCATGGGCATCGGCGCTTCAAGCACCTGCTGCTCGCCATCCATCCACCCGGCGGCAACATCTTGGCTGGCGGTGATCGCATCCGGCGTGGGTGTTTGCCCGGTAAAGCCCGCCCGCACAAACAGCCGCGGCGTGGTGGAGGTTAGGTTGAAACGGTAGGCAGCGCGCTCGGTCATCGACAGCTGCAGGTTAAGCACGTTAGAGCCTTGATCACTCAGGGCAAGCTCGGCAATACGCCACTGGGTCAGCGTAAAGCGTTTCACCTGCTTCGGTTCAGCGACCAGAGTAATGCTCAGTGAACGTAAATTATCAGACATCGCATTAAACCCCTCAGCGAAACACCTTAGACTTTTAACAAACGTTAGACTTTTCACAAACGTGAGACTTTTAACAAATAGTCGTTGAACGGCTATCCGTTGAACAGGTAGACAAGTAAGCCCCCCAGCGCCATCATCGTCAACTCTGACTTTTTTACTCAGGTATTTTATTTTAGTAGCGAGGATTGCGGATGCCCGCCCTTCAGTTAAGCCGAGCCCGCTTACCGGCCACCACCGAGATCAGCATTGTTGACGAGTATGGCGATGCACGCCAGCAGGCGATCGCCGCTGAAAGAGCGTTGACGGTGTACCTCAACAAGCGTGAAATTGTCACGTTAATGACCTTGGGCGACGACCCTGAAGCGTTGGTGGTCGGCTACCTGCGTAATCAAGGGCTGCTGAACGCCGCGGCTGATTTAGACGTTGTGCAAGTCGATTGGGACGTAGAAGCCGCGGTCGTGGTGACCCGCCACCTGCCTGAAGGCCTAGAAACGCGCTTAAGCACCCGCACGGTCACCACCGGCTGCGGCCAGGGCACGGTGTTTGGCAAACTGCTTGATCAAACCGCGCTGAAGGCATTGCCGGATACGCCACTCGCGCAATCCACACTTTATCAATTGCTGCAAAACCTCAACGCCTACAACGAGACCTATCGCAGCGCGGGTGCCGTTCACGGCTGCGCGCTGTGCCAGCAAACTGCGGTGCTCGACTTCGTCGAAGATGTAGGCCGGCATAACGCGGTGGATACCCTGGCGGGGCGTCAATGGCTGCAGCAGGCCGACAGCGCCAATGCGGATATTTTTTACACCACCGGAAGGCTGACCTCCGAGATGGTGCTCAAAGTGGCGCAAATGGGCATCAGCGTACTGGTATCGCGTTCAGGCGTTACCCAAAAAGGCGTTGAACTGGCCGAACGCTTTGGCGTGATGTTAATCGCCCGCGCCAAAGGGCGGCATTTCCAGGCGATCAACGCCCACAACCGCTTAGCGTTGGATGCGATACCTAAGCGCCCGCCCCAAGCCCGTTCATCGAAAGCGTTAGACTTATCAAAAGAGACACGCTCATGATCCCTACTCACGAACTCACCGGCATGGTGCTCGCAGGCGGTGAAGGTCGCCGAATGGGCGGTCGCGACAAAGGGCTTGAGCCTTTCGCCGGTTTGCCGCTGGTTGCCCATTTAGTGAAGCGCTTAGAAGGCCAAGTAGCCGAGCTGCTGGTTAACGCCAACCGCAATGCCGACGCCTACCGGTTGTTTGCTGACCGGGTGATTGCTGATCTCGTTATGGAGGGTGCCGAAGGCGGCTTTAAAGGCCCGCTGATGGGGATTTATAGCGGCCTACGCGCGGCAAAAACGCCCTGGCTACTCGTTGTTCCCTGCGACTCGCCCGCCCTACCCAATGATTTAGTAGCGCGCATGGTGGCCGGCATTGCGTCAGCGAACGGCGAGCATGACATCGCCGTGGCCTTTGACGGCGAACGGCTGCACCCCGTGGTAGCGTTGCTGCGCACCTCGCTGGCTGATGATCTGGCCGCCACCCTGGCCGAGGGCGAGCGAAAAATCGACCGCTGGTACGCGCGCCACGGCTGGTGCAAGGTTGATATGTCGGACTGCCCCGATGCCTTCGCCAACCTGAATACCGAGGAAGAAAAGCAACGCCTGGAAAGCGTGTTCATCGACGCTTCCAAGGAGACACAATGACACTTTCCTGCTTTGATTTAGGCGAGCAGATGCTTAGCGTAGACGAGGCGCGCCAAGCACTCGCCACGCTGATTGAGCGCCCGCTGGGTCGCGAACATATCCCCCTGGCGCAAGCCCATGGCCGCCGTTTGGCAGCCGCCGTGCAGGCACCGATTAACGTGCCGCAAAATACCAACGCCGCGATGGATGGCATCGCGCTGGCCTTGCCTCGCGAAGGCGTTGGGGCCAAGCAAACCCATTGGCCGTTGGCCGGTGAGGTGTTGGCCGGGCAGTATCGCAGCGAATTAGTACCTGCCGGTTACTGCGTGCGTATCACCACCGGCGCGCCATTGCCGCCGGGCACCGATACCGTGGTGATGAGTGAACAGCTGCGCGAACCATTAGATGAACAGCCTGAGCATGTGACCATTGACTCTCCTGAGCTCCTCAAACACGGCCAGAACGTGCGCCAGGCCGGTGAGGATATTGCGCTCGGTGCAACGGCGCTTCCCGCAGGCACGCGGCTCGATGCCGCCTCGCTGGGGCTTTTGGCATCACTGGGGTATGCCGAGGTAGCCGTCTACCAGCGCCCGAAGGTGGCGATTTTCTCTACCGGCAATGAAGTCACTGCCCCCGGCGAGCCGCTGCCCCAAGCAGGTATTTACGACGCTAATCGCTTTACGCTGATGGGGCTGCTTAGCGAATATGGTGCAGAGGTTATTGATCTTGGCATTCTGCCAGACGACCTAGCTACTACCCGAACAGCCCTTGGACAGGCCGCCAAACAGAACGACTTGGTGATTACCAGCGGCGGCGTTTCCGTTGGCCAGGCAGATTTTACCCGCGATGCGCTGGAGCAGTTAGGCCGCTTGGCTTTCTGGCGCGTGGCGCTGCGCCCGGGCCGGCCAATGGCCTGTGGCTGGCTGGGTGACACACGCACACCGTTTGTTGGCTTGCCCGGTAATCCTGTGGCGGTCATGGTAACCTTTCTGCAGTTTGTGACAGCGCTGCTCGACCGGCTTCACGAAAGCCCCATATTGCCGCCACGCCGCCTCAGTGCGATTACCGATGACACCTTAAAAAGCCGCCTGAAGCGAACTGACTTTATTCGCGGCATTTACCATACTGATGCGAAGGGACAGCTCCACGTGCGCAGCACCGGCGCCCAGGGTTCGGGCATTTTAACCTCGATGGTGGCTGCTAACTGTTTGATTGAGCTTGCCGATGACCAGGCAGGTGCCCAACCAGGCGAGGTAGTCAGCATCCAACCACTAACGGGATGGCTATGACCGAGCAACGATCCGCACAGCAACGATCTGCACAGCAGCTGATTGACGACTTTGGTCGACGCATTAGTTACGTGCGCATTTCGATAACCGATCGCTGCGATTTCCGCTGCGTGTACTGCATGAGCGAGGAAATGACCTTTCTGCCCCGCGCCCAAGTACTCACGCTGGAAGAGATCGCCATGGTGGCGCGCGCCTTCACTGAGCTTGGCGTGGAAAAAATTCGCCTTACCGGCGGCGAGCCGCTGGTGCGCCGCGGCGTAGAACAACTGGTCGATGAAATTGGTGCCCTGCCAGGCCTTAACGACTTCACCATGACCACCAACGGTGCCAGCCTGCGTAAGTACGCCAAGCAGCTTTATGCCGGCGGCTTAAGGCGTCTCAATATCAGCCTTGATTCCCTGGATGCCGAACGCTTCAAGCAGCTCACCCGCACCGGTGATTTATCCAAGGTCATCGACGGCATTCACGCCGCCCAGGAAGCGGGCTTTAAGCGCATCAAGCTCAACGCGGTGATCTTAAAAGGGCGCAACGACGATGAAGTGATCGATCTGGTCACCTTTGCCCGCCGTGAAGGTCTCGATATCAGCTTTATCGAAGAGATGCCGCTGGGCGATGTGTCTGACCACTCACGGGCAGAAACTTTTTACTCAAGCGATGACGTACAGGCGCTAATTGAATCCCGTTACCCGCTGATTCCCACGACTGAAACCACGCCCGGGCCTTCGCGCTATTTCAAAATGGCCGATAGCGACAGCCGCGTGGGGTTTATCTCGCCCCATAGCCACAATTTCTGCGACACCTGCAACCGCGTGCGCGTGACCGTAGAAGGCCGTTTGTTGCTGTGTTTAGGCAACGAACACTCGGTGGACCTTCGTGCCGTGCTGCGCCGCCACCCCGGCAATATGCAGGCGCTGAAAGAGGCGATTATCAACGCCCTGCCGCTGAAGCCGGAACGCCACCATTTCACCACCGATGGCGATGTGCAGGTAGTGCGCTTTATGAACATGACGGGGGGCTAATCGTTGGCAGCATCTGAACAGTTGGTAGCATCAACATCAACATCAATATCAGCACCAAAACCAAAAGTACCGGTGCATATCATCACCGGCTTTTTAGGCAGCGGCAAAACCACGCTTATCCACAGCCTGATTGAGCAGAAGCCTGTGGATGAAAAGTGGGCCATTCTGGTGAATGAGTTTGGTCAAATCGGTATCGACCAGGCCATGTTTGATGCCCGCGATGACGTGGTCATTAAGGGCCTGCCCGGTGGCTGCCTGTGCTGCCAGCTGGCCTTTGTGCTGCAAGCGGCGCTGGTTAATTTACTGGCGCGCAGCAAACCCGACCGGGTGATTATCGAACCCTCAGGCCTTGGCCACCCCGCCGGCCTGCTTGATCTGCTGCGCGGCGAGGCTTTTCGTGACGTGGTCGATGTGCGCGATATTATTGCCACTCTCGACCCCCGCCGCCTGGATGACGCCCGCGCTCTGCAGCACGATACCTTCCGCGACCAGCTCGACATGGCCGATGCCGTGGCGATCACCATGCTTGACCACAGCACGCCCGAACAGCTCAACGCTGCCCATACCTTTGTGGCGCAGCGCTGGCCGCCGCGTAAATGGGTGCAGGAAGCCCCGCAAGGCAAACTGCCGATAACCCTGTTAACCCAAAGCGGAAACGCCGAAGCAAACGATATAAGCGTGCCTGCCCACCACCAGCAGCTGGCGGCACCCAGCTTAGCAGTCGCGCCCAGCTTAGAAGGGTCGTTTTTTGATTTTCCGCCCCCGCCCGGCAAACCACAGCGTGAAACCGGCACGGCGCTGGGCTACACCAGCACAGGGTTGCGCTGGCACCCAAGCGATTGCTTCGATTTGGATCGCCTCGCGGCGTATGTGGGTGAGCTGCCCCGTGAAGCGCGCATTAAAGGCGTATTCCATACCGACAGCGGCTGGAAACGCCTTAACCGCGCCGATGGTGCGCTGAGCATCGAAAGCAGCGCATGGCGGCAAGACTCTCGCTTGGAAGTGATCCTTCCCGATACGCTGGCCACCCCCTGCCTAGCACTCGATGCCTGTATGATCTCAGCGGGCTAACTGGCTTACACGTGTGGCTTACACGTGCTCGCTGGCTAGGAGCAGCTCCTCAAACTCTTTAACTTCCAAAGGCCGCCCAAACAGGTAGCCTTGATAAGCTCGGCAGTTGTGGGAAAGCAGCCACGCCTGCTGGGCTTTGGTTTCTACCCCTTCGGCAATGACTTCCAGGTTAAGGCTCTCTGCCATGGCAATCGTACTCTCTACAATCGCCGCGTTGGCCTGGCTTTCCAGCACTTGTTGAACAAACGATTGATCGATTTTTAATTGATCCAACGGCAGTTGCGCCAGATACGCCAGCGACGAATACCCCGTGCCAAAATCATCCAGCGAGAAGCGCACGCCTTTGGCTTTTAGGGCAAGCATTTTATCGCGAGCATCGTCTCGCGCTTCCACAAATAGCGATTCCGTTACTTCCAGTTTTAAGCGGTGGAGCGGTGCCCGAGTGCGCGAGAAAACGCCTTCTACGCGGGATATAAACGCGTCATCATGAAACTGCAGCGGGCTAATATTGACCGATACCGTCAACTCGCGAAGCCGAGGGTGCTGCGCCCAGCGCGCTAATTGATAGCAGGCGTTTTCCAACACCCATTCGCCCACATCGTTAATGAGCCCGGTGCTTTCCAACAGCGGAATAAACTCGCCGGGCGATACCATGCCGCGCTCTGGGTGCTGCCAGCGCAGCAGTGCTTCTACCCCGGTGATGGTGCCCTGGTGATCCACCTGCGGCTGATAATAAAGCAGCCACTGATGATAGGCCTGAGCCAGGCGCAAGTCTGTCTCTAGTTTGACATGAGCCAACAGCTCGGCCTGCATGGAAGGATCAAAAAAGCACACGCTATTACGGCCATTACTCTTAGCTTGAAAGAGCGCCATATCCACTTGCTGCAGATAATCATCAGCATTGTGCTTATCGCTCACCATGATCGTAATACCGATACTGCTGGTGATCGTGACGCTTTCCTCTGCCAGCGCGATGGGTTCAGCAAATGCTGACAGCAACTTATCGGCGATTTTTTTGGCAAGCTGCGTCGCTTGCCCAACGCTGCTATCAATACTCTCGATTAATACCGCAAACTCATCGCTACCTAAGCGGGCTAACGTATCGGTATCGCGCAACATTCGCCCGATGCGCCGCGCAACCCCCTTCAGCAGCTGGTCGCCCATGTAGTGGCCAAGGGTGTCATTGATTTGCTTGAAGTTGTCGATATCAACAAACAGCAGGGCACCGCAGCGCTGATGGCGATGAATCTCTTTAAGCGCATTTTCCATACGATCCATAAACAGCCGGCGGTTCGCCAACCCCGTTAACGGGTCGTAAAATGCCAGCTGGTGAATCTCTTGCTCAGCGGCTTTTCGCTCGCGGATATCGCTCATGGTGGCCACGTAGTTAGTGAGTACGCCCTCGGTATTACGCACAGCACTGATAGACAGCCATTCAGGAAACAGCTCGCCATTCTTGCGCTGGTTCCATATCTCGCCTTCCCAATTGCCAGTAGTGAGCACTTGTTTCCACAAACGGCGGTAAAATTCTGCGCTTTGTAGCCCCGAGCTAAACATACGCGGGTTGTTACCGATGATTTCGTCTTCGTCATAGCCGGTAATCCGGCTGAAGGTTTCGTTAACCTTGAGAATCGTGCCCTCTGGGTCGGCAATCAGAATACCTAAATGCGTTTGGAAAGCGGCGGCGGCAATCTGCGCCTCGGCGCGCGCCTGCTCACGCTCTTCAATACGTCGCTGCAATTGATACGCCAATGCAATTCGGCTTAAGTGGTGGCGCACGCCCCAAGCGCCTAACAGGGCGATGACCACCATCACCAAGGTTAAGACCAACGCTCGCTGCCGCCAGCTTGCCAGCAGTTCGTGAAGATCAACGTCTACCACGGCCAGCATGGGAGACTCCCCAACCTTTTGTATGCGCAGCAGCTGCTTGCGGCCATCAATGTTGGAACGAACACTGATTGACCAAGGCGGCGCGTCGTTTGCCGCCCACTCGGCGGTGTCAACATTGTCAATTTTACTGCCGATTGATAACGGCTCACTTGGCACCGGGTGCCTAGCGATTAGCTTTAAATCAGGGTCGACCAGCGTAATGCGCTCACCGTCATAGACTCTCATCTGCTCCAGCGAGTCGGAAAATACGTCAGGCACAATGCTAGAAATAACCGCACCGGCAAACTCGCCCGTCGGCGTCTCTAACCGCCGGCCGTGGTAAAGGTAGTAGCGCTGATCGTTTTCAGACCAGTAAAGCGGGGTAATCAGCTCTTCTTGCCCGGCTTGTTTAAGCGCCTCGAATAACGATGTGTCGCTGGTATCAGCCGGCGTGCGCCATTGACCGCTACCGCTTGCCAGCACGCGGCCTTCAGGGTCTAGCACAGCGATCTTGTCCACCATAGGAATATACAGGGTGAGGTTTTCTAACAAGCGCTGAAACGCCTGGGGATTATTGTCATTACCCTCGCCGTCAGGCATGCCCTGCAACTCAAGCAGCTCCGCCAGCCCAAACAACGCTTGGCCACTTTGTGCAAACACCCCCTTTGCCCACTCGGTCACCACGTTAGCCCGTGCGCTAATGCGCGACTCAGCAGACTCAATTTCTTTCTCATACTGCTCGTTAAGCAGCCAACCAAATAGCACCATCACGACGAAAAGCGCGAGCAGATATAACGCGACCAAGTTTCTTCGCTGACGGCGGTAGGTAATCGTCGTTTTCAGAGTATTCTCGTTTATTTCAGAGGGGGGGAGCGACATCACGCAGGGGCCTTATCCAGGCATCTCATCAGGACACCTTATACAGTGAAAAAATAACCAGAAAGGATATACCAAACTCATCGATACATAAATTTACTCAATAACAGCGTAGCATTTTAATGATTTATATCAGTTTTTATCACAGGTGATGCATTAAAAAGCGCTAGGTTACGCATTAATTGCCTGTCTACCCAGAAATGATTAACACACCGCTAGGCCAAAACACTTAGCTGAACGGTCAATACCCAGCGGCAATGCTGAGAGAAACAGGCGATGGTAATAAGCCAACGTTGCTAAACGGCGCACTCACGCTCGTTCAGCAAACTGCTTGCGGGAGGGTTTAAAGCCTACCCCTGGCGGCCAGACCAGCCTTCGTCGTTCAGTGCTGGGTCAATCACGCCGTTACTCAAATAGCCACAGAATAGTGTCTCGCCGCGCACCTGTATTTCACTGTCGACTACTCTGACTAGCGGCCTGCCGACGACACCCGGTGCAGTGGGAATACCGGTGCAGACCTGGCTGGCCATTTCCGATAGCCCATAGCTGGCTTTCGGCGTCAGGCCTAGGGCTGACGTCGATATGCAGGAGAATTCCTGGAAAGCAAAGAGGGTGACGATGGCAAACGACTCTGCGGCATGGTGCCCCTAAATCCTTATCGTTATGCTTTAAAGCAAACAAACGTCTTATTACGTGCCAAGACGGTGGCGTATGCTACGGCGTGAAAGTGTCAGTGTTATCGACAATTAGATTGGATATAAAATTGATTTACAACGTAATCGCGTTATTAGCGCACTATTTTTGTTTGGGAGCCCCCGACATTTAAGGATGGAACCACCACATGCCCACCCTAGGTCAAATGAGCGACTACGAAATACGTTTAGTACGTATCTTTAAAACGGTTGTAGAGTGCGGGGGCTTCACCGCCGCAGAAACCGCCTTAGGTATTAGCCGCTCGGCCATTAGCCAACATATGAATGATTTAGAGGGCAGGCTGGGCTTTTCACTTTGCCAGCGCGGGCGCGGTGGATTTAGTTTAACCGAAGAGGGAAAAGAGATTTATCAGGCGGGCCTGACACTGCTGACGGCGCTTGAAACATTTAAGAGCGACGTGAACGCCCTTCACCACAGCATTAAGGGCGAGCTGAATATTGGCATTACCGATAACTTAGTGACCCTGCCCGACATGCACGTGACGCACGCATTGGCCGAGCTAACTGCTCCCCACCACAGCGTCACGGTCAATATTCACATGGAGCCCTCCGATGCTGTCATCCGCGGGGTGATGGACGGTCACTTACAGGTAGGCGTAGTCCCCGCCGTCAACCTACCAACCAGCTTGGAAACGCGCCTGCTTTACGATGAACCTTCCTATCTCTACTGCTCAGCCGATCATGCGCTTTATGCACAACCTGATGACGCTATAAGCGCGGCACAGATTGCCCATGCGCCCGCCATTACTCCCCGCTACCCACTACCAAGCGATGCACGGAAAGCACACGATACGCTAAATCCACAGGCGTCAGCGTCTGATCGTGAGGGCGCTGCGTTTTTGATTCTCACCGGGCGCTTTATCGGCTTTTTGCCGGAACACGTTGCCGCCCAATGGGTGGCAGTGGGAAAGATGCGAGCACTCCGCGCCACCACGCAGTATTACCGTACTCCTTTTGTGTTGATCACCCGCCATGACCGTCGCCCTAACCGGGTTGTCGATGCTTTTTTGAGTTTTCTCAAACACCCTGAGTAAAACCGACAACGCCCAACCAAAGGCTGGGCGTTGTCTTTGCTGGTAAAGCGTTAATTAAGCATCACGGTTGCTTAACTGCTTCATTCGCGGCCAATGGCTCAGGCCCAACTTGAGGTGAGCTGGCTAATGCTTGGCTTGCAATGTAATAAACAATGGCACCCAGCGCCGAACCCGTGAACCACCCGTAGTCATAGAACCAGTTCATGGTGCCCGTTAACAGCGACAACAGCGTCAGCGCCACCGGCACCCCGAAAGCGATAAACCCTGCCATATTCACCGCAGGATAAGCATGGTTATCCATGTACAAGCTTGGCACGTCCAGACGCTGCTTTTTAATCAGAAAGTAATCAACTGCCATAATACCCGCTATCGGCCCCAGAAGACTGGAATAGCCCAGCAGCCAGTTAGAGTACATTTGCTCCAACGACACCCCCTGGGTAATCACCCCGGCTTTTTGCAACAGGTCATAGCCCATCAACAGCACACCGACTGCCCCGGTCATCAGCACACCGCGCGTCTGATTGATAAATTTAGGCGCTATGTTCTGAAAATCATTCGTCGGTGAAACAATATTCGAGGCCGTATTCGTGGAAATCGTCGCGATGATGATAAATAGCATGGCTAACACCACCCAGAAAGGGCTGTCGATATAGCCGATCAGGCGCACGGGGTCAGCAACGGTTTGACCCACTAGCGTCTCAGACGCAGCGGTGAGCACAACACCCAAGGAGGCAAAAAAGAACATGGTCAGCGGCAAGCCCATCACTTGCCCTACAATTTGGTCTTTTTGGCTTTTCGCGAAACGGCTGAAGTCGGGAATATTCAGCGACAACGTGGCCCAAAACCCCACCATGGCGGTTAAGCCAGCAAAGAAGTAACCATAAACCGACGCGCCTTCAGGGCGCGATGGCGGCTGAGCCAGCAGCTCTGTCATCGACATATGCGGCCATGCCCACATCATAAGCCCAATACCGACGGCCAACAGCAACGGCGCCGCAAGCGTTTCCAGCCATTTGATTGACTCAGCGCCACGAATCACCACATACAGATTCATCGCCCCAAAGACAAAAAAGCCGATGACTTCACCAACGCCCCCTAAGGCTGCCCAGGCAGGAATCAACGCGGAGAGCAACAGGTGAATAGCTAGACCGCCAAACATGGTTTGGATACCAAACCAGCCACAGCCTACCAACGCTCGAACTAAACACGGCACGTTAGAGCCTAAAATACCAAACGATGAGCGCAGTACGACGGGAAAGGGAATGCCAAATTTCGTGCCAGGGAAGGCGTTTAAGGTAAGAGGAATCAACACGATGATATTGGCCAAGAGAATGGCAAATAGCGCCTCCCCTACGCTTAAGCCAAAATAGGCGGTGAGTACACCCCCCAGCGTATAGGTCGGTACACAGATCGACATGCCTACCCACAGCGCGCCAATATTCCATTTGCTCCAGGTTCGCTCAGCCGCCTTTGTGGGTGCAATATCCTCATTAAAGCGCGGGCTATCACGAACGTCCTTTCCTACATCGAGTTCAATTAACCCCTCTCTATCCACCATTTGGGAGGTTCGTTCAGTCATAGTGTTCTCCTCAGCAGTGCTGTCGCCCGTTGCATTCACGGTATCGCTATATGTGTAGCAATAAGCGTGCCTAAATCAATCACAAGGCCATTAACTTGTTGATCAAGAAGCTGACTTACCCGGCAGGCATACAGACACTGTTAGCGTGATTGTTATTATTCGCCTTATGGTTTTAAAAACCACTAATTAGCGTAGTTCTTTCATAAAAATTCGCACCAAAAAAATGCTTTAAAATTTCAAAAAATTCTAAAAACAACATATAAAGCACTGTTTAATATAAATTTAATTAAAACACCATTACTGTGCAGGCGTTCACCAATTTAGTAAAAACATCCATAAACGCCATAAAAAATTTAACAAATCAAAGAGTTAAATAAATTTCAAAAACTTCTTGAAACAACACTGCATAACAGTCTATGTTCAAAAAGCTGTCAAACATGACAACTTTACAAAACAACAATAATCGCTGCCTCTTACGCTCTATAGAAAAGCAAAGGGCGGCGGCAATGCACGCCACGCAGCCATCGTATCGGAGGAGTTAATTATCCACTCCTTCACTAGACCGGTAACGAACCGACATGCGCCCGCATGCGGTTGGCGCGTATGAGAAGAGAGGGCTGTAACATGCAGAAAATGAAGATTGGCTTAATTCAAATGGGCCTAAAAACCACCACTGATTTAGAACCAGCCGCCATTCGCGACGCCATGAACGAAGCGCACCTGCCAATGGTTGAGCAGGCCGCCGAGCAAGGTGTTCAGGTACTCTGTTTTCAGGAAGTATTTAACCAACCCTATTTTTGCCCTAGCCAGGATGAAAAATGGTATTCCGCTGCCGAGCGGGTGCCAGAAGGCCCCACTTGCCAGATGATGCAGAAGCTCGCGGCCAAGCACCGCATGGTGATCATCGTGCCCATCTATGAAGAGACCGACACCGGGGTTTACTACAACACGGCGGCTGTGTTCGACGCTGATGGCAGTTACTTAGGCAAATATCACAAAACCCATATCCCCCAAGTGGCGGGGTTCTGGGAGAAATTCTTCTTCAAACCCGGCCAATCCAACTGGCCAGTCTTCGATACCGCCTACGGCAAGATTGGCGTGTACATCTGCTACGACCGCCACTTCCCAGAAGGCTGGCGGGCACTGGCGCTTAACGGTGCTGAGGTCATTTTTAACCCTTCCGCCACCGTGGCCGGGCTTTCCCAATACCTATGGGAACTTGAACAGCCCGCCTCGGCTGCCGCCAACGGCTGTTTTATCGCCGCGATCAACCGTGTGGGTACCGAGGCACCGTGGAATATCGGTGATTTTTACGGCTCCAGCTACATCGTTAACCCACGCGGCAAAATCGAAGCCCAGGCAAGCGAGACGGAAGACGAGCTGCTGGTGCATGAGATCGACTTAGACATGGTGCGGGAAGTACGCAACAACTGGCAGTTCTTCCGCGACCGCCGCCCCGAGACCTACACCCGTCTCACCGACGGCGAATAAGCCCTCTTAGCCACGCTACTCAGGAGCACACCATGAGCCTATTGATCAAAGGTGGCACCGTCGTCACTCACGCTGATACCTACCGCGCCGATGTGCTATGTGTTGACGGCAAAATCCACGCCATTGGCACCGACCTAGACATCCCTGAAGGCTGCGAGATCGTCGATGCCAGCGACCAGCTGGTTATGCCCGGCGGCATCGACCCCCACACCCATATGCAGATGCCGTTTATGGGCGCCGTCGCCAGCGAGGATTTCTACACCGGCACCGCCGCTGCGATGGCGGGCGGCACCACCACCATTATCGACTTCGTGATCCCAAGCCCCGGACAGTCGCTGCTGGAAGCGTTTGAAACCTGGCAAGGCTGGGCGGAAAAAGCCGCTACCGACTTCGCTTTCCACGTCGCCATCACCTGGTGGGATGAGAGCGTTAAAGAAGAGATGGGCACGCTGGTGCGCGAGCACGGGGTCAACAGCTTCAAGCACTTTATGGCCTACAAGGGCGCGATTATGGCCACCGATGACATCCTGGTAGAGAGCTTTTCACGCTGCCTGGAATTGGGGGCCGTGCCTACGGTACACGCGGAAAACGGCGAGCTGGTCTACCACATGCAGCAGAAGCTGCTGGCCCAGGGCATCACCGGGCCGGAAGCCCACCCGCTTTCTCGCCCGCCCCAGGTAGAAGGTGAAGCCGCCAGCCGGGCGATTCGTATTGCGTCCACACTGGGCGCACCGGTTTATCTGGTACACGTTTCTACCAAAGATGCGGTGGATGAAATCGCCTACGCCCGTCAACAGGGCCATCCGGTATTTGGCGAGTGCTTAGCGGGCCATCTGGTGATCGACGATAGCGTTTATCAACACCCGGACTGGGCCACCGCCGCCGCCCACGTGATGAGTCCGCCTTTCCGGCCTAAAGGCCACCAGGAAGCGCTATGGCACGGCCTGCAATCTGGCAACTTGCAAACCACCGCCACCGACCACTGCTGCTTCTGTGAAGATCAAAAAGCCGCAGGCAAAGATGACTTTACCAAGATTCCTAACGGCACTGCCGGGGTAGAAGATCGCCTTGCAGTGCTATGGGATGAAGGCGTTAACAGCGGCAAACTCTCGCCTCAGGAGTTTGTCGCCGTGACCTCCACCAATACCGCCAAAATTTTCAATCTTTATCCTCGTAAAGGTGCCATCCAAGTGGGCGCCGATGCCGATATCGTGGTATGGGACCCCAACGGCACCCGCACTATCTCCGCCAAAACTCACCATCAAAACGTCGATTTCAACATTTTCGAGGGCAAAACCGTGCGCGGCATTGCTCGCCACACCATCAGCCAAGGCAAATGGACATGGCGGGACGGCGAGCTACACGCCGAGCGGGGGGCAGGCCGCTACTTAGAGCGCCCCGCCTACCCTGGCGTATTCGAGCTGCTCGCCAAACGCGCCGAGCTAAACGCACCCGTTGCGGTAACGCGCTAACTCGCCCTCACTGCAAAACAGAACAATGGAGAAACGACCGTGACCCACTCACTTGATCACCTGCCTAACGCAAAAGAGGTCGGCACCTACGACCCAGATACGTTGGCGCATAATTTCAGCGATCTGCACCCGCCGCTAACGCCGCGCCAAGCGATCATTGAAAGCCAGCGCTGCCTCTACTGCTATGACGCGCCCTGCATCGAGGCATGCCCGTCGGAAATCGATATTCCAAGCTTTATCCGCCAAATCAGCGAAAGCAACGTCAACGGCGCGGCTGAAACCATTCTGGAAGCCAACATTCTTGGCGGCAGCTGCGCCCGGGTATGCCCCACCGAAATCCTCTGCGAACGCAGCTGCGTGCGTAACCATGATGCCGAGTGCCAGCCGGTGCTCATCGGTTTATTACAGCGCCACGCCACCGACAACATGCAGTTTGAGGGCCACCCGTTTAAGCGGGCGGCTAACAGCGGCCGACATATCGCCGTGGTAGGCGCGGGCCCCGCTGGCCTTTCTTGTGCTCACCGCTTGGCAATGCTGGGCCACCAAGTGACGATATTTGAAGCCGAGCAAAAGCCCGGTGGTCTCAACGAATACGGCATTGCCCGTTACAAAATGACCGACGACTTCGCCCGTAAGGAAGTCGAGTTTTTGCTCGAAATCGGTGGCATCGACATCCAGTACGGCCAGCGCCTGGGCGATAACCTAACCCTCGACACCCTGCACCAGCAGTACGACAGTGTCTTTCTAGGCCTGGGTCTAGGTGCCAGCCGAGCGTTAGGGCTCACCGGGGAAAACGCCCCTGGCCTGATGCCTGCGGTGGATTACATCAAAACCCTGCGCCAAGCCGATGATTTGGGCACTCTTGCGGTCGCTAAGCGCTGTATTGTGATCGGCGCCGGTAATACCGCCATTGATATGGCGACCCAAATGGCCCGCTTAGGCGCCAGTGAAGTAACGCTCGTTTACCGCCGTGGTGTCGAGGCGATGTCCGCCACCGACCACGAACAGGAGATCGCCAAGGCCAACGGCGTGCGCATGGTCACCTGGGCACAGCCCGACGAAATTCTGCTGAATGAGCAAGGGCAAGTAGCCGGTATGCGCTTTGCCAATACCTCTGAACAAGCGGGGCGCTTAGCCCCCACAGGCGAGACGTTTGAGATTGCCGCTGATGCGATCTTCAAAGCCATTGGCCAAGGCTTTGACGCGGCTAGCCTGCATGATGCCACCGCCGCCGAGTTAGCCCGCGACGGCGAGCGCATTCACGTTAATGAGATGTTCCAAACCTCCATGCCTAACGTTTACGCCGGGGGCGACTGCGTTAAACCCGGCCAAGACCTGACCGTACAGGCCGTGCAGCACGGCAAACTGGCGGCCCACGCCATTCATCAAGCGCTTACCGCCAAGCAGGAGGCCGCATGAGCACCTTACCGCTTACCCCACCCGGCAAGAAAAACAGCGGCGACAGCGTGGTTAATGGCATTGATCTTTCGGTGAATTTTGCCGGCATCAAAGCCCCCAACCCCTTCTGGTTGGCCTCGGCTCCCCCTACCGATAAAGCCTATAACGTGGTGCGCGCCTATGAAGCGGGCTGGGGCGGCGTGGTCTGGAAAACCCTCGGCGAAGAGCCACCAGCGGTGAACGTCTCTTCCCGTTACTCGGCCCACTACGGCAAAAACCGTGAAGTTATTGGTTTTAATAATATCGAGCTGATTACCGACCGCTCACTGGAGATCAATCTTCAAGAGATCACCCAAGTGAAAAAGGATTGGCCTGACCGCGCGCTGATCGTCTCCATCATGGTGCCCTGCAACGAAGAAGCCTGGGCGTATATCTTACCGCTGGTGGAAGCCACCGGCGCGGACGGCATCGAGCTCAACCTAGGCTGCCCCCACGGCATGCCAGAGCGCGGTATGGGCGCGGCGGTCGGCCAAAACCCCGATCTGATCGAAAAAGTCACCTACTGGTGCAAAAAGCACTACTCCAAGCCGGTAATTGTGAAACTCACCCCCAACATCACCGATATTCGTGTGGGTGCACAGGCGGCGCTGCGTGGCGGCGCGGATGCAGTCTCGCTGATCAACACTATCAACTCCATCACCAGCATTGACTTGGACAACATGGTCGCTAAACCCACCGTGGGGCACCAGAGCACCCACGGCGGCTACTGCGGCAGCGCCGTTAAGCCCATTGCGATGAATATGGTGGCGGAAATCGCCCGCGACCCAGCCACCCCAACGCTGCCCATTTCCGGCATTGGCGGCATCTCCACCTGGCGCGATGCCGCGGAGTTTATCGCCCTCGGCTCCGGCAGCGTACAGGTGTGCACTGCCGCTATGCTCAACGGCTTCCGTATCGTGGAGGAGATGAAAGACGGCCTCTCCCGCTGGATGGCGGAAAAGGGCTACGACTCCATCGAGGCGTTTTCCCGCAAGGCGGTGCCGCAAACTACCGATTGGAAACACCTGGATATTAACTTCAAGACCATTGCCCACATCGATCAGGATTTGTGTATTGAGTGTGGCCGCTGCTATATCGCCTGCGAAGATACCTCCCATCAGTCGATTGCCAAGCTTACCGAGCAGGACGGCGCCCGCCGCTATGAGGTCATTGAAGAGGAGTGCGTTGGCTGTAACCTCTGCCAGATCACCTGCCCGGTAGAAAACTGCATCACCATGGTGCCGCAAGAGACCGGCAAACCGTTCCTCGCCTGGGACAACGACCCACGCAACCCCTTCCGCGTCGCCTCGTAAACCGTTCTCCCCCATCCAATGCTCGATATGACACCGCCCTCTTTAGTGAGGGCGGCTGTCATTATGCATTCAGATAGTGTCACTTATGATCGGCAAAGACTGCCTTACTCCTCATGAATCTTGATCTGATAAAGCACGCAGTAAATCACCGGCAGCACGATAAGGGTGAGCAGCGTGGCCACCCCAAGCCCACCAATCAGCGCGACCGCCATGCTGGCAAAGAAGGCATCACTGATCAGTGGAATCAGCCCTAGCATGGTCGTCAGGGCGGCCATGGATACGGGCCGAACACGGCTAATGGCAGCGCGCACCACGGCGTGATAGCGATCTTTGTGCAGCGGCAGCTGCACATTGATCTCTTCTACCAGAACGATGGCATTCTTAATCACCATCCCGATCAAGCTCAACGTACCCAGCAGCGCCATAAACGAGAAAGGCATTCCCGTTACGAGAAGAGCCGCAACGACCCCGACGATAGTCAGCGGTACCAAAAACCAGATCGCCAGCGGCTGACGGAAGTTGTTAAACAGCACCACCGTAATAATAAACATCATCACCAAGCCAAGCGGCAGCGACGAAAACAGGCCGCTCTGAGCCTCACCGGCGGTCTCAAACTCACCGCCCCACTCCAGCCGGTAACCGGGTGGTAATTCCAGCGCCTCTACCTGAGGCCGCACTTGGGCCAATACGCTTGCTGCCGTCACCCCGCTGAGCGGGTCAGGCTCGCCATATACCGCCAGCATACGCTCGCGGTCGCGGCGCATTATCAGCGGGTCAGCGACCTGGGTCGTTACATCGCGCATCACTTGATCCGCCGTAATGTAACGCCCCTGTTCAGCGCTCCATACATTCAACGATCCTAGGTTGTCGATATCGTTGCGCTGCTCCGGTATCGCTCTGGCAACAATCGGAATCAGGTCGCTGCCGTCACGGTAGAGGCCCACTTGGCTACCACTGGTACTCAGCGCCAGCGTCGCCGCCAAATTCTCACGCGTAACGCCCAGCCGTCGTGCGGTGTCTTCGGCGAAAATAGGCACCACAGCCTGTACACGATTGCGCCAGTTGGTGCGCACGCTGACCATATTGGACGTATCGCTAAACAGGGCTTCAACTTGCTCACCGAGCTGGCGTAATACGGCTGGGTCGCTGCCGTACAGCCTGGCTTCAATCTTGGCTTTTGGCGCGGGCCCCACTTCCAGCGGGGCAATTTTATAGTCGATATCGCTGTGATCGCGCTCCAGCACGGCTTCGACATCCGCCATGCGCGCTTGCTGCGTCGCTTTGTCATGGGTCTCGACAATTAGCTGTGAGTAGCTGGCAAAGCGGTCTTCCGGCGCATAGGTCAAGGTAAAGCGCTGGGCACCACCGCCGACAACCGTGGTGAGGTGGTGAACACCCTCCATGTCCATCACCAACTCTTCTAACTCTGCCACCCGCCGCTGGGTTTCCAGAATATCGGTGCCTTCCGGCGTGCGATAATCGACAAAGAAAATGGGCGTATTCGAGGCCGGGAAAAAGGCATTCTTGACTGACCCAAAGCCAAACACGGCGCCCGCCAGTATGGCCATCACCAGGCCAAGCGTTAGCCAACGCAGCCGAATACCGGCCACAATCACACGGCTAAACAGGCGATACACCGCACCTTTGTAAGGATCTTCATCTGTGCTGCTTGGAGCCACATTGCGAAACAGCAGTTTGAAATAGAACGGCGTGAGCGTCAGGGCCGTCAGCCAGCTCAGCAGCAGCGAATAGAGCAACACATAGAACAGCGAGCCGATAAATTCACCGGTGGTATCCGGCGATAGCCCAATCGGTGCAAAGGCAGCCACCGCAATCAGCGTCGCGGCCAGTAGCGGCCATGCGTTTTGCCGAACCACCTGATGTGCCGATTCTCGTATGCTTTGGCCACGTTTCAGGCCCACCAGCATGCCTTCAGTGACCACAATGGCGTTATCGACCAGCATGCCCAGCGCGATAATCAGCGCCCCCAGCGAGATTTTCTCCAGCTGCAAGCCGTGGATGCGCATCAGCATAAAGGTGCCAATAATCGTAATCAGCAGAATAAAGCCCATCAGCAGGCCGCTGCGCCAGCCCATAAACAGCATGAGCACTACGATCACAATGGCCACCGCCTGAATCAGGCTAACGAGGAAGCCGGATACCGCCTCATCCACCACGCTCGGCTGGTCATAGACCACGTTGAGCTCCATGCCTAACGGTGTGCGCGCTTCTAGCTCCTCTAGCCGTTGATCAAGGCGGGCACCTACTTCGACCACGTTAACGCCGCTTTCAAACGAGATGCCCAGGGAAATAGCCGGCCGCCCCATATCGCGGTAAAGCTGCTGGGGTTGCTCGGTTAAGCCACGGGAAATCTCCGCAATATCGCTCAGCCTGACCAGCTCGCCATTACCTTCACTGACGATTAGCGCACGCAAATCATCAATATTGGCGGAACTACCCGACGGCGTTATTCGGAAACGCCGACCTCCCTGTTTCAAGTGCCCCGAGTCCGCTACGGCATTTTGCGTATCCAGCAGTTGCTGAAGTGAACTTAACGGGATGTTCAGCGCACGCAGCTGTTCTCGGTCCACTTCTATAAAAATGCGCTCTTCTCTTACCCCCGCCAGCGATACCTTTTCAACGCCATCTACCAGTGCAAGCTCACGCTTAAGAAACTCGGCATGGCCTTTTAAGTCGGGCATGGCATAGCCGTCACCGGTCAGGTTAATCATCAGACCGAAGACATCGCCAAAATCGTCGTTAACCCGTGACTGGCTCGCTCCTGGCGGCAGGG
Source organism: Halomonas sp. 54_146 (assembly GCF_001507855.1). Taxonomy (GTDB): domain Bacteria; phylum Pseudomonadota; class Gammaproteobacteria; order Pseudomonadales; family Halomonadaceae; genus Vreelandella. Next base: position 52,661 of record NZ_LGEN01000007.1, read on the forward strand.
CCGCTTGAGCATCGCCTACTTTGCGGCGTAATGAATCCCACAGCTGTTGAAGCTCATCGTTTTGCACCGTGCTTTGCAGCTCGATGGTGATCTGAGAAAACCCATCAGAACTTACCGAGCTGATGCGCTTAATCGCGGGCATTTCTTGAATAGCTTCTTCCAGCGTCGAGGTGACTTCCTGCTCCACCTCTTCTGGCGTAGCACCGGGGTACTGGGTGGTGACCAGCGCATTGCGGATGGTAAATTCAGGGAACTCAAGCTGCCCCATGCCGGTGAAAGCGAGCGACCCACCCACTAGCAGCACCACAGTCATTAAGTAACTAGCAGCCCGATGGCGTAAGAAGTAGTCAACCATCTTATAGCCCCTGTTCCTTTTCCCATGGCGTTACCCGCATATCAGCACTGACGCGATGAGCGCCCGCTGCGACGACACGATCATCAGCGTCTAACTCGCCGCTTACTTCTAATCCCCTAGACGTTAAGCGCCCCACCTCGACGGGCACCGCTTCTAAACGATCAGGTGCCTGAAAACGCCACACCACCGCTTGCTCTGGGCTGTCACCACGGTAGCTAACCGCCTCGGGAGGCAAATGCCAGACAGCGCCCTCAGACGCGGGTAAAAGCTGGCCTAAATCAAGTCGCACGGTGGCACTCATGCCATCGAGCAGCGTGATATCGTCTGGCTGCGGTAGCCGAAGTGTTACTTCATAAGCAAGGCTCTGGGCACTGGCCTGGGTGGTATAAGACGCGAGTTGCGCAAGGTAAGGTTTTTCGCTGTTGCCAAACCGCACCTCAAAGGCCATTGCCGTTTCAAACGGTGTCACCTCATCATTGCGCGGTATTTGCTGAACGATCTGCTGGGGTAGATGGAAGATCACATCAAGCTGCCCTGGCTGCTGAATCACCGCCACGGTCTCCTGCACCTGAACAATCTGCCGGTTATCGACCGGCACCTGGGCAATGACACCATCATAAGGGGCGCGCAGTTGGGTATTTTCCAGCTGCTCTTCAGCCTGCTCAAAGGTCGCCCGAGCAGCACGCAGCTCCGCTTCTGATTCATCAAACCGCGCCTGGCTGATTGCCCCACGCTCGAGGGTATAACGCATGCGTTCGTGAGTTGCCTGCGCCAAATCTAACCGCGAACGGGCGCTATCTAATTCACTACGCATCGCCCGATCATCAATACGCGCGATTAAGGTGCCTTCTGTTACCCGCTGGCCTGGGCTCACGTTAAGTTCTAACAGCTCGCCTGCCATGCGAAACGATAGGTTGCTACGCGTGGTGGCTTCAACCCGCGCAGGGAATTGGCGCTGTAGTGAAGCACTCGATGCTTCCAGTGTGATCAGCTTCACCGGCCGAGGAGGAGGTTCATTCTGGCTTTCAGCATCACCTGCTGTCAGCAGCAAGGCCAGCACTACTGGAAGCAATCGAATCAAAGGGTTACGCACAGCGGACTCCTCGGCGGTGTTATCAATACGCAGTCATGAGAATTTCACTGACATTCATGAATGTCAGTTAAAATGTATACTAATCGCCTCGTGGCGACTTTGCCATTCAGTCATGTCAAATATGGTCATTTTTCTTAGGAGCTGCTATGTCACGCCGCAAAGCTGAGGCTGAACGCACCCGCGAGTCCATTCTTGATGCTGCAGAAACCCAGTTTCTCGCTCAAGGCGTGTCGCGCACCACCTTGGCCCACATTGCCACAGCGGCTGGCGTTACCCGCGGTGCGATTTACTGGCATTTTGAGGATAAAGCGGCGGTATTCGATGCTCTGCTAGAACGCGTTCGCGTGCCGCTCGATGAAATTGTCGATGAGGCGGTGCTCCGTTTAGGCCACGCTCCCGCCCAGTGCTTACAAGGGATAGCCCTAAGCGCGCTCAGCGCTATCTGCTATAACGTACCCCTACAACGTGCCGCGACCATTGTGCTACACCGCTGCGAAAAATTAGACGATGAACATCCCCGCATGAGTATGATTACTCAGCTGTCAGAGCATTCGAAAGCGCGAGTAGAGCAGCTGTTCGAGCAGGCGAAGCTGAATGGCCAGCTACGCCGGGGACTTAGCCCTGCCAGTGCCCGACTTCACTTTCATGGCTTCTTAATCGGCATTTGTTTTGACTGGCTACAAGACCCGCAGCAATTTTCATTGGCAGACGAGTACGAGGGTATGGTCGAAACGTTAATGCGGGGATTGCTAGTGGAGAGCACGCCCTAAGTGCTACGGGTTCAGGAGAAATAGCTGTCTAGCTCACGTGTTTTACTCAATATCGAGCAAATAGCCGTAAAACGCCGTATTGCGCTGCCAGCCCAGCGATTCATATAAGCGCTGGGCGCGCTCATTTTCGACCTGCGTCATCAATACCAAACGCGCGACGCCATGTTCACGGGCCAGCTGGGTGGCGGCTTCCATCAGCGCTCGGCCCGTTCCTTTCTCACGGCACTCTAGCAGCACAAAGAGATCGTTTAGCGTCCAGCGTGAATTTAAACCCACTGTGGAGACGCCAGGGTAGAGCTGGACGAAGCCTGTTATTGCGCCATCAACGCCTTCACTCACCAAAATTCGGGAGTCCACCTGCCCAAAGCGCTGGCGCAAAAAGTTACGTGCTGCTTGAATATCACTTGGCTGTTGATAAAACTGCCGATAGCCATCCAGCAGTTCGGTTAACACTTCAAGATCGTCAATGGTCGCTGCGCGAATCGTGGCCATAAGGCCACCTCCTGAACGTATTACGTAATGGGCGGGCTACTTTCCAACACGGGCATTCCAAACATTCAGTAAACAACGTATTGCCAATGGAATACAGTGTGTTTAACACAATTTGAGGCGTTACTATGCCCGACTTTATTGGCCCCGGTGGTCTTCCACGCTGCCAGTGGTGCGGCGGCGCAGCGGAATTTCTGCCTTACCACGACAACGAGTGGAGCTTTCCGGTAGCTGATGACCAACGGCTATTTGAGAAACTTTGTCTGGAGAGTTTTCAATCGGGCTTAAGCTGGCGCACCATTCTCAACAAACGCGAGAACTTCCGCGCCGCGTTTCATCACTTTGACTTTCATCAGGTTGCCCGCTTTAGCGAAGGACATGTGCAACGCTTACTGCAAGATGCAGGCATTATTCGCCATCGTGGCAAAATCGAAGCAGTGATTAATAACGCCCAGCGGGCACAGGAAATGGTCGTACAGGAAGGCTCACTAGCCGCCTTCTTCTGGCGTTTCGAGCCAGTGCCAGATCCATTGACCGCGCCTCAGACGCAAACCACCTCGCCTGAATCCATCGCACTTTCCAAAGAGCTAAAAAAGCGCGGCTGGAAATTCGTTGGCCCAACTACCGCGTTTGCCTTTATGCAGGCCATGGGGCTGCTCAATGATCACTCGCTAACATGCATCTCTCGGGAGCAGGTGGAACAAGCGCGGCAACAATTTCAGAGGCCCGTGTAACAACAAAGGCGCAAGGCACTATACTTCTTGGATCACTGGCAAACGAGCGCGCCAGATGACTCGCCTGCGTATTCGCTGGGTGTCTTCTTGTAGTAGGGTATGATTTTTACACACTTATCAATACACCGAACAGCACGGGGACAACACGTTCCCAATGGGGTCAACGTGGTTCAATCGCTCTCTTCGCACACAGAATCCCGCGCTTCGATATGTAAGGCATGGAGCGTACACATATTGACGGCCAGTGGCGTACTGCTCGGTACCATGGCGCTTCTCGCGCTGGTCGATAATAACCCCGTTGCCTGCCTACTCTGGCTAGGCGCAGCGATGATGATCGATGGTGTCGATGGCACCTTAGCGCGCAAGTATGACGTGAAAACCTTACTGCCTCATTTCGATGGTTCCACGCTAGATATGGTCATCGACTATCTGACGTGGGCCTTCATTCCTGCCCTTTTCATCTATTACTTCATTGAATTACCGGCTAATTTTGGGCTATTGGCAGTGTTCATCATTCTGCTGTCATCCATGTTTTGCTTCTGCAACACGAATATGAAAAGCCAGGATAATTACTTCGTTGGCTTTCCCGCTGCCTGGAATATCGCCGCCGCCTATTTCTATATCCTCGATTTACCACCGTTCATCACCTTTGCCGCTATCGCCTTTCTAGCGATTCTCACCGTGACGAAGATGAAGTTCCTCCATCCGTTTCGGGTACGCCAGTTCATGCCGTTCAATATTGCCGTCACGCTAGTATGGTGCGCTTGTACAACGTCGTTAGTACTTTCCAGCCCCGAGCATGCCGCCTGGGCACTATGGGGCTGGGGGATTGCATCCGTTTACTTCATTGGTATGTGCGTATGGCGTACCGCTCAAGAGGCGTTTTGATTCAGCTATAGCAAACAACAATGCTCACTTCAGCGCCCCCTCATGCTGCTGAGCTTCTTCTACCATCTCGATGGCGAGTTCTCCCACGGTGCGCACGGCATCTTCAATGGTAGGGGTTAGCGTAAAGGCATAGTTCAACCGCAAACACTGGCGAAACTTTCCCGAGGCTGAAAATAGTGAGCCAGGAGCCACATGGATAGCGCGCTGAGCCAAGCGTTCATTTAGATGAACACAGTCCACTGCGGCAGGTAACTCTACCCATAACAAAAAACTGCCTTGCGGATAGCTGATGCCCGAGCCTTTAGGGAAATAGCGCTGCACCCAGCTGATCATAATGTCCCGTTGGCGCTGATACTGACGAGTGGCATAGCGAAGGTGGCGCTCGTAGTGCCCTTTGGCAACGAATTCTGCCACCGCCAGCTGTGGCAATGTGGCCGAGGCACCGGTAGAGACATACTTCATATGCAGCGCCTTGTCTCGGTAACACCCCGGTGCCAGCCAGCCCACCCTCAGCCCTGGCCACACCGTTTTGGAAAAGCCGCTACACAACAACACACGCCCATCGTCATCGAAGGATTTAATCGTCAGCGGCCTAGGTTGGGTGTACGCCAAATCCCCATAAATATCGTCTTCAATAATAGCCACGTCGAAGCGTTGAGCGAGTTTAAATAGCGCCTGTTTCCGCGCCTCGCTCATGGTGTAGCCCAGCGGATTGTTATAGGTTGGGGTGACCTGAATGGCGCGGATTGGCCACTGTTCCAGCGCCATTTCCAATGCTTCCAAACTGATACCTGTTTGCGGATCAGTAGGGATTTCTAACGCCTTTAGGCCATTGGCTTTTAGGATTTGCATCGTGCCGTAAAAGCTAGGCGAGTCCACGGCGACCACGTCGCCGGGCTGAGTCAGGGTACGCAGCGCAATCGATAGCGCTTCCTGACAGCCAGTGGTAATGATGATGTCATCCGGGTGCAGCAAACAGCCGGAGGCAATGGCCAGCCGTGCTACCTGTTGACGTAGTTCAGGGCTGCCACTCAGTTTGTCGTAGTTAAAACCGTTCAAATCATTGTTGCGATGCAGCCCCGCCAGTATTTTCGACAGCGGCTTAAGCGTCTCGTAAGCCAAGTTCGGCACACCGCGCCCCAGCAGAAGCCGACTATCGTCACGCTGTGTAGCGACCAGCTCTAATACCTGATCCCATTGGGATACATCCAGTGGGCACTGAGCAGGTCGAGAGACAGAAGGCAGCACCGAAGGCACTCTGCTTGGAAGTACGAAGTAGCCCGATTTAGGTCGCGATTCAATCAGCGACACATCCATCAGTTGCCGGTAGGCTTCCTGAGCGGTCGAGATACTGACGTCAAGCTCCTGACATACCGCTCGAATAGAAGGCAAACGGTCGCCCACGCGGTAAATACCGTGCTCAATTCGCTCGCGCAAAATGCCAGCAACTTCCTCGTAGCGCGTCATCCCCCTACCTCCTGTTGCTTAAAGACGATCTTCAAAACGGCCTACAATACAGTTTTAAAGAAAAGCTCCCAAACAATACAGATCACTTCACTAGCACGCATACAGAGGTATAACACAGGCCATCTGTATCTTTAAAATAGAAAAGTCTATATCTGTATTGCTTAAGCACGGCTGCGTAATCTGGATGAGCACACCGCCACCAAGGAGAGCCGCCATGCCACGCTTCAGCCTCACCCAGTTTCGCTGCCAATTACGTCAATTCCATCAGCGCCGTCGCAGCCGCCGTCAGTTATTAACCCTCGATGACCGACTGTTGGAAGATATCGGTATTACCCGCGCTCAGGCGCTAAAAGAGGGGTGTAAACCGTTCTGGCAGCACTCGTCATTCAAAAGAGGTCCATATGAACACTGCTGAGTATTACCTATTGGATGTGTTTACCGATAAGCCTTTTTCGGGCAATCAGTTGGCGGTTTTTTTAAATACCGATGGGCTTGAAACCAGCACCATGCAGGCAATTGCCAATGAGCTTAACTTGGCTGAAACGGTATTTTTAGGCGCGGCGACAACGGCTAATCACTACCTTATGCGGATTTTCACACCGACGACTGAGCTGCCGTTTGCTGGCCACCCCACCGTGGGTACCGCGCATCTACTGGCAGAGTTAAGCCTCGTCAACCGCGAGCAAGGCATTGTGCTACAGCCACCTGTCGGCGAATTAGCGGTTAATTATGAAAAAGAGGGAGCAGCGTTTAAGACCGCCCAACCCGTCATGATCACGAGCAGCACGATTGATCGCCTTACTGCCGTTGAGCTTCTGGGGCTGGACATTCACCAAGTCATTGGCGATCCCATCATTGCCTCTTTCGGGCTGCCCTTTCATCTTATTGAGCTAGCCGACCTAGCAGCTCTTGAGCAGATACAAATCGCCGGTGCAGTATGGGCGGATGCTGTTACGCGCAGCGGCACTGAGCAGATATACCTTTATGTGGTGGAACAGCAACACAACGAAGAAACAATTGTACGGAGCCGTATGTTCTGCATGCACGCCAGTATTTGCGAAGACCCCGCCACTGGCAGCGCTGCAGCAGCTTTAACCGGCTATTTAGCGTCACTCAAACCAGATCCCCTACACTGCAAGATTCATCAAGGAGTTGAAATGGGGCGACCCAGCGTTATCTACACCGCCGCCAATGGTGAGATTAAGTCTGGCTATGTCAATGTGGGCGGTAAGGCAATCATCGTGGGTAGGGGTGAATTTAATCACCTGGGTCGATGATGAGGTGATTTATTCTTCACCGTAGCTTTGGGCCAACGGGCAATTATCGCGGTGACAATAACCGCAAAGAGGAGCCGTGCCCATAAGATGCCCGTTATATCGGCTCCAAGCATTAAGATCAGCAGCGTATCTTCTATAACGCTATGGCAGAGGCCGAGAAAACACAGCGCTAGCGTGCTGTCGCGCTTGCTAAGCACCCCGTTTTGCACGTCACGAATCAGCAGCCCTGCGCCATAGCTTAGTCCCAGCGTAAAACCAATGACCGTCACATTCGCTGCCGAACGGCCAATGCCTAATAGCTTGAGCAACGGTAGCAAGCCAAGATGAATCCAACGCTCTAGACCCAGCCTTTTTAAAAGTTTTAAGAGCACAATCAGCGCTAAAATAATCACAAAAATAAGCGCTAACGTTTCCAACTGTGCCAATGCCCAACTGCTGAGCGTTGGTGCTGATGAAAAACTTGGCTGCCAGACCCATTCAACGGGAGCTTGCAACAAACCAAAATACGAATAGAAGCAGTGTAAAAGCCAAGCCAGCAGTAAAGCCCCGCCGACACGCAGAACCAGCGTCCCCCACCAAGGTACGCCAGCGCGCTTGGCTACCGCTCCCTCAACGGGAAGCGAATGCCCTACCAGCATCAATGCCCCTAGTACCGTTACCTGCTCAACACTCAAAGGCGTTTCACCGACGACTTGGAAAAACACCGCAATGGCGGTGTACAAATTGGTGAAGAGCGCCGCCGCCCACACAACACCCATTTGTTCAGGCAAACCGAGTGTGCTCATTAAAGGAGCTAATACCGCCCCCAGCCACTCGATCATACCGAGTCGTTCTAATCCTTTGACGATGAGCAAAGCAGGTATCAGGATTTTGAGTAATGTCACATACACGCGCAGCGCGTCTTGCAGTACACGACTTACCACCGCCAATAAATAGTGAATTGTGATCCGCATCAAGCCCTCCATTGCCATCGTTTTAACAAACGTTATGATAATGGAGATGACGCAGAATCTTCTTTCCAATACGGTGCCTACAATCACTATTCGTTCTTTATTAACATAGAAAGAGAATCTTATTTCATGGACGCTATTGATCGAAGAATTCTTGACCAGCTTCAACGCGATTCCAGCCTGACCAATCAAGCGTTAGCGGATGAAATAGGGCTTTCCCCCTCTGCCTGTTTAAAGCGGGTTAATCGATTACGCGATGCTGGAGTCATTGAGCGTGAAGTGGCGCTACTCAACCCTGATGCCTTAGGCCAGCGCCTACACATGGTGGTGGAAGTCACTATGGAGCGGGATAACAAGTTACTCTACCAGCAGTTCTTAACATCAGCGGTCAACGCCCCTGAAGTGAAGCAGTGCTATCAAGTAACGGGCGAGTGTGACTTTGTGTTGATCGTGGCAGTCGCTGATTTAGATGAGTACGACCGCTTTTGCGACAGCGTGCTTTATGCCGACGACAACCTGCGCAAGTTCCGCACGTTACTGTCGCGAAAACGGCATAAGTTTGATACGTCTGTGCAACTCAGTCGTTGAGTACTGCTCACGCCGTCAGCCCAATGCCCCGTAAAATCACCGTGGTCACGGACTGGACGGCTTTTTCGAACTGCAGGTCGTCTAACGGCTGGTCATCGTTAAGCAGATAGATTTGGTAATCGAAGTCGGCGTAGTGCTGGGTGGAGGCCCAAATCATATAAAGCAGATAAGAGGGTTCCACGGGATTGATTTGGCCGGACTCTACCCATTCACGGATTTTCGTCTCTTTTAACTTGGCCCATTCGTAAAGATTATCGCGTAGCCGCTCTTTCAAAATGGGGGCGCCCTGCATCACCTCTGCGGCCCAAATTTTCGAGCCGTGAGCGCGATAGCGGGAATGGTTCATCTTGGCACGGATATAGCTGGTGAGCACCACGCGAGGGTCATCGTATAGCTCAAAACAGAGTGCATCCTGCTTCCAGATTTCCAGCAACGCCAGCAGAACCTCCTGATAGAGCGCTTTTTTGGTAGAGAAGTAGTAGTGCACGTTAGATTTGGGAATATCAGCCAGTTGGGCAATTTCCCCCATGGATGCACCGGCGTAGCCTTTCTTGGCAAACAGCTGCTCCGCCGCTTGAAGAATCTTCTTTACGTTCGTTTGCCGAATTTCGTCCTGTGTTCTCGCCACGCTGCTCGTCCCTTGCGACCCTGACCGCTAATAATACGCACCAAAAAATGCACCACCGCTTGGCGGTGGTGCAAAGAAGATGGCGCAGTTAGACCACGGCGTCAACGCTGGTTAGTGGGAAACGAGAACTCCGCCCGGGTGGCTTCACTCACGGAGGGCCAGCGTTGGGAGACCGCTTTGCGGCGGGTGTAGAAGCGCACAGAGTCAGGGCCGTAAGCGTGCAGGTCGCCAAACAGCGAGCGTTTCCAACCACCAAAACTGTGATAAGCCACCGGCACGGGCAGCGGTACGTTCACCCCCACCATGCCCACTTCGATACCGTCGGTGAAGCGGCGAGCGGCCTCGCCATCGCGGGTGAACAGGCAGGTGCCGTTGCCGTATTCGTGGTCGTTAATCAGCTGCATGGCATCATCCAGGCTGCCGACCCGTACCACGCAGAGTACCGGCCCAAAGATCTCTTCCTGGTAAATCCGCATCTCCGCAGTCACGTGATCAAACAGGCAGCCGCCTACAAAGTAGCCCTCTTCATGGCCAGCCACGGTCAGGCCACGGCCATCTGCTACCAGCTTAGCCCCTGAGCCCACGCCATCTTCAATAAACCCAAGCACTTTATCGCGATGCTCGGCCGTCACCAATGGCCCCATATCCAGGCCTTTATCGGTGCCCGGGCCCACCTTGAGTTCGGCAATTTTAGGCAACAGGGTTTCAACTAAGCGATCTGCCGTTTCATCACCCACGCACACCGCTACCGAGATCGCCATACAACGCTCGCCGCAGCTGCCGTAGGCAGCGCCCATCAGCGTGTTGGCGGCGTTTTCCAGGTCGGCATCCGGCAGAATCACCGCGTGGTTCTTCGCCCCACCCAGGGCCTGAACGCGCTTGCCCGCCGCCGAGCCGCGGGAATAGATCGCTTCCGCCACGGGTGTGGAACCCACAAACGAAATGGCTTTCACGGCTTTGGCATCCAAGAGTGTTTCCACCGCTTCGCGACCGCCGTGAATCACGTTCATCACGCCTTTGGGCAGCCCCGCTTCTTGCAGCAGTTCGGCCACGGCCATGGCCGCTGATGGGTCTTTTTCGGAAGGCTTAAGAATGAAGGTGTTACCGCAGGCAATCGCCATCGGGTACATCCACAGCGGCACCATGGCGGGGAAGTTAAACGGGGTAATACCCGCGACCACGCCCAGCGGCTGGAAGTTAGACCACGCATCAATGCCCGGCCCCACGTTGTGGGAGTACTCGCCTTTTAACAGTTCCGGCACGCCACAGGCGTACTCGACGTTCTCAATGCCGCGCTTCAGCTCGCCCATGGCGTCTTCGACCGTTTTGCCATGCTCTTCGCTGACCAGTTGCACGAGGCGGTCCGCGTGCTCTTCCAGCAACTGCTTAAAGCGGTACATCACCTGGGCGCGCTTGGCGGGCGGCGTATCGCGCCAGGCAGGAAAAGCGGCTTGAGCTGCGGCAATGGCACGCTCCACATCCGCCGCGCTGGCATCCGCCACGTGGCGAATCACTTTTCCTGTAGAAGGATTGGTGACGTCCAGCGTGCGCTGGCTTTCCACTAGCTCACCGTTAATCAGGTGGGAAACAACACTCATCATGAAACTCCAAAACAGGGTTGGCCAGGGTTACGCCAATGAATTCAGGGTGGTCGCAACGGCATCGAACAAACGCTCAAGCTCGGCTTCCGTAGTGCCAAAGGGAGGGCCGAACTGCAGGGTGTCGCCGCCGTAGCGCACGTAGAAGCCTGCTTCCCACAGCGCCATATGCGCATCGCGGGGGCGAATGGTGGGGTCGCCGTTGCGCGGCGCTAGCTGAAGGGCACCGGCCAAGCCGTAGTTGCGAATATCGACAATGTGGTTGTGGCCTTTTAGGGCGTGTAGCTTCTGCTCGAACACGGGAGAAATGGCATTTACCTGAGCGGGGAAGTTTTCACGCTCCATCATCTCCAGCGCCGCCAGCCCCGCCGCGCAGGCCACGGGGTGAGCGCTGTAGGTGTAGCCGTGGGGGAATTCAATGGCGTGCTGGGCACCGCCTGCGTGCATAAAGGTGTCGAAAATCTCACCAGTGGCAATCACAGCGCCCATGGGGATCGCGCCGTTGGTGATCTGCTTGGCCACGTTCATGATATCAGGCGTGACGCCAAACGCCTCGGCACCGGTGGTCGCACCGCTGCGGCCAAAGGCGGTAATCACCTCATCAAAAATCAGCAGAATATCGTGGGCGGTGCAGATCTCCCGCAGCCGATCCAGGTAGCCTTTTGGCGGCACAATCACACCCGCCGAGCCCGACATCGGCTCCACAATGACCGCTGCAATGGTAGAGGCATCGTGCAGGGCGATTTGATCCAGCAGCGCATCGGCCAGCTCAGCGCCGGTTTCCGCTTGGCCACGGGTGTACGCATGGCCCGCCTGCAGGGTGTGAGGTAGGTGCGTCACGTCCATCAACTGGCCGTAGTGCTTACGGTTGCCGCCAATACCTCCCAGGCTGGTGCCGCCAATATTTACCCCGTGGTAGCCCTTGGCGCGGCCGATCATGCGGGTTTTTTCCGGCTTACCTTTTAACCGCCAATACGCCTTGGCCATCTTGACCGAGGTATCGGCAGCTTCTGAACCGGAGTTGGTGAAAAACACGTGATCCAGCCCAGCTGGCGTTAAGCTGGCGATTTTCTCCGCCAGCTTGAACGCCAACGGATGGGCAATCTGAAAGCCAGGGGCAAAATCCAGCGTGCCCAGCTGCGCCGCCACGGCTTTTTGAATCTCTTCGCGGTTATGGCCCGCACCACAAGTCCACAGGCCAGAGAGCGAATCGAACAGTTTGCGCCCCTGATCATCAATGTAATAACGCCCCTCCGCTCCGGCAATCATGCGCGGGTTAGCGCGGAAATCGCGGTTCGCGCTAAATGGCATCCAGAAGTGCTGATTCAGCGAGGCATTTGCCCCCTGTTCATCGCCGGGGTATGGGTGATTGGTGGTTGTATTTTTTAGTTCAAACATGCTGGCCAAGCTCCATCGCTAAAAGGCATAGGCTCAGCATGCGCCACCCACTACGTTTATAAAATTACCATTTTCTTTAGTTCACGTTAGATAATTCATACGTAATAGGGCCGCGTTAGTGGTCTCTTAGACTTGACGCCGGTTTAAAAAACACCTAATCATTATATTCATACGAATAAATACAACAAATCAGTGGAACACGCCCAAACAGTGCTAGGCACCTACAACACAGCTTTCAAGAGGCTTCGTTGTTGGTTACCGCATGCTGTAAATACTGCTCACAACTTCAACATAAACAGTTCAACGTAAACAAAGGGCTAACTCGCGATGAAATATTTAACCCCGCTAAAGCTGTCGATTTATGGCGGCATGCTTTTCAGTTTTTTTATGCTGGAAAGTCCACTCATTATGCTGGCTAACCGCATAGAACCCATGGTGATGGGTCTCCCCTTTCTGTTGGTTTGGAACTTGTTCTGGTGGTTTGCGTTAACGGCGCTGTTTTTGGTGGCCTACTTCACCAATTGGGGCAGCCCCGTACCGACAACTGCTCACATCAATAAACAGTCATAGCAAGGGGATTAACCATGACCGGTAGTTTATTAATTATTGCGGCCTTTATGATCATCCCCTTAGTGGTAGGGATTTTATCGGCGCGTCAATCGCAAGAAACCAGCGAAGACTTTTTCGTTCAGGGTCGCGCCATGGGCAGTATCGCGGTATTTTTCACCGTGGCCGCAACCTGGTGGAGCGCCTTTGCGTTCCTCGGTTCTAACGCGACTTTTTATACCAATGGGCCGGTATTTCTTACCGCGCTAGCCTGGAACCTGCTGTTTGGCTTTATGTATTACTGGATCGGTAAGCGGGTTTGGTTTTTAGGCAAGCGATTCAATTATTTAACGCCTTCGGATTTAATTGGCGACTTTTATAATAGCGAGGCGCTGCGCATTACCGTTGCCGCTATTACGCTGATTTTTACCGTTCCTTATTTGCAGATTCAGCTAACCGGGGGTGCCTACTTAATCGAAGTCGCCTCCGGTGGTTTGATTCCTTTCTGGCTCGCCGCGCTGCTGTTCTACTTCATCATTATTATCTACGTATGGATTGGCGGCATCCGAGCCATCGCCTGGACCGACGTTATTTATGGCGCTCTGCTGTTTTTCGGCATGTTGTACGCGGGCTACTACATTTCCACCCAAGTAGGTGGGCCAACCGCTCTCTTTAGTCAGCTTCAGCAGACCTCTCCTGACCATCTCACCATGCCAGGGCCTAATGGCACGATGGGCTACTCCATGTGGTTTTCGCTATTTGCTATTACCGCTATTGGCGCCTTTATGGGCCCGCAAATCTGGCTGCGTATGTACTCGGTTAAACACGGCAAACTGTTTAACCTAATGCCGTTTTTGTTAGGTTTAGCGGCCTTTGCCTATGTAGGCTCGGTGCTGTCTGGCTATTCAGGCGTGCTGCTTGAGCCCAACGTAGCAAATCCTGACCAGATCCTGCCCATTATGCTGATGGAGTATGCACCTTACCTACTCGCATCACTGATCATGGCAGCCGGTGCTTCAGCCGCCATGTCTACCGCTAACTCGCAGATCCACGCGGTATCCACCGTGGTGACGATGGATATCTACAAACGCTATATCAATCGTGACGCAAGCCAAGCGCGTATTGTGTATATCGGACGTTTATCGCTGGTGGGCTTCTCGTTAGTGGCTTATGTCATGGCGCTTACCGTACCGGGCGTACTGGTCACGATTGGTATTGCAGCACTAGCGGGCACCGCACAGTTGATCATTCCCACCATAGGTGCCATCACCTGGAAAAAAGCCCATCCTACCGCTGCACTGGCGGGTTTGTGGGCGGGCGTTGCCTGCGTGTTACTCATGACCTTTGGCCCGCTAAGCGCACCGTTTGGCTACCATGCGGGTATCTGGGGTCTATTACTGAATACTGCGCTGTTTGTTGGGCTAAGCCACGCACTGCATCGCCGCGATACAGCGGTCGTAGAACGCTTTACCCAAGCACGCCATGACTATGATGCCGAGTATCACCCAGAGCGCTTACCCGCTTATACGCAAGAAATCACCAGTAACGCTAACCACTAATAAGGAGTGGGTTGATGACTCAAGCCCCTGTTTCAACCTCGCCACGCAGACCCAAGCTTGCCGAGTTGATTAGCGACGATATCAAGCGCTGGATAGCTGCAGAGTCATTGGGGGAAGGCGACCGGCTACCCAACGAAAAAGCGCTGATGGAGCTTTACGGTAGCGCTAAGGGTACCGTGCGCGAAGCGCTCAAGATCCTAGAGGTTGAGGGGCTCATCACGTTAAAAACCGGACCTAAAGGAGGCGCAGTCATTAATCAGCCCAGCATGGAGCCTGCCAGCCGCATGCTGCGTAATTTCCTGCACTTCCAACAGTTGGATGGCAAGCAGGTATACCAGTTGCGCAAGCTTTTAGAAGTAGAACTGGCAGCCTCCGTGGTGGGTAAACTCACTGAGCAGGACTTCCAACAGTTGGAAGCCAATATGTCGGCCTGCGCCTGCTGCACGAATCATGAAGAAGATCACCGACACCAGCGCTTTCTAGAGCTGGAGTTTCACCAGCTGCTGGCCCGCGCCTGCCCAAATCCATTGCTCGCGTTTATGTGCCAATTCTTAAACGACATGCTGCGCGATTTGGTGGTGATCAAAAAAGCGTACGTCCCGGAGCGAAAGCAATTCGACCACGCTAATCAGGATTACCACCGACAGCTAGTGGATGCCTACCGCGCTGAAGATGCCCCACGTGTGCGACAGATCATGGCCGAGCACATGGCCGATGCTGAACATCACATGAGTGCGCTAGAAGCAGAAATGGCGGTACAGATGCTGGTCAGCAACGACTCATCCAATAATCAGAATCATCGTTCCAAGCTACACGACTTACTAACGGCAAACACACCCGTTTAACTTTGCGAGGAGAGTGAGATGAACACCTACGTTACCCCCATCAAAGAGTCCAACCTACTTACTGACAGCGACCGCCTTTGGGCGTCGCTCATGGAGATGGCCAAGCTAGGGGCCACGCCTAAGGGCGGCGTGAACCGCCAGGCGCTGACCGACTTAGAGCGCCAAGGCCGCGACCTGTTTATTCAGTGGTGCCGTGCTGAGGGCTGTACGATTCGCATTGATAATATCGGCAATATTTTTGCCCGCCGGGAAGGCAGCGACCCCAGTGCCAAAACAGTCATGGCGGGCAGCCACTTAGATACCCAACCCACCGGCGGCAAATACGATGGATGCTTCGGTGTCATGTCTGGCCTTGAAGTGATTCGCACCCTGAACCAGCACAACATCACCACGCAATCGCCGATTGAAGTCGTCGCATGGACCAACGAAGAAGGCTGCCGATTCCCCCCCTGTATGATGGGCTCCGGCGTATTCACCGGCGAGCTGGCGTTCGATGCCATGATGGCGCGCACCGACGCCGAGGGTGTCACGGTCAGCGATGCCTTAGACGCTATTCATTATCGTGGTAGTGACGAGGTCTCCCCCAACGAGATCAAAGCTTATTTTGAGCCACACATTGAGCAAGGCCCTATTCTCGAAGATACCGACACCACCATTGGCGTTGTCATCGGTGGGCTTGGGCAGAAGTGGTTCGATTTAACCCTAACGGGGCTTGAAGCCCATGCAGGCCCCACCCCGATGAACCTTCGCCGGGATGCCATGATGGGGGCCGCAGAAGTCACGCAAGCGCTCAACCGCATCGCCTTTGATCATCAGCCCCACGGGCGCGGCACGGTCGGTTGCATGACGCTGCACCCTGGTTCGCGCAATGTGATTCCCGGCCAGGTCAAAATGACGCTGGATATGCGCCACTGGGAGCCTGAGGCCCTCGTCGCAATGGGCGAATCTGTGGCCACCGCCGTGGAGGATATTTGTCAACGTCATGGGCTGGCGTACGAGCTAACTCCCACCGCGGATTTTGCACCTGAGCACTTCAATAAAGCGTGTGTTGATGCGGTTCGCCAAGGTGCCAAGAAACTCAATCTCTCGCATATGGATATCATCAGCGGCGCAGGCCACGATGCGATGTTTATTGGCCGCGTGGCTCCCGCCGCGATGATCTTTATTCCCTGCAAGGATGGCATTAGTCACAACGAAATTGAGAGCGCCACTCCAGAACACGTTCACGCTGGCTGTAACGTGCTACTACACGCCATGCTTGAAGCAGCAGGTGTTGAGGATGGTGAATAATCATGGCCGACTCCTTTGAAACACTAACGGCCGTCGACGCATTGGCCCGTTTCGGCGAGGGGTCGCTCTCGCCGGAGGCACTGGTTGAGGACTGCTTGGCGCGTATTGAGCGGGATAACCCCAAGGTCAATGCATTTACCTGCGTTAACGATGTAGAAGCTCGACGCCTAGCCGCAGAGTCGGCACGGCGCTGGCAGGCAGACACGCCCTGCGGCCCGCTGGATGGCATACCCCTTACCATTAAAGACCTAACCTTAACCAAAGGCTTGCCTACGCGCCTAGGGTCAACCACCACCTCGGCAGATGGCCCTTGGGAGGTAGACGCCCCGATCAGCCGCCACCTGCGCAACGCTGGGGCCATCGTGATTGGCAAGACCACCTCGCCGGAGTTTGGCTGGAAAGGCGTCACCGACAACCCGCTGCACGGCATTACCCGCAACCCTTGGAACACTGAACTCACCCCAGGGGGATCATCCGGCGGCGCAGGCGCGGCAGCAGCGCTTAACTTGGGTTTGCTTCATCAGGGCAGCGATGCGGGCGGCTCAATCCGCATTCCATGCAGCTTTACCGGCACCTTTGGCATTAAGCCCACCTTTGGCTGGGTGCCCCAATGGCCTGCCAGCGCCATGAGCACGCTCTCCCACCTGGGGCCGATGACCCGCACCGCCACCGACAGTGCGCTAATGCTTAGCGTGATGGCGCAGCCCGATGCCCGGGATGGCTACTCCGGCAACCCACTCGGCCCTGACTGGCTTACCCCGCCCCCTGCTGACCTACGTGGCTGGCGCATCGCCTTTAGCGCTAACCTCGGTTATGTAGAGGTCGCCCCGGATATTGCCCAGCGGGTTCAGGAGGCCGTTGCCCATTTAGAAGCACTGGGCGCGACCGTAGAGCGAATTGACCCTGGCTTTAGCGATCCGCTTAAGACGTTTAATACCCTCTGGTTTGCAGGTGCCACTCAAGCCCTCGAAAAACTCGACGAGAAACAGCAAGAGGCACTCGACCCAGGGTTTCTGGATATCGCCCGGCGCGGGCAGGATGTATCGCTCTCCGCCTACCTCGCCGCCCGGCGTGAGCACAGCGAATTAACCGCCCACATGGCAGCCTTTCATGAACGCTATGACTTGCTGGTCACACCGACAATGCCCATTGCGCCCTTTGCCGCGGGCCACAACGTACCACCGGGCAAGCATTATCGAGACTGGATGGACTGGACGCCGTTTAGCTACCCCTTCAACCTCACCCAACAGCCCGCCGCATCGCTGCCTTGTGGGTTGGATAACCAGGGGCTGCCGGTAGGCTTGCACCTTGTAGCAGGCAAATACCAAGACCTTAAGGTACTGCATGCCGCCCAACTGCTTGAACGCTATTTGCCACCCATGACACCGCCGGGAATGGCATAACCAACACGGGTTGGCTACTTGCTGGCCAACCGCTCCCGCGCCAGCTCAGCAAACTGCTGGCGGGAAGGTTTAAAACCCACCCCTGGCGGCCAGGCCAGCCAGGCATCGGGCACCATAAAGCCGGGCAGCGCCTCGCGTACCCAAGTGCTTAGTGCTTGTTCCGATACGGCCTCGCCGTGCCAATCGATAAACGCCACCGGGCGCTCCCCCCACTCGGGGTGGGGCACTGGTACGACTAACGCCTGGGCAACGCCGGGGTGGTCGACTAAGCGCTGCTCAATTGCTTCCGGCTGAATATTCTCGCCACCGGAGATAAAGCCGTTATCAAGCCGCCCTTCCACCACCAGCGCGCCTTCCGTGGTGAAGTGTCCTTTGTCACGGGTAGCAAACCAGCCCTCATCGTTGAGGGCTGGATCAATCTCGCCGTTATTCAAATAACCGCAGAAAAGGGTCTCGCCACGCACCTGTATCTCACCCTCGACGACCCTCACTTCACGGTTCAGTAGCGGCCTGCCGACCACGCCCGGCGCGGTGGGTATGCCGGTGCAGACCTGGCTGGCCATCTCGGACAGCCCATAGCTAACCTTCGGCGTCAGCCCCAGGGATGTCATCTTTGCCACCAGCGGCGCGGGAATCGCCGCGCCGCCTAGCAGCAGCTCGCGCAACTGAGTGCGTTTGGGGGAAAAACCCACTTTCAGAAGCCGCCACAGCTGAGTGGGCACCAGGGAAAGGTGGGTAATCGACTGCTGCTCAAGGCGCGCAGGAAGTGTTTGCGGATCGTCATCAAGAATCACTCGCCCACCGGCCATAAAAACGCGGAACGGGATAGCGTAGCCACCGATATGAAACAGCGGCAGCGACAGCAGCCAGCCACTGTTTTGATCAACGGGAATAAACGACGCGGAGCCACGGGCGGAGGCCAAATGATTCCCTACGCGATGCAGAACCGCCTTAGGCGAACCGCTGGAGCCAGAGGTAAAAATCGTGTTGCACAGTTGGTTGCCATCCAGTGTCGGAGGTTCACCCGCATTGGCTTCGGCTAGAAAATCGAGGCTAACCGGCGTTAGTTCGGAAGAATATTGATGATCGCTTTCCGTTTGGCAAACCCACCCAGCCTGCAAACGTTTGGCCAGATTGAGCTGCTGGGCAACGGGAAAAGCCGGGTTAAGCGGACAAAAAATAACCCCGGTCCGCAGGCAGGCCCACGCCAGCAACAAGGATTCAAGCGAGCCTTTGGCGGGTACCATTAACCGGTCACCGGGCACAAAACCTTCCCTGGCCAGCTGCTGCGCCAAAGACGCCACGCGGCGGTTAAGCGTTCGGTAACTAAGCCGCACCCTGCCGGCGTCTATCGCAATAT
Organism: Halomonas sp. 54_146; assembly: GCF_001507855.1. GTDB lineage: Bacteria > Pseudomonadota > Gammaproteobacteria > Pseudomonadales > Halomonadaceae > Vreelandella. Next base: position 71,899 of record NZ_LGEN01000007.1, read on the forward strand.
GTTCAGGGGTCTCTTTAGCCCAATAGTGAATGGGGCAGGTATCTATCACGCTGAGCGCTCCTGTTTATAAAGTCAAAGTTATCAATACGCGGCTTGATAGAGGCAGTGCAGTGAGTCAGTGATCACATCGCCCGCCACATTGACCAGGCGGCCAGCAAGCCATTGGCCGGTAGCTAACCCCGGCGGCTCATTGGGTGCCCACTCGCTGGCTAAACGGGCAAGTAGCCCTAGGCCTAAATCGGATTCAAAGCTTGAAGAAACTACCACGCGAAGATTACCCGCCCTTGCTCGCTGAACGAGCGCCTCGCAGGCACTTAGCGAGCCAATTAGCGTGGGTTTGATCACCAACGCTTTAAGCTGCGGGTGGCAGTACCACGCATCCCTGCGCGATAGCGTTTCGTCCAGAGCGATGGCCACCCCAGAGGCTTCCGCCACGGCGAAAGAGTCAGCAAAACCAGCGCAGGGTTCTTCCAGGTAGTCAATTTGCTCAAGCGTTAAGCCCGCGCAGAAGCGCTGCGCCTGCTCCCGCGTCCAGCCGCCGTTGGCATCCAGAATCAGCTTAGTGGTGGGGAGTCGCTCGCCAAGCTGTTTAATCAGCGCAAGCTCCTCTTCCATGGCGTAGCGCGCCACCTTCAGCTTAAGCCGAGCCGGCGGCGACGCTTGCCAATGAGCGGCTGAAAGAGACTGAATCAAAACCGCAGGTGAGCCCTGGAGCAGCGGGTAAGGCGGCAAGGCAGCAGAAAGCTTGCTTGGCCATTGGCGCTGGGCACAGCCAAAGCCGAACTGCACCGACGCCAGCGCGGGAAAAGCCTGTTCGCCACGGCGCAAAGCAGCCAGGCAGGCCAGGCTTTGTGCTTCGGCTTCTTCCAGGGTTTCGGTTGAAAAGCCAGGCAGCGGGGCAATTTCCCCCCACTGCCCGTTGATAGCAACCAACAGCCCTTCCCTGTTCGTCAGCTGCTTTCCTTTAAACGTTAGCGGCTGGCGAAACGGCACAGAATAGCGGTAAAGCGCTAGGCGATGTCTGAAAGCTGGCGGCATTAAGGGTTACGCGGGTAGCGGGAAAAATCCGGGCGGCGTTTTTCGTTGAAAGCGTTGCGCCCCTCCTGCCCTTCTTCGGTCATGTAATAGAGCATGGTGGCGTTGCCAGCCAGTTCCTGCAGCCCGGCTTGGCCGTCGCAGTCAGCATTGAGTGCGGCTTTTAGGCAACGCAGCGCCATGGGGCTGTTCTGTAGCATTTCCCGGCACCAGCGCACGCTCTCTTTTTCCAGCGCTTCCAGCGGCACCACGTGGTTCACCAGCCCCATTTCCAGCGCTTGGGCGGCGCTGTATTGGCGGCACAGAAACCAGATTTCCCGCGCCTTTTTCTGGCCCACAATGCGCGCCATATAAGAAGCGCCGTAGCCACCATCGAAGGAGCCAACCTTGGGGCCGGTTTGGCCGAAAACCGCGTTATCAGCCGCGATGGTTAGGTCGCACATCATGTGCAGCACGTGGCCGCCACCGATGGCGTAGCCCGCCACCATCGCCACTACCGGCTTGGGGCAGGTACGAATGTCGCGCTGGAAATCCAGCACGTTGAGGTGGTGGGTGCCTTCTTCATCCTGGTAGCCGCCATAGTCACCGCGAATGCGCTGGTCACCGCCGGAACAGAAGGCTTTTTCGCCGGCACCCGTCAAGATAATCGCACCAATGGCGCTGTCGTGGCGGGCGCGGTTAAGCGCCTGAGCCATCTCGCTCACCGTTAGCGGGCGAAAGGCGTTGCGCACCTCAGGCCGGTTGATGGTAATACGCGCAATGCCATCTTTTGATGTGTGATACCAAATATCTTGATAGCCATCTGAGCGATCCTGCCACTCGATGGGGGAATAGAGTTCTGATTCAGTGAGTCCGTTAATCATGCCTATCTCTTTTTTCTGTTGGGGCGAAATACTGACAGTGAAGCGCTTAACCCAGCATGCCTGCTATCACTAACCCTAGAGCAAGAACACTGAGCAGCGCAGCGCCACCGTACATTAGCTTTTTGTTGAGCGCGTCATTGCCCACGCTTATATCGAACAGCCCGTGGCGCAGGCGGTGGGCGGCATGGAACAGCGGCAAACACACCACCGCCCCCACAAACAGAAAGCCCGGCACGCTGAACAGCAGCGCAGATGCCCGCTCGTAGCTCAGCGCTTCAGCGGGCAGCAGGCCAAGGGGCAGTAAAATAGCAATAAATAGAATGACGGCGGGCAGAATAACCGCAAAGCAGACCCCGCCTGCGCTAAACAGCCCCCACCACAGCGGCTCATCAAAGGCTTGTTTGTGCTGTGCAGCCTGTTTGTTCATGCTGAGTCTATCCATGCTTGGCTTGCTCATCTTATGCCCTCCCGAATAGCCAGAAAAACAGCAGCGCAACCGCCACTACCCCCGCCCACTGCCCGGCCACAATGGCTTGGTCAGGCAGGCTGCGCCCGGCGATGCGCAGCGGCATTACCCGCGGAAACAGCACAAAAAAGGTGGCGGCGTGAAACAGGCTGGCGGCCAGCGCAACAATATTCAGCGCCAGCACAATGGGCGAGCTCATAAAGGCGACCCACCCCTGCCAGCTTTGCGCCCCCTGCAGCAGGGCGACCATGCCGGCCAGTAAACACAGCGTGAAAAACACCAGCGGCAGCACCGTGGCTTCGCGCAGCATGTAGAGCTTAAAAAAGCGGTGTTTGAGCCACCAGTTGCGTTTCAGCGGCGGCAGGCGTTGCGATGATGATTTATCCATAATTTCTCTCCCCTTACCCTTTAAACAGCGCGATGAGCGTGTGCTTGGCCGCTTCGACCTTGCCCTGGTTGACCGCGGCGGCCGGGTCAACGTTTTTGGGGCATACCTGCGAGCAGAAGCCAACAAAAGTACAGCTCCACACGCCTTCGTGACGGTTAAGTTCGGCCATGCGCTGTTTTTTGCCGTGGTCGCGGCTGTCCAGGTTGTAACGGTGTGCCAGGGTGAGCGCCGCCGGGCCGAGGAACTCTTGGTTCAGCCCGAACTGCGGGCAGGCCGAGTAACAAAGGCCGCAGTTAATGCAGTTAGCGAACTGCTTGTAGCGTTCCAGCTGCGCGGGGGACTGCTGATAGGTTTCCGGCGCGTTGGGATCAAACGCTTTCACCGGATTATCATCAATTAAATAGGGCTTAACCGCCGCTAGGTGCTCAAGGAAAATCTCCATATCCACCACTAGATCCCGCTGGACGGGAAAATGGGCCAGCGGCTCGATGCGAATTTCGCCTTCGTAGTCGCGCAGGAAGGTTTTGCAGCCAAGCTTGGGAATGCCGTTGACCATCACCCCGCAGGAGCCGCAAATCGCCATGCGGCACGACCAGCGGTAGCTCAGCGTGCTATCGAGCTGTTCTTTGATATGGTTGAGGGCATCCAGCAGCGAGGTGCTGTCGTCCACCGGCAGTTCATACGGCTGCCAATAGGGTTCAGCCGGGTTATCCGGCAGGTAGCGTTTGACGCTGATGTGTTTGGTGCGAATGTTATGAGTGCTAACACGCTTGGTGCTGATCTGCTCGGTATTCATGCCTTTGCCCCCTTGCCCGCATCGCCATAGGCCCGCTCAGCCGGGGCGGAAAACCGTACATCGACATCCTGCCAGCGCAGCTTGGCCGGTGCTTCGCCTTGGTAGAACACTTGGCTGTGTTTGAGGTAGTTAACGTCGTCGCGTTTTTGCATGCCTTCATCCAGGCGCTGATGAGCACCGCGGGATTCACGGCGTTCAAGCGCGCCTAAGCAAGAGGCTTCGGCGATATCCAGGCCATAGCCCAGTTCGATGCACTCAAGCAGCTCGGTGTTGAATATCTTGCTGGTATCGTTAACGCGAATGTTGGCGTAGCGCTCACGCAGCTGACGAATGGTCTCCAGCGCATGGCGCATGCCCTCTTCGGTGCGGTAGATACCGCAGCCGCTTTCCATGGCCTGCACCATGGCATGCTTGAGTTCTACCCACGTTTCGCCGCTGCCTTCGCCATCGCACAGGCGCGCCAACGTGGCTTGCTGGCGTTCTGCCTGAGCTTGCAACAGCTGGCTATCCGCCCACTCGGTGTGTGCCGCGCGCTGGCTGGCGCGCTCACCGGCCAAGCGGCCAAACACCAGTAGCTCGGTCAGCGAGTTAGAGCCTAAGCGGTTGGCACCGTGCAAACCGACTGAGGCGCACTCTCCGGCGGCGTAGAGCCCGGCAATGGAAGTTTCGCACTGTGGGTTGGTTTCAATGCCGCCCATGGTGTAGTGCACCGCCGGGCGAATGGGGATGGGCTCTTTCACCGGGTCGACGTTGATATAGGATTTGGCCAGCTCGCAGATAAACGGTAGGCGCTCCAGAATGTACTTTTCACCCAAGTGGCGCAGATCGAGATAGACCACGTCGCTGTCGCCAAACTTACCGGTGCGACCCGCCTGCTGCTCCTGCCAGAAGGCCTGGGAGAGCTTGTCCCGCGGGCCAAGCTCCATGTACTTGTTTTCCGGTTTACCCAGAGGTGTTTCCGGGCCAAGGCCATAATCCTGCAGATAGCGATAGCCATCTTTATTAAGCAGAATGCCACCTTCGCCCCGGCACGCTTCGGTAATCAAAATGCCGGAGCCGGGTAAGCCGGTGGGGTGGTATTGAACAAATTCCATGTCCCGCAGCGCCACACCATGGCGATAAGCCATCGCCATGCCATCGCCGGTGACAATGCCCGCATTAGTATTGAAGCGGAACAGGCGCCCCGCGCCGCCAGTGGCGAGCACCACCGCTTTGGCGCGCAGCAGGGTCAATTCACCGGTGGCGATTTGCAGCGCAATCACGCCAATCACTGCGCCTTCGTGGACGGCGAGATCGAGCACAAAGTACTCATCGAAGCGCTCGATCTCGGGGTATTTCAGCGAGGTCTGAAACAGGGTGTGGAGCATATGGAAGCCGGTTTTGTCGGCAGCGAACCAGGTCCGGGCGGTTTTCATACCACCAAAACGGCGCACTTGAACCTGGCCATCGTCTTTGCGGCTCCAGGGGCAGCCCCAGCGCTCCATCTGCACCAGCTCTTGGTAAGCGTGGTGGACAAAGTAATCAGCTACCCCCTGCTCCACCAGCCAGTCACCGCCGGATACCGTGTCATCAAAATGCGCCTTATGGGAGTCTTCGTCGCTGGTCACCGCAGCAGCGCCGCCTTCAGCGGCCACGGTATGCGAGCGCATGGGGTACACCTTAGAAAGCAGTGCAATGCGCTGCGGCGTGCCCTGGGTGTTGGCCTGCTCAGCCGCACCAATGGCAGCACGTAAGCCTGCGCCGCCCCCACCTACAATGACGATATCGAAATCCCGCTGCTGCATGGCGCTTCCTTTTGTTAACCACAAACGATGTTCGTTATATGCCTGCCTGTACTCTTTTTTCTGACGCTGCGTTTTGTTTCATCAACACACCAACGAGGTGATGCGGGCGCGGTACCAGGCGTTGAGTTCCCGCGAAAACGCCGTGGGCTGCTCAGCATGAAGGTTATGCCCACCGCTTAGCGTGATATGGCGCAAGCTTTGCGCCTCAACCGCTAAACGAGTTGCCAGAGCGTGGAATTTGGCATCTCGCAGGCCTGAAAAGTAGCTCACCGGAAGCGCGGTATGTTCCAACCACTGCCAGAGCGAGGGCTGCTGCCCGAGTGACGTTGCCCGCAGCATTTTGGCCACCGCCGCCCCGTGATTCGCGCCAAGGCGACGGTGAATCTGCCGGCTGCGCTGGGCCTCGGTGAGATCAGCAAACACCGGCTGCTGATACCAATCGGTCAGTACGTTTTCCAATGGTTCCTGCTCGAAACGTATCGCCCAGCGCTCATCGTGGGCAATACGCGCAGGGCGCTCGCGGGCTGGCAGCCCTGGGTGAGCGCTTTCCAGCCAAAGCGCTTCAAGCCCGGCCGGCTGGCGGCTGGCGTGGTAAAGCGCCAAACGCCCGCCCAACGAGTAGCCCAGCAGGCAATAGCGGTGAATACCGCGCGCCATTAAGGTATCGCTAAGCCAGTGATGAAACGCCTCGAAAGCGCCTACTTGCACGTGATGGTTTTCGCCGTGCCCGGGTAAGTCCAGCGCCAGGCAATCGATGTCTTCCAAGCCCGCCTTCACCGCTGCCCAGTCGTGGCGGTCGCCCAGCAGGCCGTGCAGCATAATAAGGGTCGGCGCTTGTTGCTTAGCTGTTGGCCTAGCTGTTGACTTAGCTGCTTGCATAGCTTCACTGCTCATACTGACCCTCCCGCAGCGTTGCCCCTAAGGCGTTAAGGTCATCGGCGACCTGCTGATGGGGTACGGTAACCTCTATCAGTGTAACGCCCACCTGCAGGGCCTGTGTGTAGGCCGCAGTGAAGGCATCCAGTGAGTCGGGGGCGAAGTAGCCAAGCCCAAACATCTTCGCCGCATATTCAAAACTCAAGCCGTGGGGCTGGCGGTAATAGCGCTCCAGCAGGTCGCCTTCTTTAGGCACCGGCAGCATATGAAAAATGCTGCCGCCATCATTATTGATAATGATAACGACCAGGGGCTGGGTGGCCTGTTTCAGCAGCGCCAAGCTGTTGAGATCATGCAGCGCGCTGGTATCTCCCAGCACGATGGTCGTGGGCTGTGAGCAAGCGGGCGTTGAGTGGCTGCAGCTGAGGCCATAAGCCGTGGCGATTAGGCCATCAATACCGGAAGCGCCGCGATTGGCCAATACCCGCAGCGGCGTTTGGCGAGGCGTTCCCAGCATATTCATCAGCCGCGCGGGAAGGCTATTGCCAATAAACAGCTGCCCTTCCGCCAACTGCGCTAGCTGGTGGCAAACACCCACTTCTGAGAATGTCGTACAGCGCTCTTCTAGAAGCTGGCTGGTGCGCCGTTGCAGGCTATCCAATTGATGCCAAGGCGTTTGTTCGGGAATTTCCGGCAAGCCAGCTATGAAATCCGCTGGAGGGCATATCAAACGGCGTTTCACACAATAATCAGGGTCCAGCCGCTGGGGCAGCGGCTCAACCAACCAGACATCCTGCCACGGCTGCCGGGCAATAAAGTGCGTGAGCCGCTTGGAAATTAACCGGCCACCAAACTGTAGCAGCACCTCGGCGTTGGCCAGTTCAGCGCTGAAACGCTCGTCATGGAGCGCTAGATCAAAATGAAGCAGGTTGTGAGGGTCAAAATGAACCTGGCTTTGCACATCCGCCAGCAGCGGCCAGCCCAGCTGCCTGGATAGCTCAACCACCTGCTGCGCCTGTTGACGGTCATCGACCCTGCCCCCTTCAACCCTGCCTACCACAATCAGGCCGCGCTGCTGGGCAAACGCCTTCCACTCGTTGTTGAGGGCGGGAATGGCGGTGCTGGTCTGGCTATTACCCCATGACCAGTCACTCCACGGCGTGGCACCCGCCAGCCAGCGCCCCAGCGGGGCAAGGTAATCACTGGCATCCACCAAGCCGCTGCCGGGGTAAAGCGGTTCGCGGTAACGGCAGTTGATATGAATGGGCCCTGGGGTGCGGCGCTGCTGGTCAACGGCCTGGTCAAGGGTGCTGAGTAGAAACGCTGCTTTTATTTCAGGCTCTGGCGGCGGCAGGTCGTGGTGAACAATGGTATGGCGAGAAAAGATATCCCGCTGATCAATCGCCTGGTTGCTGCCGTTATCCAGCAGTTCAATGGGGCGGTCGGCGGAAAGCACCATAAGCGGCACGCCGAGCAGCTTGGCCTCTACCACTGCCGGGTAGAGATTGGCCACGGCGGTGCCCGAGGTGGTGATAATAACGACCGGGCGCTGGCTGCCGCGCGCAATACCAAGCGCCATAAACCCCAGCCCACGCTCGTCAAAATGGCAGTGGCAGCGCAGCCCGGCATGCTCGCTGGCGGCCATGGTTAACGGCGATGAGCGCGAGCCCGGTGCCAGCACCACATCGCGCACGCCTAAGCGGTAAAGCTCTTCCAGCATTAGCGCTGCCCACAGATGATTAAAGGTGGCGTGCCTGTTAGCAAAACCGGCCGTCGCAAGGCCGTTCGGTGTCAGTGCTGTCATCTGCGTTACCCCATCCCTAGAAGCGACATAATGTCAGCCATTTTAGTGTCCAGCTCGCGCCACTCTTCTTCCGGCTGGGAGCCTGCCACAATGCCAGCACCGGCGTAGAGCCGAATGGCTTCTGAACCAATATGGGCGCAGCGAATGGCCACCGCCAACTCGCTACTGGCGTGGCTGATTCGACCAAAGACGCCCGCGTACCAGCCGCGCTGATGGCGTTCATGTTGGCGAATAAACGCCAGCGCCGATGCGCGTGGAACGCCGCCTACCGCAGGCGTTGGGGGCAACACGGAAAGCAGCTGCTGGTCGGTAACATGGCGGTGAAGCGTGGCATGAATCAAGCGGCGGATATGCTGCACCGAGCGTAGCTTAACAATGTGCGCCTCGCCCATCTGGGCATGTTGAGAAAGAGGCTCAAGCTGGGCAAGCAGCTGCTGATAGACGCACTGGTTTTCCAAACTGTTTTTCTTATCGGCCAGCAGCTCAGCGGCCAGCGCCTGGTCTTGCTGGGTGTCGCGCACACGGTGCGTGGTGCCCGCCAGCGCTTCGGTTATTAAGCGCCGGCCTTCACGCTGATAAAGCCGTTCCGGCGGGCAGCCAATAAACGCGGCACGCGGGGTTAATTGGATACCAAAATGAAAACACTCTGCAGCACCGCGTTGCCAGCGTGCCAGTAGCGCCCAAGGGCTGGGGGGCTCAGCGGTGGTCAGGCAGGTCTCCCGCGAGAGCACAACCTTGGGGGTATGCGCCAGGTGGCTGGGGGTCGTTGCCTTTGCTACCCACCCCGCCCACTCGTTTGGCGAAGGGCGGTCTTCACGCTGGTAAACTTGGGGCAGCAGGCGTGGCAGCGGCTGCTCCTTTTCCAGCGCAGCCAAACAGGCGCGAGCCTGGGCTATTTCAGCTTCTGGGCAGCGGTCATCAAAGCGCAGGTTGAGTGATAGCGTTGCCTTACCTTGATGGCGCTTGAGCTCGAACCGCGGCAGCAAAAAGTAACAGGCAGGAAAGTGTTCCCACCCTGGCGTGGTAGGGTCGAAGGCGCTGCCGCCGAAGTAGTCCGGCTGTTCGACGCCGATCTCAGCCAGCGCCGCAAGGTCAGCCTGCAGCGCGGCTAGTGAATCAAACGCTTTAACAGCCCCCAGCGCCGCATATTCAACCGCGCCCACGTCACGCGATTGCCAGTAAAGGCGAGGTAACATGCTCTGCACGTTTAACCACCCCACCAGGCTATCAACCTGGCAGGGCGTGCTTAGGCGAATAAACCCCTTTCCAGCCGTTGCACCAAGCAGGCCAAGCTGATGTTTGAGTGCCTCAATAGGGTGTGTGGAGTGCATAAATCGCCTATTAGGCCAGCGTTACTGGCACCATATATGTGTTGTGTCTCAATAAGTCGCCAATCATCGCGTAAACTCCTGCCATAAGGCTGCCATCGGGCTTGCAATAGAAGAACCAAAATAGAAGCACCAAAATAGGGGAATAAACAGTGTGCGGCAAAGCGCCACGGTTTGTTTTGACGTAGGTCTACTTTCCCAAGTTTAATAAACACTTACTTGCATGTTTCTTAATATTGCCCTACAACCGGCTTTTTTCTGCGCACAGACAACAGGATATCGACGTAATGGAACCACTCGCTAAGCACCGCCAACGCCAAGCCTGGCTATTAGCGGCTCGCCCTCGCACGTTGCCGCTGGCGTGCGCTTCTATTTTACTGGGTACTGGGCTCGCGGCGAGTGCGGAGGCTTTTAATGCGGGAGTGCTGTTGCTGGCTCTGCTAACAGCGATTGCTCTGCAGGTACTCTCAAACCTGGCCAACGACTACGGTGACGCCGCCTCTGGTGCCGACGACCAGGCGCGCATTGGCCCGGTGCGGACGGTTTCTTCAGGCTTGCTAAGCCCACAAGCCATGCGCAGGGGGATGGTCGTTACCGCCACTGCCGCAGCACTTTTGGGGCTGTTATTGCTGGTTACCGCCTTTGGCAACCAGTGGAAACCGCTGCTCGCCTTCTTGCTTTTAGGCGCTGTTGCTTTAGTCGCCGCCGTGACCTACACCGTTGGGCTGGGGGGCAAACCTTACGGTTATCGTGGCTTAGGGGATATATCCGTCTTTGTGTTTTTTGGGCTGCTTGGCGTGCTGGGCACTTATTACCTTTATACCCAGCAATTAAACGGGTTGGCGCTTCTGCCCGCGGCAGCGTGCGGGCTGCTGGCCACGGCTGTCCTCAATGTGAATAACGTGCGCGATATCGAAAGCGATGCGCGCAACGGCAAAATCACTCTGGCAGTGCGCCTAGGCCGTGCCAAGGCGATTCACTACCACTGGGCGCTGCTAGGGTTGGCGCTGTTGCTAACGTTTATTTATCTGTTGGTAAAGCCGGTGCCTTTAGCGGGCTGGAGTTGCTTGCTAGTGGCCAAGCCGCTGGCGGATGCCGCCAGAACATTACGCCACAGCCGTGACGGCGAGGTGCTGACCGGGATGCTGAAGAAAACAGCCATTTCAACGCTGCTTTACAGCATCCTGCTGTCGGTTGGCTTGGCTTTTTTCTGACTTTCTGACTAAGACTTTAAAAATTAGCGCCCTTAAAAATCAGGACTTTAAAAATTAGCGCCCTTAAAAATTAGCACCTTAACAAAGTGGCTTATCAAGCGGCGGAAAGGTCACTTCGCTGCCGTCAACATCGAGCTGGCGAATATCAATAGGGCGACCTTTTTCGTCTAGCGTGACTAAGCCAATGCCGCTGGCGTTCCATAACCGTTCACCGGCGCTGGCGCGGTCTGGGTCGCGGGGGTGAACGCTCAGTTGGCGGCGCTTGGTAAACCAGTTAAGCGGCGACCACGGCGCGTAGAGCCAGCGGTTCAAACGGTCAAAGGTGTTGAGCAGCTGTTTGGGGAAAGTGTTTTTGATCCCGCTTGAAGTGATTTGCCACAGGTGGGGCGCACCACGCTGATGGCGAACCACAATGTCGTAAACAAACGAATAGTGCACATCGCCCGATAAAATCACGTAGTTGCCCGGTGTTTTGGAGTGCCGCCAAATCTGCAGCAGCGTATTGGCCGCCCCCCGGTGGGCCATCCAGTTTTCGGCATCCACCACTAGCGGCTTTCCGGCGAGGGTAAACAGCTTTTGGATGCCCTCTATCAACTTGACGCCGAACATCGGCGCGGAAGAGACAATCACCGCGCTTTTGGCACCCATCAGCGCCTGCTGCATCTCCATTAGCGCTTCCCAGTCCATCAACCCCGAGGGCCGATGCGGGCTGCGTTCGCTGCGCCAGCGGCGAGTGCGGGTATCCAGCACAATCAGCGCGGGGGTGCCGGGCACCTGAAACTCCCAGCCCTGAAAACGCAGCAGGCGTTCGATGAACTCGTCTTGCTCGGCACACGCCAACGGCTGTCGGCCATCGCCTAGCAGGGTCGAGGCGTGATGCACTAACGGATTTAGCTTATCTGGATCGTTACCCCACGCTTGGCAGAACAGGTACGCCACCAGGGCGTTACCAATAATGCGCTTAGAGAACGGATGGCCGTAGGCAGCGCGCTCCCAATCGGCCGTCAGGTTCCAGTCGTCGGTCACATCGTGGTCATCGAAAATCATCAGGCTGGGCAGGTGCGCCATCAGCCGCGCGCACTGGGGCAAGCCGTCAACAAAGGTATCGATGATCGCCTGCTGTTGACGATAGAGCGCGGCGTCTTTTTCATCTAAGGCAGGCGCTTCGGAGGCAATAATTTGCCAAGGCACCGGTGACCATACCAAGCAGTACATGGCGAGCATTTCAGCCAGCGTCATCAGGTGATTATGGGCATTCGCCGAGGTAAATACCGGCTTTTTGACACCGCCAAAAAAGCGCTCGCGCAGCGCCGCGTTGCTGGTCACATCAGGCAGTAGCTCCGCTCTTCGGTAGTAGCTATCCGGCGAGCGGTAGAGCGCCTGGCTATCGTCGACCGTGGCACCTTCCAGCCATTCATCCACCAGCCCTAGCCGCTCGATTAGCGCGTGCACGGCGCGCAGCATCGGCCCGGCCACGTCGTCGGCGTACACCTGGTCACCGGTCATCAGCAGCCAAGCGGGCCACTCGGTGGGCGCTGACTGCTGCTCGGCTAGCCAGCTGTCGGCACGCACCAGGCCATCGGCACTGTCGTGATGAGGCTTGCGGCAGGAGCCGTGCATCAGGCGGTGATGGCGCGAGGCAATCACAAACGCCGGGTAAGCGGCACCGTCATAACACAGCCACGGTGCCCACTCGGGTAAAGAACGCCACTCGCCCTGCTCGGTTTCCAGCTGTAGGTCGTACTCGATGCGCTCGTCGCAGGGCAGCGGTTGCTCACCTTCACCATTGCCAAGCTCGCAATCAATCAGGTAAATAAAGGCACGTTGGCCGATAGGGATGCACTGCTGGTGGTGCGCCAAACCAATCGACTGGGTGTCGGCATGCCCAGGGCGCAGTATTAACGTCATATTCAGTGGCCGGGTGGCGACGAGCCAAAGTACCAGCCGTGTCGTGCTGATGCGTCTTAACAGCGGGCCGGCGACTATATCGGGCAGCGTATCAGTGTGATTCATCCAATGAGGTCTCCATTAGTTATGCACGACTAGCTATGCACGGCGATTACGCGCGACGACGGGCAGTTCCACCACCACCTTTAACCCACCAGTGCTGGCGCGACCAAGGCGCATATGGCCGCTGTACAGGGCGACAAGGTCAGTCACAATCGCCAACCCCAAGCCACTGCCCGAGCGCTGTTCATCCAACCGTTTACCGCGCTGCACCGCCTGCTGGCATTCGGCGTCTGTCATGCCGGGGCCATCATCGCTGATGGTTAAGCTCAACTGCTGGCCATCGCTGGCTACCTGCAGCTGCACATCGCTGTGCGCCCAGCGCAGCGCATTATCCATTAGGTTACCCACTAGCTCTTGGATATCTTGCCCATCCATATGCACCTTAACGTCACCCGCCCAGGTTTGGCGCAGCTCAATGCCGCGCCGTTGGGCAAGCCTAGCCAGCCCATTGAGCAGTGGCGCTAGGGTGGCGTGTAAATCAATCGGCGCAAAGCGCACGCCTTCACCCGCTGCCGAGGCACGCGCCAAGTGGTGGCGTACCGCGCTATCCACACGGGCTAGCTCAACCTCCCAGCTGGCTCGGTTGGCTTCCGGAAGCTGGCGCAGCTGTAAGCGCATCACACTCAGCGGGGTTTTCAGCGCGTGGGCAAGGTTGCCAGCGGCATGGCGGCCGCGCTCGATCAAGCGCTGGTCGCGCGCCAGCACCGCGTTCATTGAGGCGGCAAGCGTTGCCAGCTCGTCAGGCAGGCGGGTGTCTAACTGTTCGGCGCGCCCCTGCTCCACTTCCTGCAAATTGGCGTGCATTCGCCTTAGCGGTGCTAACCCCCAGCGCACCTGCAGCGCCAATACGCCGAGTAGCAGCACGCCTAAGCCAACTAAACCGCCCCACAGCAGGCGTTGAAATTCGCGGATATCGCGGGCGAGCGCATCATCTCGGGCGGCGACGCTAATATGCAGCGGCGCTTCTAACGGTGCCAAATAGACATCCCGCTCTACCACGCGCAGCGATTGCCCCCGCGGGCCAGGTATCGAGCGGGCGCTGAGGCTGTCATTTTCAATCACCGGCAGGCGCTGATCCCATAGCGAGCGCGAGGCCAGAGTGTTTTCCTCACCATCGGTGATTTGCCAGTACCAGCCGGAATAAACATTCTCAAAACGCGGGTCGCCCAGCGCCCGGTCGTGTAGAAGCTGCTGCTCTAAACGGTCGTAGGTAACGCCTGCGATGATGACATTAAGCGTGGCGGCCAAGCGCTCGTCAAAGGCCTGAGTGGCCGAGGCACGGTAATGATGGGCAAGCAGCGTGCCCGCAATGGGCAGCGCCAGCCCTACCATTAACAGCACCGCCAACAGTAGCCGCGCGCTGATAGAGCGCTTAGCCCAGCGCCTTACCCAGCGGTCCTGCCATTCGGTTCTGTTCCGACTCATTCGGTGGCGGGCTCTTCGGCTAATAAGCGGTAGCCCTGGCCCCGTTGAGTAGCAATGCGCCAACTGCCCAGCTTGCGGCGCAGGCGGCTGACCTGAACATCAATCACGTTGGAATCTGGCTCGTGGTCGCGGTCGTAAACGTGCTCTGAAAGCTCGGTACGGCTGACTACCCGAGGTGCGGCATGCATTAAATAACCCAACAGGCGGGTTTCCTGGGCGGTTAACCCGACAGGGCGACCAGCCAAGGTAACGTGCTGGGTGTGGGTGTCTAAACTCAGTTCGCCCACTTTCAGCACCGGGTGGGCATGGCCGTGGCTGCGGCGCACCAGGGCGCGCAGGCGAAACAGCACTTCCGCTGGCTCAAAGGGTTTGGTGACGTAATCATCTGCGCCGGCGGTAAACCCCGCGGCTTTATCGGCCCAGCGTTCTCGGGCAGTCAGGATCAGCACTGGCAGGTCGATGCCACCTTCACGCCATGCCGACAGCCAGCGGGTGCCGTCGCCGTCGGGCAAGCCTATATCCAAAATCAGCGTATCGTAGGCTTCCGTGCGCACCAGGAAATCAGCATCCTGGCCGGTAGCCGCATGCTCTACTAGCCAATCTCCTTCACGCAGCGCTTGGCTAAGCTCGCGCGCCAGCGCCTGGTCATCCTCTACCAACAAACACTTCATTGGCTAACTACCCTTCTTCGGCAAATTATGTGGCAACGTCAACAAACGGCTAGCGGCGCATATCATTAATACGCACCCCCTCAATCGACATTAACTGGCCGTTATGGCCATCAAATTCAAACTCGACGACTTGCCCCTGGGGGCCGAGTAATTTGATTTCATACTCGACGTAACCCCCTTCGCGCTCCACCTCAACCTCTAGCACTTCACCGATATAGTGCGCTTCCAGCCAATCCAAAATAGTGTCGAGAGGCACCACCTCACAGCGGCGTACTTCGCCGTGTAGCGGCTCCCAGTGCTGGCCGCCCACCGCGCTGCCCGCCAGCAACAGCACTAAGGCTAACCCAGTGGCATTGCAGCGTGGGCGACGCGGGGCGCGGCGCAGTAGCGTTATAAAGTGACGTAGGCGTTTACTCATAAGGCCAGCATGCCAAAGGCAACATGAACGTTAGATGAACAGTTTTGTCAGCTTAAGGAAAGTATCGTGGTGGTATAAATTCACTGTTGTATCAACATTGACGTACCGACTTTCTCGTCCAGATACGTATAGATAAAGAAGGAATTTGCCATGATGAACACGATGAAAAAAATGCTGCTGATCCCGACCTCTGCGCTGCTATTTGCCGCTGCTGCTGGCACTGCCCAGGCGGATTCGCTGCCGATGGATCGCATTAATGACGTATTAACCCACGCCAATGACTACGGCTTCAGCCACTACGAAGAAGTTAGCATTAAAAGCCGTGGCCGCGTAGAAGTGGAAGGTTGGCTTTCTGATGAGTGGTACGCCGATGTGGAGTTCTCCCTTGATGACGGTGAAACGCTACAAGAGAAACGCGAGCGCCTGATTACCGGTGCCTGGGGCATGAGCGAAGACGATATTCGTCAAGCACTCGACGTTGCCCGCCAGGAAGGCATGGTCGAATTTGAAGATATTGATATCGATGAAAGCGGCATGATAGAAGTTGAAGGCCGCGATGAAAATGGCCGCGAGCTAGAAATCAGCCTGCGCCAAGGCACTGATCAAATCAACAAGATTGATCGCGACTAAAAGCGTTTCGACGCTATCAACGCGGGCTCCCTACGGGGAGCCCGCTGCGTTTATGGTAGGCTGCCAGCCTATGCAGCTACATCCATCACAAGGTGCTGAGGAGAAAGCCGTGCTAAACGAAGGCGTTGACGGCGCGCTGGAAGATCAAGGGCTTGGCAGCATGGTATCAGTACTGCGAGACTTAGCCTGGCTTATCGCCACGCCTGACCTTGTGGAGCTGCCGCCGCCCATTCCCGCTGCGGGGCGCCCGACCCTTAAAGAGCTAGGCTTACAAGACGCACTGCTACCTTGGCTACTTCAACTAGGCCAACCGCCGTTAGCGACCCTGAACGGCAGCCGCGCGACACGCATGGGCCATTATCACGAACGCTTGTGGCACACGCTGTTAGACCACGCGCCAAATACCCGCCTGCTAGCCCGTAACGTGCGCATTACCCGCAAGCGCAACACGCTCGGCGAGCTGGATATGCTGTACCGCACGCGCGACAACCCAGCACCGGTGCATTTAGAAGTGGCGATTAAGTTCTACCTGGGGCTACCTGAAGGGCCTGGGGCACCGAACAGCCAAAGCCGCTGGATTGGCCCTGGCGGGCTGGACAGCCTGGCGCTTAAATGTGCCCACCTGCGACGTCACCAGCTACCCCTTTCCACCACCGCGCCCGCGCTGGAAACACTCGCGCATTGGCTAGCGCCACGGGACATTGGCGCGTCTGAACGGAGTTTAGCTGAGCAGCTAACGCAGCGGCTGGCCATGCCGGGCGTACTGTATTACCCCTGGCACGCAGCGATGCCAGCGCCCGAGGGCGCACTAGCCGAACACCGCCGGGGAACGTGGTGTTACTTAAGCGATTGGCCTGCGCTGGCAGCCGAAAGAAGTGGAGCGCTACAAGTGGCGTGGCTGGAAAAGCCCCACTGGTTAGCGCCACCGCCACGTAGCGCTTTTCGCCCTGCAGCGGAGCAGTTGCCCGCCGTTATCGATCAGGTGCACGCCTGGCGCTCACCGCAGCAAATGATGCTGTATTGCGCAGAAAAAGAGCATTATGAACGGCTGTTTATCGTGCCCGATGATTGGCCGCGCCAGGTGCCTTTGCCGCCCCGTGTTCCCAATTAAATAACCACAAGATTATCGCGGTGAATCAGTTCATGCGCTTCCACATAGCCAAGGATCGCTTCAATCTGGTGGCTGGGCTGGCCCGCCAGCAGGCGCGCTTCATCTGCACCATAATTGACCAAGCCCTTGGCGACACGGCCGCCCTGTTCATCCACGCACACCACCATATCACCGCGCTTAAAGCTGCCCTGCACGTCGCGCACGCCAACGGCCAGCAGGCTTGAGCCTTTATCGCGCAGCACTTTCACAGCACCGGCATCCAGTACCAGCGTGCCGCGTACCTGTAGTTGCCCCGCTAGCCAGCGTTTGCGCGCCGCCATAGGTGCTTGGTCTGGGCGCAGCAGCGTACCTAATGACTCCCCCGCCATTACGCGGGTAATGACATCAGGCTGGCGGCCGCTAGCAATCACCGTGACCGCCCCAGAGCGCGCCGCCAACTTGGCGGCGCGCACTTTGGTGCTCATACCGCCCCGCCCTAACGCACCGCCACTGCCAGCCACGGCAGCTAAGCGCGGGTCATCGGCACGCCCTTCAGCGATCATCTGCGCATCGGGGTTGTGGCGAGGGTCAGCGTCAAACAAGCCTTCTTGGTCGGTCAACAGCAGCAGCGCGTCGGCTTCTAACAAGTTCGCCACCAGCGCGCCTAGCGTGTCGTTATCGCCAAAGCGGATCTCATCGGTGACCACGGTGTCATTTTCATTGATCACCGGCACCACGCGCATTTCTACCAGCGTGCGCAGTGCTGAAAGCGCATTGAGGTAGCGCTTGCGGTTGGAAAGGTCGTCATGGGTGAGCAGAATTTGTGCGGTGAGCATACCGTGGCGGGCAAAGTGCTGCTCATAGCACTGGGTAAGGCCATTTTGACCTACTGCGGCAGCGGCCTGCAGCTCATGCACGGCGCTGGGGCGCACCTGCCAGCCAAGACGCACCATGCCAGCAGCAACGGCGCCAGAAGAAACCAGCACCACCTCAATGCCTTGCTGATGTAAGGCAGCAATTTGATCTACCCAGCCGCCAATAGCGGCTTCGTCCAGGCCGCGGCCATCGTTAGTGAGCAGCGCACTGCCAATCTTCACCACGACCCGCCGCGCACGGCTAAGCGCGCTGCGCCCCAGGATTTGCTCGTTACTTTCCATGCCACCCCACCTTCACCAGGCACTGACACTAGTTACCAACGTGAAACGTCAACAGCCCCTACGGCGCGTATTCGACTTCAACATCGTAATCATCGTCATCGAAATCTTCGTCATCTTCATCGTCACGCTTACGCCGGCGACCCAAGCGGGCTTCGGTACGCGCAACTGACTCTTCTTCCATGCGGCGGCGCATTTCTTGCTCACGAGCCAGCGCTTCTTCATCTTCGTTCTCAAGGCGGCGCTGCTCGGTCAACCAGCGGTAGGCTGCCTGAACCAGCTTATCGGTGCCTTCGCTGCTGATCGCCGAAATGCGGAATACCGGCCCTTCCCAGTTGAGCGCCTGGATAATCTTCTGGGCGCGTTCTTCACGCTCTTCTTCCGGCAGCAGGTCAAACTTATTCAGCACCAGCCAGCGCGGGCGTTCAGAAAGCGCCGGGGAAAACTGCCCCAACTCGTGAACAATCGCTTTTGCCGCTTCCACCGGGTCGGACTCATCAAACGGCGCGACGTCGACCACGTGGAACAGCAAGCGCGTGCGGGTTAGGTGCTTCAAAAAGCGCAGCCCTAAACCGGCACCATCAGACGCCCCTTCGATCAAGCCGGGAACATCAGCCATCACGAAGTGCTCGTGCATCCCCAGTTTCACCACGCCCAGGTTGGGCACTAAGGTAGTAAACGGGTAATTGGCGACTTTAGGCTTGGCAGCCGACACCGAACGAATCAGCGTCGATTTACCCGCGTTGGGCATACCCAGCAGACCCACATCGGCCATGACCTTCATTTCCAAACGCAGGTTGCGGCGGTCGCCTTCAGTGCCCGGCGTGGTGCGGCGCGGCGCGCGGTTGGTGGAGGATTTAAAGTGGATGTTACCTAACCCACGTCGTCCACCTTCGCCCACCAGCACTACCTGGCCGATTTCGGTGACATCGGCGATGACTTCCAAGGTGTCTTCATCAATCACCGTGGTGCCCACCGGCACTTTTACGTGCAGGTCTTCGCCGGCCTTGCCACTCATTTGACGACCCATGCCGCCCTGACCGTTTTGCGCTTTATAGAAGCGCTGGAACTTAAAGTCGATCAGGGTATTCAGCGCATCGTCACCGATAAGGTAAACGCTGCCACCATGACCGCCATCGCCCCCATCGGGGCCGCCCCTGGGCACATATTTTTCGCGGCGAAAGCTCAGACAGCCATTGCCGCCTTTGCCCGCCTCTACAATGATCGAGGCTTCATCGACGAACTGCATTGGATTCTCCCGGCCGCTTCCGCCGCCCTAACTGCAATATCCCACCTGCAAATAGCAAGTAAAAGGGATTAAAAAGACAAAAAAGCCCCGCCATAGCGGGGCTTTTTTCTCGCAAGCGCGAGCATAGCACTAGCCGTTTAGGCAGAAACGATGCTAACAAACTTGCGGTTTTTCGGGCCTTTGGTCTCGAACTTCACAAAACCGTCGCTTAGTGCGAACAGCGTGTGGTCACGACCTAGGCCAACGCCTGTGCCCGCATGAAAACGCGTGCCGCGCTGACGAACGATGATGTTACCTGCGGTTGCCGCTTGACCACCAAACAGTTTCACACCTAAGCGTTTGGACTCGGAATCGCGACCATTACGCGTGGAGCCAGCTGCCTTTTTATGTGCCATTGCAAAATCCTCCTAAGGGAATTGGCTGCTTACGCAGAAATTCCGGTAATTTTGACTTCAGTGAACCACTGACGGTGGCCCTGACGCTTCATGTGGTGCTTACGGCGACGGAACTTGATGATGGTTACTTTATCGCCACGGCCGTGAGAAACCACTTCGGCAGAAACTTTAGCACCACTGATCATCGGCGCACCGATGTTGAAGTTATCACCGTCTGCGACCATGAGCACTTCATCAAACTCAATCGTCTCGCCGGTAGCGACTTCGATTTTCTCGAGCTTGAGGGTTTGACCTTCTTGAACGCGGTACTGCTTGCCACCGCTTTTGATAACTGCGTACATGTCGCTCTCCGGACTGTCGTTAATGCCGTTCTAACATTTAAACGGCACTCATCACCTACGCTCTTTCGAGTCGTGCTCTTATCGACCTGCTGCGAGTGGCGCCCCTTTTGGAGCCATCTGACAGGGAGCATGATGAGTGGGTCGCGGATTATAACGACTATCGCTACCTATCACAAGGCTTCGGGGGAATGTCAATGGCAAACAACCCATGCGCCTTGACGCCCAACAGGCAGCCCCATAGCATGGCTTGCACTATCCTTCTGCCGCGATGAACGAAACCCATGACAGCCAACGTCTCCCCAACCCCGCCTGCCAGCCCAACGCCTTCACCGCTGCACGCTGTGGTGGCTGATGACTTTACAGCCGTCAATCGGACGATTGTCGAGCAGCTCAACTCCAAAGTGCCGCTGGTTGAAACCATCGGCCAGTACATTACCGAAAGCGGCGGCAAGCGCCTGCGGCCTTTATTGGCGCTTTTGGCCGCCCGCTCGCTCAACTACACCGGCGA
Organism: Halomonas sp. 54_146; assembly: GCF_001507855.1. GTDB lineage: Bacteria > Pseudomonadota > Gammaproteobacteria > Pseudomonadales > Halomonadaceae > Vreelandella. Next base: position 92,344 of record NZ_LGEN01000007.1, read on the forward strand.
CAAACATATAACGCTGGCGACGTTGATTGAATTTATGCACACCTCCACGCTGCTGCACGATGACGTAGTGGATGAATCCCACATGCGCCGCGGCAAGAAAACCGCCAACGACGCCTGGGGTAATGCGCCTTCGGTACTGGTCGGCGACTTCCTCTACGCCCGCTCGTTTCAGATGATGGTCGATGTAGGCTCGATGCGCATTATGGCGATCCTTTCCGGCGCCACCTGCATCATCGCGGAAGGCGAAGTACTGCAGTTGACCAACATCGGCAACCCCAGCATCTCTGAAGACGACTACTTCGAAACTATTCTGGGCAAAACCGCCATGCTGTTTGAAGCTGCTTCCCACAGCGGTGCGGTGCTGGCAGAAGCCACGCCAGAGCAAGAGCGCGCGCTTCAGTATTATGGCCGCTACCTAGGCTTGGCTTTTCAGCTCATTGATGACCTGCTGGATTACCAGGGCGACGCTGAAGCCATGGGCAAAAACGTCGGCGATGACCTAGCCGAAGGCAAGCCCACGCTGCCGCTGATCCACGCCATGGAGCAAGGCACGCCGGAACAAGCCAAGCTAATTCGCCAGGTAATTCGCGATGGCGGCCTTGAGCAGTTAGATGCGGTGCTAGAAATTGTTCATGCCACCGGCGCACTCGACTATACGCGCCAGCGCGCCGAAGAGATGGCCGACAAAGCCCTGCAGCAATTAGACGCCCTGCCACCCAGCGCCTACCGCGACAGCATGGCGCAGTTGGCTCGTTTAGCGGTTGATCGCAAAGCATAAAATCCACGCAGCAAAGCAATGCAGCAAATTAACAGGGCAGCGCAGCGCATAAAAAGAGGCTTGAAAAAACTCCTTCGCCTGCGTATGATTCGCTCCGTTGTTGAGGGCAAGCAACGCTTCAGCAACGTTAAAAATTTAAGCAACATTCGGAATATAGCTCAGCTTGGTAGAGCGCTGCCTTCGGGAGGCAGAGGTCGTAGGTTCGAATCCTGCTATTCCGACCAAGAACACTATTAAAAACGGCCACTTAGCTAACACAGCAAGTGGCCGTTTTTGTTGTGCCTGGCGCTAGGTGACATATAGGTGACACCCGTCTGAAATTTTCGGCTTTTCTAAGCTCACCAAAACAAGAGAAAGGCCGCGACGAATCGCAGCCCTTCAGTGTGACGGGTACTCCCGATAGGAAGCGCACCCTCATTGCTGCATCTCTGCATCATCCCCATCTGCACTCTCCGTGTAATCGCTCTCATAGGTTTCACCGGGATAGGTGCCATCGTCATGCGTTAAGCCAAGGCGCTCGCGGCGGCGCTTCATCTGCTTTTCAACGTCAGCCGCATGTTCAAGGGCTTTCTCAATGCGTTCACGGCGGGCTTTACGATCCACCAGGGCAATGGTCGGCTTCTCTTCGATCTCTACCTTGTCTTTCCAGAGTTCTGGCTGTCGGTTCTTCAGCCACATGCGAGCGGCTTGAGTGTCCGGTGGGTAATGCCGGTGTAGATCCGTTAGCGTCACGTCACCTTGGAAGTTGGATACGTGAGTCTCGGGCAGCACCACCCCGATAGCTCTCCGATAGAGGGCTTCGGCCACATGGGCATCCGCCAGCGCTGCCCCTCGCCTTATGGACTCTAAAAAATCCGGGTATTCATGGCACCAGTTGTAGATCGTGGCTTCACTCACTTCGAAGAATTGTGCCACCTGGCTGCGCGTCATGCCCAGCAACATCAAGCGGTAAGCCTGCTCGGCATACTCAGGCTGGTACTCACTGGGTCGGCCTCGATCGTTGGTTACGGGCGTAACCTCTTGCGTAACCTGGGGCGTAACCGTAACCCCATGCGTAACATCTGCGTCTGTGTCGCTGGCTGGGGCTGTAGGCTGTGCCCGCTTTTGCCATTCATCCGCCTTGGCCCTACGGCTAACAGCCACCCGTGATACAGGTAGCGATAGCTCTCGCACTAACCAAGTGAACCCATCCCTGGGATCCGCCTCCCATAGGCGCTTGGCCTTCTTCCATTGCGCTGGCGTCATCTTCGCTGCCATATCATCACCTCAACTAAGTGAGCCTGTACCCTTAGAATCCGTTTTGAGGCTGTGCCCCTTGCCAGCCTTGGCCATCCCATGCCGTCAGCGTCGCAAACGTCACAGGTATCTGCATTTGTACAAAGCGACCGAGTTTGTCGGAAGGCGAGTTAAGCGGTATACCAATGCTCTCGATAACCAGCGGGGCAAAAACACGTTGCTTGTAGCGAACGGCCAGCAGTGCCGGCACTTCAGACGGCAGCGCAGCTTCAACCAATGACTTTGCCGTTCTGTTTTCAGAGCCCGCCCAATCTAGTGCTGCCGTGAGTAGCGTTCCCTCAGGTGCTAAGTAGCGAGGTAACGCCCAATCCATTAAAAGGTTGATGGCTTCCTCTACTTCCGTCTGAGGATCACGCCAGGCGCGTAGCATGATCGTCACGTTCAATTTGATAGGGGCCATTCCGGTGAAAACCTGCGTGCTGTTCAGCTTAGTAATGCCCGTGCGCCCGCGTGCATGTTCAACGGCGGCAGTCGTTTTATCAGCAAAGCTACCCGGGGCCGCCTTATCAAATTTCTCGCGCTCCTCAATGCTCAGCATGCCCCTAACACTTTCAATGATCGGCTGAATCATGCCGCTTTGGAGCATTGCAGACAGGCTGGGAGTCAGTGAACCAGTACCTGAGTTTTCAAACGGCGATCGCCAGTCGAACGTCGCCTCTAGGTTGGCATCATCCACGAACAAACACCGGAGGATGCTACCGTTCTCGTAAAGTGGGTCGCCGTTAGGGTCCACCTCGTAGATACTGGCGATTAGGTTCTTATTGATACCGTCCCAGTGGGGGCCAACGCCCCCACCTGGTGCGGCAGCGGTAACCCGCATATCAGAAAGCCGCGTTGCCATATCAATCTTCTCCCTCAGCGCATTTATGAGCCGCCTGAAGCAATAGGCGGGCGTTCTGAAGTCGCATCATGGCAGCCTTTAAAGCGTTTTCATCGCCACCATACAGCCGCTTATCGGCTTGGAATCGTTGCACTGCCGGATACGTTTCTAGTGCGTTCAGCAATTCCTTGGTTTGCCCTTCAAGGGTGGCGTGGATCTCTGCCGGGGTGGGCGTCACATTGCTCTCGCTGTTCATGCGGTTAGCTCCCGTGGCGTCTTGGATTGCTCCTGAAGCTTCAAGCGATGAACGTAGCTACCTAAGCGCCATTGAACCTGGTCTCCAATGAATGGGAGTGAATGAAGCTCTGAGGTTAGCTTTTGAATGTCTGACCGAGACGGCTTTGCTCGACTTTCTGCCTCTTCGCACGTTAAGCCAGCTTCCGCTAATTGTTTGATGGCTTTTAGGTGTTGGCTTTCCATCTGCTTGATTCGTTGTTCAAGGCCCAACTTTTCATCCTTAAGGCGGCCTGCTCGATTCATTAGCGCTGTCGTGGTTGGGTGAAGTGCGTCATCTAGGGTTTTCTTTTGACGCTGCAGGCGGCCATCTTCTTTACCCACTGCTTCTTTAAGCTTCTCAGCGCCTTCGACCTTGAGTCTTAGATCTGCAAGTACATTGGTGACAGAGCCTTTGTTCTCGCTTAGCAACAGTGCCATACGAGCCCGGCGTGGTGCCTTTGCCATATCAGCAGCGTGCTTATCTAGCAGCGCCAGCAAGCGCTGGCCTTCGGCGGCTAGGCGCGGGTCTGCGAGCGTATCAAGCTGAACAGCGGCGGTTTTGAGGTCTGTGGGCTTTTTAGCCATGGTGTCGATCTCCGATTAGCGGTGTTTGATGAATTGCTGAAGCTGCCCTTTGGCAGCGGTGATTGATTGCTGGGCTTGTCTCGCCCAAATACGGCGCAATACGCATAGCTGGCTGTGGGCAGCACGATCGCCGGTGATAACGCGGCGGCTAAGCGAATCTTCCAGCCGTTGGCGCTCTTGTGGCGTGAGAGGCGTGTTATTTTTTGGCATTGCGTAGCCCTGCTATAAGCTCTTCGGCACGACCAATGCCCATTTCAGCCACCATCCGCTTAAATGCAGCGTCACCATCGGCGGTATTCATCTTCGCCAGCACTTCCAGTTTCTTACTGCCGTTGGCGAGTTTGTCCGGTTTGGTTTTCGTCGCTCGGCTTGCCTTGCGTAGCGATGCCCGGGAACGGTCAAACTCCCTATCACCAGTAACGGCACGCCCACCGGTAGGCCGTGCAGCCTGCTTGTCAGCCATACGATCGGCTTCTTTCTGAAGCTGGCGTATGTGGCCACTGCCATCACCGCTCTTACGGCCTTTCTCGATAGCGCGGGCAAGGAACATTTGCACAGAGTTACCTGCGTCAATCTCCGACATGACACGCAGTACGTGCTTGCAGGCCACGCCCACCAAGTTTGGGTTTCGAATCTTCGGAAAGCCGTCTTCACGCGGGCCTGCGTTGTAGTCGCCTACGGTGGCTAAGTACCGGTACCAATAGCGATGGCGGCCACAGTCGCAGTTAAACCGGATGCCTTTCTTACGCAGCTTCACGGCTGCTCGCTGAGCGGTGTCCTCGCCTGCAATGACTTGCTCCAGGTAACCAGTGAACTCCACCATAACGTGGTGGCGGCTCACGTCGCTATCTGGCCCCGCGTTGGTCATGAAGCGTACTTCTAGCGCGGATACCTTGCCGCCTTGCTTCATCGCACGTGCGCCAGCGGGTATGACCGTGGTGATTTGAGTGCGAGCCCGCTTCCGGTCTTCAGACAGGGACATATCGACCACTTGGCGTGCCGTAATGCCCCCTTCAAAGCGGCGGCCTAGCTCGCGGGCCTTTTGGCGAAGCTGTGCCAGATCATCTGACGTCATGGGGCGAAGTTCGCCACCCAACATGGTCATCATCAATCCGCCAGCATTGACCGGCACGTTGCCCGATCGCATTTGCTCGGGGCTTAGAATGTTCTCAGCTTTGGCGCGCTCGCTAAGCTGTTCGCTCTGAACCTTGCGCGCCTCAGCCGCGGCGCCCTTCAGGTTAGCGGCGTTGTTGGCTGGCGCTGGCCTACGTGCGCCAGCCATTAGCCTTCGTCCGCGTCGGGTTCTTCGTCTGATGCATCCATGCATTGAAGAAGGATGCATTCGCGAAGGGAGGAAATGGCCAGGTCAATACCCGCTAGTCCAAGAATGGCGCGGCCCTGGGTAAGCTGCTCACCTGCGGCCACATCGAGCAGCTCATTGGCTAGGGCTTCGAGGATGCCTTCCACATCATTGAGCAGTTTTATTTGCTCTGACTGCTCGAAAGTATCGATATCGTTCTGGTGCATGGGGGGCGCTCCTGTTGGTTGAGCGTCCAGTTTTCACCATGCTTGATTAATATTACTTAGGCTTTTCCAGGTCTGAATATGCGGCATTTAACGCCTTTATTAGGCGCTTCCAATTATGGCTGGCGTGATGGCATAAAGGGGTAGTGGGGGCGCTTCAAAGGAGAAAGGCTTGGTGGATGCCAAGCCTTTATGGTGACGTTCATCCAGCGCTGCGCTTAACCTCCCTCAGTTCATTGTTAGCAGCGCGTCGGCCTGCATTGTCGCGGGCGGCTTCTCGTGATTCGGTACTGGCCGCGTGTTTCCAGGTGATGACATAACGCTTTGCAGCTTCCAGGGCTTCGTTCGGGGCTCGCATAGCCAAGCTGCCATTAAGCAACCGCTCATCTTCTGGTGCTAATGGGCAGTGATCACGAATTAGACGTAGCCATTGCGGGGCATGATCGACCACCGGCGCGCTGGGGGCTGCCTGGGTCATAGGCACCAGGGCAGGGAGTAGGCTAGGCCATACGGCTTTGGCAGCTTCAAGGGCTTGCGGGTCATTCAGCAGGCGACGGCATTGGGCGCGGGCCATATCGCCATTGGAGGCAACAGTAAAAGCGTCATCAATGGCAACAGCTAGCTCTGCAGCGGCCTCCCGGCTCATCTTCAGCATGGCAAGGCGTATTAGCACCTCGACCGTGCCTAACCGGCGGCCAGCGGCCTTCAAGCTGTCGATAATGGTTTCAACTTCCGCGGGGGTGGCAATGGCCGCCTTCTGCTCCCTTGTCGTATTTTGGCGGGTACAGCGGGAACTAAGGGAACAATGTTGTTTTGTATGATTTTTTTCTGTTCCCGCAATGGGGTTAATGACGGGTACACAGGGAACAGGCGCCCCTTGGCGACGCTGCTGGAGTAAGTCGCGATAGCTCATTGGTCGGACTCCTTAGGTAACACCGCGTAGAGACGTGTTAGGTTTCCGTTTACACGTTTCTTCACGGCCAATCGCCCTGTTTCCTTCTCATATAGCCAGCCAGCAGTATTTAACACGCCCGCGATAGTCTTAGCGTCATAACCCTTGGCCGCCTCCTCTAGTTCGGCCTTTTGAAAGTAAAAAACGCGATTATCATTAACGTCATGCCAGTAGCCAGCACGGTTTGGCACCTTTGGCGGTGGCTCGGCAATAGGCGGCTTCAATTCACTAAAGCGCGAATCTCCATGGCGCTGAATGAAGCTGCTCACGCCATCAAGAATGGCTGTATCTTCGGGGGGTAAGCTCCCTCGCTCACTCTTCCATAGATCAAAGCACGTCTTGATAGCTTCAAGAGATGCGCCTAATTGCCACCCAGTAATACCCGCATCGGTTGCCAGCTCTCCCGCCATGGCTAACAGCCCAAACGCCCCCGCCGCGCGGCTCGCTACGCCGCCTTGAGCGCCTGCAAAAGCAGGATCTTGCATGGTCTCGTGATATAGCGCGGGAAGGTCTTTCTGTTTAAGCAAGAATTGGACAAACTCCATTCCAGCATGGCCGTAGTGCTCGGCTGTAGCGGTTTTAATCGCGTTGGCAAAGTCGCTAGGGTTCATTCCTTGCGTATCGTCAAACGCACCGTAGATCTGCCCTGTAGCTGGAATATCGAGCAAACGGGCATCCTGCCCAGCTTTGGCAGTTTTGCCCGCTTCGCTCATATGAGAAGCCAAGCTGCGCTCCCCGCTAGACAGCAGCATCAAGCGCCAGCGTTGAGCCTCACGAATACCGCCTGTTCTGGCGGCTCGCTGCTTTCCCACACCGTTGGCCACCATGTAAACCATGCTCCCGGCTTCGTGAGGGCTCGCTTGGCCAAGCTCGTCTAGCACCATGCAAGTGTCATTCTGAGACGCAGCCAGGGCTTCCACACCGTTACCTGTCGCGGCCCATGGGCGCAGGAATTGAGGGCTTCCCCATACGCTGGCCGCCATTTGTAGCCCGGTGGTCTTTCCCTTGCTGGATCCACCACGCAGGTTAAAGCCCAAGCCTCCCGCTGCTTGCTGCTTAGCTGGCCATATCAGCGGCCCAGCCAATGCCACGCACAAACAAAGCATCATGATGGGGTTATCGCTAGCCTTGCTTGCTACCTGCTCGCGCCAGCCCTTTAGGCTGCCTCGTGTATCAAAGTAGGTGGACCGCATCGCCTCAGCGCTAAAGCTGAAATCCTGATTGCCTAGCGTGCGGTGAGGTAAAACGAAAGCGCTCGCGTTATCGTGCCAGCCTGTCGTGGTTGCAGCCACAATTCGGCCCATTGGCTGGCTCTCCATAATGAAGTCCGCCAACCTAGCGCGATATCTCAAGCTGTGTGTATGCCCCATATCCAGCAGTTCGCGCCGTAATTCAGCGCCGCCTTCACTCAATAACCGCATTGGAAGTACGCGCTTACACCAGCGTCCCTCGCTGTTCCTGAAGCGCAACTGTCGGCCAAAGTTACCGCCATGCTCGTCACGACTGATTGCAGTAACTTCAATGGGGTCTGAGATGCGAATATCTTCATTCTCTGATTCGCCTTTGCGCTGCCTGAAACCATGCCACCACAAGCCCGCGGGTTTGGGCTTTTCAATGCCATCCAATACAAAGGGCGCATTGTGGTTCATAAAGCATGGCCGCTTGATCTTGGCGTTTAACGGCTCGCCATCCTGTGGGTCGGCTTCATTTCCCAGCGGCTGACCAGGGGCGCTTGTTCCCACAGTCCCCGCCGTGTCCCCTTCGGGAACATTGTCAGCTTCCTTTTTTAAGCCATTGCTTTTATTAGCATTACTTCTCGATGTACCCACAGTTCCCGCTGTACCCGCTGGAATATTAGAGGTCTGGCTTTCTGTATTCGCGGGGGCACTATCACCCTTAGTCACGCGAGCAGTGTTTTTGGGGGCAGAGGAGCCATGCTCAGCCGTTATGAGCGCGGTTGTGTCACTGGCTGTTTCCCATGTCATGGCGTTTCCCCTTTGCGGCATAGCGCCACGTCGGCAAAGTCCGTACAGCGCTTACAGCCTTCGCAGAAGGTCGGCATCAGCATCTTGGCCCCAATGGCTAGAGCTGCAAGCCGTGCCTTGGACACGCCGGGGTTACCATCAGTGAAGCGGTCATCATCGGTAGCAATAGTGATAGCCACCTCATCCGGTAGACGCTGGCGTACACGACGTGCGACGGCTTCCAGGTTGTCAGCATTGCGAGCTACCACCACGGGCACGTTCATGGCTTCATGAAGCGCGGCAGCGGTTGCCCAGCCTTCAGCTACCAGCACACGGCTAACGCCAGCCAGCTTGCCCACCAGCCCGGCCACACCTTTGGCACGGCCACCAAACAGCGGACGCTTGTCGCCATCAGGGAAGATGCGCTCTAAGTTGACCAGCTCACCATTGAAGTACAGCGGTACCAGCAGCACGTTGCCACGCTGGCGTAGACCATGCGGATGTAGTCGCTTCTTAGCTAGGTAAGGGTGGCCAGAATCAGCGGCACGAGCAGCAGCCCACCAGCGGCGGGCTTGCGTAGCTGTCTTGTCTTGCTGTTGACGGCGTTCGGCCTCGCGTTGCTCCCTTGCATGCTGTGCCGCTAGACGCGCCTCAGCGGCGGCTGTGGGGTCAATCTCGCCGCCAATGCCGATAGTGTGCTGCTCTCCGGTATGCCAGAAGCCATAAACGCCCACTTCCAGCGAAGGGCACACATACCAGCCGTTACGGTTGCCTTTAGGCTTGTCGGCACTATCAAAACGGTGCAGGGCACCATCTGCGCGGATTGCCAGCCCGGTAACGCCATAAGCGGCTAAGGCATCGACTAGCGCCTGCTCAATGCTGCTATACTGGTTTTGCGTTGGCAGGACGCTTGCACGGGCCTCGGCTTTCCTATTGGGAGCCGGGGCTTGTTGCTTTCTGGTTGCGGGCATCACTCACCCCCTTCGACCACGTTGCCAAAAGCATCTTCGCGCCGCTTCATCTGAGCTCGCATCCACTCCTCAATTTCGGACTTCACCCAGCGAATGCAGCGGTTTTGATTGCCAACCCTGCTCAGTACCACCGGCTTAGGGAACGTAGGATCGTTTTCACGCCGACGCTGAAGCGTGGTGCTTGCCAGGCCTGTCTTGGCTATGACATCGCGAGTGGTAAGAAACACTACGTCTTCATCAAATTCGTTGTCATCAATACTCATGACGGCATACCCCCCAGGCTTTTAACTGACCAATCAACCCGCTGGGCCATCTGCGCGACGATCAGGTCACTGGCGTCCATCAGGCCGCCTAAAAACTCAGGCTCACTGGTTCTGATAAAGTGGTTGAGGGTTGCCAGTGCACTCGCAGCGGACTCCATAAAATCAGCCTGAAGTTCCCGTTCGATCTCTGCCATTTCAGCAGCTTCATTAACGCCTATGACGGCTGGAGCGCTCATTTCGCCGGCCAACGTACCTTCGTGGTAAATACGTTTCGAAGCGCCAGCGGCGGGCAGTTCATCACTGCCATGTTGCTCAATTTGGTCAGCCATGGCGCGCAACTGGGCTACCAGCTCGAGGCTGTCTTCAGCATGTAAAGTAAAGTCGATGGTGCTCACTGATTACCCCCTTCCTGCTCAATCGAACCGCCTAACTCGCCTGCATCGTCAGCGCCTTCCCGTGCGATTTCATGCCCTAACTTGGCCAGGCCCATCGCAGTCCGGTGTTCGCCGCTTTCCAGCATCCTCGCGATGGCGTCAAACAAGACGCTAGCGTGCTCAAAGCGATTCTCTGCAATCTCGACGTCGAGCATAATATTCTGAATGGCTTCCTTACCCATGAGACCACTCCAATTGCATTTGGCCGGCTGTAAGGGCTTCTTCAAACAGGTGTGCGTAGTGAGTGAGCGCACTGGGCATTATTTCGTGGCCCTTTTCCTCGGCATCGGCAGCCTCTTCGCGCATCGTGCGAAGTAGACCAGTGAGCTTGGCGCCAGGGTTGGGAACTGGCTTGGGCGCTGGTGAGATGTTGTGAATGAGGTGGGCTTCTGGGCGCGCAAATGTTCCTACTAGCTTCCCCTCAAACATGAACCCTTTTTCAGTGCCAGGCGCGGGTAGTGCAACATCTCCCACGCGATCGAAACGATCAGCGAGCGCTCTTAGCTGGTCAGCTAGGCCAAAAGCATTCTCAGCGCTTAGTGTGATAACAATATGATTCATGCCATGCCTCCAGCGCTGCACTTTGCGGCTTCAAGGGCACGGGCTTCTAGCTGTTGGGCTTTTTCAATATGGGAGTTGTAACGCTTTAGGCGGGTACGGGTGCTGGAATCAGCGAACAAGGCGGCTTTCGCCATGGCGCGATGGGCAGCGGCGCGGCCTTTAAGGCTGCGGGTAATCAGGCTGGATAGGCGGATTGATGCCGTCATCGGTGGGACTCCTTGGATATTGGAGTCGCCCTTAGAGGTGAGATTCTCATTGGAGGCGACTGTACGCGGGATCTCACAACCGGCATCCAAGGGAACCGGCCAGGCCGAAGCCTGCCCACGCACAGCCGCCATAACTGACGGGCACAAAAATAGCGCCGTCAAGATGGGGGCGCTTATGCGCCTTGGATAAGTCGGGGTGAGATTCCCGGCTGACGATTTTGCGCCAGCCTTTGAAGCATAGCCGGGGTTGGTAGCAGAGGTCAACATTAAGCCACCTCCCGACGCTTTACGTTTTCCTCAGCGATACTGCCCACCGCGTCACCAGCGCGCAGCCATTCCAGCACATCAGCCAAGCGATAACGGATGCGGCGGCCACGGCGCACAAACTTGGGTGCTGGGCGACCAAGCAATAAGCCAGTGATACGGCTCTTGCGTGCCGTGCCCGGCTGAGCAGGTATCAGGTGGGGGAATACAGCGCGTTCGGGTAGCTCGATCAATGCAGGGTCGAAACCTGCACGATAGCGCTCAAGGGCACCCTCTAGCAGGGTGGTAGGGGTTTGCGTTCTGTCAGTCATTGCAGCGCCTCTCTGTTCCTAGTTGACGCTGACAATGGTGAGCTGTGAATTAAGCCCAAAACAGATAGAACAGTTGGGTAGGTTTCGTGAAAAAAGGGTGGGTAGGTTATTTTAAAGCCCCGTTAATAGGGGCTTTTATGGGTGGGTAGGTTATTTTCCTACTGATGTCGCGCCACCACGCTTGTTCCAGTTTGCGATTATGGCAATCCGACTCCTCGCCTCCTTTGAAAGGCCGGGTTGATGGCGAACCAGCCACTCATCCAGCGCCGCCTTAACAGCCTTTCCGGCAGGCAGGTGGGGGCTAACAGATCGCCAGGCATCTAGCGCTATGGCTAGCTCTTCAGGCATAGCGCTATCGGCTTCGTGTTGTGTGTTGGCGTCTATGGCCCGAAGTATCTTCTTGATGCGCTTCGTCATCATGGGGAAGTCTAGCTCAGTGTGGTTATCCGCCCATTTCAGCCATTGAAGGTATGGCTTTTCGTGTTTCTCAATACCCTCTTCCTGCATCAGCCTAAAAACCACTTCCAGAGCGTCTACCTGCCATGGGTGAAGCCTCTCAAGGGTGTTTATAAAGCTGCTTGGCTGGATATTGGCCAGAAGATATAAAGCGTCTTGTGCTCGTATTGATGGACGGGCCAGCCAGAACAAGTCATCGGATGGTTGGTTGTGGCTTTCGCGCTGACTTTGTCTGGCAAGGTTCATGAAGTCGGAATTCATGCGCTACTCCTAACGCACTCCAAGTAGATTGGCTGGCTAACACGGTGGAGTTATCCGCGCTTTCAGGTGATCGGCCCTAGCCAGCCAAAGCGGGCGGCAATTGCCGCGTTAATCTTCTAGCGTGAGCTGGCGAATATGAATACCCATGGCGGTGGCCAGCTTCTTCAAGGTGGTATGGCGAGGCTTGGCTCTGGCGCTTTCCCACTGTGCTACCTGCGCCTGGGAGACGCTCAGACGGCGTGCAATCTCAGCCTGGGTGATATCAAGGTACTCGCGCCAGCAGCGTGTTAGCGGCACTTCATCGACCAGGTGGCGGCTTACGATCTCATGTGGCAGCGTTAGAGCGTCAACCTCTCCTGCACGCTCCACCAGGGCAGTAAACTGCTCTAATGGCAGCACGGCATAGCGGCGGCCCGCCTGTTCGCTAATCTGGTAATCAATAAGTGCGTTCATCGCGTTTTTTTACCTCCTCGATAGAGACCACTTGAAGGCCCGTTTCCACATCGAACAGCACGCGATAGCGGCCTACACGTAGGCGGTATTGGTACTGGTGGCGGGTGAGGGGCTTGATGTCGTGGGTCTCTTTACACTCAGGCCAAGAGGCTAGGCTGCCCACCCGCTCAATGACCATGGCGCGGTCAGACGCATGTAACTTCTTGGCTTGTTTGGCCGCTTTGAGCGTCCATTGCACTTGATAGGTCATAAGGTTTTATAAGTTTAGGCGTTGGTTGAGACAACGGCAAGCGTTGCATTGGTCTCATTACTTTCGCTTGTCAGTGAGTCGCCACCCGGTACCTGCTGGGCGAACGCTTCTACTATGTCGCGCGTATGGTCGGGGCGAAGGTGGGCGTAATGCTGAATCGTCGTCTGTATGTCGCTATGGGCCATCAGTTTGGATACCGCCAGTAGGTCAGCACCGGCCATCACCAACTGGGACGCGAAGTTATGTCGAAGGGTGTAAAGCACCAGATCGCTGGGTAATTCGGCAAACTTGCGCACTTTGGCCCATGGCTTTTGCATTGCGGTTCTGTCGAAGCGTTTACCGGTTTCCGGGTTAGGAAACACAAGCCCTGTCTTGGGCTTTCCCTGCTGTTCGTGCCAAGTGTTCAACACGGCTGTGGCCGCGCTGGAAAGCGGGAAGGTTTGTGGCTCTGGGTGATGGTGCGCAGTTTTCTCGATGGTCTTGCGGATCGTCTTGAACGTTAGGTTAACGTGCTCCCAACGTAGGCCAGTGATATCGCCAGGCCGAAAGCCCGTGTAATACATGGTGAGCATCCACGGCTTTACATGATCGACGTAATCAAGGCTATCCAGATCGGGCAAGTAAGGCTTCCCATGGGCGCGGCTACTGCGTCGTTGTTCGCGCCTCTCCTCTTGGTAAGCGTCTAGGCCAGCAAACAGGGATTCCACCTCTTGCGGCTCAAGATAGCGTCGCTGTGAGGCTTGCTCGGTCATTTCCTCATCAGTGAGAGCGGGACGCTGCAAGCTGATACGCGCCAGCGGGTTGGCGGGAATTACACCGCGTTTAGCGGCGTGTGATAGTACCGAGCAAAGCGCACCAAATGAGCGTTCGAGGGTACTAAAGGCAAGCGGTTTATCGGCGCTTTCCTGCTTAGCCTGCCAACGCTCCACGTCTGCTTGTGTGAGATCGCCCATTGGTTTATCTAACCAGTCAGCAAAACCCTTTTCTATGCGCCGCAGCGTACCAGCACCGTCTTTGCGACGCCCCTGGTAAGCAGCATAAGGGCCAGAGAGGTAGGCGCGTAACGTTAATTGTTCTTGGCGCTCGCTTTCGGCCTTAGCTTCTTCGATAACGGCGCGGGGATCCCCTCCTTGTGCAACGATGGCCAGCGCCTCAGCAGCATCTCTACGGGCTTGGGCAAGTGTCAAAGCACCATAAGTACCCAGCGTCATCATTCGGCGTTTGCCCGTCTTGGTGCGGTAGTAGAGGCGAAAGGTTAAGCCGCGCATGCTTGGCCGCACATGGAAGCCAGCAAGATCGGTATCCCACACATCGGCGGATGGCTGTTCTCGCGCCAGCTTTTCGACGCTCTTGGAGGTCAGCTTTATGCGGGTTTCAGTGCCTGCCATGATGCGCCTCATTTTCTAGGTGACAGATAGGTGACACTTAGAGGATATATCTAGGCACATCAAGGAACAAGGAAGAACCTAAACAACAAAAGCAAGTGATTGTATGTAAAGGATATATTTATTCATTATTGTTTATACCTGTTCCTACTTATTTACCCAATAAACGCCTTCGGGAGGCAGAGGTCGTAGGTTCGAATCCTGCTATTCCGACCAAAAAATTCATAAAAAACGGCCACTTAGCTATTACAGCAAGTAGCCGTTTTTTGTTGGGTGGGTGCTAGGTAGCTTATTGGCAAGCGCTTGGTAGGACAACTTGGGTTGATACTGGGCATCATAGATCAGCCCATTACCATGGTGGTAATAGTCGTACCACTCATTGAGGGACGACCAACGATCGGTGAAGCCCCACATGGTGAACGAGTGCGCACCCTCTTCGATGCACGCTTCCAAGTACTGGGCATACCAATCGGCGACGGCCTGCGGGGTATCGGCATAGATCTGATGCTGGTTAATGTCCAGCTCCGACACCCGCACCTCGATACCCAACGACTTGAAGCGGGCAATGGCCGACTTCAAGTGTGCCTTGGTCACAGACGGAGTATTGGGTGGCCAGCTCGCCTGGTACTCAGCATTTACGTCCTCGTGCATCTGCAAACCAACGCCATGGATGGGCACGCCGGCGGTTTGCAACTCGACCACCAGGTTGAACAGAAAGTCTTGTTTGTCACCCGTTTCTTCACAGCCCCACTCGTTAATGAACAGCAGTACGTCCGGATCCACTTCATGGGCTTTACGTAATGCCCGTTCAATGTAGCCACGTCCTAATGCCTGGAACCAGACGGAATCACGTAGCTGATCTGTCCAGCCCATGAACGGCTCGTTGATCAAATCGAACGACACCATGCGGCCCTTATAGCGACCAAACAGCGTCTCGATATGCTCGTCGAGGATCTCACCCACCTCGGTTGCCGTGATGGTGCCATCGTTCCAGCCTTTCCACAGCCACTGCGGGGTCGCCTCGTTCCAGGCCACCGTGTGGCCATGCACCTCCATGCCATTACGCTCGGCATAGTCGATCAGCTTATCCGACTCATAAAAGTCGTAGACCCCACGGGCAGGCTGGATGAACTGGAACTTCATGCAGTTCTCAGGGGTGATCTGGTTAAACTCATTGCCTAGAATGGCGCGGTACTGCTCATCGAACACCATCGGGTAGGTGGCTACCGCAGTACCCATGCGGAATGTACCAGCCTTGTCACGCAAGGTGCCCGCTGTCTTAGGCACGCTACGCACAGGCGTCTCTTCCACGGTACCGGTAGTGGTGATCTGAGTGACAAGGAACGTCGCACCCACATTCGCTTCATCCAGGCTTAGATAAACCACCCCATCGTCAAACAGACCCAGGTCCGGCTGACGGGTAACTTCCACACCGTTGGTCAGGAACACAAGCTCGGCACCCTCACGCTTGAAGGTGTAAATCACATTGGTGCCTACCCTGGCAGCAGCATTCCCCGACTCGGTATTGTCAGGGTGATACATTGTCCAGTAACACCAGTCACCATTGACGATCTGGGCCTTGAAGGTGCTCAGCGCGTAGTACCACTCATCCTGCACCATCGGGATAACCCCGTGGAACAGGAAGTAGGTGGAGTTGGCGGTGGTCAGCGTAGCGGTGATATTGATCTCAAAGTCACCGGAGACCTGAAAGCGCATTGCCAGGTTGAGCGACGGGTTATGTACCGGCGCATCTGTGCTTTCAGGCAACGGCGACAGCTTACGGTCGAGGCCTTCAAACAGCACACCACTAGATTGCACGGTGGCTCCAGAAAAGCCTTCCCACAAAGGGAATGGAGAGGACGTCACGGGATTTTCAGGGCTCCAAGGTTGCGCTTGCCGGTGCTGCACTTCTCTTCTCTTGCTTCCGGCTCACCCTGCCAGCGCTCCGCATCAGCAAGAGAAATCTCTCCCATCGGCTTACTAAGCCAGTTGGCAAAAGCGTGCTACGTCGCAGGGTGGCCTCGCCGTCCTTTTTGCGTCGCTGTGTTACAACATAGCTGGAGACGCGGTGGCGAAGGAAGCAAGCATGTGAAAACCCAGGTGACAAATAGGTGACCTTTAAAGGATATAACCGAGCAGCATGAGCCACAAGCAGAAACCAATTAAATAACAGCAACCATATGTTTTTACTAATATTTTCATATCTATTAGTTTTCTGACGTTTCTTACGTTTTACGCCAGCAACGCCTTCGGGAGGTCATAGGTTCGAATCCTGCTGTTCCAACCAAAGAATTCAATAAAAACGGCCACTTAGCTATTGCAGCAAGCGGCCGTTTTTATGCGTGTGAGCGCTTACTAACCTGACGCGGAAAGCCAGTAGTTTGTCGTTACCAGTGCAATGAAAAGTATATAACCTGATACGATACCCACCATGGCACGGCCACTGCGGCGTCCAATGATGGCCCCACAGAGCCCTAGTATCAGCCCCGTAAACATAAAGCCTAACCCTGCGGCTACCCCGGCCAGCGTAAATCCTGATGTTAGCAATAACGCATACAGAAAAGCACCCAGCCCATAGATACCCAACAATGACGCCCACTCTTGGCGGCTAAACATAAACTCTCCGAAACAAAAAGGCTGAACATACTGCTAGTGAGTATGCTGAAACGTCCGAAACGCGTCTACGTGTCGAGCCCATTGCACTTAACATTTTGTCCAACTCTTCCCGCATGCAACTGAGCAACCCCTCAACCCGGCGGGTGAATCAACCCCACCACGCTAACAAGAATAAGCACAACGCCCAGCACACGAAAGAACAGCCCGGTGTCCGCTTTCAACATATAGCGGTGGGCTTTCTCACCCGCCAAGTGGCCGATAAAGGCACAGGGCAGCAGCCACAGTTGATGGATTAGCTGAAGATCCACCCCCGCAATCAAGAACGAGGCCATCTTGATCACCACCAGGATAAACCACAGCACAAACATGGTATCCCGCAGCTGTTCCTTGGCCACATGAGCGGCGAATACCGCCACAATTAACGGTGCGCCAATCAGCGAAGTACCACTTACGTAACCACCGAGCGCCAGCAGCACGACATCCACGTATTTATTCTTGCTCTTGAACGGTCTGTTGAGTACATAGCCAATGGCATAGATGAACACAATGCCGAAAATAATGCTGGTCATGACCTGAGCTGGCAACGTTAACAGCCCCACCACCCCGATCAGCTTGGGGATAATCATTATTTTCAGGGCTTTCGTTAGATAGCCCCAGTCAATGTTGCTTTCCGGTGAAGTGCTGCCCACGCCCTCTTTCTGCAGTTGGCGATGCCCATTCCAGGCAATCCAACTGGAGAAAATCAGCAGGTGAATGGCAATAATCGGCAGAAACACCAGAGGTTCGTTTGTCACTAAAAGCAGGAACGGCAGCGCCAGCACGGCACCGCCAAACCCTAAGCTGGTGCGCACAAAACCGCTCCAGGCAAATATCAGCCCGATCAGCGCATACTGGTACCAGAGTAGATCTGTCATGGGGTTTGGCGTTAACAGCGTTGGCTTATCCCACTCGGTGCTGCTGGAGCACGGTGAGGCTTTGTTCTTGTTTGGCTAGTTCTTGTTTGGCTAGTTCTTGTTTGGTTCGCGCTTCTTTCGTTAACCCTTCTTCGCTGTGCGATTGCGCGGGGGCTTTACGGGCACCCACCAGCACATACCATTCCGGTTCAGAAAGGTAGGTTTGGCACCAACGGCCAAGCGCAGCGGCACTGTCTTCGGGGCTCGCTTCACCGCAGCGGTAGTTATTTGCCAGATGAAGGAGGTCTTGACGGGCAGTCCGCGCACGGGCGTTGCCACCGTGCACTTTTACCAGCGGGCAGCGTCGATCATAGGCGGCGTTGGTTAACGCATTAAGCCAACGTTCCAATTCATGTGCCTGAATTCCACCATACACTGCCACGCTTGAGCTCCCTGCCCCGTTGAAAGGGCAATAGCCTGCCCGATTTAGGGGCTGCTGTCACGGTTAACCTTTACCCTTGTTTGGATGCAGTTCCAGAGCGTTTTATAGCGCCTGTTCAAAACCTTGTAACACGTTGACGACATTGACACCGATTTCCTCAACCGCATAGCCGCCTTCCATCAGAAACACACAGGGTAAGCCCGCTTGCGCTAAACGTTCGCCCAACAGGGTGAAATCAGCACTGGTAAAGGTGAAGGCACTTATCGGGTCACCTTCAAAGATATCGACGCCCAGCGATACAATCAGCAACTCACACTCAGCGGCGTTAATTTGCGCTAACGCCTGCTCCAGCGTGGCCAGCCAGGTAGCAACGCTGGTGCCTGGCGGTAACGGGTAATTGACGTTAAACCCTAGGCCTTTCCCTTCACCGCCTTCATCAGCGTAGCCTAAATAGTAAGGAAAGGTGACCTCAGGGTCGCCGTGCAGCGAGATAAACAGCACATCGTCACGCGTATAAAAAATCTGCTGGGTGCCGTTGCCGTGGTGAAAATCAACGTCAAGGATGGCGACCCGGCGCTTGCCTGCATCCAGCGCTCGTTGGGCAGCAATGGCGGCGTTATTAAAAAAGCAGTACCCGCCGAACTGATCAAACGCGGCGTGATGGCCCGGCGGCCGGCACAGGCCAAAACTGGGCTCGCCGGTTTGTAGCGTATGTTCTACCGCGCCTAACGCCACGTCTTTACTCGCCAGGGCGGCTTCAAAGGTGCCTTCTGAAATGGATGTTTCCGCCGCCAGTGCGTAATAGCCTAACTGGCCGCTGATAGAGCGCGGAATACGGTCATTGCGCATCGTCCGTGCAGGCCAAATATTGGGAATCGCCTCGCCTTCATGCCCGGCGGCGCACCACTCTTTCCAGCAGTTGGCCAAAAACGTTACGTAGCCCTTATCGTGCACTGCTAAAACAGGCGCTAACCCATAGGCGTTAGGGGTACGAATATCGCCAAGCTCAGCCTGGCGAAGATGTTTCAGCACTAGATCAAGGCGCTCTGGGCACTCAAACGGGGTAACCAACGTGCCGTCATGTAATTCTGTGCGCGCTTGGCGCAAACGGCTGTCCTCTGAATAAAACGTCAGCATATGGGTTCCTTAATTGGCCTCCAATGAAACAGGCCATTGCTTGGCCCAACGGCGCTTTTGGCTCGGCGTTTGTTGCTTTAACTGGTATTCAGCCCGGCTTGCGGCGGCGCGGTCTTCAAACGGTTCGGCACCCAGCAGCGCAACGGGCGGATTCGCCCGAGTATAGCGCGCCCCTTTGCCGGTGCAGTGCGCCTGATAGCGCTGCGCGAGGTTGTTGGTAATGCCGGTATAAGTGCCGCGCTGGCATTCTAGCAAATAGAGATACCACTGGGGCTCGGTTTTCTGGGGCGAAATGATGCCTTTAGTCACTGCAACATACCTTTAGCCACCGCAACAACCCTTTAGTTTGCGCCCGCTACCACATAAGCAGGGTTCGTTTCGGCCTGGCTTTAGGCGGGTAAGCGTGGGAGTGCCATCGATATACCACCAGCGCTGCTGCTCGTGAACAAAGCGAGACACCTCTTCCAATACGTGCCAGCGTTTTTGCACATGCCCTCGCTCATAGAAAAACGCCCGAAAATGCACTTGGCCACTCTGATCAAGCGCTGGCTCGGCGTTGACAATAACCAGCCTCTTCCACTCAGTGTCTGGGTCAGGCGCAAGCTCAGCTGGCCGAGTAGTGGGGTGCCAGGTGGCCAGCAGGTAGTCGCTGAGCCCTAACACAAACGCTGAGTAACGCGAACGCATTAGCGCTTCAGGGTTAGGCGCACCTTCACCTTGATGGTAACGGCCGCAGCACGCATCCAGCGTTAATGGGCTACCACAGGGGCAACGTTGATCAGTTAGGCGGGTCATATAAAAGCTCGTTAGTCATACTGTTTTAGCCATACCTTCTATCTATAGCCTAACCGATATGCGCTATGCGCGTCGTCTGGCGTGTATCAGCCGTTGCTTGGTTCCGTGAAGTCGTGTTTCGATATTTATGCTGCGCTGAGTATTTGGCGTGTATCACTATTGTTTCGATATTTATGCTGTGCTGGGTATATAAATACTGTGTTAGGTATATAGTAGTGGGGCAATACATTTAGACGATGGGGTACGAATCACGATTGATCATTCTTTCCAAAACTTTTGGAGGTTCTCCTATGAAGGTCTTTAAACCGGAATGGCAGTGCACGTTTAGCGTAAACGAAGGCGCGGAAGAATCAGCAACTTGGAAAGAGAAAATCGCGTGGCGGCTCAGGGGAGTTGCGGACAAGCTGGAAGGTGGCGGGCGCACGGTAAAAATCGATTACCGCGTGACGCCAGCGGTTAGCCCCCAGGAAGTGGATACTTGCTTAGGTAAGGGCTTCGAAGTGACTCAGCGCCTGCTAACGCAGTTAGCCCAACAGCAGGCGTGCGAAGATGTGATGCGCCATGCCAAGGCTGAGCTGTTTGAATAAAAATCTGCCGCATTCTGCGATTCGATTCTCCGAATGAATCGGCAGTCAAGGCAGCGCAAGGCGTCAGCCTTGCAGGTATAGCTGGATAGATATATAG
>NZ_LGEN01000049.1 GCF_001507855.1 Halomonas sp. 54_146
TTCCCCTGACTCGCCGAGGATGCCGGTCACGCTCTCCACGTTATGGAAGAGCGATGAAGCCCCGAATCAATGCGCAGTATGATTCGTGGGTGCATTCACATATGGGAGGTTTACATAGCGCTGGCGTTTAAGGGAGTAAGAGCACATGGGGATGTATTTTTTTAATGGGTGGGGAAGTTTACTGCGAGTTATCGTTGTTGGGGTGCTGGCTTATGCTGCTCTTGTTTTTTTCTTGCGAATATCGGGCAATCGCACGCTTTCGAAGATGAACGCCTTCGATTTAATTGTGACGGTGGCCCTTGGTTCCACATTGGCCACGGTTCTCTTATCTAAAGATGTAGCATTAGCTGAGGGAGCTGTAGCGATGGCGCTACTGATTTCTCTTCAGTTCATTATTACGTGGTTCAGCGTAAGAACCGCCTGGTACGTCGGTTAGTGACGGGCGAGCCACTGATGCTGCTTTATCGTGGAGACTTTATTACCAGCTCGATGCAAAAGGCGCGGGTTACTCAGGATGAAGTGCAGTCGGCTATTCGCGGTAGTGGTATTGCTGATGTGGCGGCTGTGGAAGCCGTGGTACTGGAAACGGATGGTTCAATGAGTGTCATCAAGCCGCAGGCAGAGAGCCGTCATTCGAGTCTAGAAGACGTTCGCGGCCCTCATTGAAACCAATATATGCCTAAGTAATATTAGTTTCATCATTCACGTTTGCATCTCGCGGTGGTATTCTTCGCCACTGTTAATTTTAAGGACGCAACGTGAATATCAAAGCCGATCTTTCCATTCTCGATATTATTGGCCATCTAATCATTTGGGTGGTGTTGAGTATTGTTACCCTTGGCATAGCGCTATTTTTCTTCCCCTATTCGTTTTCGCGGTTTGTGATTAACCGTACCTCGGTAGTGGATACTGCTGGGGTAGAGCGAAAAATGGTTTGTGATATCAACCTGTTCAGCAACATCGGCCATATTATCCTCTGGATGCTGATTTCGCTGGTCACCTTTGGGCTGGGGTATATTTTCTACTTCTACCGGGTATGGAATTACGCCTTGAATAACTCACGGGTTGAATAGTCTTAGCCTGTAAGCTGAAAGCTACCAAGAGCCTACGCTGAGAGATCAAGCGTAGGCCCTGTTTTCTTAGCGGCTACTTACTCGCCGTCAGCCAATTTATCTTGGGTGCGAAGCTCAAAATCGCTGGCCTCGTGGCGCTCATGCAGCTGCTCGTTAGGCTCGCCCCAGGTGCGGTTCACTATGCGGCCACGTTTAACGGCAGGGCGCTGATCAATCTCTTCGGTCCAACGCAGAACGTTCTTGTAGGTGTGGGCTTCTAGAAATTCGGCCGCTTCGTAAACGCGGTTTTTCACCAGCGCGCCGTACCAGGGGTGAATCGCCATATCGGCAATGGTGTACTCATCGCCTGCCATAAAGCGGTTTTTCCGCCAAGTGGCGGTCAAGCACATCAAGCTGGCGCTTCACTTCCATGGTGTAGCGGTCAATCGGGTACTGGTACTTCTCAGGCGCATACGCGTAAAAATGACCAAAGCCACCGCCTAACATCGGAGCGCTGCCCATTTGCCAGAACAGCCAGGAAAGGCATTCGGTGCGTTTGGCCGGCTCGCTGGGTAGGAAAGCGTCAAATTTTTCAGCGAGATAAAGCAGAATCGCGCCGGACTCAAACACCCGCTGCGGCGGGTTGGTGGAGTGGTCCATCAGCGCGGGAATTTTGGAGTTGGGGTTTACCTCAACAAAGCCACTGCTGAACTGGTCACCTTCGCCAATGGGAATTAAATGGGCGTCATACTCGGCACCTTTTATGCCTCTTTCCAGCAGCTCTTCCAGCATCACGGTGACTTTGACACCGTTGGGCGTGGCAAGGGAATAAAGCTGAAGAGGGTGTTTGCCCACCGACAGTGCTTTGTCATGGGTGGGGCCTGCTATTGGGCGATTGATATTGGCAAATTTACCGCCATTGCCCGGCTCCCATTTCCAAACGCTGGGTGGGGTGTAGGTGTTATCGCTCATTATTTCCTCGCTATTAACCGGTTATCGGTAGCTGCTGGGTGAAAGGATGCGGATAGTGTTTACAACGATCTTAAGGTTATGGGGGTGATGAAAAGCGGCTACAAGGGTAGCTATTTAATTAGCCTGATAATAAATCAGCCATAACGCTATCAGGCTTACTTACGAGTAGCGGCAAAAAACGAGAGTGGCTAAAGTAGTGCTTTTCACTTGCCCCGAGGCCGCCGTGCAGATTGCTCAGCTCAACATCTACCCCGTTAAGTCGTTAAAAGGCATCAGCGTGAAGCAGAGTGTGCTGGAAGCGCATGGGCTTGCCTGGGACCGCCGCTGGATGCTGGTCGACGCGCATCAGCGTTTTGTTACCCAGCGCCAGCTGCCGGCGCTTGCCACCGTTGGTGTCGCGCTGACCAACGAGCATTTAGTGCTTTCGCACCCTAATGTTGAACCGTTGAGCGTGCCGCTGGCCGCGCCTGAGGGGAATCTGCGCTTAGTCAGCGTATGGAATGACCACTGTAAAGCACTGCCAGAGGGCGAGGAAGTCTCGCGTTGGCTAGAAGCGGCCCTCGGCGAGCAGGCTCAAGGGCTTAGTTTGGTGCGCTTTGCGACTGAGTTCCCCCGGGCGGTGGAAGAGGATTTTTTGGATGGCGGGGCGGCGCATACGTATTTTGCTGACGGTTATCCGTTTTTGGTGACCACCACCGGCTCGTTAGACGCCCTAAACCAAGCGTTAGTGGCGGGCGGGCAGACCCCGGTGCCGATGAATCGGTTTCGGCCCAATATCGTGGTAGAAAACGACGAGGCGTGGGCTGAAGACCGCTGGGCGACGCTTTCTAAACAGGGGGGTGGCTTTCAGCTAGCGCTACGGAAACCGTGCCAGCGCTGCAAAATCACGACCATTGATCAACAAACAGCGAACGTGCCTGAACCCGCTGAACCGTTAAAAACCTTATTAGCACTCAACACACAGCCCACCTTAAAAGGCGCCCACTTTGGTCAAAACGCCACGCTGCTTAGCGGTGACGGCAGCGTTATTGCTGTGGGAGATAGCCTGGCGGCGGTGCCCCGCTTGTTCGGCAGAAATGCAAAAACCAGCTACGCTAGATAGGTGGCCAAGTGGCAACCGCTACCAGGTCATAGTAGATAACCTATCGATTTAGCTACGCACAAGGAGTGATTCATGGATCGTAAAGCTAGCGCACGTTGGGAAGGTGGTCTTAAGGATGGTAAAGGCTCCGTTTCAACCGAAAGTGGCGTTTTAGATGCTAAGTACTCCTTCAGCAAGCGCTTTGAGGATGAAAAAGGCACTAACCCTGAAGAACTGATTGGTGCCGCGCACGCCAGCTGTTTCTCAATGGCGCTGTCGATGATTTTGGGCGAAAAAGGCTATACCGCTGATTCGATTGAAACCAGTGCCAAAGTGACCCTTTCGCAAAGCGATGCCGGTTTTGATATCTCGAAAATTCATCTGGACGTTGTTGCCGAAATAGATGGTGCAGATGAAGCAGCTTTCCAGGAAGCAGCAGAAGCCGCTAAACAAAACTGCCCCGTTTCCAAAGTGCTTAACGCGGATATTAGTATGACGGCTAAACTAAAAGCTTAAACTGATAGATTGATGCTTGTGAATAAATAGATGGCTCGCGCATAAACAGTGTGCGCGAGTCATTTTATTTCTCTATTAAATACGTCCCTTTTAATATTTTTCTTTTTTAAATGATAGCTTTTAAATGGTGGTTTTTAAATTACAGTTATTTAAGTAATAAGTTTTAAATCATAGAAGTTTTAAATCATAGCATTAAAAAAGCCTTGGCAAATGCCAAGGCTTTTGTGTACTGGCTAGCGTTTATTCATCTTCGTTACGGTTGTACTCTTCAGCGGATTCAAGCGCGTCTTGTGAGGCATTAACGGTAATGACATAATTTTCGCCATCTTCGTCTTTGATCAGTTCAAGTGAGTCCCATTCGATAGCGACGTTTTTCTCGCCCATACCGAGGAAACCGCCAACACCCACGACGACCGCATTAATTTGGCCATCTTCGCCGATCACTAGATCAGTGATGGTGCCGATATCTTCGTTATCTTCGACGCTACTTTTGACTCGGTTGCCGGTTAAGGCATCAGCATGAAACGTACCTTCTGGCATTTGTGTCAGGTAGGTAGCTTCCATGGTGTTGGTATTCTCTTCAGCATTAACAGTGCCAGCGACAAACATAACGGCTGGAACCATAAGCGTGCCTAATAAAGCGGATTTTAACATTTTCATTTTTACGTGCTCCTTGCAATTTAATTAGGGCTTAACGACGCCGCGTTAATAGCCTAAATAAATCAATAGCAAACGACGTTGGCCTTTTTAGAAAAACAAACAGTGGCAATATCGATGCTATTATTCCTAAATATGTTAATTACGCCTAGGTATTCAATCTAAGTATTCAATGCATTGGATTAAAAAACATTAGGGTAATTAACGCTATCTTGCGCGTCTTTGCGCTAAGACAGCTATCAGGTTAGTCGCTGTGCCCAGGAATACAAGTGAAGTAGGCGGGTCTGCGCCGCCGTGCGACAGTCTGCCGAGTTGACCCGCACCAGCCCAGTCGTCATATTCCTACCCAAATGACCTGCTTTTCATAGGCGTAGGTCGTATAAAAGGAGAACCCTGACGATGATTTCCCGGCATCAACCCCTACAGCGTATCAAGCAGGCCTGCGTGGGCAGTATTGCGCTTGGCGCATGGTTATTAGCAGCAACGGCAGCCGCCGATAGCAGCAAGTTGCCCAAAGGCCATTTTCCGCTGCCGGAAGAGGGCAATATGGTGGGCGAAGTGTATACCGTCACCGCTACTGCAGAAGACACCCTGCTGGATATTGCCAGAGCCAACAACGTCGGCTACGAAGAAATTCGTATGGCTAATCCTGATACAAGCCTGTGGGTGCCGGGGGAGGGAACCGAGGTGACGATTCCTGGGCAGTTTATCTTGCCCGATGACGCGCGTACCGGCATTGTCATTAACGTCGCTGAGCTGCGCCTTTATTACTACCCTGAGGTGGCGCAGGGTGAAGTACCGCGGGTAGAAACATACCCCATCGGCATTGGCAGCGACGCTTATAACACCCCACTGGGGATGACCAAGACCACCATGCGCCTTGAAAACCCGGCCTGGTACCCGCCTGCATCGATGCGGCGTGAAGCCGCCGAGCGTGGCGAGCCTGCACCTGACGTTGTTCCCCCCGGTGCCGATAACCCGCTAGGCCAATACGCCATTTTGCTGGATATCCCCGGTTATTTGATCCACGGCACCAACCAGCCGGATGGTATTGGTATGCGCGCTAGCCGGGGCTGTATTCGCATGCACTCGGAAGATATCGAGTCGGTGTTCTGGCGCGTGCCGGTAGGCACCCAGGTCAATATTATTGATTCGCCGATCAAAGTAGGCTGGGATGCCAGCGGTAGTGGCTATGTTCAGGCATTTACCGCTGCTGATGAGAACGTCTATGGGATGGACACGCTGTTAGACGTGGTCGGGCTTATCGAGCAGCATGAGAATGGCGGCTCACAGAGTGCTGATTACGAACAGGTACGCGAAGTGCTGGAAAGAGCCAACGGGCAAATTGTCCCGCTCAGCTAGCCTGTTCGGATTCGCCTGTTGGAATGAACCTGTCGGAGGCTGAAAACGCTAGCGCGCTGGGTCAAGCACGCCACCTAGCGATGCATTACGCCTAAACCAACCCGCGATGCTGGTGCGCGAGCAGCGGGTGGGCAGCACTTCGTGGGGAATGGTTTCAGATAGGAAGCAGGCGAAAGTGCCTGCTTCAGGCAGTACCCGGGCGACTTCCTGGCTTGGGTCGTCCGGGTGATAGATCACCATTTCACCGCCGCCATCACTCGGCCAGTTAGGGGTCAAATAACCGACGGTAGAGATTACGCGGTTGGCGCGACCGCGAAAGCTATCCAAATGGCGCTGATAAAAGGCTCCGGGCGGGTAATGGGCAAAATGCGCTTCATACTCAAACAAGCCTAAAAAAAGCGCCTGGTTAAGTGCCTGCTGAAGCTCGCGCATGGCGTTTAAATAACGCCGCTGGGCGGCACTTTCGCGGTCAAGCCAGTGAATGGCATCGCCGCGGATATCTTTACGCAGCAGGTGCTGCTGGCCACGGCCAATCCCCGCGTCATCCAGCCCGTTATAAGCGGCACGATGCAGAACTTCACTGTTAAGGGCTTCACACAGCCCAAGGTCAATGATCCCGCGGCCCACATACCAGCCCTGTTCAACCAGCGCATCGACAAGCGCCACCTGGGTCGCTGGCTGTAGCGCAGGGGAAAGCATCGCCGATGGCGTCATTTACTAGATCTCGTTGGAGCCGGATAAGACGTGGCAGCGGTTGCAGTGGAGAGTCGGCTTTTGCGTTCAGGGTAGTGGCGCAGCGGCCCCTGCGGGCGCTGGTATAAATCAATCGGCATGCCGAAGCCTTGGGCAAGTAATTCCACTAGCATCATGGCCGATAATCCCCAGATGACATGGCCGTCAACGTGATAACTGGGCACATAGTGGGCAATGCCGTCCACGATAATCACATCGGTATGGGTGCGGCGATCATCCAGAAAATGGCTGAGCGGCACTTCAAAAATGGCGTCTAGCTCGCCGGGGTCGGCGATCAGTGGTAGGTCAGGCGGAATAATCCCGACCCAGGGGGTAACGCGAATATTATGCAGGGAAATAACATCCGACAGCCGCCCCAAGGGTTGCACCAGGCCGGGGTCAAGGGCAATCTCTTCTTCGGCTTCGCGCAGCGCCGTGGCGTAAAGATCTGTATCACAAAGCTCGCGCTTGCCGCCAGGGAAAGCCACTTGACCGCTATGGGTGCTCAAGTGGCTTGCGCGGCGAGTAAACAGTAAGGTGGGGGCTGGGCGCTCGACAATCGGCAACAGCACGGCGGCCTCTGGCATCACGATGTGATCCAAGCGTTGAGGGGTTAGCTGTTGCAGCTGTTTACGCAGTGTCTCTAACATGGGGTTTCCCGTTATTTTGTTCTCTTTTACCCAGCAGCGGTCATCGGCGTCAAGCGCGTCGTGGCTTCTATTCACTAGCCGTTGAGAATACGCGATGAATTTTTGCAGCCAGTGTGGTGATAAAGTGCGTTTTGGCGTTCCTGAAGGCGATGACCGCCCGCGCTACCTGTGCGACGCCTGCGGTACGATCCACTATCAAAACCCACGTATCGTGGCCGGCACCCTGCCGGTTAGCGGTAGCAAAGTGCTGCTTTGCAAACGAGCCATTGCACCGCGCAAGGGCTACTGGACACTGCCCGCCGGTTATATGGAAAACGCTGAATCTACTCAACAGGCGGCTGCTAGAGAAACCCGTGAAGAGGCCTGTGCCGAGGTTGAACTGGCTAACCTTTACACGTTAATTGATCTGCCGCATATCAATCAGGTGTATATGATTTTTCGTGCTGAGTTAATCAGCGGTTTTAGCGCCGGGCCGGAAAGCCTGGAGGTCGCGCTGTTTGAAGAGCACGAAATCCCTTGGGATGAGCTCGCCTTCACCACCATTGAGCGCACGCTGCGTCACTTTTACGCAGACCGCCCTCACAATGAGTTTCCGCTGCATAGCAGTATAGTGACCCCTGAAGACCGTGAACGCTACTTTGGCAGTGCGTAAACCTAAGCGATGTGTCGTGACCCCGTCATCTATGCTGGGTAGGCTATTTAAGTTAGCTATGATTTAGTGCTGCAGCGCAGCATAAAAGGTTTTACAATCTAGTACTTTTAGGTTAGAAATCATATCGCTTTCAAATGGCATAAGCTTAGAGGCTAAGGTATTCACATGTTTGTTCGCACCTATCGTCGCGCTTGGATTCGTGGCTTTATTGATGGAGAGCGCGGCCACCCGCATAAAACTCAAAAGGGCATTCCTGGGTTTCGCTACACCAATGGATGGATCGAAGGCCATGCCAAGCGCCACGGTTTCGCTTACGGGCTGAGTGATGTCAACGAAGATGAGCTGGAGCAAATGCGCCAGGACACCCCGCCACCTGAAAGCCATCCCTGGGATAATGTGAGCTGGTTAAGATAAAACACCCCGCAACCCCCTGGATGGCTGATAGGTATTAACTGCTACTTATCAGCTGCTTAGAGATCGGCCAGCTGCCAGACATCATAAGCGACTTCTTCATAAGGGTGGGCCAGTTTTAAAGCCGCGATAGCGCCGTAAATATGCGCTTCATCACATACTAGCTCGACTTTAAACTCTTCCACCTTTTCCAAATGGCCTACCGCGCCGATGTGCGGGTGCGCGCCTTCCATGGGGCGAAACTGCCCCGTGCCTCGGGTTTGAAAACAGGCGTGCTCATAAGCACCGATACGGCCAGCGCCAGCCTCAAATACGGCTTTCTTAACGCTTTCGGCATTGTCTACAGGGACAAAAAAGGTCAGCTTATACATACTGTATCTCCAAGCAGTCGGTTCATAGTGAGTCACTATAGTTTTTAAGAGTGATTAATGGTGCTTAATAGTGCTTGTGGATTGACGAGGTAGCGGCGTCTGGTCGCGAAGTTAGCGGTGTATGATGATACGTAGATCAATGTTAAGGAGAGGTTATGACTAGCCAA
This sequence comes from Halomonas sp. 54_146, assembly GCF_001507855.1. Taxonomy (GTDB): domain Bacteria; phylum Pseudomonadota; class Gammaproteobacteria; order Pseudomonadales; family Halomonadaceae; genus Vreelandella. Next base: position 8,624 of record NZ_LGEN01000049.1, read on the forward strand.
CTGCAACAGTTAAAGCAACATTCTCTGGTGGTCGCCGACACCGGTGATCTTGAGGCTATTCGTCGTTATCAGCCGCAAGATGCCACGACCAACCCATCACTGCTACTCAAAGCGTTTAGCTTACCCGGCTACCAAGCGTTGATAGATGAAGAGCTGAACAGCGTAAAAGCCGCTGGCGGCAGCCGTGAAGGGCAAGTTAAACAGGCCGTTGACCGCCTAGCGGTGGCTATGGGCAGTGAAATAGCCGCCGTTGTGCCAGGGCGTGTTTCTACCGAAGTGGCTGCCCGGCTGTCGTTTGATACAAAGGCGAGTATTGCCAAGGCGCATGAGTTAATCGAGCAGTATGACGCCCGCGGCGTGTCGCGTGATAGTGTGCTGATCAAGCTGGCTTCAACCTGGGAAGGCATTCGAGCCGCTGAGGCGCTTGAACGCGAAGGCATTCAGTGCAACCTAACGCTGCTGTTCAGCGATGCCCAAGCCCAGGCGTGCTTTGATGCCGGGGTGTTTTTGATCTCGCCGTTTGTGGGTCGCGTCACCGATTGGTACAAAAAAGAGACCGGCAACGATTACACGCCGGAAAATGACCCAGGCGTTAAGTTTGTTCAGGGCGTTTGTAAGCGCGCTAATCAAGGCGGCTACGACACGGTAGTGATGGGCGCGAGCTTTCGCACCACCGGCCAAGTGCTTGCCCTGGCAGGCTGCCCGCGGTTGACGATTTCGCCGGCGTTACTTGAAGAGCTGGAAGCGACAGAAGGCAGCGTAACCGCGCAGATCGGTGCTAGCGAAGGCAGCGGTAAACCGGCTGAGCCGCTCAGCGAAGCCGCTTTCCGTTGGGGCCATAATCAAGATGCCATGGCCAATGACAAGCTGGCAGAAGGCATCCGCCGTTTCCATGATGACCAGCTAGAGTTAGAAAGCCTGATTGACAAACGACTGGGCTAAGCTGCTAGCGCGGCACTTTTGTACTGCATGACTTGACAATAGGCTGCACACACATTTTTAGATTGTTCAAGGCTAGCATACATACATGAATGTAACTATAATGCTCATCTTTTTGAGTAGCCCTTTTGAAATGGCTTAATGCGGCAAGTGATTTAGGGCGCTGAGTGAATCAGCGAACTGAAAGACTATGCGCGTTCGCCATCCTGACGCTGATAACGAGAGGCAATCCCATGCGACTGGCACATTGGGCAGTCAATGCCCCTTTACGACCCTTACTGTTAGCGGTCTTCACAGCTTCTTTTGTGTTGCCTGCTCAAGCTGCCGACCTCATCACGATTACCCGTGATGCGTTAGATAACAATGCTGAACTCGCCTCAGCGCGCTCCGAATATTTGGGCGTTGAAGCTGGCAGAGATGTGGTGAGAAGTGGCTTGCTACCGCAGATTAACGCTACTGGCCAAGCGGCGCACAACCGGCAGTATGAAAACCAGTCGTCGTCTCAAGCGGTGGGCGGAACAGGTACTGGCGTAGGCGCGAGCGATGATAACTACAACACTGTTTCGCTCTCTCTTGAAGCTACTCAGGCGCTCTATGATGAAGTGACGCGCCGAGAGGTTACTCAGGCAGAGCGTCAGATTGATCAGCAGGTTTATCTGCTAGCAGCCACCGAACAGCAGCTGTTGATCGATGTGGCCAGCGCCTATTTCGATATTTTGCGTGCTTACGAAGTGCTAGAAGCGCGTTTTGCTCAAGAGCGCGCCATTGGCCGCCAGTTTGAGCAAGCTAGCGAGCAGTTCGAGGTCGGCTTGATTGCGATCACCGAAGTAGAGGAAGCGCGCGCGACCTTTGACCAGTCACGAGCAGACCGCATTGCCGCAGAAAGCAATCTGCAGGTAGCTTTTGAGGCGTTAGAGCAGCTGACCGGCCAGCGTTACGCCAGCATTGAAGCGCTGGGCGACAGTATGCCGATTGCACTCCCTGAGCCAAGCAGCCGCGATTACTGGGTAGAGCAAGCAATTGAGCGTAACCCGCTGGTATTAGCACAGCAGGCAGGTATTGAGGTTTCGCGCAGCGGGGTGGAAATTGCCCGAGCAGGGCGTTTGCCTACCCTTCAAGCGTTTGGCAGCTATCAATACAGCGACAGTGATATTGACAACATCTCCGGCCATGACTCCTCAAGCCAGGTGGGGGTGAGCGCTAATTTGCCGATTTATACCGGTGGCCGCACCAGCGCGAGTATTCGTCAAGGCACTTATCAGCTGGAAAGCAGCCAGTATGATTTTGAATCTCAGCGTCGGTCATCTATCCAGCAGGTGCGCTCGCTGTATACCCAGGTCAGCAATGATGTTGAAACGGTGGATGCGCGCGAACAGGCTATCGTCTCAAACCGGAGCGCGTTAGAAGCCACCCGTGCGGGCTATGAAGTGGGTACCCGTAACATTGTCGATGTGCTGAACGCCGAACAGAACCTCTATAACGCCATCGCCAACTACGCCGAAGCCCGCTACGACTACGTAGTGAATTTGCTTTCCCTGCGTCAGCAAGCGGGGCGCTTAGATGTGGCAGCCATTGAGGAAGTTAATGCCTGGTTAACCGGTGATCAAGTGAACTTTACGCTGCCCGAAAACGGCGAAAACGACCGCTATGAGCCCGCGCTCAACATCGGTGCACCGCCCCAGCTTGGTAGGTAACTGCCACTGGTTGGCAGAGTTCTAGGTGTGCATTTGCCATTCGTCGACTTTAAAAAGATACATGGGAATTCAACGTATGAAGAAATTGATTCACTCACATCGAGCGAGTCTAGGGGCACTGTTGGCCTCGCTGGCACTCGCGGCCTGTGGTCAAGAACAAGCCGAAACCCCGCAACAGGGTGAACAGCAAGAAGCCCCGCCCCATAAAGTCGAAGTGGCTGAAATGGCGCGCCAAAATATCCCGCTTGATAAGTCTTACCCTTCATTACTACGTAGTGACGATGAAGTTGTCCTGGTTGCTCGTGTGAATGGCTTTCTGGAAGAGCGGCACTTTGAGCCAGGTCAACTGGTGGAAGAAGGCGACAGTCTTTATACCATTGAGCCGGACTTGTATCAGGCAACGGTCAATCAGCGTGACGCCGATTTGCAAAGCGCACGTGCTGAGCTTTTCCGTGCCCAGCGCGATGCCCAGCGTTTTGAGCAGTTATTGAGCCAAAACTCGGTTAGTCGCCAACAGTATGACCAAGCGTTGGCTGATCAGCGTGTCGCTCAGGCGAGCGTAGCGCAAGCAGAGGCGGCCTTAACCAGTGCCAACCTGGATCTTGGCTATTCACAGGTGACGGCACCTGTGTCCGGCATGATCAGTTTAAGCCAGGTGAACGTGGGTAATTTGGTCACATCGGGTACCGAGCTTGCCACGATTACCCCCCTTGATCCGCTAGAAGTGCGCTTTCAACTGCCTCAGCGAGACGCTTTTGAGCTGCGTCGGCAACTCAGCGATGGCAGTGATTTGTCTGACCTTCGTGCGCTGTTAAGTATTCCGGGCGTGAGTGGTGGCAGCGATTTTGAGCTTGAAGGGCACTTAGACTTTCTTGGTTCACGAGTGGATAGCGGCACCAGTACGGTGCAGGCGTCGGCAACGTTTGAAAACCCTGACGCTACTGTGCTGCCCGGGCAGTTTGTGCGTGTGCGCATCGAAGGGCTACAGCGCTTTGATGTCATGGCAGTGCCCGAAATTGCCGTGACTCAGGGGCTAATGGGTCCCCAGGTCTTTGTGCTGGATGAAGACGATAAGGCGCGGGCAAGAACCGTGGTGTTGGGTGAAGTTGCTGGCCCGTGGCAGATTATCCGTGAAGGCTTAGCGCCGGGTGACCGAGTGATTGTCGGTGACACCGCTGGTTTAGAGCCGGGCATGGTGATTGAAGCGTTGCCCTTTAATGGCAATGCTGAAGCCATTGTGGCAGAAGCTGAGCAGGAAGAAGCGCAGCAACAGGCGCAAGCAGCACAAGCGATGGAAGAGGGGGCAGCCGGTGGCCAGCCCGCTGAAGGAGAAGAGGGTGCTCAATAATGAATTTCTCTAACTTCTTCATTAGCCGCCCGATATTTGCCACGGTGTTGGCGATTATCGTGACGCTGGTGGGTGTGATGTCGATGCGCGTGCTGCCCATTGAGCAGTACCCCAGCGTGGTACCGCCCACGGTGTCGGTGCAGGCGCAGTTCCCCGGCGCGGATGCGGAAACCGTTGCTCAAACCGTCGCTGCACCGCTTGCAGAGGCCATTAACGGCGTTGAGGACATGCTTTACATGACCTCTAACAGCTCTGATAACGGCATTATGAGCCTGAGCGTGGCCTTCAACATCGGCACCGATGGCGATATTAATACCATCAACGTTAACAACCGTGTGCAAGGAGCGCTTTCACAGCTCCCTGAGGCCGTGCAGTCTCAAGGTGTGACCGTTGAGCTGCGTTCAGACTCTATTTTGATGCTGTTAGCGTTAACCTCACCTAACGGTGACTACAACAACGTTTACATGCAGAACTACGCCACACTCAATATCTTGGATGAATTACGCCAAGTGCCTGGGGTGGGTAACGCAGAAGTGTTGGGCGGCGGTGAATTTGCCATGCGGATCTGGATGGACCCGGATAAATTGGCCCAATATGACCTGACGCCTAGCGAAGTGGCGAGTGCGATTCGAGCACAAAATACTGAAATCCCAGCGGGTAGTCTGGCATCGACACCGCAAAGCGACCCGCGCGCTTATACCTATACCATTACGGCAGGTGGCCGACTCAACAACGCTGATGATTTCCGTAATATTTATCTACGCACTAACCCTGATGGGTCATCGCTGCGCTTAGAAGACGTGGCGCGTATTGAACTTGGCGCTTCTTTTTATGGTATCGACGCGCGTTTGAACGGCTCGACCATGACGCCGATTATTATCAACCAGCAGCCTGGCGCTAATGCTTTAGAAACCGCCAATGCGGTGCGCGCTACCATGGATGGTCTGGAGAGTCGTTTTCCGCCGGGGCTTGAATATGTTACCCCTTACGACACGACGCTATTCATTGATGCCTCAGTCAGTACTGTGTTGAAAGTTTTTATAGAGGCTTTCCTGATCGTTATCGTCATTCTGTTTATTTTCCTGCAGAACTGGCGCTTTACGGTTATTGCCATGTCGGTAGTGCCGGTATCGGTCATAGGTACGTTCGCATTTTTCTATCTGTTCGGTTTCTCGATCAACCTGTTGACGCTGTTTGCGCTGGTGCTATCGATAGGCATTGTGGTCGACGATGCCATATTGGTGGTGGAAAACGTCGAGCGCGTGCTGAGTGAAGAAGAGGATATCAGCGTGAGCGACGCCACCATCCGAGCAATGAAAGAAGTTGGCGGACCGGTTATTGCAACGTCGCTAATCATGGCGGCAGTGTTTGTACCCGTGGCCTTTTTGGGTGGTTTTACAGGGCAAATTTACCAGCAGTTTGCACTTACCATAGCGCTCTCTGTTGGGCTTTCGGCGGTCATGGCGTTGACCTTTACGCCAGCCCTGTCAGCTATTTTTATCAAGCATAAAATTGCCGGTGCCGGTCAGTCTACGTTCAAGCGTGCGGTGAATACGCCGCTGCGCCTATTTGATCGTATGTTTGCCGGTATTACCGCCGTTTATATGTGGCTGGTAAAAGGCTTAGTGCGTTTTTGGGTACTGGCGATTGCGCTGACGGTGGCAACAGGGGCTGGCTCTTACTGGCTGTATGCCAATACGCCTTCAACGCTGGTGCCGGAAACCGACCAGGGTGTCGTGTTGGTGAGCGTATCGCTGCCGGATGCGGCATCGCTTGATCGTACACAGCGCTACATGGCGAAACTCAGTGCTGAGGTTGAAAAAATCCCCGGTGTTGAATACTCCGCTGCTGTGGCGGGTTACGACATTCTTTCGGAGGCTGTGAATACGGCGCGCGGCGTTATGTTCGTCAACATGCACCCTTGGGAGGAGCGTGAGCTGACGGCGGATGGTCTTGTTGGGCAGATTATGGGGCTGGGTGCCAGCATTGATGGTGGCTCAGCGATGGCGTTTAACGTGCCGCCCATTATGGGGCTTTCGACGACAGGCGGCTTTACCGGCTACTTGCAGTCCTTTGATGGCGCATCGACACGTGAGCTGTATGAGGCTTCGCTGCAAATTATGCAGAAGGCTAATCAGCATCCTGCCTTAAACCGAGTGTTCTCAACGTTCAACGTTAACGTACCGTCTTACCGCGCGAACATTGATCAGCAGAAAGCATTAAGTTACGGCGTGGCGCTGGAGAACATTACGTCGACGCTTGCTAATACCTTTGGTAACGGCTTTGTGAACTACTTCAGCTACCAAAACCGTAACTTCCAGGTCTATCTGCAAAACGAAGATGAGTTCCGCAAAACGCCCGAGGATCTCAGCAGTGTTTATGTGCGCGGCGGTAATGGTGAGCGCATCCCGCTGTCGGAGTTTGTCGAACTTGAACGCCAAACGGGAGCAGCCGTGGTATCGCGTTTCGGCGTGTATGCGGGTGCCCAGTTCCAGGGTGGTCCTGCCACCGGCTATAGCTCTGTTCAGGCGATTGAGGCGATGGAGGAAATCGTTCAAGAGACACTAGGCGCTAACTGGGGCATGGGCTGGACCGGGACGGCTTACCAGGAAGCCAACCAGGGCAATGCGGCAACGTTGGCGATTGTCTTCGGGCTGTTAATGGTCTTCTTGATTCTGGCCGCTCAGTATGAAAGCTGGTCGCTGCCGCTGGCGGTATTGACCGCGACACCCTTTGCTTTCCTGGGTGCTATCGGCGGGATTGCGCTACGCGGCTTGGACACCAGCGTGTATGTGCAGATCGGTATGCTGGTGGTCATTGGCCTTGCGGCGAAGAACGCGATTCTGATTGTCGAGTTCGCTGAGCTTCAGCGTAAAGAGCAAGGTAAAACCATCCGTGAGGCGGCCATTACCGCGGCTGAGCTGCGTTTCCGCCCCATTGTGATGACGTCGTTAGCATTTATCTTCGGTACCTTGCCGCTGGCGTTAGCCACGGGTGCCAGCGATGTGAGTAGTCATCACATTGGTACAACGGTCGCCATGGGGATGTTCTCGGTGGCCACCCTGGGTAGCCTGTTTATTCCCAGCTTCTACGCCATGATTGCCACCGCGTCTGATTGGCTGGGTCGTAAGACCAAAGGAGATAAGCATGAACCCTCACAGCCAGCATTGGAGCAAGATAAACATTAGCGCTTAATGGGCTAATAAAAAGCAAAATAGACGGGTACCACCTAAGGGAGGTACCCGTCTTTTCGTATGATGACCGAGATCAAGGGAAAGGTGGCAGTTCTCAGCTAATGTAGACTACGCTTAAAGGCATAATACATCGCTGGCTGAGTGCCGGGGGAGGAAGCGCCATGCAACACGTCATTCATGCTGCTACGCAATTTCCGAGCATTGTGTTTGTGTTCCTACTCGGGTTATTAGCCCTTTACTGGCTTTTAGTGATTATCCGCCTAGCGCCCCTAGAATTGTTTGAGCGCGATAGCTTAAAAGAGGATCACCTGGCCAGCACCTTGGTTTCCTTAGGCTTTGCAGGCGTGCCTGCCACGCTGGCGTTAACCGTAATTTTAACCATTGCGGCGGCATTAACGCTGGCGATAGAGCTGCTGGTACTGCGCTGGCTGCCACTCGGCCTGCTGCGTATTCCTGTCGGTGTATTCGTACTGTGGCTGTCTATGGTCATGGCTTCTCCTATTGCATCAGGAGTTTGTCGGGCGCTGCACCGTGGGCTGCATCGCTACCGCCCTTTTACGCGTCGCTGGAGTTATTGTCAAATTCTGTGTATGGCCGGTCAGGCGGCAGTCCTGTCTGACTGATCGGTCAAGGGTTCGCCGTCCTTGAACTGGACGTTGTTCACG
>NZ_LGEN01000050.1 GCF_001507855.1 Halomonas sp. 54_146
CCTGAAGGGTGAGGGTGTCGGAGCGAATAATGGCCATGAATTGACTATATATCTATCCAGTTATACCTGCAAGGCTGACGCCTTGCGCTGCCTTAACTGCCGATTCATTCGGAGAATCGAATCGCAGAATGCGGCAGATTTTTGTTCAACTGCTGCTTTTGCTGACGTTTTTTATTGCTATCGGTTTGGCCATGACCCCCGCCGCAAAAGCCAAAATCGGCAATTTAGAGACACCCGAAATAAGCACGTTTAAGTGGCTCTCGATCATTCTGTGTACGCTGCTGGCCGGTGGCGGGGTGTTTTTTGCCGCCGGCGAGCCGGTGTATCACTTTGTGGTAACGCCGCCTGCTTTTGATAGCGAAGCGGGCACTGCTGAGGCCGTTTCCGGCGCTTTGGGGCAATCCTTTATGCACTGGGGCTTCATGGCCTGGGCGGTGTTGGGGTCATTAACAGCGGTGGTGCTCGCCCATGCCCACTACGTGAAAGGCCAGCCGCTTCAGCCCCGCACCCTGCTTTACCCAATTTTTGGTGAGCGCTTAATGCGCGGCCCGCTGGGCGGCATTGTCGATGCCTGCTGCGTGATTGCGTTGGTTGCAGGCACCGTGGGCCCGATTGGCTTTCTGGCCACCCAGGTCAGCTTCGGCCTGCACGAGCTGTTTGGCCTGCCGGAAGGTTATACCGGCCAGTTAATCATTCTTGCCGTACTCGGCTGTATCTACGTGCTCTCTTCCATGAGCGGTATACACAAGGGCATTCAGCTGCTTAGCCGCTTTAACGTGCTGCTGGCACTGGCCATTGGCGCGGTGATTATAGTTTTTGGCCCGACGCTGTTTTTGGTTAATAGCTACGTTTCCGGCATGGGCGCTTATATCAGCGAATTCTTCACCATGGCGACCATGACCGCAGAAACCGCACCGGCGTGGTGGATGCAGTGGTGGACAGTCTTCTTCTTTGCTTGGTTTATCGGCTATGCGCCGCTAATGGCGATTTTTGTGGCGCGTATTTCCCGCGGGCGCAGCATCCGCGAAATGATTGTCGCGGTAGCCATCCTGGCACCGGTTGCTACCACCGTGTGGTTTACCCTGTTGGGCGGTTCGGGCATTTATTATCAGCTCACCGGCGCGATTGATTTAACCGAAGCGCTGAATAACTTCCAGTTTGATGTGGCCACGTTAACCATTGCCCAAGCGCTACCCGGCGGCACCTGGATGGCAGTGGCGATTCTACTGCTAACGACGATTTTCGTGGCAACCACCGGCGATTCAATGAGCTACGCCATTGCGGTAGTGGGTACTGGGCACGATAACCCAAGCCCGATCGTGCGTGCATTCTGGGGTATCGCCATGGCGCTGATGGCAGCGGTGCTGCTGTATATGGGCGCTGGGCAAATCGGTGCGCTGCAGCAGTTTATCGTGATCACCGCGATTCCGGTGTCGTTGATCCTGCTGCCGTCGTTATGGAACGGCCCTCAAGCGGCCTACGCCATGGCCCGCGAGCAGGGCATTATCGAATAAGTGACTTTCCTGGTTTAGCTTTTTTGCGCTTCAAGCGTGCGGCCACTGCTCGCCAGCACCTCATCGATAGGCGTTTTTACATAGTCGTGCTGGTAGTAGCCGTTATCGACCACTTGCCCGTCCCAGGCCACAATATCCAGATCCATCGTGCGCGGGCCCGATTTAATCGCCCCGCGCACCCTACCCAAGCGGTCTTCAACTCCTTTGAGGTAGGCGCGAAACGCCTCACGCTCAAGCGGCGTACTCACCAACAGCGCGGCGTTTAAGAAATCGGGCTGCTGCTGATAGCCCACCGGTGCGGTGCGAATCGCGGCTGAACGCGCTAATAAAACGCACTCGCGGCTGATAATCTCAAGCGCTTGCGCGAAATAATAGTCAGGGTCGATATTCGACCCCAGCGAGATAAAGCATTCATGCAGCGCGGCAGCCTGCTTGGCAGGCAACGTCATGGGTGGCATAGCGAAATCCTAGTCAAGTGGCGCTTGGTAGCGCGACGCTACTGTAAATCCTGCTCTATAAATACCGCCAGACCAGCACCACGTGCAACCCCTGTATAAGTTATTGACAAACGTACCACTCACGCAGAGAGTTTCTTTATACCTACTGATTACTAGGGAACATGGTATGCATCAACAAGCTGCTCTGGTAACCGGCGGTGCCACCCGTTTGGGGCGCCACTTTTCTAAAGCCCTGGCCGATGCGGGCTACGACATCGCCCTGCACGTTAACCGCTCCCGCGAGGAAGCCGAAGAAGTCGCCCGCGTTATTCGTGCCAAGGGGCGCGAGTGCGAGATTTTTCCCTGCGATTTTTTAACCGACGACTTAAACGCCTTACTGCAGTCGGCAACGCAGCGCTTCCCAGGGCTTAACCTGCTGCTCAATAGCGCTTCTGCTTATGAACCCGCGCCGATTGCCGCCACAGAACTGGCGATGCTGGAAACGCAGTTCAGGGTCAATATGTTTACCCCGCTACTGCTTACCCGCCACTTTGCTGAGGCCGTTCAAGAAGGCCAGGTCATCAATATTATTGATAACAAAGTGGCCTATCACCAATACCCTTACGCGGCGTATTTATTGTCGAAAAAAAGCTTGGCGGAGGCAACGCGCATGGCAGCGCTGGAGTTCGCCCCGCGCCTTCGCATTAACGGCATCGCCCCCGGCGTGGTGCTGCCTGCCTCTCAGCGCACCAGCGACTATATTGAGTGGCGCATTGATGGCATTCCGTTAAAGCGCCAGGGCGACCCCGACCACCTTGTGCAAGCGTTGCACTATGTGCTGAACAACGCGTTTGTGGCGGGGCAAATTCTGTTTGTCGATGGCGGGGAGTCCATCAACCTAGAGGGTCGCCACTCGGAGAATTATTCTTAAAACGCAGTGGGGCCGCCCGAAGGCGGCCCCGCTGAAGGTTAAGATGAACACCGTTTAGGTTTCATCGACATCATCGTGGTCGGGCTTTTCGTGCTCAACCGTGTCTTGGGTTGCTTGGCGGCGGCGCGGGTCAAACCTGTCATCTGAGATCATATCAGCTGATTTTGGCTGCCCAGCCGGGCTACCATCGATAGTGAAGTCTTGCTGCATAACACGCAGGTTCGCAGGCGGTGCAGAGCCCGACTTATCTTGACCGAAGTAGAGCGTGGTGTGCGGGAAGGGTATTTCGATACCCGCCTCATCAAAGCGCAGTTTCACCAGGCGATTGTAGGCGCGACCCACGGACCACTGGTCCCCTGGCGTGGTTTTAATCACCACACGGATATTCACAGAGCTATCCGCCAGTGCAATCACACCTGCCACGGTGAGATCCGCCAACAGCTTGTTGCCGTGCTCTTCGCTGGCTTTCAGATCTTCAAAAGCCAATTGAAGCTGCGCAATGGCATCATCAATACTCTCACGATAGGCAATGCCGTACTCGCCCACATGATTACCAAACTCACGCATATAGTTAGAGACGGTATCTACGCTAGAGAACGGCACGATGTGGTAAGTGCCGGATAAATCGCGGATGCCCACCGAGCGGATGCTTAATTTTTCCGCCGTACCGGTGATGCCACCCACGGTGACCACATCGCCGGTGTTCATGGCATTTTCTACCTGAATAAACACCCCGGTAATCACATCTTGCACCAGCTTCTGGGCACCAAAACCAATCGCCAAACCCAGCACACCAGCACCGGCAATTAGCGGGCCGATATTAATGCCAATTTCCGACAGCACGATCATGCCGGTAATCGTCACCATGGCGATGGCAAGCGCATTGCGGAACAGGCTAAGCAGGGTTTTCGCCCGCGCGGATGGCTCACCGTAGCCGGTTTCCGGGTTGAGCTTATGCTCAATCAAGCTTGCCAGCCCCAGCCACGTGGCCAGCGCCACAATCAAGATCACCGCCACGCTGGTCAGGTTGCCCACTAGCGTGGCTCCCCTTTCAGAGGCGTACCAGCCAGCAAGATCAAAGGCACCCCAGGCATTGAGCACCACCATGATCACCACGATCAAAATGATCGTGCGCAGCACGCGCAGCGCATTGGGCACGTAGCTGTTCAGGCGCGTCTCAAGCAGCGGCAGTTTGCGCCGCATATCTTCTGAAAGCGTGATACGGCGGCCAATGGTCTGGGAAAGAAAAGACGATACCAACAGCCCAACCACAATAGCGGCCAACGATTTCAGGGTGGCAAACATCACAAACGGCAGCGCATCGCCAGGGCGTGTTAGCGTGAGTACAAACACAATCAAAAAATACAGCAGCGCGAACAAATGCCAGGTGCGGGCAAACAGCTGCAGCGAGACGCGGCTGGCAGTTAAGGTTGATTTTGCCGCCATCTCGTTCAGGTTGCCGCGCAAGCGAACACGGTTTTTAAGCACAACAGCCACTGCATAGATAAACGCCAGCAGCATAATCAGCGTGCCAACCGCTTGGCCAAGCGACGCCGCCACGTAGAAGTTGACCAGCGGTACGACCACCATCAAGCCGTAACCGACCATGCCGATCAAACGCGCTAACCAACGGTTCCAGTAAGAGGCTTCCGGGGCAGAAATAGGCAGCAGGCGCAGCCCTTCGTAGCGCGAAGAGAACAGCATCCGCACACCGGCTTTCAGTAGCTCGATAATTAAGAACGCGTTTAAAAACAGCGAGGCACGGGTCGAAAGCTCGCCGGTTTCACCCACCGCAAACGTGGCCACCAGGTTCCCGCCCACATAGGCCAAGCCGACAAGCAGCACATCAACCACCGCTGCGATCACCACACACAAAATCAACCGCAACACGGGGGTTAAATTGCTGCCATTGAGCGACCAGCCGCTGATTTTGGTAAACAGCGGTTTGGCCAAACGCCGGAAAATCACAAACATCGCAAACGTAGCGACAATCACCAGCCCCAGGTTGATCGCCGCACTGGTGAACGCGGCCATATCAAAGACACTATCCGCCTCTTGGCCCGCGAACAGCCCACCGACAATGCCTACTACTTGCTCAAACTGCCCTCCCACATCGCTAACCACACGACTGGTGAATTCAGCTAACTGGCGCGGCAGCGAAACATCTTCAGGGGCGATGTCACCGCCCTGGGCAGCCGCTTCAGGGGAAAGCTCGGCGGCCACGCCTGCGGGCAACGATGCCGCTTGATTGCGCAACATATCAATCAATTCTTGCCGCGATTGCTCGTCTTCCAGCAGGCTAGCTAGCGCCTCGTAGGATGTCGGCGCAGCGTCGGCGCTGGCCGGCTCACTTGGCGCACTCTGCGCCATTGCTGGTGTGGCCATCAGGGCAATCATTGCCAGCAGCCAGACACCTAGCCAGGGTAATAAACGAAGTGGCTTCACACCTTAACCTCCTTTGGGTGAGTGTTTTATTCAAGGTAATGGATGTTGCCTACACTCTACACTGCCAGTGCAGCTTGTTAAAAAACAGCCTGTTAAAAACAGCCTGTAAAAAACAGCCTGTAAAAAAAGTGTACCCGCTGGCTTAGGCACGGCTCGTTGGCCTTTTACTGGCACAGCGGCACTAGCCATTGCTGAGCAAGCAACAAAACTAGCGCATAGCGGGCACCTTTGGCGACCACAATCCAGGCCAGCGCCCGCCACCAAGGCAGCCGAAACACACCGGCCAGCACGGTCAGCGGGTCGCCAATAATCGGTGCCCAGGAAATCAGCAGGCTCATTTCGCCAAAGCGGTGGTACCAGCGTTCAGCGCGCGCCAAGCTGCGCGGCGAGGCAGGAAACCAGCGGCGGTCTTGAAACTGGCGCGCATAGCGGCCCATCGCCACGTTAATCAGGCTGCCAAGCGTATTGCCCGCCGTCGCCACCAACCACAGCCCCAGCGGCGGCTCACCGAGACACCACAGCCGCGCCAGCCACACTTCCGAGCCGCCGGGCAGCAGGGTCGCGCTCACCAGGGCAACAAAAAATAGGCTTAGCATAGAGTGATGCCGCCCACGTTAACGCGGCACCTGCCCACCCAGCTGCTGGGTAATTTCATCGGCCGTTTGGCGAACCAGCGCGCCCAGAGTGAGTAAGCGAGCTTCCGGAATGCGCGCCACTGGGCCTGAAACGGAGATCGCCGCCAGCGGCGTGCCGTGTTCGTCAAACATACAGGCAGCGACACAATGCAGGCCAACGGCATGTTCTTCACGATCACAGGCAAAGCCTTGGGCGCGAATCTGTTCGGTTTCCACCTGCAGGGTGTCGGGTTGATAGAGGGTATTGGCGGTCACTCTTGCCAGCTCGCGGCCATCCAGCAGCTGAGCGCGCTCGTCGGCAGGCATCCACGCCAGCAGCGCTTTACCGACGCCAGAGGCATGCAGCGGCGCTCGGGAACCCAGCCGAGTAATCATGCGCATCATCTGCGGCGATTCATGCTGCGCTAAAAACACCGCCGTGGCTCCATCGCGAATGCCCAAATTGGCGGTTTCACCGGTTTCTGCGGTTAAACGGCGCAGAAACGGGCGGCTGGTGGCCACTACGTCGCGGGCTTCAAGAAAGCTATTACCAATGCGGAAGGTTTTAACATCGATTCGCCACAGACCCTGCTCGTTTTCCTGGGTCACAAACCCCTGGCTTTGCAGGGCTTGCAGCAGGCGATGAGTGGTAGAGGGTGCTAACTCGGCCATCTCTGCCACTTCTGAAAGGGCCAACCCCAGCGGGCTGGCCGCGAGATACTCCAGCAGCGTTAAGCCACGTACCAGCGATTGGCTATGGCCTCCGCTGGTTTTAGCGGTACTCGCCGGACGTCCGACCGTCCTGCGCTTAGCTTCACTCACCTGGCTTTCTCCTAAAAGTCGCTTCCAAACGGCGCTACTAACTAAAAGCGCTAAAAGCGCCTTGACTGAGGGCGCTTCTCTGAAAACACAAAAGGCATCAGGATAACGCGCCAACCCGGCGGTTGTCGCGTTTACGGAAACGAATTCCAGTCACCAGCAGGCTTTATTAACGGTATCAACAGCGCTGCCTTAACCGTCTTAATCGCCTTAACAATGTCGCCAGTGCGGTGGCCGCTTGGCGATAAACGCATCAATCCCTTCGGCCACATCGTCGGCCAGCATATTGCAGGCCATGATTTCCCCGGCAAAGGCGTAGGCGTCTTCCAGCGGCATGGCAAGCTGGCGGGCAAACATGGCTTTTCCGGTGCGCACCGCTACGGCGCTTTTCGCGCAGATACTGTCGGTTAGCGCCTGGGTGGCGTCATCCAGCGCGGCGTCTTCAGCCACGCGGTTAATCAAGCCCCATTCAGCGGCCTGCTCGGCGCTAATAAATTCCCCGGTAAGCAGCATCTCCATGGCGCGTTTTCGTGCAACGTTCCGCGACAGCGCCACCGCGGGGGTAGAACAAAACAGGCCCACGTTGATACCAGAAACGGCAAAGCGCGCACTGCGCGCCGCTACGGCCAGGTCACAGCTGGCCACCAATTGGCAGCCTGCGGCGGTGGCGATGCCCTGCACTTTAGCAATCACCGGTACGGGAAGGTTCACAATCGCCTGCATTACCTCGCCACAGCGGGCAAACAGTGATTGGTAGTAGGCTTTATCCGGGTTGGCGCGCATCTGTTTTAAATCATGCCCGGCGCAAAAGGCTTTGCCTTCCGCCGCGAGCACCACGCAACGCACGCTGCTATCGTCGGCAATCTCGGTCAGGGCATCGTGCAGGGCTTGCAGCATGGCTTCCGAGAGCGCGTTAAAACGCTCTGGCGCGCTCATCGTCAGCGTGACAACGCCTTGATGGTCAAGGCGTTGGAGTATCGTGCTGTCAGAAGGTTTTACGCTGTCAGAAGGTCTCGCATCGTGGGAGATGGGCATAGTGAACTCCAATGGATTGAACTCAGGGTGAGTTACACACTGCCCATCAGTCTAGCGCACTTGATTAGCGTGCAGCGCGTTTCATTAGGCGGGTATCGCGGCCTAGCGGGTGCGGTTCACCGCGTGCCTTGGCAAGCTCAATTTGGCGCTGGCGCTCGCGAGCGGCGGCGCGGGTTTTCTCGGGCAGCGAATCGATGCAGTGGGGACAGCTAATGCCCGGCTCGTAGGCGGAAGACTGCATATCGTCAGCCGAGATCGGCATGCGGCAGGCGTGGCACTGCTCGAATTCGCCTTTGCTTAAATCGTGACGCACCGTGACCCGGTTATCGAATACAAAACACTCACCGCGCCATAGCGACTGCGCTTCCGGGACTTTTTCCAGGTAGTTCAGCACGCCGCCTTTCAGGTGGTAGACCTCCTCAAAGCCTTCTTTGAGCATAAAGCTGGAAGCTTTTTCACAGCGGATGCCGCCGGTGCAGAACATGGCGACTTTCTTGTGCTTTTCCGGGTCGTAGTGCTCGCGCACGTACTCAGGAAACTCACGGAAGGTGGTGGTTTTAGGGTCTATCGCTCGCTCAAAGCTACCAATCGCTACTTCGTAATCGTTGCGGGTGTCAATCACCAGCACTTCCGGGTCGGCAATGATGTCGTTCCAGTTTTCCGGCTCAACGTAGGTGCCTACGGTGTCGTTGGGGTCGATATCCGGCACGCCGAGGGTGACGATCTCTTTTTTGAGTTTGACCTTGGTGCGGTAAAACGGCGTTTCGTCGCAGAACGACTCTTTGTGGTCAATATCCGCTAAGCGAGGGTCGGCGGTCAGCCAGGTAAGCAGGGCGTCGATACCTTCGCGGCTGCCCGCCACCGTGCCGTTAATGCCCTCTTTGGCCAGCAGCAGGGTGCCTTTCACGCCGTTATCCAGCATGGTTTGGCGCAGCGGCTCGCGCAGTGCTTCAAAGTCGTTCAGGGTGACAAATTTGTACAGCGCCGCGACCACAATAGGCGGCATTGAGTTAGCCATCGGGTTGGATACAGACATGCAAAGCTCCTGGTAGTCATCCTCGTAAAGGATGGACCGGGTTAAAAGAGGCCGGGATTTTACTCGAAAACTCACCAAAAGTTTAGCGCTCGCCCTCTGCTGAAACGCTATCTCCTTTGATCTAGCGCAACCGGAGCCGGAAAACGTCGATTTATTCGACGATAACGTGCTGAAACCTTCACTCCACGCGGCGTTAACGAGGCGTATATTGTAGCTATTACACGTGATGCAACCTATGCACACCATGCAACCTATGGAGTTTTTAATGATTATTCGTCGCTCTCATGAGCGGGGTTACGCTGACCACGGCTGGCTGCGCTCTTTCCATACTTTTTCGTTTGCCAACTACGTTGACCGCAACCATATGGGCTTTCGCGCCCTGCGCGTGATCAATGAAGATCGCGTAGCAGGCGGCTATGGCTTTGGTGCCCACCCCCACCGGGATATGGAGATTATTTCCTACGTGCTGGAAGGCGAGATGGAACATCAAGACAACATGGGCAATGGCGAGGTAATGCGCCCAGGCGACGTGCAGCGTATGTCGGCGGGCACCGGCGTGCTGCACAGCGAGTTCAACCACTCTAAGCAAAACGGGCTGCACTTTCTGCAGATTTGGATTGAGCCTGCTAAGCGCGGCATTGCGCCCAGCTACGAGCAGAAAGCCTTTCCCGCCGCCGAGCGCCAAGGCCAGTGGCGGCTAGTGGCCTCGCAAGCAGGCCTTGATGGCTCGGTGAGCGTCAATCAGGACGTTAATCTTTACGCGGGGCTGTTTAACGCTGGCGAACAGCCAACCGCGCCGCCTTCTCGCTACGCGTGGCTGCACGTGGTGAACGGCGAAATGGAGGTGAACGGTGAGGCACTTCACGCCGGCGACGCCGCCGCGTTTACGCCGGATGAGTCGATTAATCTTACCGGCAAAAAAGCGGGCGAAGTGCTGCTGTTTGATTTGGCTTGATCATTTTCATAAAGCAAAACGGCACCTTATAAAAGGCGCCGTTTTGCGTTGAAGGCCGTCTTCACACTGAGACCCGAATCAATCCGTAGCGGGGGTCTTTTGCCATGGATGGCAAAAGTAGCGCCCAGGGATGGGTTTACAGCGCCCCCGCCAAGGGTTGTTCGGGTCGTAGGAGCTAAGCCTAGCTATTTTGCGCCGAATAAAGCGCACGAATTTTCAGCGTGTGTTCAACCTGCTTCAACGCTTCCAGCGCCTGAGGGCCGTAAGCTTTATCCACATCAATCACCACATAACCCACTTGTTCATTGGTCTGCAAATACTGGCCCGAGATATTGATGCCGTTTTCAGACAGCACACGGTTGATCTGCGACAGCACGCCCGGCACGTTGCGGTGAATGTGCAATAAACGGTGCTTGTTCGGGTGCGCGGGCAGCGCTACTTCAGGGAAGTTAACCGAAGTCACCGTGGTGCCGTTATCGGAATACGTGATCAGTTTTTCTGACACTTCAATCCCGATGTTCTCCTGGGCTTCCAGGGTCGAACCACCCACGTGCGGCGTCAAAATCACGTTTTCCAGGCCGCGTAACGGGCTTTGGAATTCTTCATCGTTGCCTTTTGGCTCTACCGGGAAGACGTCGATGGCGGCACCGTTAAGCTTGCCCGCTTTAATGGCATCTGCCAGCGGCTCAATTTCCACCACGCTGCCGCGCGCAGCATTGATCAAAATAGCGCCGTCTTTCATGGCGGCAATTTCTTTCGCGCCGATCATCCAACGGGTAGAGGGCAGATCAGGCACGTGCAGGCTGACCACATCGGCGCGCCCTAACAGCTCTTCAAGGCTTGCCACTTGGCTGGCATTACCCATACCCAACTTGGCGATAACATCGTAAAAAATAACGTTAAAGCCCAGCGATTCGGCCAATACAGAAAGCTGTGCGCCGATACTACCGTAGCCAACGATACCCAAGGTTTTACCGCGCGCCTCGTGGGAGTTTTTCGCCGACTTCAGCCAGCCGCCCTGGTGGGCGCGGGCGTTCTTCTCAGGAATACCACGCAGCAGCATAATCGCTTCTGCCAGCACCAGCTCGGCCACCGAACGGGTATTGGAGTACGGTGCGTTGAACACCGGGATACCGCGGATGAGCGCGGCGGTCACATCGACCTGATTGGTGCCGATACAGAAACAGCCAACGCCGACCAGTTTCTCTGCGGCTTCGAACACGCGCTCGGTCAATTGAGTGCGCGAGCGAATACCGATGAAGTGAACATCGCGGATCTTGTCGATCAGCGTGTCTTCATCGAGAGAGGTAGGCAGATGCTCAATGTTCTCGTAACCTGCGTTGTGAAAATTGTCCACCGCGCTTTGGTGGACGCCCTCGAGTAGCAGGATCTTGATCTTGCTCTTTTCCAGGGACGTTTTGGCCATGGCTGAATCAACCTCTATGGTCGGCGGCATGCGCCGTGTATCGGTTCACGGGAGGCGCATATCGTAGCACAGCCCGCGCCGCTACGGCCGGGTTGCGATGATGAAAAGTGTGCGTGCTGGCGATGAATATGCCGCAAGTCGCCACGGTTAGCGCACTTTCAAAGCCAGATAGCGTGCTTGCAAAGGCAGACGCCACCCCCTGGGGTCGGTGTATACTGTGCGCTTATTTCGGCTTACTTTTAGCTTATTTTAAAAACATACCGGTTTGCAGGCACCCCAATGAGCGACACGACACCACCGCCGCAGGATTTTGCCGCGACGGTTGAACAACTCGAAACCATCGTTGAACGCCTTGAGTCAGGCGAGCTCTCATTGGAAGATGCGCTGACCGCCTTTGAACAGGGCGTCAAGCTCACCCGCGATGCCCAGCAACGCCTGGACAGCGCCGAGCTTAAAGTGCGTGCGCTCAGTGAAGACAGCGAGGGGCGCTTAAACGTGGCACCCTTTGCTGGTTTTGAAAACCCCATGGATGCGGCCGAAGATGAAGGCACGGATACACGCCCAAACAAGAGCCCGGATAAAAGCAAGGACAAGAGCAAGGAGACGCCCCCATGGTAGCCACGCAGCCTAGCCCGCTTGCCACCCTGCACCAGGCCAGCAATGCCCGCGTAGACGCCACGTTAGCGGCGCTGTTTGATAGCCGCAAAGCGGTAGCGCCACGGCTTGAAGCCGCCATGCGCCACGGCCTGCTGGCCGGGGGTAAACGCCTGCGCCCGCTGCTGGTGTATATGGCCGGCCACGCGCTAGGCGCAGAAGACAACGCCCTAGACGCCCCCGCCGCAGCGATTGAGCTAATCCACGCCTACTCGCTGGTTCATGACGATTTACCCGCCATGGATGACGACGACCTGCGCCGTGGCCAGCCCACCGTGCATAAAGCCTTCGATGAAGCGAGTGCGATTCTGGCCGGTGATGCCCTGCAGGCGCTGGCGTTTGAAGTGCTGGCCAGCACGGCTCACCCACGGCTGGGTTCTTTGGTGCATACGCTGGCCTTAGCCGCTGGCCGTGACGGCATGGTAGCCGGCCAAGCGCTGGATTTAGACGCCGTAGGCGGCCACCCGGATGCCGACGCCCTGGCTCACATGCACGCCCACAAAACCGGCGCGCTGATTGTCGCCGCTGTGCGCCTGGGCGGCTTGGTGGCCGTCGCCGACGATGACCCCCGCTTAACGGCGCTCACTCGCTATGCCCGCGCCATTGGCCTGGCCTTCCAGATTCACGACGATATTCTGGATGTCACCGGCGACACCGTTACCCTAGGCAAAACCTCAGGTGCCGATGCCGCGCGTGCCAAGCCTACCTACCCCAGCCTGCTGGGATTAGAAGGCGCACAGCGCAAAGCGCACAGCCTGATTGACGAGGCCATTGCCGCCCTCGCCCCGCTGGGCGAGCGTGCCGCACCGCTGGCCGACCTAGCCCACTATATGATCGAGCGCGACCACTAAAGATGCCCATGAAGCTGTTCGACGAGATTCCCCGCGAGCGCCCCGCAACGCCACTGCTCGACTCTTTTGACCACCCTGCCGCGTTGAGAGCCATGAACGCCAAGCAACTCGCCCAACTGGCCGATGAGCTGCGCGCCTACCTGCTCTATAGCGTGGGGGTTTCTGGCGGCCACTTTGGCGCAGGCCTGGGGGTGGTTGAACTCAGCGTTGCCCTGCACCACGCCTTTAATACCCCCCACGACCGGTTAGTCTGGGACGTTGGCCATCAAGCTTACCCGCATAAAATCCTGACCGGGCGGCGTGATACCATGCTGAGCATTCGCCAGCACGGCGGCCTGGCGGCGTTTCCTCGCCGCGCTGAATCTGAGTACGACACCTTCGGCGTGGGTCACTCCAGCACCTCGATTTCAGCCGCGTTAGGTATGGCACTGGCGGCAAAAGCACAGGGCGATAAACGGCGCGTGTGCGCGATTATCGGCGACGGTGCGCTCACCGCCGGCATGGCCTTTGAAGCGCTCGCCCACGCAGGCCACGTGAACGCCAACCTGCTGGTGGTGCTTAACGACAACGAGATGTCGATTTCCGAGAACGTCGGCGGCATGGCGACTTACCTTGCCCGGGTGCTCTCCAGCAAGCCCTACCTGAAAATACGTGAAGAGAGCAAAAAAGTGCTTTCGCACCTGCCCGGTGCCCTGGAACTTGCCCGGCGCACCGAAGAGCATATGAAAGGCATGGTCAGCCCCGCCACGCTGTTTGAAGAGATGGGCTTTAACTACGTTGGCCCCATTGATGGCCATGATCTTGATGCGCTCACCCATACGCTCGAAAACTTGCGCGACCTCGACGGCCCGCAGTTTCTGCATATCAAAACGGTCAAAGGTAAAGGCTTCCTGCCCGCCGAGGCGGACCAAATTGGCTACCACGCCATTACCAAGCTGGAAAAGCCCGAAACGATTGCCACTGCGACGGCAGTCAAAAAACCGCTGGTTACCCCGCCACCCGCCAAGAAAAAATACTGCAATGTGTTCGGCGACTGGCTGTGCGATATGGCCGCCGAAGACTCACGCCTGATTGGCATTACCCCCGCCATGGGCGAAGGCTCTGACTTAATTCGCTTCTCAAAGCAGTACCCTGAACGCTATTTCGACGTAGCAATTGCCGAACAGCACGCGGTAACGCTGGCGGCTGGCATGGCCTGCGAAGGCATGAAGCCGGTGGTGGCGATTTATTCCACCTTTTTGCAGCGCGGTTATGATCAGCTGATTCACGACGTGGCAGTGCAAGACCTGGATGTCACGTTCGCCATTGACCGCGCAGGCCTGGTGGGCGAAGACGGCCCGACCCACCACGGCAGCATGGATCTCTCGTTTTTACGCTGCGTGCCCGGCATGGTGATTTTAGCCCCGGCGGATGAAGCCGAATGCCGCGCCATGCTAAGCGCGGCCTATCATCACCCTGGCCCCGCCGCGGTGCGCTACCCGCGCGGCACCGGCCCAGGCGCTGAGATTCCCGCCCACCTTGAACCGCTCGCGATTGGCCAAGCCCAGGTGCGCCGCCACACCACGAGTGACGGCATGCGCATTGCGCTACTGGCCTTTGGCAGCGTAAACAGCGCCGCGGCGGAAGTCGCCGAGCGGCTAAACGCCACCCATATCAATATGCGCTCTATCAAGCCGTTAGATCACGAAACCGTGCTGCACGCCGCCGACGAACACGAGCTGCTGGTGACGCTAGAAGAGAACGTGGTGGCCGGTGGCGCAGGCAGCGCCGTGAACGAGTTACTCTACGCGGAAGGCGTTCAAGTAGAAGTGCTCAACCTCGGCCTGCCGGATGCCTTTGTGGAGCACGGCACACCGGCACAGCTGCTACGCGACTGCGGCCTGGATGCGGACGGCATCGAGCGCGCCATTCGTGCGCGGCTTCCATAAGCCATTATTTTTAAAGCCGATTTCTAAAACCAGTTTCTAAAACCGATTTTTTAAAACCATGCTGAGATATTTATGCTATTTCTGATGATTATTTTCGCCTTAATTGGCCTGGCAACCGGCGGCCCTGTGGGGCTGCTGATTGGCGGTGGCCTGGGCTGGTGGCTAGGTAAACGCCTTAGCCGCCGCCTGAACCTCGCGCGCATGCGCATCCAAGAAGGCTTTTTGGAATCCATCTTTTCCGTGATGGGTTGCCTGTGCCAAGCCGACGGCAAAGTGACCGATGGCGAGCTGGACGTTGCCGAAAAACTGTTTGACCAGATGCACCTGCAGGGCGAACAGCGCGCCAAGGCTCGCGCCGCCTTCGAGCGTGGCCGCGCCGACAACTTCAACCTGGATGCCGAACTGGCCACCGTTAACCGGCTGACTCAGCGCCAGCCGATACTGCGTCAGGTGTTTATCCAGGTTCAGCTCACCGCCATTGCCGCAGACGGCGTGCTGCACCCCGCCGAGCACGAGATGATTTTGCGCGTTGCCCGCGGCGTAGGCTGCAGCGACGCAGAAGTGCAGCAGATCGAAGCCATGCTGCATGGTGCCGCCGCCAACTCACAGGGTGCCAGCGAAGAAGCCCTCAAAGACGCTTACCGCGTGCTGGGGGTTTCTGAAGACACCAGCGATGCCGAGCTCAAGAAAGCTTACCGCCGCCTGATGAGCCAAAACCACCCCGACAAACTGGCGGGTAAAGGCCTCCCCGACAGCATGCGCGACATCGCCCAAGCGCGCACCAGCGAAATCGGCAACGCCTATGAGCGCATCCGTGAAGCGCGGGGAAGCGGCGCTTAAAATCGACAACGCTGCTTACGCTCGCTAGATTGAACAAAAATCTGCCGCATTCTGCGATTCGATTCTCCGAATGAATCGACAGTTAAGGCAGAGCAAGGCGTCAGCCTTGCAGGTATAACTGGATAGAT
>NZ_LGEN01000051.1 GCF_001507855.1 Halomonas sp. 54_146
AAGACCGGCAATGCCAAGGCATTGAGGCAACGGACAACGAAGCAGGAACCAGGGAGGTAACGACCTGGGAATCCGCCACTACCATCTCTGATTTAGTGGCCGGAGGATGTCAAGCATGTCGATTTGGTATCTTGCGTAATACCGTTTTGGGTGACTCTTTTGATTAACTTAGCCAATTCTTTATTAACTTACCCAACAGCGCAGAAGTGAACTTGCTTGCACAGCTATGTTCCAATGGATGCGAACAACCGATGGAGGCGCTAATGCCACAGATGAATCGCGACCAACGTAACGCTGCATGGCAGGCTGCCAATCAGTGGCGTGCACGTGCAACGCAAACCCAGCCCACCGGCTTGATGGGTAGCTTAAAGCTACTGTTCACTTGGTTGGCATTCGGCGCGTTAATGATAGTGGCTGTCGTGTTTGGCCTATTTTTCTTACTGATTGGCTGGGCAATGATGCCGTTTATGCGCCACAAAATGAAAAAGCGCATGGAACAGATGCGTGCCCAGCAGGCGCAAGATATTGGTGGCGGCTATGCTTCACACCACGCCTCCTCCCATGACACCGCACAACGCCGCCCGGGGCATCAGGACGCATTAGAAGGCAGCTATGAAGTCAAAGATGACCGTTAAACGGCTGAACTTCTGACAATTTCTTATAACTTCTTATAACTACCACGCCTCTCACGACATTTCACATTGCTATAGAGGCGCGTATACCCATGTGAATGCCGCGGCTAACGTCAGCGGCATCACCACCAAACTCCCCAGATTACCAATCAGCACCAGCGACGCCACTTTTTGTGGCGCCAGCTGGTATTGCTCTGCGACCAGATAATTCAACACCGCAGGTGGCAGTGCGGCAAACACCAGCAGCACCGCCGCTTGCAGCGCATTAAGTGGCAACAGCCACATTAATGGCAACGCAATCACCAAGCCAGAAAGCGGGCATAGCACTGCCCCCAGTATGCCCGTGCGCCAATCGCTGAAGTCGATTTCCAGCAGCCGCACGCCCAGCGCAAACAGCATCAAGGGAATACACACCCCACCCAGCATGTGCATCGCTTCCAGCAGCCAGCCCGGTAAAGGTAGCCCGCTAATATTGACCGTTAGCCCCGCTAAACTCGCCAGCACAATCGGCATGCGCAGCATTCGCCACAGCGATGTGCGCGGATTGAGCATATAAAGCCCCACCGAAAAGTGCAGCAGCATTTCAACAATAAACACCACCACCGCGGCAGGCAGCGCATCAGGCCCGAAAGCCAACACTAAAAGCGGCACGCCCATATTGCCGGCGTTGTTGAACATCATGGGAGGAAGAAAGGTTTTGATATCCAGCTTCAGCCACTTCGCTAACGGCCAAAGCACCACACCGGACCCTAACACCACCGCCACCGCTGCCGTGGCAAGCCACGCATATTCAGCCAACGGCGCTTGCCGGTCGGCCAGCACGGCAAACACCAGCAGCGGCACGAAAAGCTCCATATTGAGCGTATTGAGACTGCGAATATCCGGTGTACGAAAGCGCCCATAAGCCGCGCCACAGCCGGCAATTAAAAACACCGGCAATAAGGTCGCCAGAATATGTCCGATCATACGAGCCGCCCCGCCGTGCTCCTTGGCATCATTTTTCTTCCTGCTTTATCAGATTAGTTATTATTAGCGTCGGCGGGCTCTAAAAAGCGCTGCCAAAGTGCTGTGACAATGTCGCGATGGGCGCGAAATTCTTCGCCATCGCTGAGCGCTTTTTCACCGGTCAGCGCTGCCCGGTGGGTTGCGCTGCGATAAGCCAAATAAGCCTCCCGCAGGCGCTCGGTCTCTTCAGCAGGTAAATGCCCACTTTCCGCCAGCACCTCTAAAATCCTGATGTTATCGCTGTAAGTGAGCAGCGAAGGCGTTTGATGAGCAAGCGCTAACACCGCGTATTGGCAGAGAAACTCGATATCCACCATGCCGCCGGCATCATGCTTAACGTTAAAGGCGTCACTCGCCGCTTTAGTGCCCAGGTGCTCGCGCATTTTGTGGCGCATCTTGACCACCTCGTCACGCAGCGCCGCGTTATCACGTTTAACGCCTAGAATATCGCCCCGCAACTGGTTGAACTTCTCGGCCAGTGCGTCGTTACCGGCCACTACCCGGGCGCGCACCAATGCCTGGTGCTCCCAGGTCCAGGCATTCTGGCGCTGATAGTCGGCAAAGGCGCTTAAAGACGTCACCAATAAGCCTGAATTTCCCGACGGGCGCAGGCGCATATCAACTTCATATAGAGAACCCGCCGGCGTCACCGCCGTGAGCAAGTGAATAATTCGCTGCCCCAAGCGGGTGAAAAAAAGCGGCGTATCGATCGGGCGCGAGCCGTCAGTGGCACCCTTGCCGTCGCTATCGTGAAGAAACACCAGGTCTAAATCAGAGCTGTAGCCCAGCTCAATGCCCCCCAGCTTGCCGTAACCGACGATTAAAAACGCGGCCTCGCGGGTATTCAGGCCGTCAGGAACGCCATGTTTGCGGGTGATATGCTTCCACGCCATGGCCAATACCGCATCAAGAATGACTTCAGCGATAAAGGTTAAGTAATCACTCACTTTCATCAAATGGCGCGTACCAGCGATATCCGAGGCCGCTACGTGAAGCGTTTGGGCATGTTTGAAGACACGCAGCGCCTCTAGCTGCGCCTCTTCATCGTCTTCTGGCAAACGGTTAAGCGTTTGGCGTAGCTCATCGGCCAGCCGCGCTTTATCTGCCGGGGTATACAGCGTATCCGGCGTTAGCAGCTCATCAAGCAAAATGGGGTAGCGCGCCAGCTGTTCCGCAATCCACGGGCTAGCTGCGCAGAGGCGCATCAGATGCTCTAACGCCTGGGGGTTTTCACGTAGCAAGGCCAGGTAAGCGGTGCGCCTCAGCACGGCTTCAATCAGCGGCTGCACGCGTGCCAGCGCGGTATCCGGCGCGTCATTGTCCGCCACGGCATCTAACAGTAGCGGCATTAATGCGTCCAAGCGCTCAAAGCCAATCCGCTGCATGCCTTGTACTTGGCGCGAGTGGTAAAGGCTATGCAGCCTTTTCAAGGCTTTTTCCGGCTCGCTAAAACCGGCCTCGGCAAGGTATGCGGCCGCTTCATCTGAAGCTAACTCACCCCGCCACATCAGCCGCCACTGGGCCAAGCCGCGCTGATTATCATCGTTTGATTCATCGACCTCTTCTTCGGGGTCAGCAATCACGGCGTCAAAGTGCTGGCGCACCCGCTCGCGCACTTCATCAAGCTGGGCGACCAGCCCTGGCCAGTCTTCATGGCCCATGGCGAAAGCCACCCGTTCACGGTCACTGTCATCGCTGGGCAGGGTTTGCGTCTGACGATCTTCCAGGGCTTGAAGTGCGTGTTCGATATCGCGGAGAAAGGCGTAATCCGGCAATAGCTCATCGACCACGGCTTGGGGCAACAGGCCGAGTTCGGGCAGGCGCTTGAGCGCCGTTTGCAACGAGGTGACCTGCAGCTCGGTGTCGCGGCCACCGCGAATAAGCTGGAACGCCTGCACCACGAACTCAACTTCACGAATCCCGCCGGGGCCAAGCTTAATATTGCCCTGCATGCCCTTGCGCTTCACTTCGCGGTTAATCATCGCCTTTAGCTCGCGCAGCGACTCAATCGCACCAAAATCAAGATAGCGCCGGTACACAAAAGGCCGCAGCCCGGCCAGTAGCTCGGCACCGGCATCTAAGTCGCCCGCCACCGGCCGCGCTTTCAGCATGGCGTAGCGCTCCCACTCACGCCCTTGGTCCTGGTAGTAGCTGGAAAGCATGGCAAAACTGCCCACCAGCGGGCCGCCATCGCCCAAGGGGCGAAGGCGCATATCAACACGAAAGGCGAAGCCGTCGGCGGTTATTGCATCAAGGGCGGCGATCAGCTTTTGGCCAAGCTTGGTAAAATACTCTTGATGCTCTAACGGCTTACGGCCACCTTGCGTTTCGCCTTTTTCGGGGAAGGCAAAAATCAGGTCAATATCGGAGGAAAGATTCAACTCCCCCGCCCCCAGCTTGCCCATCCCTAAAATCACCAGCCGCTGAGGCGAGCCATCACCGCGTGGGGCTGGCAGGCCCCAGCGCGGGGCGTAAAACTGCTCAAGCCAGGTTAACGCGGCTTCCAAGCAAGTTTCGGCAAGCGCTGATACCGCCGCGGCGGTATCCCACATGGTGTGGCCTTCAGAACGGTTAAGATCACGCCAGATAATGCCTAGCATGCGGGCGCGACGAAAACGCCGTATCACCCGCTGCATGGCTTCCTCGTCCTCGGCACTTTCTAGCGATTCATTGAGCCAGCTGGCCAGCGCATCGCGCCCTGGGTGGGTATCCAGCTCTCCGGCAATATCCAAGTCAGCGAGCCACTGGGGGTAACGCACCAGGGTGTCCAGCGCAAAGGTTGAAATGGCCAGCACGCGGGCAAGGGCTTCACGCCGCGCAGCAGAAAGTGCCTGCCAGCTACTGGAAGGCAATTCCTGCTGGGTCATGGAGGCAACATTGTCAGCCTGTGTCAGCGCATCGCTCAACCGCTGCCAGGCGTTGATGGTCGTTGGTTGTAACGACGTTGGCAGCACCGCCAACGGCAAAAAATTATCGTTCCCTTGCATAACCACCTCGCTGCCAAGCGTCTCGTGCTGCGTTTAAAAAAGTGCTCTTTAACACCAGCTTAGCTAAAGAATTTTTCCCAGCCCAATAGCCCCCAGGTGAGCCCGGCCATGATTAACGACAGCATCACCGCCGCCGAACCAATATCCTTTGCCCGCCCAGAAAGCTCATGGTGTTCGGTACCAATTCGGTCGACCACGTTTTCAATGGCACTATTAAGCAGTTCTACTATCAGCACCAAAAACAGGCTGCCGACTAGCAGCAGCCAACTCACCGGGCCTTCGCCAATCCACCACGCAAACGGCAGCATGACCACGGTAATGCCCACCTCTTGGCGGAAGGCTGCTTCGTTTCTAAACGCTGCTTTTAAGCCTTTCCATGAATAGTGCGTGGAGTGCACTAAATGCGTTAAGCCGGTATGCCCAGGTTTCATGCACATTGCCTCAGCGTATGAGCGTAAAGTTAAGAACGTAAAATTAAGAGCGTAAAATTAAGAACGCACCGTTAAATCAGTTGGCTAAAATCATCCCATCAAGATCCAGTGACAGCGGGTCCAGCACCTCAGACCAACTGAGGTAAGGCGTACTGCCGCTGCCATTGACCATGACACTAAACACCCCCCAGCGGCCTTGCGCGGTGCGGAAATAACCCGCCACGGCGCGCACGGCAAACGGCTGATTCAGCGTGCCGGTTTTCAGCA
This sequence comes from Halomonas sp. 54_146, assembly GCF_001507855.1. Classification (GTDB taxonomy): domain Bacteria; phylum Pseudomonadota; class Gammaproteobacteria; order Pseudomonadales; family Halomonadaceae; genus Vreelandella. The sequence goes on from NZ_LGEN01000051.1 coordinate 5,323, forward strand.
TGACGTTGTTTTGAAACGTGGGGGAGCCACGGCGGATAAAGCGCATCACCCCATTGGCGGGGGACTGAAAAGCGGCCACAAAACTTGGGAACAGCGTGCTTTGATGAAACATATTTTCAAGCATCACGTTAACACCCTGTGCGGAGGTGCGGTTCTCGGTGGTCAGCCCACTGCCACTGTACAGGGTTAACGGCCCATGCCCTGGTAGACTTTGGGCATACGTTTCAATGGCCTGCCCTGCTTGGCGTAGCTGCGCCTGAGGTGTTTGCACCAGGTTCAGCGCCAGCACATCGGCCATATAGTTATTGGAATAGTTCATAATGCGCAGCACCAGCTCTTGCAGTGGCTGGCTATCGACCGCCGCCAAGCGCTGGGCAGTGCTGGGTGGTTGCGTTGAACTCACCCGCCACGGATCCCGCACCTGAATACCTGCCTGGCTCAACATGCCCATTAATACTTGGGCGGTTTTCTCGGCGGCATCGCCCGCGCCGCGATAAACATCCCGGGCGCTCGCATTGGTCGAAATCTGCCCAGTCAGGCGCATCACATCACCGCGCTCATCGGTAATGCGCTCGGCGCTTATTTCAGTGCCACTGTTGGCCGGGCGGGTAACCACTTGGTTATCAATGGTGATCAACGATGCTTGGCTATCGCAAAGGCCCACCTGGGCAGGCTCGCCGGCGGTGGCCGCAGGGGCAACATTAACGCACCAGCTGCCAAAGTTAACGCCCGCCGAAGAAAGCGGCGCGCTATACGCATTGGCAACCCGCGAGCGGGCATTGCAGCGGTCGGTGGTGATGCACTCTACCGGGCCAAAACGCCATTGGCTGACCACTAAGGCACCCTGTACTTCACGCACCCCCGCTAAGTGCAAACGCTGCACCAATCGCCACAGGTTTTCCGTGGTCAGCCCTGGGTCACCGCCGCCTTCAAACACTAAATCACCGCGCAGCACGCCGCCATCAAGGCTGCCCGAACTTACCAACTGGCTGGTAAAACGGTGCTGCGGCCCAAAACGCTCAAGCGCGGCCGCCGCGAGGTAAGCTTTGGTGACCGAGGCAGGCGACAGCTGCCGCTCAGGGTTTAGGCTACCTAGCAGCGCGTTGCCCGCTGAATCGACATCTAACAGGCGCGCCTCGGCGCTAATAGCAAACCCTTTATCCTGCAGCTGGCCTAAACGACTAAAATCAGCCAATAGCGAAGAACTGGCACACAGCGCCGCGGTGGCAAACCCAGCCACCAGCGACCGCCGCCAGCCTTTAGAGCGCAATAAGCGCCCAGAAAGCTCAGCGGGCGCTCGAAAAACAACGTGGCAAACATTCATTACGTCAACCTACCTCCATGCACGCTCGTTTTAAAAAGCGTCGTTTTAAAAAGCATCCGTTTTGAAAAGCGTCATTCGCCTGCAGTGAATCGCAGTGAATAAATACCGAATAACTAACGCTCACCCTCGCGCCAAATCAACGCGCAAGCACCACAACGCCTGGCCACTTTGCGCATACTTCGCTTCAAACGGGGTTAAATAATCACCTTTAGGGGCTATTTCCGTAATGCTGGCCTGCTTACCGGTCACTTGCGCCACTGCTAAAGCAAATTCCTCAACGTATATCGGCCAGTTAGAACGCAGTTCAAAACGCCCCCCAAGCGCCAACAAGGTGGGAAACACCGGGTGGCCATGCCAGCGCATCTTCAGGTGCCCCGCCTTGGGGTAAGGGTTTGGGTAGAGCACATAGTGGTACTCAGGTGCCCAGCCAGCTTGGTGGGCCAAGCGCCAAAAATCGACAAGATCAGCGCGCACTAGCAAAGCGTTCGCCGGCAGGTCTCCGTGGTCGCGCCCCAGGCGATCTTCACTACGATCAATACCGATGATCGCATGGCCCGGGAACTGCTCCGCCAATTGGCGGGTCGATATGCCCACGCCACAGCCTGAATCCAGGATTAACGGTGTCTGACGACCCGCGAGCCACTCCGCGGCCAGGGCAAAGTTGCGCTGTGTGTGCTCGGCAATGGGCTTACGCAGCGGATGCGCTTGCGCTCGGCTGACATAGCGCGCCAACTCCTGATGCGGGCCAGGTTGATTGGAAATCACTGGTCGAGAATTATGCTGCATGCTATTTCTCGGCTGAAAAACCGTGATTCTATCAGTCTCAGGCGCTTGCGGCATGACGCCATTGCTCAGCCGGTGCTATGATCACGCCTGACATACGTTAATGTCGCTATTACCGAACCTATTAAGTAAGCGCAGGGTACTGGACTAACCTTCTCATTACCGTTGCCAATAATTGCCACCACCGCACCACGAGGAACCCGGCTTGTCACACTTACCGGTGATTGTCGGCATGGGCGGCATCAATCCTGCTGGCAGAACCTCTGGCCATCAGGCCTTCCGCCGCACCGTGCTTGATGCCCTTCCTGCTGACCAACAACGCCAGACACTGGAAGGCTTGGCGGCGCTTATGCGCCTGGTCGAGCACTCAGAAAATGGCTGGCACGACAGCGCAGGCCAGCCTGTAGAGGCTCCCGCCGAGTCGCTGCGTGAGCAGGTGCTTAGCCATACCTTGATCCGCCGCAATGAAGACCCGCGTTTTCTCGACCCTGGCATGCCGTCTAACCAGCAAGCCAGCATGCAGCTTGCCGAGCCGCTGCGCTTTACGCTGCGCCGTCGCCAGCTGCCCGCGCACCTGTCAGCAGAGTGGCAGGTGCGCGACATCAATCCCCGCGAGGTAGAAGTCAGCGTGCCAGCCGGGGTATTAGAGGTACTGCTGCCCGACGCCAAATTACCCAAAGTGCGCGCCGCGGCTCAGTTGCCGAGTGGCTTTGACCCGGCGGCTCTTTACCGCAGCGTGCACCATCCCCGCGGGCTATCGATGGCGGTATTTGGCGCCAGCGATTGTTTAGGTGCCAGCGGCCTTTCCTGGGAAACGCTGCGCCAGCAGTTGAATCCGGATCATATCGCCGTGTACGCCGGTAACTCCATCGGCCAACTCGACGACCAGGGCTGGGGCGGCTTGCTGAAAAGCCTGGTGAGTGGCCAGCGTGCTACCTCCAAGCAGATGCCTTTGGGCTACGGCCAAATGCCCGCCGATTTTTTAAACGCCTATGTGCTCGGCAGCGTAGGCGGCACCGGTGCCGCGTTAGGTGCCTGCGCCAGCTTTCTCTACAACCTACGTTTGGGCATTGACGACATTCGCGCCGGACGCCGCCGCGTGGTGATGGTGGGCACTGCCGATGCGCCCATCACCCCAGAAATTATCGAAGGCTTCCGAGCCATGGGCGCGCTGGCAGACGACGCCGGCTTGAAAGCTCTGGATGCCCTGGAGCTTCTCACCGACAGCGACTATCAACGCGCTTGCCGCCCGTTTGCGCGCAACTGCGGCTTTACCATGGCGGAAGCCAGCCAGTTCGTGCTGCTGATGGACGACGAACTGGCGATGGAAGTGGGTGCCGACATTCTCGGCGCGGTGCCTGATGTGTTTGTGAATGCCGACGGCTATAAGCGCTCGATCTCCGCACCGGGCATTGGTAATTACATCACCCTTGGCAAAGCAACGGCGCTGGTGCGCGACATGCTGGGCGAAAAAGCCTTCAAAGAACGCACGTTTTTGCATGCTCACGGCACCAGCACGCCGAAAAACCGCATTACCGAATCCCACGTATTTGATGAAATTGCCCGTGCCAACGGCATTAACGACTGGCCGGTGGTGGCGATCAAAGCCTTTATCGGCCACTCCCAAGGCTCCGCGGCGGGTGACCAGCTGGCAAGCGCGCTAGGCAGCTTTGCCCACAGCCTGCTGCCGGGTATTCCCACGCTTGATGCGGTGGCTGATGATGTTTATGCCGAGCGGCTGCGTTTATCGCAAACGGCGCAAACCTTTCATGCGGACGCCGCCTTTATTAACGCCAAAGGCTTCGGCGGCAACAACGCCACCGGCGTGGTGCTTTCGCCTGCGGTGACCGAGCGCCTGCTGACCCAGCGCCACGGCGCAGCGGCGGTGAACGCTTGGAAAACGCGGCGCGAAACCACCCGCGAAGCGGCAGCGGCCTACCTCGCCCAGGCAGACCACGGGCACTATGCCCCCCGCTATCAATTTGGCGAGGCGGTACTCGAAGGCCCAGAGCTTGAGATTTATGCCGACCGTATTCATATCCCTGGTTACCATCATGCCGTCTCGTTAACCAGCGACAACCCGTTTGGCCGCCTGGACGAGGAGAGCGAGGAATGAGCACCCGCAAAGTGAATATCGCTGTTTACCCCGGCACCTTCGACCCCATCACCAATGGCCATTTCGACCTGATTGAGCGCGGCGCGCGGATGTTCGATAAGGTGGTCATCGCGGTGGCGGCAAGCCCGGGCAAAAGCCCCACGCTCGATCTCGAAACGCGCATGGCGCTGGCGAAAACGGTCTGTGCGTCATTGCCCAACGTTGAGGTGATCGGTTTTTCTACCCTGCTAACAGCGATGATGCACGAGCAAGAGGCGACGATTATTCTGCGCGGGCTGCGCGCGGTGTCTGATTTCGAATACGAACTGCAGCTTGCCAACATGAACCGGGCGCAAAACCCTGAACTTGAAAGCGTGTTTTTAACCCCGGCGGTGGAAAATTCGTATATCTCTTCGACTATCGTGCGCGAAATAGCCAAGCTCGGCGGCGATGTTTCCCCCCTGGTTCATCCACAGGTCGCCGAGGCGTTGCGTAACCACTACACTAGCTAGCCAACGCCATTCGCGAGGTATGCCCATGGCTCTGATGATTACCGACGAATGCATTAACTGCGACGTCTGCGAACCCGAATGCCCCAACGATGCTATCTCCCCCGGTGAGGAGATTTACGTCATCGACCCCAACCTATGCACCGAGTGCGTGGGTCACTTTGACGAGCCGCAGTGTCAGCAGGTCTGCCCGGTGGACTGCATTCCGCTTGACCCGGAACGCCCCGAAAGCCATGAACAGCTGATGAAGAAGTACCGCATCATCACCGCCGCTTAAGCTACCCAGGCTTTTTACGTGCGCATTTGGGCCCTCGCCTGGCCAATCATTCTCTCCAATATCACCGTCCCGCTACTTGGGTTGGTGGATACCGCCGTGGTCGGGCACCTGCCCGATTCGCGCTACCTGGCGGGCGTTACCCTAGGCGCTACGCTGTTTAGCTTTCTCTATTGGGGCTTTGGTTTTTTGCGGATGGGCACCACGGGGCTAGTCGCCCAAGCCATGGGGCGCGAGAGCGACACTGATGTACGCAACCTGCTAGGGCAATCGTTAATCATGGCGCTGGTGATTGGCGCACTGCTGATTGTGTTTGCCTCACCGCTAATTACCTTAGGCTTATGGCTGTTAGACGGCAGTGAAGTAGCCACCGAGCTAGCCCGTGAATATGCCCATATCCGCCTCTGGTCTGCGCCAGCGGTGCTCGCCAACTACGCCATTCTGGGCTGGTTTTTGGGCCAGCAGAACTCCCGCGTCACGCTGATGATTTTGCTGCTTACCAACAGCGTTAATATCGTGCTGGATGTATGGTTTGTGGTGGGTCTTGGCATGACCAGCAACGGCGTGGCCTGGGCCAGCGTGATCGCCGACTACAGCGCACTGGCCTTCGGCAGCTATTTAGTGCTGCGCCAATTAGCCAGGCTGGAAGGCCACTTTTTGCGCCAGCGCCTGCTCGCGCTTTCGGCCTACGCTGCCCTGTTTAACGTTAACGCCAACCTGTTTGTGCGCACCCTTGGCCTGTTATTCGCCATGGCCTTCTTTACCGCCCAGGGCGCTCGCCAGGGCGATACAGTGCTGGCTGCCAACGCCGTGCTGCTGCAATTTATCATGCTCACCAGCTACGCCCTGGATGGCTTTGCCCACGCCGCTGAATCCCTGATTGGCCGCGCCTATGGCCGCAAGAATTGGCAGGAGTTTGCCGCCACCGTGCGCGCCGCCGCGCGCTTTTCATTCTGGACCGCGGGCGCTGCCGCCTTGCTGTTTGCGCTAGGGGGCAATGCGCTGATAGCCCTGCTTACCGGCCTTGAAGAAGTGCGCATGACAGCGGCGCAGTACCTGCCGTGGATGGTAGCCATGCCGCTGATAGCGGTATGGAGTTACCTGCTGGATGGGGTGTTTATTGGCACCACCGCCGTGCGTGAAATGCGCAACAGTATTTTTATTGGGCTTGGCGCGTATTTGCCGGTTTGGTGGCTAACCCAGGGGCTTGGCAATCACGGGCTTTGGCTTTCGTTTATGGTGTTTACGCTGGTGCGTTCGGCGGTGCTGATCCACTACTATCGTCTCCACTACCATCGCCGCTACCAACTCAGCCGCTGGCGCTAACACCGCTGCCATTAACGGCAACCGCGCTAACGTGAGACCCAGCAGAAACCTTCAACGTGAAAAAAGCTACGCTCCCCCGTATATTAGCTGTGCACTTGCATTGTGTATGCATTTCCAAGGCACTTACTTAGCCGTTTCCTAACAACGAATAAAGAGAACATCCTATGCTTAAAATGATCTCAAAACCGGCGGTAAAGCTGGTGGAGCGCTACCTACCCGACCCGTATATTTTCGTGCTACTGCTGACGCTAATCGCGGCGGTCGCGGCGATTGCCATTGAGCGCCAGTCACCGCTGGCGGTGCTGCGTTTCTGGGGCGATGGTTTCTGGGGTTTGCTGACATTCTCGATGCAGATGCTGCTGGTGCTGGTCACCGGTTTCATGCTGGCAAGTTCCCCACCGGTAAAACGCATTCTGCAAAAGCTCGCCGGCACGGCTAAATCACCCGGCGGCGCGATTATCCTGGTCACGCTGGTTTCCTTGGCCGCCAGCTGGATCAACTGGGGCTTTGGCCTGGTGGTCGGCGCGCTATTTGCTAAAGAGCTCGCCCGCTTGATTCGTGTGGACTATCGCCTATTGGTCGCAAGCGCCTACTCAGGCTTTGTGGTGTGGCACGGCGGTTTGGCGGGTTCTATTCCGCTGACAATCGCTACTGAAGGGCATTTTTCCGCCGACCAAATTGGTGTAATCAGCACTGGCTCAACGATTTTTGCCTTTTTCAACCTGGCTATCGTAGTGTGCCTGTTTATTGCCATCCCGCTGGTCAATCGCCTGATGCTGCCGGATGAGAAAGATAGCGTGTACGTTGACCCTAGCCTGCTTAATGACCAGCCAGAGCAGGTTGGCCGCATTACTCGCCCGGCAGAGCGCCTTGAAAACAGCATGACCCTTGCGCTACTCGTTGGTGTCCCTGGCTTATTGTTCTTGCTGGATCACTTTTTCTTGCGTGGCGGCAGCTTAAACCTCAACGTGGTTAACTTTCTGTTTCTGTTTTTAGCCATTGTGCTGCACCGCACGCCGCGCAATCTGTTGAATAGCCTGAACGAGGCGATTAAAGGCGGCGCGGGGATTGTTATTCAGTTCCCGTTTTATGCAGGCATCATGGCGATCATGGTTCAGTCTGGATTGGCAGAGAGCATGTCGGAGTGGCTGGTGTCGTTTGCCACCGCCACAACGCTGCCGTTCTGGTCCTTTATTAGTGCGGGCATTGTGAACCTGTTCGTACCTTCCGGCGGCGGCCAATGGGCAGTTCAAGCGCCGGTCATGCTACCTGCTGCACAGGCACTGGGGGCCGATATTTCACGGGTTGCCATGGCGGTTGCCTGGGGCGATGCCTGGACCAACCTACTGCAGCCTTTCTGGGCGCTGCCGGTACTCGCCATTGCCGGGCTGAAGGCAAAAGACATTATGGGCTTCTGCCTGATTCAGCTATTTATCACCGGCATTATTATTTCCGTTGGCCTAGTGTGGTTTTAAAAAGAGCGTGGTTTTAAAAAGAGTAGTTTTAAACCAACCACTCGCCGCCTGCCCCTTTTGGGGCGGGCGGTGTCATAAACGTAGGAGCATTCTATGTCTGAGATCCCGATAGACGAGAACACCGCCCTGCCTGGGCAGCACGAACTTTCCATGACCGTACTGATGACGCCCGATATGGCCAATTTCAGCGGTAAAGTGCACGGTGGTGCCATTCTTAAAAAGCTCGATGAGGTCGCTTTTGCTTGCGCTAGCCGCTATTCGGGCCACTATGTAGTGACACTGTCGGTAGATCAGGTGCTGTTTAAACAGCCGATTCACGTGGGTGAGCTGGTGACCTTTTTAGCCAGCGTCAATCATGTGGGGCGCTCTTCAATGGAGATCGGCATTAAGGTGGTGGCTGAAGATATTCGCAATAAGCTGATTCGCCACACCAACAGCTGCTACCTCACCATGGTGGCTGTCGATGCTGACGGCAAACCCGCCAGCGTGCCGCCGCTTAACCTGGCAACACCGCTGCAGAAACTCCGCTTTGAAAAGGCAGCGCTGCGCAAAAAATTACGCAAACAGGCAGAAAGAGAAGAGCTGCTGACCCAGCAGCAGCATCAGTCGCAGGCTAGGTCACAGGCGCAGACACAGTAAGAGCACTTACCCAACGACAAGGAGTTCGTATGCCCGCCAGGGAACGCTACCCGCATCTGCCTAAAGCGGTTGAATACGCTCATATTGGTTGGGATCTTTTCATTCTGACCCTGGTGGTGATTAACCTCACCCTGCTACTGTTTGATTCACTGTTTCTGCTCAGCCCCATTAACCAAGTCATCGCTAGCCTCACGCCAGCCTTTCACGCCTTCTACGATGACACTATTCACAGCCGTTTTATCATTATCGATTTAGTGTTTGTCAGCTTCTTTGTTGCCGATGTACTGCTGGGTTGGTCAATTGCCATTGCCGAGCGACGCTATCACCGCTGGTTCTTTTATCCCTTTGTTCACTGGTATGACGTGCTGGGCTGTATTCCCCTGGCGGGCTTCCGACTGCTGCGTATTCTACGGGTGGTGTCGTTAATCAATCGCCTGCATCGCCTGCGCCTGATTGATGTTACCCGTTGGAACATCTACCTGTTTGTTGCCAAGTATTACGACATTTTGCTTGAAGAGCTTTCCGACCGCATCGCGCTGCGCCTGCTGGGCAGCGTGCAGCAGCAAGTTCGCGCCACTGATTCACTCACCGAACGGGTTATTGAGCGGGTGGTGATGCCCCGTAAAGCACAGCTAATTCATGAAATTGCCCAGCGTTTGGAAGCTACCATCGGTAAGGCTTACCAGAACAACCGCCAGGCCATCATGGCAGCCATCAGCGATTTAGTGAGCCGCACGCTGCACGAAAGCCCCGAAATCCAGCGCCTTAGCCGCCTGCCTATGGGGCAACAGGCCACCCGAGCAATGGAGGCATCGTTGAGCGGTGTCGCCCAGCGGCTTGTCGATGAGCTATTGCTAAGCATCCACTCTGACGAATTTAGGCAATTGGTTGAGCGCACCGCCGACAGCGGTTTTGATACGTGGCTGACGGTTGACGAAGGCAGTAACCGCGTCACCGAGCAGGTGCTATACGACATCCTCGAAATGCTCAAAGACCAAGTACGCCACCAAGGCTGGAAGGACCGTTATCGTTAGCCGCAGCGCAGCGCTTCAATGACATCTTGGTCATCAAGATGAATATTCAGACGGTCGGGTCGGTGATCCATGGTAGCCATATCACCGGGGCGAAGCACACGCACTTGCCGAGCGCTGCTGTCGCTTTGTAGCTGTCTTTGTAACTGCGCGCCATTAGCGTCATCGAATGGCTCACCGATGGCGTATTGGATAGCCTCCAGATCACAGGCGGTAGCCTGCTCATTACCGGAACCATTTAGCGCTACCGTTGGCGGCGGTGGCGCTGCGTCTACGTCATCGTTGGCGGGGGAAATCGGCATCTGGGAGCTAACACAAGCTGTTAGCAGCATAACGCAGGCGCTGATCAAGAAAAACGTAGCCGTAGTAATGCGGGGCCTCATCCCTGAATCTCCAAAAATGTATGTTAAGAACGATCAGTTAATCGGGTAGCCGGGGGTGTCTAGCCCCCAGCCCCCACAACACCCTGCATGCGGAACCGCACAGGGCGTTTCACTCAGTAGTGAAGCTTGATCCATCC
>NZ_LGEN01000052.1 GCF_001507855.1 Halomonas sp. 54_146
GGTGGGGAAGCGGCTGTCGATGCTGTCGACGCCAGCGATCTCGAAGCATTGCCCGATGATGGACAGCCCGGCGTGGCTGGTGAGGGTGCGGCGACTGGCACGGAACTTGACGTTGGGCATGGCACTATCTGGGTGAATGGCGATATTCGAAATATTGCCATGCAGTTCATTAGGTTAGAAGCATTTCTGGGGGCTGGTCTCACGGATTCAGGGTATATAGAAGATAGCGCGCCATGGATAGTTGAGATTGAGAGCCAGTGTCGTATATATGGTGAGAATTGGAGGGAGGAATGGGAGAGAGAGGATTGGGGTAATGAATATTCAACCTACCAGCTCCATAATATGGTTGTGAAACCATGGAATCAAATGTTGGTTAGTATGGCGGGAAACAGTTTTTTAAAGCTTTCTAGCGCGATAAGGGAGCTTCCTGAAAGTAGCGGAAAAGAAAAAGTCGTCGATGCCCTGGAGAGGGACGTTGTAAGTAAGTGTCAGTCCGTAAAGATGAAAGAGTATAATGAAAAAAAGATGAAGGAGTTCGAAGCCGAGATTCAAAAGATAGTGGAATGATTAAAGCTGCTAACAGTAAGGTTGGCTGATTGCCAGTACTTCTCTGTTACGGCCCTCAAAGCGTTCCACCATGGCATCAACAATTCCGTGGTCGGGAAGTGTCTCGCCAGCACTATACTCCCCTAACACGAATATGGCAGCCAGACGGCTAGGTAAGCGTTAGCGTACCTGGCGAGAAATGGCTGCCATCGTCATGGTGGATGCGCCTTCGGCTTATCCGGCCTAAGTGCTATCTCGGCATGGGCTGGATCAAGGGAAATAGGGCCAGCCTCCTCGCCGTCTTAGCTAATGCAAAAGAATAGATAAAGTGGTCAGGTGCTTTGTTTCTGACGCAAGAGGGACAGGGCAGTATCCTCGATCATATCTTCCTGGCCGCCGATCATGCCTCGGCGCCCCATTTCGACGAGGATTTCGCGTGCCGGGACGCCGTATTTCTGCTCTGCACGTTTGGCGAATAACAGGAAGGATCCGTAGACCCCGGCATAGCCCAGGGTCAGGGCGTCGCGGTCTACGCGAATGGGAAAATCCATGATAGGCACGACCAGATCTTCCGCTACGTCTTGAATCTTGAAGACATCCACACCGGTATCTACGTTCATCAGGTCCAGCACGGCCACAAGCACTTCTAGCGGCGTATTGCCGGCACCGGCACCTAGGCCGGCGGCGGCAGCATCAATGCGGTCGGCGCCGGCTTGGATGGCCGCTACGCTATTGGCCACGCCCATGCCCAGATTGTGATGGCCGTGGAAGCCTAGCTCGGTATCCGGCGCAAGCACATCGCGCACGGCCCTCAGACGGTCTACCACCGAGTTTGGCAGCAAGTGGCCGGCTGAATCGGTGACATAAATGCAGTTGGCACCATAGCTTTCCATCAGTTTGGCTTGTTCAGCTAGGCCCTTTGGCTCGTTCATGTGGCTCATCATCAGAAAGCCGACGGTGTCCATACCCAGTTTACGGCCCAGCGAGATGTGCTGTTCGGCCACATCGGCTTCCGTGCAGTGGGTCGCCACACGGATGGTACTGACACCGATGTCGTGCGCCATCTTCAAATGATCAACGGTGCCAATACCTGGCAGCAGCAAGGCGGATACCTTGGCTTGTTTCATCAGAGGCACTACGGTGCTCAAATACTCTTCATCACTATGCGCGGGGAAGCCGTAGTTTACAGAAGCACCACCCAGGCCATCACCGTGGGTGACTTCAATGAGGGGAACACCAGCGTCGTCTAGGCCTTGCGCAATGTCGCTCATTTGCGTAAGGGTGATCTGGTGGCGCTTGGGGTGCATGCCGTCGCGCAGTGTCATGTCGTGTAGAATGACGTTCTTGCTCATGAGGTTCTTCTCCCGTTCAGGCGGTCGCGATAGCTTGAAGCTGTTCGGCAAACATTTCGGCTGTCCGTGCTGCGGCAGCGGTCATGATGTCCAGGTTGCCAGAATACTTGGGTAGATAGTCGCCAAGTCCTTCCACCTCCAGGTACACAGACACGCGATTGCCGTCGAACACTGGGCCGTTTACTAGGCGATAGCCAGGCACATACTTCTGTACGTCGGTGATCATGGAGTGAATGGAGGCCGTGATTTTCTCCTGATCGGCCTCGCCCTCGGTCAGGCAGTGCACGGTATCGCGCATGATGAGGGGCGGCTCAGCGGGATTCAGGATGATAATGGCCTTGCCCTGCCTCGCACCACCAACCTGCTCAACCGCGTTGGCGGTGGTGCGGGTGAATTCGTCAATATTCTTGCGTGTGCCGGGGCCAGCCGATCGAGACGAGACCGTTGCTACGATTTCGGCATATTCAACCGGCTGAATGCGTGATACCGCATACACCATGGGGATCGTGGCCTGGCCGCCACAGGTGACCATATTGACGTTGTTGACCCCTCGCCCCAGTTGTTCTTTCAGATTGGCCGGCGGTACACAGAAAGGACCAATAGCCGCCGGTGTCAGGTCGATCATCAGCACGCCCAGAGGCGTCAGCTTATCGGCGTTTTCTTTATGGACATAGGCGCTGGTGGCGTCAAAGACAATTTTGATGTCGTCTTCTTTGACGAAAGGCAGCAGGCCGTCCACACCTTGCGCTGTCGTTTTTATGCCTAATTTAGCGGCCCGCTTCAAGCCATCAGATTCGGGGTCTACCCCCACCATCCAGACGGGCTCCAGCAAGGGGCTGCGCATCAGCTTGGCCAACAAGTCGGTACCAATGTTGCCGGGGCCGATGATAGCTGTTTTGATTTTCTGTGCCATTTCTGACTCCTGATATGTGATTTTCAGAAAACATTGACGGGCGGTTGTATCTCACCCCATCAGTTTGACAAGCGCCAGGGATATCCACGGCACGTATGTCACCAAGGCCAACATGGCGAACATCGCCAAGATAAAAGGAATCGAACCAACGGATGCCTTTTCCAATGACGTGCCGGCAACACGAGCACCCACGAACAGATTTACCCCCACTGGCGGTGTTACCATTCCGATGGCTAGATTGAGGATCATCACAATGCCGAAGTGCACGGGGTCGATTCCGACCGCGACGACCACGGGAAGCAGAATGGGAACCAGAATAATAATTGCGGCCAACGTCTCCATGAACATACCAATGATCAACAGCAGTACGTTGATCATCATCAGTATGAGAATTGGGTTGTCGGTCAGATTGACGATAGACTCAGCAATCATGAAGGGAATGCGTTCAATCGCTAGCATGCGCCCAAAGATGGTGGCAGTGCCGACGATGACGATGACGGTGGAAGAGGTCAGTGCCGACCTGCTAATCACCTCGTAAAGGCTCTTTATCTTGATCTCTTTATGGACGAATACGCCTACTAAAAATCCATATATGACACCAATTGACGCGGCTTCTGTAGGTGTAAAGATGCCGCCATAGATTCCCCCTAGGATAATCACCGGTACCAGTAGTGCCCACTTTGCCTCCCATAGCGTAGCGAGCTTTTCCTTTGTGGTGTATCGGGTCTGGCTGCCGGTATAACCCGCTCTGCGGGCCTTGATATAGGCAGTAAGGATGAGCGCCAGACCAATCAGCAGGCCTGGCACCGCACCGGCAATGAACATCTCGGTAATAGATACGTTGGCCGATACCGCGTAGATGATCATGGGAATACTGGGTGGAATGATGATGCCCAAGCTACCCGCAGACGCGATGACGCCGACAGAGAAGCCTTTCTCATAGCCGGCCCGCGCCATGGCGGGTAGGAGCAGGCCACCAATCGCTGCCACCGTGGCAGGGCCAGATCCGGAGATAGCGGCAAAGAACATGCATGTTACTACGCCGATAACGGCCAGCCCGCCGGTATAACGCCCAAAAAAAACGTTGGCGACGTTCAACAATCGTCGAGACAGGCCACCTTCGCCCATCAGGTCACCCGCCAGAATAAAGAAGGGCACCGCCATAAGCGGGAAGGAGTCGATAGAGGTGACAAGCCCTTGGGCAATATAGGTGCTGCTGACCTTGCCGCTGAACAGTAAGGCAAAGGAGGATGCCAACCCTAGCGAGATGGCAATAGGGACACTGAAAAGTAAAAAAACTAGAAAGGAACCAAATAGCAAGAGGGTAATCACGATTTTACCTCACCGTGGCTGCGTCGGATCGTCTGGATCTCGAACACGATCCGCTGGATCAGGCGAACTATAACCAGGCCGAAACCCACCGTGGGTGCGAGGTAAATCCATCCCATGGGAATCCCAAGAGCAGATGATTTTTGTCCAAACGAGAGAATTTTCTGTGTCAGTGCATAGCCTTCTTTCATGACCAGTATGGCGAAAGCAATGAACAGAATGTGGGCGACTATAGCGGCATAGCGCTGGTAGAGAGCTGGCAGCTTAGTCACAGCGGCTTCCACACAGATATGAGCATTGCGTTTGACGCCGCTTGCGACCCCTATATACGTGGCCCAGATAAAGGCATATCGGGCCAGTTCTTCCGACCATGTCAGCGAGTCGTTCATGACATATCGCATGAATACCTGTGCACCGATCAATATCGACATCAAGGATAGAAGAAATACCATAAATATTTCTTCAAGATGTTTATCGAGAAACTTGAACATGTTGTGATGTCCGAGATTTAGCCAACGGCGAGACACTGTGTACGGTACAGTTTGCCGTGGAGTGTAGTGCCGACCTAGGTCTGCACTAACGCTCGCCGGGTGGGTGGTGCCTCGGCGAGCGTTAGTGCTTACGACTTAGTTCTTACGGTTATGGTAGCAGGCTGAAGGGGTCTTATTTTATTTCAGCCAGGATGTCATCAATGATCTCGTCGCCTACGCGCTCCCTTACCATGTCATAGATGGGGTCCATATGGCTGGCGAAGGCCTCAAGCTCTTCAGGAGACAATTCAGTGATTGTGACATCGGACATGGCGGCAATGGCTGCTTCATCGGCCTGCTGCGCCAAGTTACGCTGATACGTTATCGATTTGGCGACGGCTTCTTCCAAGATCACCCTGTCTTCGTCGCTCAGACTGTTGTAAATATTGGGATTGATAAGTATGGGCCACGGTGAGTAGACGTGGTTGGTTTTGGTGATGTGCTTCTGAACCTCGTTGAAGCGCATGTCGTAGAACAGGTTGATGGGCCCTTCCTGTGCGTCGAAGGTGCCCTGCTGTAGGGCCGTGAACAGTTCACCAAAGGCCAGCGGGGCCGGATTGGCGCCGACATTGCGCCAGGCTTCAAGGTGCACAGCGTTTTCCATGGTGCGCATACGCATCCCCTCAAGGTCTTCGGGCGAGCGGATGTCCTGCTTGCTGTTGGTCAGCTGCCGAAACCCATTTTCCCAGTAGCCAAGACCTTTGATCCCCACTTGCTCGAGGCTGGTCAGCAGGTTTTGTCCAATCTCACCGTCCAGCACCCGGTATACGTCATCCCGGTCCTTGAACATGAATGGAATGTCCAGGGCAAAGAACTGCGGGTTGAAGTTGCCCAGCACGGCCGACGAGACAAATGTCATGTCGACGTTGCCTAGCTGGATGCTCTCAACCAGCTCACGTTCGCTGCCGAGTTGTGAACTGGGGTAGATTTCAAGGCTGATGCGGCCATCGGTATTGTCAGCCAGTTCCTGAGCCAAGAATTCAAATGCCTTGTGGCCAGTATTGCTGGTGGAAGCCGCATGGCCTGCCTTGAGAACCATTTCCTGAGCAAGGGTGGGGCCAGAAATAACGGCGCAGAGGCCAGCAGCTAGGGCTGCGGAACGGAAAAACCGCTTGGGAAGGGTGCCTGTCATTGTGTTGTCTCCACATGGATATAACTTGCCGCAATCGAACACTACGGCTCGTGTCCTGCTGAATTCGTGACCAAACCAAGCCGATTCCAGCGATTGGCCACCAAGTGGGGGCAGCGCTGTAACCTGTTTCGGAGTCTAGTTTCGTGATACCGTTTTTGCAAGGATTGAATGTCGATCTCATAATATGAGAATTGCTATGCCAATTGAGCGTGAGATCAAGGCATCACCAAGAGCTATATAACGACGACGTAAGGACCCTTTGCCATGACCGATTTTCCGTCCTCCGATCTGGACACCCCAAATGCGGCCGCCGTGGCCGTGCTGGCCGCACTGCAATCCGCACTGGGGGAGAGCGAGGTGCTGGTGGGCGCAGCGATCAGCGACAAGTATCTTCGGGATTGGAGCGGCAAGCGCGGTGAGATGCCGCTGGCGTTCTTGCGGCCCCGCGCCACGGAAGACGTTGCCAAGGCGCTGGCGGTCTGTCATACCCACCAATGGCCGGTGGTGCCGCAGGGAGGGCTGACGGGACTTGCGGGCGGTGCCGTGCCTTCAGCCGGTGCGGTGGTGATCTCGCTTGAGAGGATGAGTGGTGTCGAAGAAGTCGATCACGCGTCGGCCACCATCACCGTGTTGGCTGGCACACCATTGCAGGTCGCACAGGAAGCTGCTCAGGAGGCGGGGTTTTTGCTGGCACTGGACCTGGGTGCGCGGGGCTCTTGCCAGGTGGGGGGCAACATCGCGACGAATGCAGGCGGCAATCGGGTGATTCGCTATGGCATGGCGCGCGACCTAGTGTTGGGGCTTGAAGTGGTTCTGGCGGATGGCACCGTTTTGCCCATGATGAACAAGATGGTGAAGAATAATGCTGGGCCAGACCTTAAGGGCTTTTTCATCGGTACTGAAGGCACCATGGGGGTTATTACACGCGCCGTGCTGCGCTTGCATGCGGGGGTCACAGGCGCCAACACTGCACTGATTGCACTGCCGGATTTTAATTCGGTTGTATTACTGCTGCGCTATGCTCAGCAAAGGTTATCGGGACTGGTGAGCGCCTATGAAGTGATGTGGAACGACTACTACCGTTCGGCTACCACGGCGGGCGGCATTCGTGCGCCGCTGGATGATGATTACCCCCTGTACGTGCTGATGGATATGCAGTCAGCCGAGCCTGCAGGCAACGCGGATCGCTTCGATGCTGTGCTTGAGCATGCGCTGGAGCAGGGATGGGTGCTGGATGCTGCCGTGGCGCAATCTCAGTCCGATGCGGACGACTTCTGGGCGCTACGCGATTCGGTCGCTGAGATGCTCGATTCCTACGCGCCGACCCTCAATTTCGACATTTCCTTCCCCATTTCTCAAATTGGAGTGTGCGTTGAGCGCCTGCGCCAGATTATGGACGAGATGTTCCCCGATATTCATGCCATGTACTTTGGTCACGTGGGCGATGGTAACCTGCATGTTGTTGTTGGGCCGCTGCCAGACGATCGTCAGCAGACCCAGCGTGAAATGGAAGAGGCTTTCTATGGCGTCACTCGCGAACTGGGCGGTTCCGTTTCCGCAGAACATGGCATCGGCACCCACAAGAAACCCTACTTGGGTCATAGCCGAAGTCAGGCCGAAGTTGATCTGATCAAACGGATGAAGTGTGCTCTTGACCCGAAGGGTATATTAAATCCCGGAAAAATCGTTGATTGAGTAGAGGTGCTGGCGGCGTTAGGAGATGGTGGCGCCGAGTTCAGCGCTGATCTGCCTGGCGCTATCTAGCACGGCCGTCTCCAGTTGCTCCATGCGTGCCGTGCTCATATGCTCAAGCGTGCTGGAGACACTGATGGCGGCAATGATATGGCCGCTGCTGTCGCGAATCGGCGCGGCAACGCAGCGAATAGACTGCTCATCTTCGCCTAGGTCGTAGGCGCAACCTTTGCTGGCATAGTTCCGCATGGTGAGAAGCCACTGTTGTAGCGTGCCAGGTTCACGCAGCAGGTGGGCATTGCGCTCGTACAAAAGGCGCCATGTGTCTTCGTCGGCGTCTAGCATTAGCGCTTTGCCGATGCCTGTCGAGATAAGCGGCTTCATACCGCCAACGCGCGAACTGATTTCAACGGCGCGCCGGCTTGAGAGCTTATCAAGATAAATCACGTGACCCTTTTCGGCATAGCCAAAGTGAACGGTATCAGAGGTGTCTTTTGCCAGCTTCTCTAGGATGGGGTGAGCCAGGCGAACCAGATCAATCTGCGAATAGGCAAGGGAGCCGAGCTCCAGCAATTTTCGACCAAGGCGGTAGCCACGTACAGGGTCGCGGGTGATGTAGTGGCGTGCTTGGAGAGCCGAAAGAATGCGATGCGCTGTGCTGTAGGTCATGCCGGTTGTGGCGGCAAGCTCGGCAATGTCATTGACTCCTTCGGAGACGGCTTCGATGATGTCCAAGCCACGCATAAGAGTCTGGCTGGGAAGGGGTTTTCCAGCCTTTCCTGCTTTTTGTGAAGCGGAAGCAGACTTCTCGGGGGGTTGTTTGTCTTGCACATTCACCACTCATTCAAGCGTCTACTGGCGTGTGTAGAGGATGTCGTTTTCTTCCCAAGGGAAATGGCTCTTGATGATAGACAAGTGTGCGGGTCGGCGCAATAACCAAGCCTGTCACTGCTAGCTGTACCGGAAGACTTTGACCCGCAGTCGAGGAAGTTGAGGGCTTATGAAATAAAGTGGACCCCATCGTCAAGACAGAAAACGTCCCGATTTAAGTTATCGTCTCGGCCTTGGCTGCAGCTGCACAGCGCTGCCCTGTGTCATGGTCCTGAGCGGTGTCACGTTGATGACCAAAGTGATCGGGACTGGCGGCACCGCCGCCAGTCCCCAACGCATACACGGTGTCCGGGGTCTGGTTCTCCAGCGATTGGTGAGGCCGCTGGGCGTTGTAGAACGAGAAGTACGCGGATAGGCCGAGGGTCAGCTCTCCCAAGCTCGCATAGCCCTTCACATACACGTCCTCGTACTTGACCGTCCGCCATAGCCGCTCGACGAAGATGTTGTCGAACGCGCGCCCACGGCCGTCCATGCTGATGGCGACGCCGGCTTGCTTGAGCACCCCCGTGAAGGCCTGGCTCGTGAACTGCGAGCCTTGGTCACTGTTGAAGATCTCCGGCGTGCCATGTAGCCGCAGGGCGCTTTCCAAGGCGTCGACGCAGAAGGACGCCTCCATGGTATTGCTCACCCGCCAGCTGAGCACCTTGCGGCTATACCAGTCGATGATGGCGACCAGGTACACGAAGCCGCGCGCCACCCGAATGTACGTCACATCGGTACTCCACACCTGATTGGGGCGTGTGATCGACACGCCGCGCAGCAGGTACGGGTAGACCTTGTGCTCAGGATGCGGCCGGCTGGTCATGGGGCCCGGCGCCATACCTGCCAACCCCATGCCGCGCATCAGCCGCTGCACGCGCTTGCGATTGACGCGAAAGCCATGGCGACCGAGTTCCACGACCATCCGGCGGCTACCGTAGAACGGCCATTGCGTGTAGATCTCATCGATCGCATGGCAGAGTTCGACATCCTGCTCGGAAGGCTCCGTTGGCTGCCGTTGAGCGTAAACGGTGGACCTGGCGACCCCTGCCAGGGCGCACTGGCGGAGCAGCGGCACTCGGTCGGCCGCGTCGATCCAGCCGCGGCGGATCATGGCAGGTTGATTCCGGATTTTTTTTTCAGCCAGTCGAGCTCCATCTTCAGACGGCCGATTTCCCCGTAGAGCTTCTCGTCTGACTGGTACTCGGGCTTTGGCTTTGGCCCGCGCTTCTTGTCGAACAAGGAGGCGGAGTCCGCCAGGAGGGCCTTCTTCCACTGACCGACCTGCACAGGGTGGACACCGAATTCCTGAGCGATTTCGTTCGCCGTCTTCAGGCCACGGACAGCCTCCAGGGCGACCTTGGCCTTCAGCTCCGGTGAGTGGGTGTTACGTTTCTGTTTCGACATCTCTGGTCCCTTCGAAATCGGCCTCGGCATATCTTAAACCAGTGTCTTGATTTCAGGGTCCACTATAACAGTCGTTCGATGTAAACAATCCTAGCGTTGGAACTATACTCATCTGGTGCTACTACTTGGGCTGTCATTTATTATTCCGCATATAATAATATGTCAAACATTATTGTATACGGGTGCGGGTGTCAAATTCATGTGCGTGGGTGTGTGGGGGAATACTCAGGAGCCCTGGATACCGCAGTTGCTGCGCTTATTGCTTGAATTCAGGGGTTTGACGGTAGATGATCGTGACTTTCGTTCTCCGGAGTGAGTGAGTCCCATAAGAAGATGAGTCCAAGCCAATGGATGCCACCCAGTTCTTTACTATCCGAGCATACTGACGGGTAGATAAATGAAGCTGCCTCGATTTTCTACTCGGAAATAAAAAATCATCCATTCCAAGGCTTTCGTTCTTGATCCACTGGCGTAGTGCGCTACGAGTCTTTTCGGTTATCTCGAATTGGACCGGTCTTTGGGTCTTTCTCTGCATTACAATGGCTCGGGAAGATATCATATCTCCGTGAGAGACGTCTCGGACATGCAATGCGACCAAATCGCAGGCTCTTAGCTTGCTATCAATGGCTAGTTCAAACAGCGCCAAGTCACGTTGTCTATTATTGAGTTGAAGCCTGACACGAATAGCCCAAACGTCTTTCAATCGGAGTGGGTGCTTTTGGCCAACCAGCTTGCCCTTGTTCCACGGGGAGTGATGTTTTTCAGAGGGAGTGTTCATGGGGCCGCTCTCCTAGGGTCAAATCTCTAGGATGGCCCAAAATTCTTCTATCATTATTAATTAAGGGTAATGGATGTTTTCCGAATTCCTATTTTAGGAAATTATGATTGTCCGCTTTTGGCCGTGAGCTGCCATTGCGAGCAATTTTAGGGAGAAGAATCTGAGTGAATAAAGAACGTTTGCCCCAGCTTGTTGCCGAGCTATATCGGGTTGTAAATGAGCTGGAGGAGATGTTTCCGGGTAGGCACTTCACCCCGGATGGCCACTTGGTTGGCAGCCTTGGTGAGTGCTTGGCGGCGCATCACTATGGATTGGAGCTACTGCCAGCGTCGTCACCCGGAGTCGATGCTGTGTGTGATGGTCGATACGTGGAGATCAAGGCTACGCAGGGTGGCCGAGTCGCATTAAGAAGCTGCCCTGAGCACCTACTGGTGCTGAAGTTGGATCGGCACGGCAGCTTCACGGAGGCCTACAACGGCCCTGGGGAGCTGGTTTGGCAAGAGCTAGCCGATAAGCCGCTGCCTCGCACCGGCCAGTATCAGGTGTCCTTGGCCCGGCTCTTGAAGCTGATGGGCAGCGTGGCGGCTGACGCACGGCTTCCGATGGTCATGCCGATTGCTGGATAGTCTGCACACTCGCGTGTGATGAGCTCGCTTGACTCCCCATGCTCGTATCGTAAGCTCACTGGTGCAAGTGCCGCCCACGGCGGCCCGGTGGTCTCGACCGGCACCAAACGAGGCACCCCCGCACCCAGGCGTTTTGAGGGTGCGCCGCTTGGCGGTACGCCATCTCCCAAGGCCTCGCGCATCCCGAGACGAGGCCGCCCGTCAGGGCTGGATGCAGCATTTCTTCCTCGGCACTGACGTGCCACTACCCACCAGGGGATCCACATTCCCCGGTGGGGAAGGTGTGTCCCCTGTGTGCACTACCGCAGGAGATCCACCATGAAATCCTACGATATGTCGTTTCTGGCCCGCGATCACGGCTTTGCGGGCAAGGTCCGCATCAGCGAGCGGGTCATGGACGACTGCATGTACGTCGCAGAGCACGTGGTCTCGGAACATGGGGTCACGCCCATCGAACGATTCCAGCTGCTGCTGCAGAACCTGGCCCGCCAGCTGTCCGGGTACCCGGCTGGGACCCAGGCGGTGCGGCTGACGCATCATCGCATCCCGCCCAGCGGGAATCCCCACCAGCCTCTGGCTCTCGAGCTCGAGGCGTTGGTCGTGCAAGGCGACCGCCAGCACGGTGACTACCTGCTGGTGGCACGCCACGACGAGCTGAACCACACGCAGCTCTTCGCCGCGTAACCATTCCTCACTACCCACCCCGACCGGGACATCGCTCCCGGAGGGGGCGGTCTCGGTCATGTCCGGAGGTTCTGGTCATGACACACACTTCAGCAGCTGCCCTCCCGGCAGAGTCTCGCTACTCCCCATCCAACGCACCTCAGCTGTTCGTGCGCGACAGCGACGGCAACTACCTGGCGGCCCCCGATGATCGCGTCATCGATGCGGCGCGGCAGGTGGTGGAGCGCTCCGTCTCCAAGGGCATGAAGCTCACCACGCCCAACCGGGTGCGTGAGTTCCTGTGGCTCAAGCTTTATTACACCCAACTCCTTTAGCAGCTTAATTTTTTCTTGAACAGTTCGACGCTTAAGGCCTGTATATTTAGATAACAGCTCGATACTTGGAAAAGCGTAAAGACCTATTTCGTCGGCATGATTAGCCAAGCCAATGAGTACATGACGCGCACCGGGGTCTTTCACAATTTGCTGATGTAGAGCCCAGGCTATTGCTTGCACGCTCATCAGCTTTCCAAGCCCAACGCATCCTTTACCTGAAGAGTCCGAAAGTAGACTCGGCGCCCTACCTTTACCATTGTCGGCTTCAGCTTTCTCGACACTTCAGTATCGCTATATAAAGAGACACGCACGCCATCTGGAGAGCGATCGAGCAGGTCCGCTAGGTCAGATATGCTCATTAAAGGCCGAATCGGCCAATAAGGTAATCATCTACAGTCATAGCTAGCACCATCAATCGAACGTTGACGGAATTTATACTAACCAATTTAAGATAAAGCTCAACCATGCCAGATTTTGAGGTCAATCAATATAATACACATTGATCATCAACATATATCACTTTGATCACCTGGCTTACATAGACACTCAAAAAAATAAATTATTTCAATGGCTTGTAAATTAACAAAAATACACAATATTTTTTAACACCTCCGCCTACAGGCTCAGATCAGCGGCTCACAATGATAATAATAAGAATATTATTCTTATTATTATCCTTCTATGCCCCACCATCTCGCTCAGGCTAACTCTTGCAGGCGCCTCTGGCTTTCCCTTACGGCATGCCCAGGCGCCTATTTCGTATTGAGCATTTAATACAATACAGAATACGGTACGAAATATGATACAGAATATGATATGAAGCATGCCCGCCACATATCGCTGGCATAACATGGGCTAGCTTTGGGCAGGAGATTGGCTATTCAGCGGTAGGGCGGTCTCAAGTTCCAAGCGCAACGCTATTGAAGGGTGCTCGGTCCAGCGACCGATTTCTTGAGCACCTCGGCGTAGACTTCCAGCGGCGTGCGCCAGTCGAGCGTCTTGCGCGGCCGCGTGTTCAGTGAGTCGGCGATCTCATCGAGTTCTTCCTGGCTGTAGACCGACAGATCCGTGCCCTTCGGCAGATACTGCCGCAGCAGCCCGTTCGTATTCTCATTGGAGCCGCGCTGCCACGGGCTATGCGGGTCAGCGAAGTAGATCGCCGTCCCGGTCTTCTGCGTGATCTCGGCATGCTTCATCATCTCTCTGCCCTGGTCGTACGTCATGGACAGCCGCAGGGCTCGCGGCACTTCATTGAGCTTGTCGCTGAAGCCAACGGCCGCCGCCGTGGCCGTGGTGCCATCCACTTTCGCCAAGATCACCAAGCGTGTGGTGCGCTCCACCAGCGTACCGACGGCGGAGCGATTGTTGGCACCCATGATGAGATCACCCTCCCAGTGGCCAGGCATCAGGCGGTCTTCGATCTCAGGCGGGCGCATGTGGATGCTACCAGATCGGGAATCTGCTGGCGTCGATCCTTGCCACGACTGCGTGAGCGACGCTTGCCGTTGCCCTGCCGAAGGCAGGCGATGAGCTCTTTCTTGAGACTGCCGCGGGGCATCACATAGAGCGCGTTGTAGATGGCCTCATGCGAGACCTGCCGACGTGAATCGTTGGGAGACATGCGCTTCAGTGTGCGGGCTATCTGTTGCGGTGACCAGCACTTGCGCAGCAAGTGGACCACTACCTCGAAGAGCTCCCCGTCGGGATGCAGCTTGGGGCGCTGGCGTGGCCGATGTCGCGTCAGACGAGCCCGATAGCCCGCCAGGCCGGCATCGTAGCCCTTGATGGGGTCGACCGTATGGCGAGCAATTTCTCGCGACACGGTGCTCGGCGCACGCCCCAGGTGAGTGGCAATGGCCCGGATCGAATGCGTGGCTCGCATCATCATGATGGCGGCTCGGTCTTCAGCAGAGAGATGGCGATAGCAGTAAGTCATGGCAACACCGTACCTGATGGCTCACGTGTTGCACTTGGTCATTGAGACCGCCCTTTCCCCAAGAAATTTTTTAGCGGCTAAAACTTTATTCTGTGTTAGTTTGCCTCCAGCGGTAAATCTGCTCAACACCCCTTTCTCCCGTCTAGCACTCCTCATGATGACTTAAATTCTATATTTTCAGGTTGTTGAAGGGTTGTGGTGATAAAGATAGCCCCTCAAGTGAACCGCCCCGGTTATTCCGGAGACCGGTTTGTTTGAGTCAAGCAGCTTCACCCGACTCTTCCAGTTGACGATAATACGTCCTTTCTCGTTCTGCTGGTGGAACGTTTCCGATGGGTTCCAGCAGTCGGCGGTTGTTGAACCAGTCAACCCACTCCAGCGTGGCATACTCAACGGCATCCAGTCCCCTCCATGGGCCACGATGATGGATCACCTCCGTTTTGAACAAGCCGATGATGGTTTCAGCCAGCGCATTGTCGTAGGAGTCGCCGGTGGTGCCGACTGAGGCATTGATACCCTCGTCAGCCATACGCTCGGTGTAGCGGATCGAGAGATATTGGCTTCCCCTATCACTATGATGGATCAACCCTTGTCTGTGTTTTCGTGCCCACAGAGCTTGCTCCAGAGCGTCCAGCACCAGTGCCGTTCTCATCGACGTCGCTACACGCCAACCCACGATACAGCGTGCATAAACATCGATAACGAACGCAACGTAAACGAAGCCAGACCAGGTAGCGACATAGGTAAAATCGGCTACCCAAAGCTGATTAGGACGCATAGCCGTAAAGTCACGTTTCACTAAATCAGGTGCCCGTTTCTGGCCGGGATCACTGAGGGTCGTGAAGGGGCGTTGGCCTCGCACCACGCCGCGAATTCCTAGGCGGCGCATGAGCCGTTCTACAGTGCAACGAGCAACATTAACGCCTTCACGGCGGAGTTGCCGCCAGACCTTACGGGCACCGTAGACGCAGAAGTTTTCTTCCCACACGCGCTGAATCTCAGCGGTAAGAAACGCATCCTGCCGATATCGATCTGCCCGCCGCTCAGGATCGGTCTCAAGTGCCTTGTGGTGGTAATACGTCGATGGG
>NZ_LGEN01000008.1 GCF_001507855.1 Halomonas sp. 54_146
CGTATAGGCGAAGCCCGATAAGATCAGCCGCCACTGATTGGCCCACCAGTGCGTACTGGAGGTCCGGTCAGCAAACAGGCTCAGTTGTTGATCCTTGATTCGGTTTTCCATGTCGCCCCGAGCGCAGTACTGCTCGTAGTAGAGCTTGAAGCCGTCGTCATAACGGGAACTAATGATAAACCGGGGATTAGAGCCCAGTTCGCCTTCTTCCAGACGGGCCACCACCCAGCGTGGGTATTTCCAGGAGTGGGCTTGATATTGGAAGCGGAACGTCTCTGCTACTTTCCCTCCCACCTGCCATTGGGTCTTGCGCACCAGCATCATGGGCACGTCCACTTCCTTGAGCAGCCGACTGTTCTTGCCGATACCCACGATGTAGTCGACGTGATGTCGATCGCACCAGTTGAGCATCCGGGGACGACAAAAGTGACTATCACCTCGTAACACAATGCGCGTATCGGGCCAGTACTGGCGAATAAACCGCACCAGTAACGCCAGGATGGCCCAGCTGTGGTGGCTGTCGCTGTGGTCACTGGTGCGCAGATAGCTCACCAGCAGATGGCGGCCACAGAAGACGTACAGCGGGAAGTAACAATGGTGATCGTAATAGCGGTTAAAGAACTTGCCGGGTTGCTCGCCGTGCACGGGAATATCGGTGCCATCAAAGTCCAGTACGATCTCCTTGGGTGGTTCGTTATACTGTTCAATGAAGTGATGCCACAGCAACTCATGGGCCTTCACCATCGCTTGTCGATCGGCGTTCTGCTCACTCCGGCACAGCGTAGACTTGCCCGCCAGCGCCTCTTTTTCACCGACCGCCGTCTGAAGCGCTTGGTCGTAACGTAGAGTCTCATGGTCATTGAAATCTTCGTAACCAGCCGCCACACCGAATACGCGTTGACGAACCATGATGTCGAGCTTATGACGAACCTGTTCCGGTGCGCGGGGATCATGAAGCACGGAGGCCAAGCGGTGCGTCAGACGATGTTGTTTATCAACTTCCCGTAGCAAGAGCAATCCAGCATCGGAGGTGATGTGGCCCCCAGAGAAATCGGCTTCAATTTGCCGGCGTGAGAGTGGCGAGAAGGTCAGTTTTTCAGGTACCATTTTGGAAGCGGCTGTTGGTGCTTGATGGATTGGTTAGGTTCTTGAAATCATAGCACTTTCAGCCGCTTTCTTTTATACCCCGTGAGAAATCCAGGCTAGTGGCTGCGATTCACTACCCTTCCAAAGTATCCATCATGCTAGCTAAGTAGCGTGGAAATATTAATGATAGTGAGGTTATCACTATGCTATAAGAAGAAATAGTCAATCCTACAAATACTTTACTAAACCATTAGTACTACCCCAACCAATCAAGCGACACTTAACGCCGCATGTATCTATCATCATCAGTCGACCACCCTGCCTTTAGGTTAAACACTCGATGCGTTCTCTGATCAGCCAACCTTTTACATCCACCTGCCTTAGCGGGTTTTCAGGCTTTTTGCGGCGCTTCTGGCCTCATAAAAGGCCACCATGTGATCACCGCATCGCATTTGATATGTCTTCTGCGGTGGGTTATCCGATGGTGGTGCGGCTTTCTCCTTGGCAATCTGCAACACCCTTTGCGTGGGTAAGCGAGGCGGAAGGTGAGCCGCTGACGTCAGGCACTTTTTTAGAACCGCCCGGCATTGGCTGGCACACGCTGATGGATACCCACGGCGATGCCTTAACCCAAGGCATGCCAGAGGCACTTCGAGTTGCCATTAATGCGGTGCCCTTCCTGGGCGTCGCGCTGGCGCAAGTGGCTGGGCGTTTGAGCACGGCGTTAGAACTGGCAACATCCTCGCCGCTTTTACTTCTACTGCTCGTCGATAAAGGCCTGCAGGCACAGTGGTCTGAACAGACGTTCTCTACTGTGCTTAGCGAAAAACAAGCCACACTATGCGGCATGGTCGGCTTGCCAAGCACACGGGCCAGCGCCAAGCTGCTGCGTCGGTGCCAGCTCAGCCCTATGATTCAGCGGGAATTTATCGTGCTTAAACGCGCACTTCACGACCCATCAACAGCGCGGCTGTTACGCCACCACCCCGCGCCTTACGTGCAGCAGCTTATCTTCTTAGCGAATTACCACGGTGAACGCTGGCCGGGCTTACTGTTGCTGATAGATGACGCGCTAACACCTGGCCGTGTTGGCCGAGGCAGTGCGTGGCTGAAAGAGATGCTAAACGATACTCAGCGCCTGGCCGCTGAAGATTTGGAAGCGCTGTATCGCGTAACGACAATGGCGGGGCTACAAGCGCTGCACGACCGACGGGTAGCACGCTTTAATACGCGCATGGGTGCTGGGGATCTGGCCCGTGATGCCGCTTTACTTGAGAAGCGCCATGGGCCGTATCCTTCACCGCCGCTGCCTAACCGTGGTGCCATTACGGCCATCACCTCGTGGAAAGGTTTGCTGCTCGAAGGAAAGCGGATGCATCACTGTGTGGGCAGCTACGACCGCCCTGTAGCGCTGGGTCATGTCGCGATTTATCGCCTGCATCTACCGGAATCGGTCACCATTGCCATTGCGCCTCAAGGCAAACGCTGGGTACTCAGCCAAGCGCGCGGCGCGCGAAATACCACACCCTCTTTGGAAGCACAGCAGGCAATACAGCGCTGGCTGGCTGAGCAAGCAGACACTTAGCCTTCCTCCTTCCCTTCACTACCGTCCTTTTGATCCGGTGTTGTTTCATGCGGCATTGGTTGTCGCAGCATTGCCGTAGCGTACAACCTTCTTCATTTAGGGGAAGTTGGGATATGGATATACAGACGTGCCCATTTACTCGCTCGGGAGACAGAGGCGCTGCCTGAGAGGGTCGCTAAGTTTTGTGAGGCACGGTAAACTTTATGTTTTCATCATTATTGCCAGGGTAGTGTCACTATGTCTGAAGCACGCGATACGCTTTTTCGCTACTTGACGCTACTACAGCTCATTCCTCGTTACCCTGGGCGTATTTCCACCCCAGTGTTGAAAGAGAAACTCGCTGAACGTGGCTTTCATATTGATACGCGGTCGTTACAGCGCGATTTGGGTCAAAAACTCTCAACGCAATTTCCGATTGGCTGCGACGACAGCCAAAAACCCTACCGCTGGTATTTTGATCGTGAGTTCCAGTGCCACTTACCGGCCTTGGATGTACCGAGCGCCTTAACGCTGGTGCTTGCCGAAGAGTACCTGAAAGGGCTGCTCCCCCCGGTGGTGGTGGGTCAGTTAGCGCCCCACTTTAACGATGCGCGGCAGTTGCTGGATGGCATGGCCTCTAACGGCCTGAGCAAATTGGCCCGCTGCGTGGCGAGAAACGTTGAAAACAAATGCAGAGCAGGTACTCGCACATTACCAACGTAACCAACGTACCTCGGGCGCGCACGAGACAACTTAACGACGCGCCAACGGCAGCCAAGATACTGAAAAAAGATACCGAAAAGGAGACAACGGTGCTCTGTTTTGCTTATGGTTCTAATATGTCGACACAGCGCTTAGCCGCACGGATTCCGGCACGCGTTGTGACTACCGCCCTGCTCCCTGCGTATCGATTAGCGTTTCATCAACGTAGTGGGGATGGCTCAGGCAAGTGCGATATTGTGCCCGCATCAGAACAATCAGCGGTGTATGGGGTGATTTGGGAAGTCGCTTCTCATCATAAGCCCACCCTTGATCGTTACGAGGGGCTTGGGGTGGCCTACAACGAAACGTGGCTGACGGTCACGGACATGGCCAGTGATCGGCAGTTTGAGGTGCAGGCGTATGTTGGTAATGTCACCGCCCTGGGGATTCGTCCGTATACGTGGTACAAGCACCATGTGCTGGCCGGTGCACGCGAGCATGGGTTACCCGCCTACTATATTCGTGCGCTGGAACGCATTGAGGCTCACCACGATCCCGATACCGAACGCCACGCACGTGAGATGGCGCTGCATGGCGAGGCTGAACCGTTAGTGCGAGGGGCATAATGGACAATGACGAACGTTTAATCGCCTTTTATCGCGGCGAAGGCTTTGATCACAAAGGGCGTCGGCTGGAAGACATCTGGGCACTCTCGCCCTTTTGGCTGGAGCATACCCATGACTATATACAGTGGCTGTTTCCCATCCCAGAAGCCGGTCGTTTTAACGCCTTTGCACCGCTATTAACCCCTGCGGTGCAAGCGACTTTTGAGCGTGAAGCGCCCTTACGCCAGCGCCAGCAACAGTCGCTTGATGTGATGCTGGATTTTTTTGGGCTCACCCGCAATGGCAACACCATCACGGCTCAGCCTGCGTTATCGATGCAAACGCATATCTGGCTAAAAGCCGGTGGCCACAACCATTTGCGTATTACCCGTATCCTTCGGTCGTTAGCGTTATGCCATCAGCCAGACCTTGCCTGCGATTTTCAGCAAGCGGTGATCGAGGTCGGCACTCAGCATGGCGTGGTATCAGAAACCTCGTTGCAGTATTGGCGGGAGGCGTTTTAAACGTTGCTCGGTTTCTTGATAGAAGCTAGTTTGACCGCACACCTTGCCAATCTTCACGATCAAGGGCTGGGTGCTCTTGGCGAAAACGTGCGTATAGGGCAACGCCCACCGGATCTTCCAGAACATCGACATCTACCCCTTTTTCTCTCAACAACTCCTCGGTGCCTGACGCATTGGTGACATCCCCCACGACCACCCGTGAAACCCCGCGCATGTGCAACAGCGTGGCGCAGATTTCGCAGGGGCTTAACGAGGTAAACAGCGTCGTTTGCGAAAAGTCTAAACGCCCGGCCTCTCGCATGGCAGAGGTCTCCCCGTGGTTATAAGGGTGGCTCTCTTGCACCAGGGTGTTATGCCCCTTACCAACGATGCGCTGCGTTGCATTGTCAACGATAACCGCCCCAATAGGACACCCCCCTTCATCCGCGCTTTTCTGTGCCAGATACACCGCAATTCGCATGATGTCTGCATCGCTAAGTAGCTGCATGAACGCATCCGTTGCCAGTGAAGGCAGACTCGCCGTTGGCATATGGGCAATCGCCATTAATGCAGCGTCAGTGACAGACGCGGAATCATTTAATAGCACGGTCTTTGGCATAGCCATCATATAGCCTCTTTCTTGGTCAACGTTGATACAGGATTGATAATATCTACCCTTTATATAAGCTCAAACGGCTCGATATCTCGAAAAATGCCGGTTTTGGTCATATCACGGCGCAACGTAAAGGCGTCGACGGCGGAGGTTGGGGCAACCTGTTCAAGCCGGTCGAAGTGAATACGCAGCCACTGTTCGCGAGTGACTTTCATGCTGTAAAGATATTGATCCCGTAAACCATCCGTGGCGGGATCTACCACCTGACGGTAGCCAGAGACGCCGGCATCGAATGTCGGCTGATCTCCCCTTCACTGGTTTGTTGGGCAAGCGATCCAACTGCGACACCGGCATTTTTGCAAAGGCGAGGCCGTTCACTCTGCCATACGCCCAGGCATCACACGTGAGGG
Source organism: Halomonas sp. 54_146 (assembly GCF_001507855.1). GTDB lineage: Bacteria > Pseudomonadota > Gammaproteobacteria > Pseudomonadales > Halomonadaceae > Vreelandella. The sequence continues at coordinate 5,484 of NZ_LGEN01000008.1, forward strand.
TGCCGGGGAGATAGGGTTGCTCGTGTTGATGGTCGACGGGTTGGCCTGCCAAGTACCAGGCGACAGCATCCAAATAGCTTTGCCAGTAGGCTTCACTGTGTGAGTCGGTATCGGTGCCTTTGACAACGTGCATAAACATCGATAACGAACGCAACGTAAACGAAGCCAGACCAGGTAGCGACATAGGTAAAATCGGCCACCCAAAGATGATTAGGACGCATGGCCGTAAAGTCACGTTTACTAAATCAGGTGCTCGCTGCTGGTCGGGATCACTGATGGTCGTGAAGGGCCGTTGGACTCGCACCACACCGCGAATTCCCAGACGGCGCATGAGCCGCTCTACGGTGCAACGAGCAACTTCAACGCCCTCACGGCGGAGTTGCCGCCAGACCTTACGAGCACCGTAGACGCGGAAGTTTTCCTCCCACACCCCACTCCCGGACTTCTGGGGAATATGGTTTTGGTGAGTTCATAACTCCATCCTCTCAAGATATGGAGTCTCCGGTAAAGCCGGGGCGATTCACTCGCCTGTTTCATTGCAAAGCCTCATATTATGGGCGTTGGCTGGGAGCGCCGATGCAAGTAGGAATGAGGCAAAAAACAGATTCACTTATGGTGTTCGTCACTGTCAGCGTTTCTTAGAGGTCGTCATGATTCATTCAGGCCTAGCAAGAAGCAACTGCGCATGATCATCTTCCGAAAGCTCAGCCATTGCAGCCTCATACAGCTCAAGTCCCGTTGGAATCTTTTGGGCGGAATACCCAGAAAGATCTGTCGCCACTTTAGTAAGGTTTTGACCTCCCAAGAGGGCAAGCTGCCCAAACGGAACATAGTCATGCATAATCGGATCAAGCGGCTCCCCCTTCACGGAAAACACATCGATCTCGACTGGATTACTGAGGCTTGGCCAGCCGATAGCCGACCCGTCACGCAGAAACCTCCCTACTGAATCGGCTCGCCGGATAGTACCAACGATGCTGCCGATCGCGAAGTTAAGGATCGTCGTCTCGGCATCCGCCGAACAAGCTAGGTATGGGAGGGTATGAGATATGGCAAAGTATTGGCAGTGATCGACTGGCCTCCCATCCTCCCTGATGAGAGGCAGTGTCGACCTACCACCTTCTGGCTGCCACACTACCAGGTTATCGGGGCCGGAGGCCTCATCTGAGCGAGTGACAAATTCGATAACTAAGATGCTTCCATCGTTGCTCCAACCCAGTGGCGTAACGGAACCTTCGAACGGAACACCGGAATACACCAACCGTCCTGTTTCTGTAGTCCAGAGTGCAAACTTACTGTCAAACACATGGCCGACTGTTGCGACAAAGTACTGACCATCCGGTGAAAAGCCAATCTGCACAGTCTTGGTGTGCGTTGAGTCCCCCGAAGCATCGAAGACGCGAGTGACTTTGCCTGTGGAAGTATCGAATACATACACCCTTCCATCGCTTCTTCCCACGCCGGCAAATGCCAGTCCGTCTGGCGTAAAGTGCAGGTCTGTGAAGCCCCGCTGATCAATTTCGGTTAAGTCGATCTCTCTGGTGTGATTCGACCTGAGATCAACGATTGTCGCTCGCGTGAGGACACTGCTCCGTGTTGAGTCTTCCAGTTCGAACTGCCGATAAAGTGCCGTGCGCCCCATGGGCCCGTAACGGGCTCTTGACATAAAAACGGTCAGGAAATCGTCTGGACGTTCAAAGTGTGCCGGGCGGGAAGCATAAGCGCGAAAGAGAGCGCGATGTGCTCTTTTGAAGGTTTCGAAGTCCCCATCGTTTGGCATTGATGGAAACGCCGACAAAGCGAGAGTAATGGCTTCATGACGCTTCCCATTGAGCATCGCCAGCTCTGCCTCATCGGCAATCCGATCAGATTGAAGGATACTCATCTGGCTGGCATCAGGCGTGGCCCCACTGCCACCTATTCTCTGAGCAGTAATGAGATCCTCTTCTTCGGTCGTCAAAGAGTCCATGATCCTCGTGTACAAATCTGTAGCGCTTGGTGCTGCTTCAGACAGATGCGTAGCGTTGAGCTCTGTTGGCCCAATCACTGTCAGCACTTGACCGGCCTCATTAAACACAAAGTCAGAAAACCCAAGGTAGTCTTCTGGCTGCAAGTCCAGAGGTGTTCCGTCGAGACCATAGATCGCAACTGGCTCGAAAGAATATGCATCTCCAAACATGCCCCCCATTGCCTGCATCGCCACAATCGCAGTCTGATCGCGGGCAAACGAGACGGGTTCGACGTCGCCGGGAATCCGACCTAGGATATTAAGTTGCAAATCCCTAACTAGCCACTCCCCTTCGGCTACTAGAAGTTCCACAAAAACAGGTGCACTTTGGGATGCGGCCCAAATTACCCGGGGTCCTTCGCCATCCAATGATTGAGCCGTGCCGTCTTCGTGGACTAGCGCTATTCCGAATTGCCCCTGACTAGGCCCCCCGTACCAAGTATAAGCAACCAAAAAGCTCCCTTCTGACGTCCACACCGCTTGAGAGAATACAAGGTGTTCTTGGCCAGATAGCTGGGGAATAACCGTGCGGGGAGCCTCAAGCGTTGCAAGATCCCACACCAGTATCTGGTTCATGCTGGCAACTGCAAAACGGGTTCCATCCGGAGAGATACCGATGGGTGATACTCCAACCGGTATCGGCTGGGGTGGAATCTGCAAGCTGACGACTTCAGTTCCGTCCTGGCTATCAAACAACTTTATTTCTGGAGACTCTGCACCAGAGACTGAGAACAAAGCAGAACCTGGTGACGTAGAGAGCGCATAGCCGAACATTCGAGAGTTATCATTGGTTTCGGTTGCATTTGCAACGACGGCAATCTCTTGGTTGTTCACTGCGTCCCAAAGTACCGACGGCGCGACGGAAGCGAGTTGTGGCTCATCCCCCACCTTAATGCCTTTGAATGCAACCCTTGTGCGTTCGCGGTTAGCCACAGCCACCATTTCACCGTCGTAGGGAATGACAATAATAAGCGCGGTCGCCGCACGGTAAAAGGCAAGCCAAGCGTCGGGATAATCTGAAATCACATCATCCGTAAACGATTCAGGCAAACCTTTAAGCGCCTCAATAATCGCGGCCCGTTGCTGCCCAGCGCCTAACAGTCTTGCCGATTCTTCGGCGAACGCTGTGGACTGTGTGCGAACGGAATCCTCCTGAGCTAAAACCTTCGGGGAGAAAAACGCCATAAAATAAGCTAACAATACAGTCGCAAACCATACTGGTGTTCTATATCCCCATCGCCACGACCTGTAAAATGACTGCTCAATTGCGCTTTCAGCAGGGCTATCGAAATTCGACGAAGCAACGCTGTACTGCTGGGTCTCGTTCATTTCAATCTCCTTGAAACTCTACTGGCGGTGCTAAAAGAGGCTATAGATTGAAAAAGTACTCCAGCTCATTCGGATTGATGACACGATAAACGGAGACGGTAGAAATTTCGTTGCGACGCTCACTCGCTGCATTAATGATTGTTATAGCGGGCACAAATAATCAACCCAGACATATCCGCTCGGTAAATCTCTTAAATAAGTGTGTTGGGGCGTCCGCTCGACCACAATAGGCAACCATCCGTTGGTAGAATCACCGCGCTCCTCGACGACCGTATCAGGCGGCAGACGCATAATAATCGGGTGTTCGGCCCCAGGACCTGATCGGAGAGCAAGGAAATTGTCCCCATTCGGGTCGAGGCGGCAAACGCTGTAACCTTGCCCAGAAAAGGCAAACGCCGAAGCGCCTAGCATCAGCAGGCAGACAACCAGAAAAATGCGTAGCACTGAGATCGTCGACTTTATCAACGCAAAAAAATGAGTTAGTTGTCGAATGTTAATCATCGGAAATAGGCCTAATGTGTGCTGGTTCACTTCCATTGAAATAGGCAATCAAATTGTCTTCGAGTTGTACTCGGGTAGGGCTGTCACAACTAAGCCTGCTGATGATGGTGGCCATTTGGCTTGAGAGAAAATTCGAGGTGGTGATCGAGTTGTGTGTCCTGACAATGCTGTCGAACTTACTGGGCACTGAGCCATAGTTCGTCTTGCGGCTTTCTGCAGAAGATGACACGTATTGCCCAAGCCCGTTGGTGTACTCTGTCCAATAGACGGTGTCCTGTTGGTATGACGTAGTTGGCTCGCCACAAGATCCGAGTATATGCATGCGCCCAAAAGCGTAGGCAGCGATGATGTTTGACTGCCGTTTCATGGCGCTTTCAAACTCCATCAGCGGCTTTAGAAACTTTAATATTGGATTTTCCGAACTTCCCCCAAAAGGGTTCACTACCTTTGCAATGAATTCATCTTCGATACGGTCCGTAAGGGCAAAATTCCCAACGGCAATACTCCGCAGAACCTGGCCGGGGTACTCGCGGGTAAAGAGAGTATTGTTCACCGATGCCCTCTCGGCGGCAGCGATTTCCCTTGCCTTCTCAAGATTAATCGGCCGTGGTAGCCGTATGTCGAAAGAAGTGCCACCAAAATCCACGATGACCTCGCGGCTACCGTTTTGATATTCGAGATAGGGCAGATGGTTTCTTACCGCCTCTCTAAAGGCATCATAAACGTCCCCAGAGCAACCATGATTTGAGAACACACTAAGCCAAGCGTCTTTTTGTCTTTCCATTAGCTCGCTAAAGCGTTCGGTCACGACGTCAAAGCTAAAATCATTCCTGAATTCATTGTCATAGGTTTCCCTGCTGACCTGGGGATAAACCGACGCACCCACCACGAAATAGGCATAATCTTCATCCTGAATGCCGATCGTTCTCACCATCGGCAGTGGCGTCGTAGTGTAGAAACTCATAGGCACATCAGACGCCGTTGCGCAGCGTTCCCAATATGCCTGGTGGAAGGCGAAGAAAGTGAGCAATGGCAAGCGCGGGGATGATTCTGACGACCAGCGCTCTCCTTCCAGGATCCGACGAAAACTGCGGCGCTGGCTTTCTGGCAAAAAGTCGAGGTTGACTTCAATCGGTGTGGCCTTGCCTGGGGCGGCGGCAACGTCCATCGCCGGCCCCATCTCTTGGTCCATCGGATTTGCGTTGCCTGCACGGCAATGTTCAAGCAACGGGGCGACATCATCACGAAATGAGCTGAAATCCAGCCCGCCTCTTAGCCAAGCAAGTTCACCCTCTCGCCCTGTTACCGTGGCAGGTTTTCTTAGCTGATAAGAAAAGTTCGTGGTGCCGCGAAGAGACCTGAAGAATGGATCATCGGCACGTGCAGATCCTGCAACACGAACGAGCAGACTGTAATCGGGAAATGTTTCGACCCATTGTACTGGTAGGGTGTATTCCAGATTTTGGCCATAAGGTGATATGCGAAGCGGGTAACTTTCACCAGGCTCCAGGTCGATTGAGACTGGCAGCAGCTTGCCTGTATTAATATCAGAGGGCGGCACCGCTCGAACCACCATGGACATATCGACGATACCATCGCCCCGGCAACGCATTACGAATTCCGGTTCCCCATCAGGGACACCATAGTGATCTCCGCGAGTGTAGACAAAAGCCGGATCACCCTGAATGGATACGAGAACAGGCGGAGTGGCGTTCGTGCGCTTATCATCTCGCCCACTGTCATCAGCAAGGCTCGCCGTGATCCGAGGGTCGCTCCCAGCTCGCGCTATGTCTGCTATGCGTTCGATTTCCTTAAGATCCAGTACCTCTACGGCACTAGCCGAATCTTGAGAAAAGGCAGTGGTTGCCGAGCTTAGCAAAATAGCAAAAGAGGTAAATCGAAAGGCATTATTTGGAATCCAATGCATGTTTTCCTACCTTCAACGCTCGAATCGCTAGAGCAATAATCGCCAAGTACGTTTAAATATATTTTAAAAATCTAGGGGCTTTAATAAAGATGGTCAACTCTTAATTTATTAATACTTACGCTAATTACACCTCATTATTTAAATACCAAACAAGTACTTTGAATGATCAGCTGGCTGTTGGCTTTCATTCTCATTAGCATCAACAATCATGAAAAATCTACTTATCACCAACAGTGCCTTGCTATTCAAAAATAACAACAACCTACACACTTCCACTCACATCAATCCAAAAATAAAAACGGCCTAACCTAAAATTAATAATCAGCTAATGTATTAGCCTCACCAACACGCTTCAATTAAAATTACACTACTCTGATTACTCGGACTAAATAGTACTGCTGTGCTTAGAGCTTCTATTCGACCATCGACAACTCACTAAACCACACAAAGTTACAAATAATGCTCTCAACACTTTAACCAAGACTGATATTAAAATGAGTATTCTCATGCTTTATATTCGAGATAAATCACTAAATTCCATTGAACATTGCCGATTGCTCATCAATGAAATTTATTGGATAGTGTTGACTAGCCTGTTTCGTCATCGTCGGGTGGTTGCCAGCTCCTATTTATGTGATTTGGCACAAGCTTTCAAGTCTTTTCTCAACGTCTTCTTAGGCCATCGCCCCATGAAAACCCTGCTAAAACATATACCTTTATTAATTATAGGATCGTTCGCCATTTCTAATGTAGTTGCATCAGAAACATTCGTCTGCAATACCTCAGAGCATACTGTATTCGTGAATTCTGCTCACTCAAATGAATTTCATTACACGGCCTGGAATAAGCCAAAGAGCATCACTGAAGAGCCCGATGTGCTAGTCGTCGGTGGCGAAGAAATAACTGAGGGTACCGGCGTATGCCGCACCACTAGATGGGAGTTTAATAACAGCAATATTCAATATATTATAAGGACACCGGTGGCGTGCGCCGAGAACATACCTCCACCAAACGCAACTGGTCGGCTTTCTGTTTTCATAAACGACAAGCACATAAAATCGTGGTGGTGTCTTGAGTAACTATTGCAAACTTTTTACTACAGCAATTTGAGGGGCAAGGATGAATTATTTTCTTAAGCGGCAATACTGACTCTGACATGGAGCGGCGTACACGTAGTCTAAGTCAGACTTCGTATGCCTTGCTAAGTACCTACACAAAAGAAATCTGATATTCTCTGCCATAGCCTGACAACACCTTCTGCACATGATGTCTTAGGGAATGGAAGCTTTCATAAGCCGTTAGTAGCAACCACTCATACTTTACCTTGCGCCAGAGAATCTCGATGAGGCTTGGAATAGCACACCTCCCGATTAAACCGCTGAACCGCCGTGAACGTAAGGACGCGCTCCTCTTTTTCCAGTCGGGCTAAGGGCTAGGTAGTCAGACGGCGCAGCTGGGCGGCACTTACTAGCGAAACCCATTATTTTTGCGACTTCTTCACCAGATAAGTTGCCAATCAGTCCCAGAAGCTGCTATCAAACCTGCTTGACGGCAGGCATACCCGCTACGCCAGAGACGCAGTTTGTAAGCTCTCAGGCTTTCTTTTTCACACGAAATGGTCATCAAAATACAAATAAATCAAAAAATACTGGTGGAAGTACCAAAAAAGCCCTTTCGCTGACATTGCGAATTTGCACTGGGGGTTAATCTATCGTCAATCAATCCGATAGAGATCCGCCAAATGCATGTTAAAAAAGAAATCACTGAGCTTGACAATGCAGTTTCATTACTCGGAAAGGGCTTTAATCCTAGTTTTATTGAATTATCAGAAAAAGCGGCGTTTCCTCATATTATTCCTGCTGCTCCTGCGACAGCTCGAAAATCTCGTGTAACAGGAGTTTTACTCGGTCGCCCGGCTCCCGAATTTGTTCGTCACGGCAGGAGTATCCGTTATCGTCTGAGCGTGCTCTTAGAATGGCTAGAAAATGGGCAAGAGTTTACTAGCACAGCGCAAGCGTTTCTTCATTACATGGGGAAAGCGGAATCGAGCGCGACACCCTTTTCCAGCGTGGATGAAGAACTCAGTGACATCTGAGCTGTCTCGGCTCACCCTCCGCCGTCAGCATATTCGCCGCGGTCGTCTTCGGAGCGGATGTGTGGAGGGGAGGTGCTGTTTGTTGCTGACGAGTGTCACCTATATGTCACCTAGCAACAGACCCAACGAAAAACGGCCACTATAGCAATTAGCTAAGTGGCCGTTTTTACTTATGTTTTTGGTCGGAGCGACAGGATTCGAACCTGCGACCTTTGCAACCCCATTGCAACGCGCTACCAAGCTGCGCCACGCTCCGTTGTCTTCAGCTGCAATTACATTTTATTCGCAGTTGCATGTTTGCCTCAAGACGGTGCGTATACTAGCGTTTTATTGGGTAAATGAAAAGCCCTTATAGCGCTTTCTTTTCAAGTATTTGTTGCGCCACCGCTTTCATTCTCGCGGGCTTTCATGGCGCGTTTTGGTCAGCGTCAAGCAATAGGTAGGCCATGGCGTCATACACGCCGGGGGCCGCCACTAGTAAATGCTCGGGGTAGAGGTCTTCCGGCACCGCCTGGGGCACTGGGTATAAGTGCCCTACCCTTGCGCCGGCTTCGCGTGCAATCACCCAGCCTGCCACGAAATCCCAGGGCGAAACACTTTCGTAATAGGCGTCTAAACGGCCACAGGCCACATCGCACAAATCCAGCGCTGCGGCACCGTTACGGCGAATGTCTTGGCATTCTACTAGCACTGCTTCTAAACGCTTTAACAGCGGTTTGCGCGCCTCTTTACGGTAGGGAAAGCCGGTGCCTACCAAGGTATGTGCCAGTGAATCTGCGCTGCTTGGCTGGATAGGCTGGCCGTTACAAAAAGCCCCGCCGCCTTCAGTCGCGCTAAAGGTTTCCCCTAGAAACGGCGCATGAACAACGCCTACTTTTGCAACGCCCTCTTCCATCCAGCCAATGGAAACCGCTACGTGGCGCAGGCCTTGGGCGAAGTTAACCGTGCCATCAATAGGGTCCACCACCCACAGCCTCGGCGCTTTTACGTGCAAGGCGCTTTCGGGGGCTAGCTCTTCACTCAGCCGCGCTTCTCCGGCAAAGTGCTCTTCCAGCCGCTGGCTAATGAGTTGGTCAACCGCCACATCTACATCCGTTACCAGCTCATTATCTTTTTTTAAACGCTGCGCAAAGCCTTGCTGTTCCCGCGCGGTGATAATCATCTGCCCTGCTTCTTCGGCAATGGAAATCGCGATGTTAAGGCGCGCCTTTAAGGTATGGTCAGTCATTGAATCTCCTATTTAGCGCAGCACATCGACCAATACATCCACCACGATACGGGTAGCCGCTTCAATCAACACTACATCAGCCCCAACGCGTTCCCATTCATAGCCTGGGTAGCGCGGTAATTGAGACGCTAACTGGCCGTCAAAACGCTTGGCAATGCCCGGCGGCAACGGCTTGCCACGCTCAAGGTTGCGCTGAATACCCGGCGGCAACGATTCAGCCCGCGGTGCATCATGTCGGCTTAACAGCCTACGTATTTCGCGTTCGTTAATACGGGGTAAATCGACCCGTTCTTCGTAGCTTTCATTATAGGAGCGCTCATCATAGGGGCGGTCTGAACGATTATATTCCTGCGGCTGGCCTTTATCACGCGCACCGTGGGCCGGGGCATGGGCGGGCTGGGCAAAGGCCGCGCTATTAAGTAGCAGTGAGCCAAATGCACTCAAGGCAATTAGTTTGATAGGGTTCACTGTAAGCTCCTGGTTTAGTGTCAGAGCTTACAGTGTAATGAACAAATGCGTAGGGATTGAGGAAGGAAAAAATAACGTTAGAGAATTACTTTTGATCGCGGCAAGTTGAAGGCAGGTACTTCAGCTCCATCTTATTCGCATCGCCTGTAGTAGTACGACAAGACCACTGAATAGAACCAGTATCCGCAGTGGCTTCCATCACAACCCATTTACCTGCAATGGCGTCATTAGCCTCGTCACTCATTTCCATTACGATACGAGACTCATAATTACCACCTGCGCCCCAAATTGCCATATAGCTAACGTAGCTCCCTACATCACTAGCGCCCGCTGTTCCTCCCGTTCCTGTTGGAAGCGTATCAGATGCATAACCAATATCCGCATTACTTTGCGGAAAGTCACCTGTTGCCATGTAATACTCGCTGATCGCAACCTTTATCTCAGAAGCGAGGTTAAACGCCTCGGACACTTGAGCTCGTGCTACATAGTTTTGGTATTGAGGCACCGCAATCGAAGCCAATACGCCGATAATTGCCACCACGATCATCAGCTCAATAAGCGTGAAACCACGCTGAATTCCTTTCATCACGAAATCTCCACTTAAAAAAGGGGCCTTAAGGCCCCTCAGGATTAATTATCGGTTAAGTTTTTACTATCCACGACAGCTTGCAGGTAAGTATTGTGTGGGAATTCCGCCAGTTGCCCCAGGACCACATTTCCAAGTTATTGATCCGCTATTAGTATCTGCATCAGATGCTGTAGGTGTAAAGTCGAGTGTTTTATCTATAAGAGCCCCAACTACATCTGCAGAGGCCATTTTAGCAGTGATTACACCACCAGTTCCGACAGTTACACTTTGAACATAACTTCCTTTAATATCAGTATCGTCAGAGAGTCCTGCTGTCGCGTTATCGACAGGAAATTCGCCGTTTGTCACATAGTATTCAGACACTGCCGTTTTAGCTGAGGAAGCAAGGCTGATCGCTTCGCTCACCTGGGCACGGGCGACGTAGTTCTGATACTGCGGAACGGCGATTGACGCTAACACACCAATAATCGCGACGACGATCATCAGCTCAATTAGCGTGAAACCGCCTTGTTTGGTGTTGCGGGTGGTCGGTTGTACAGATTTCTGCATAGGGGTATCTCCTGTGGTAAAGGGTATTACTTTGTAAGGAGTGAAGCTCCTTAAAAAGGCTTAGGCAACCTCTGCTTCACTATTGCGCTTGGCCATACTGCGTTAAAAATCGCCTCAAAATGCTCATTTACACCCCGTAAACTCTGCTTTTTCGTTGATTTTTGCCTTGTCTGCCCTGCGCTCATTACGTTAACCAGAGGCTCCGGAGAGACAATAGATGTTACATTAGCTTACGCAAGCGGCTTTTACAACCAATAATCTTAACCCTATTTGCCAAACTATTGGCTTAGCTTGCTCATCTATTTGCTGAGCTCTTTCTCATCCAATGGTTTAGCGCTTTATTGCCTTCTTATGATGCCCCTCACCACCTGTTGATGAGCTTTCCCCTGAGAGCAAGGCCTTCAATGACCAGCGATATAGTGCTTGTAAACGCTAATTTATGGTACAAGTAAGCGGTTTACACCGATGTAAAAGCAGGACTTTCGATGAGCCAGCCACCCTTTGAGTCTACCTTAAGCTACGCTGCTGCACGCGGTGGCCGGCGCGGTATTGCCTTGCGCTTAGTCAAACATGGCTTGCTAACCGATGCCCAGGCCGCAACGGCTGAAGCCACGGCGGCAGAGCTGGAAATATCTTTCCTTCAGCACGCGATTGACAGTGGCCTGGTAGACCCCGTTAAAGCCACGGTGGCAGCGGGTTGGGAATACGGCCTGCCTATTATCGACCTGGAAGCCCTGCGCCTTAACACGCTGCCGGCGGCTTCTGACTACCCCGTTAAAGTGCTGCAGAATCTCAACGTATTGCCGTTGGCGCGCCACGGCCACCGCCTTACGGTGGCGGTGCCCTACCCCGCAACGCTAACGCAGCTGGATGAACTGCAGTTTGCAACAGGGCTGAGTATTGAGGGGGTTCTTGCCCCGGTGAATCAAATCACCGTTGCCCTTAACCAGTACCTTGCTCAGAACGAGCGCGGCATGCTGGATGCCCTAGACGATATTGACGATGCGGTTAGCTCGTTGAATATTGTGCAAAATAACGATGGCGAAGAAGTGCCGCTTGAGGAGTCTTCGCAGAATAGCCAGGACGCGCCCATCGTTAAGTTTGTGAACAAGATTCTATTAGATGCGATTCGTCGTGGCGCGTCGGATATTCACTTTGAACCTTATGAAACGCTCTACCGTGTACGCTTTCGTATTGACGGCATGCTGGTTGAAGCCGCAAGGCCGCCCTTTAGCATGCGCAACCGCATTGCTGCCCGCCTGAAAATCATGGCGCGTTTGGATATTTCTGAGCGTCGCCTGCCACAGGATGGCGCCATAAAGCTCAAACTTTCGCACACACGCTCTCTCGATTTTCGGGTTAACTCATTGCCCACGGTTTACGGAGAAAAACTGGTACTGCGGATTTTAGACCCCACGGCAGCCCAGCTAGGCATTGAGCAGTTAGGCTTTACCGATGACCAGCGTGGCTACTATGAACAGGCGTTACAACAGCCCCAAGGCATGATTTTGGTCACCGGCCCCACCGGCAGCGGTAAAACCGTTTCGCTTTACACCGGCATTAATATTCTTAATAAAGTAGAGCGCAATATTTGTACGGCTGAAGACCCGGTTGAAATAAAAGTCGCTGGGATTAATCAGGTAAACGTTTTGCCTAAAATCGGCCTCGATTTTGCCAGCGCGCTTAGGGCGTTTCTACGTCAAGACCCTGACGTGGTGATGGTGGGTGAAATTCGTGATCTTGAAACGGCGGAAATTGCCGTTAAGGCCGCTCAAACGGGCCACTTGGTACTTTCTACCGTGCATACTAACTCAGCCGCTGAAACGCTGACGCGGTTGGCTAACATGGGCGTTTCATCGTTTAACATCGCCAGTGCCGTGAGCTTGATTATTGCCCAACGTTTGGCCCGTAAGCTCTGCCCGCATTGCAAAGAACTGGTGGAAATTCCCCATGAGGCGCTGCGCAAAGAAGGCTTTAGCCATCAAGAAATTCAACAAGCGACCATCTACAAACCCGTAGGCTGCAAGCACTGCACCCAGGGTTATAAAGGCCGTGTCGGTATCTATGAAGTGGTGCCGATCACCGAGGCGATGCGCCAGTTAATTATGCGCGATGCCAATGCGCTTGATATCGGCCAGCAAGCGCGCCGGGAAGGCTACCCCAGCCTTCACCGCAGCGGCTTATTAAAAGTGATGCAGGGCATTACCAGCCTTGAAGAAGTTAACCGAGTGAGCAAGGAGTAGGCATGGCCACCAGAACAAAACGGCGGCGCCAAACTCCCGCCATTAAGCTTGTGCGCTGGAAATGGATTGGCAAAGGCCCGCAAGATAGAACGCTAAGCGGCGAGATGATTGGCCGAACCAAGGCGGAAGTAGCCGCGGAGCTGACCAAACAGAATATCGTGATCCAGCGTATTCGCAAAAAAGGCAGCTTAGGCAGCAGCGGGAGCATTAAGGCCGCTGACATTATGGTGTTTGCCCGCCAAATGGCGACCATGATTCGAGCAGGTATTCCCCTGTTGCAAGCGCTTCAAGTCGTGGCTGAAAGCTTAAAAAAACCCGCGATGGTGGCGTTGATACAGCACATGATGAGCGATGTTTCTTCAGGCTCCAGTTTTTCTGATGCGCTGCGCCGCCACCCCAAACACTTTGATCGTTTATTTATTAACTTAGTGAGTGCTGGCGAACAAGCCGGCGCGCTGGATTCAATGCTAGACCGTGTTGCCACCTATAAAGAAAAAGTGGAATCACTAAAATCCCGCGTTAAGAAAGCGCTTTGGTACCCAACTGCCGTCATGGCGATTGGCGTTTCAGTCACCATGATACTGTTAATTAAAGTGGTGCCTGAATTTGAAAGCATGTTCCAAAGTTTTGGTGCGGAGCTTCCTGCACTAACGCAAATGACGGTGAATCTTTCTGAGCTTGCTCAGCGTTATTGGTTAGCGGCATTAGTGGGCTTGGTCGCGGCGGTGCTATTGCTTAAAGCGTCTGTTAAGCGCTCGGCAAAGGTGGCTTATCACATGCACGCCTTACTGCTTCGCTTACCCATCATTGGCGATATTTTGCATAAATCTGCCGTTGCGCGTTTTTCCCGCACGCTAGCCACTACCTTTGCTTCTGGCGTTCCGTTGGTGGAAGGCTTGGATACTGCCGCAGGTGCCACGGGTAATAAAGTTTACGAGCGCGCAGTGGTGCAAGCGCGCCAAGATGTGGCGACCGGCCAACAGCTGCACTTTGCGATGCGTATGACCAACCGCTTCCCTGCCTTGGCGGTGCAAATGGTCAGCATCGGTGAAGAAGCAGGTTCTCTGGATGCCATGCTTAACCGGGTTGCCGACTATTACGAAGAAGAAGTGGACAATAAGGTTGATGCGCTTACCTCTCTGATGGAACCCGTTATTATCGTCGTGCTGGGCGTTTTGGTGGGCGGCGTTGTTGTTTCTATGTATTTGCCCATTTTCAATTTAGGCTCTGCGCTCTAAGCGTTTTATCTATAGCTTTTTATCTTTAAAAACGTTGAGATCTGCCAAAAGCTCCGTGATCTGTCACACGCTTTATTATTTTATCCGTTAAGGAATGACATGCATCATCCCCCGCTTATCATCTGGTTGATTGTTTTACTGTTAGGGCTGTGTTTCGGCAGTTTTCTCAATGTGGTGATTACACGGCTGCCTGTCATGCTAATGCGCAGCTGGCGTAGCGAAGCGCGGGCAGCGTTGGAACTCAGCCCTGAACATACGGCGCGGTTTAATTTGGCCACACCGGGTTCACTGTGCCCGCGCTGTGAAACGCCTATTGCCTGGCACGATAACCTTCCGCTTATTGGCTGGATAAAACGACGTGGGCGCTGTGCCAACTGCCAAACCGCTATCAGCGTACAATACCCGCTAGTAGAGTTAGCCGGTGGCTTACTCGCCATAGCCGTATTAGCGCTTCACGGCTTGAATGGCGAAGCCGTGTTTATTTACGGCGCTTGCTTGATGCTTTTAGTGCTCGCCGTTATAGACTTTCGCACACAGCTATTGCCTGATGTTATTACCCTGCCGCTGCTGTGGGCAGGGTTATTATTCCAGCTCCTTTTCCAGCCTTTGATGCTGCCTAATGCAGTGATAGGGGCAATGGCAGGCTACTTAACGCTGTGGAGTTTTTATTGGCTGTTTAAACTGGTGACCGGCAAAGAAGGCATGGGCTTTGGAGACTTCAAGCTGCTGGCAGCGCTTGGCGCTTGGCTGGGGTGGAGTTTCTTGCCGCTGATTTTAATTCTTTCTGCAGGCTTAGGCGCTATTGTCGGCCTTATTGCCCAAACCTGCTTGCCGCGCTTACGCGGCAAACCCCTTCCCTTCGGGCCTTTTCTCGCGCTCGCTGGCTGGGTGGCATTATTAGTCGGCGATGAGCTTATGGCGCTGTACCTCAGCCAGTTAATGTAAAACCGGCATTTGAAATACAGGCATTAAAAAACCAGCTATTTGGGGAAGCAAATGATTATCGGATTAACCGGTGGCATTGGCTCGGGTAAATCCACCGTTGCCCGCGCCTTTGAAACGTTCGGTGCCGCTTGGGTCGATGCCGATGACGTGGCCAGAGAAGTTGTTAACCCTGGTGAGCCGGCGCTACTCGCCATCAAACAGCGCTTTGGCAGTCAGGTGATCAACCAAGACGGCACGCTAAATCGTGCCGCCCTGCGCGACATCGTCTTTAAAGACCCCGCCCAACGGCAGTGGCTAGAATCCATTACCCACCCAAAGATTAGAGAACGGTTACTGCAGCACATAGAGCGGCTTAAAAACGCCGGTGCGCCCTATGTATTGCTGGTTTCGCCGCTGCTGTTTGAGTCAGGGCAGGATGCCTTGGTTAACCGCTGTGCCGTGGTGGATGTGCCTACTGAGCTACAGTTACTCAGAACACTAAAGCGGGATGGGGTGAGTGAAAGCCAGGTGCATGCTATCCTCGCCGCCCAGCTTCCCCGCGAGCAACGGCTAGCAAAAGCAGATGACGTGATCGATAACAGCGGTGACCATGACAGCATGATGCAGCAGGTAAGCCAGCTTCATGAGCGTTATCGTCAGCTGCTTCATGACTAAAAACCTGTTTTTGTAAAGCCGTGCTCTTGTAAAACCATGCTTTTGTAAAGCCTGTTTTTGTGAAACCTCGCCTTTATAAAATTTAGCTCTTGATAACGCCCTAGGAGTTTTTATGACTCGCCCTGCCAACGATTCCCCGCTTGAAGTCAAATGCCCGCAATGTGCCAAGCGCGTGCCCTGGCTGCCTGAGAGTACCTATCGCCCTTTCTGTAGCAAGCGCTGCCAGCTGTTAGATTTAGGTGCTTGGGCTGAAGAATCGCACCGTATTTCAGGCGAATCCGCAATGGATGAAGCCGACCTGGAGACGCTGCTTGCTCAAGCCGATAAGGACGCTCCGCTCTCTTAAGGAGGGACTACACCATGCCTGATGATCTTCCCCCCTCGGCTTATCGTCTGCTGCTTCAGTTAGAGCAGCAGTTTGATCATCTTATGCAGTCGCTTGAGGCGGCCGCCTCCCTGTATGAACAACAGCATGAACAACAGCAGCCCGCTACCTGGGTGTTCCCTCAGGCAACGCCTGATCGCCACTGGCTGCGTGAAGCGCTCTTTGATATGTGGCACCAGCAAGATCAAGATGGCCGAGAAACGCGCAATTACATTGCGGTTGTATCAGCTAGCGACGAACTGCTTAGCGCAATCGCTGCGGTAAACCAAGCCAAAGAACGCTTTAGTGACGTATTGCAGCATATAAAACAGGCGCACCCAAAAGCACTGAGTGATGCTAAAAGCCGCCTACCCCAACGGCACCCACAGGTGGATGACGCGCTACGCCGCAATGGGCTTGCCCGCTTGCACCTTAAACAGTGCTGGCGTCAATTGCCTATTGCTGAGGCGCCGGTTTCACGCGTTCGTTTTGCCTGGTATAGCAGCGGGCGTTCTATTAAGCGGCTAACCGTGCAAGAAGCCGAACAGAAGCTTTTGCAATTCAATAGTGAAGAGCCGCATATCCGCATTCAATTAGGTAAGTTAGCCGGTATACCCAGTGGGGAAATACTCGCTCAGGTACAAACCCAGGCGCCACTGATGCGGGCCAATCTATTTTTTACTGAACCGCTTGCCGATGGGCATACAAGACGGGCACTGAATGCCGCGATGCCTATATTTGTACCCGGCAATGACCAACGCCTGCCGCATATTAATATGCCAGCGTTGCAACCACCTAGCGCTCGTACACGCGCACGCCGCCGAGATGAGAAGTTAGAACACGATGTGTTCTTACCTAGTTTACGTGTGTATCGTTATCGATAAGAGGCTAACAGACGACTAGACAAGGCGGTTATAAACGCTCACTGCCGGAAGCCTCATCACGCTGCCATAGCCCATAAGTAAACAGTGTCTCAGCCAGCGCGGCAACGTCGTCATGTGTCTGGCCGTATTCACTTAACAGAGCTTCAAAGCGCTGCTTGAAAACACGATCCTGCTCTCGTTGTTGTTCTTGTTGCTGTGCTTGCAAATCTTCTTTTTCTAACGCGGCAAGCGACCTTACCGGCGGCCCTGTGGGTATATCAAAGCCACTATCGGGATCATCTAGCTGGCGCAGTGCTTGCGCAAAGGCATCGTCTAATTCACGAAATTTGCGCAGCTTATCGCGCTCATCTAACTGCTTTTCAACCTTTTGATATTTCATCGATGTTTAATTTACACCTTGCTTGAAATGGTCATATGACTGCTTAGCGTCGTATCTTTCGCCAAAAACGGTGTATAAAAAGCCTAAGGTGCCAGACAGTTGCACAAGCGTAAACAACTGCATAAGCCTAAACAACTGCACAAACGTAAACAAATGCATAGATGCTAGACAGCCGCATAGGTGCTAGACAGAAACACCCATTAGGAAAGCGCTAAACACCAAGAAAGTACCCATCAACAAAAAGGAGCGCCGCTGTTTTACTGGCGCGTACAGCACTAAATATAGCGCACATTGCGATTCGTTGCGGCTACTGATTCTTCCTTGAATCACTGCCTAGGTTAGCCAAACCACTCCTACTGAAGCTGCGAGCTGTAAACTGCTAGGCCAAGCTGGGTATCCTATTAATCAGATGGCTGAGGCGTGTGGCTTAGGCAGGCTTGTTGGCAATAAAAAAACCGGCACCTCTATAAAGAAATACCGGCCAGTATACAACTTAGTCTTCCATGCGCTCCAACCAAGATTCAACCGCTTCATCGCCATATTGGTCTTTCCAATTACGCAGGCCTTTATGGTTGCCGCCGCGTGTTTCGATGACTTCCCCTGTTTCTGGGTTTTTATAAATTTTAAGACGACGCTTACGGCGAGCATTGCCACTTGCAGTCACTTTAGCGCTCCGCTGGTCTCCTGCAGGGTCCAACAATCCAATTACATCACTCGGGCGTTTACCGAACTCAGTCATTAGCGCTTCAAGTTTGGCTTTGAATTCCAACTCGCTTTTGAGACGCTGATCTCCTTCTAAACGCAGAAGATCTTCTTGCAGCTGTTTTAACTGCTGTTCTTTTTGAATATATTCGTTAAGTAATGACATCGGGGTTCCTTTAGTATCGTATCCAACTGAACGAGGTCCAACTGGCTTAGGTGCTTACTCGACAACCTTGGCACCCACAAGTTCAGAATGCTAGGACATTATTCCTGTAAAACAGCTAACTGACAATAGTCTAGTTGAATTTCACTCAATTACTAATCATTTTAAAACTCAACAACTCTTTAATTAGCTTGGATTATAACGACTCATAACCCCTATTCATAACCCCCTATTCATAGCCAAGAAAGCACTGATTGACTCTTAAAAAAGCGCCGCCTAACAAAAAGCGCCGCCCATAAGGGCGGCGCTTTTACAAACCAACAACTAATATACTAGTAGAATCTATCTATCTATCAGAAACTATCTAGTATTAGTCTTGGCCCATTTGCTGCTTGATTAGATCGCCGATAGTGGTCGGGCCACCTGCTGCTTCGGGCTCTTGATCACGCAGTTTCTTCAGGTTCTGACGGGTATCGTCTTGGTCTTTCGCTTTTACCGACAGGTTAATCTGACGGCTCTTGCGGTCAACGCTGACAATACGAGCTTCGACGCTGTCGCCTTCGTTCAGCACATTGCGCGCGTCTTCTACGCGGTCAGCACTGATTTCAGAGGCTTTCAGTACAGCAATAACGTCAGTCGCCAATTCAACTTGTGCTTCTTTAGCATCAACTTCAATGACGCGACCGGTTACGATGCTGCCCTTGTCGTTGACTGACAGGTATTCAGCAACGGGGTCGGAATCCATCTGCTTGATGCCCAGCGAGATACGCTCACGCTCAGGATCAATAGACAGAATAACGGCTTCAGCTTCGTCGCCCTTCTTAAAGCTGCGTACAGCTTCTTCGCCGGTATCGGTCCAAGAAATATCAGACAAGTGAACCAGGCCGTCAATGCCGCCTTCAAGGCCGATAAAGATACCGAAGTCAGTGATTGACTTGATGGTACCTGAAACGCGGTCGCCCTTGTTGTAGTCAGTGTTGAAGGTTTCCCACGGGTTAGCGGTGCACTGCTTGATACCCAGAGAAATACGACGACGCTCTTCGTCGATGTCCAACACCATGACGTCAACATCATCGCCCACTTGAACGACTTTAGACGGATGGATGTTTTTGTTAGTCCAGTCCATTTCAGACACGTGAACCAGACCTTCAACACCCTCTTCCAGCTCGGCAAAGCAGCCGTAGTCAGTCAGGTTAGTGACGACTGCGTGTACTTTCATGCCTTCCGGGTAACGCTCTTTGATGTTGACCCACGGATCTTCACCCAGCTGCTTCAGACCCAGTGATACGCGATTACGCTCACGGTCAAACTTCAGCACTTTGACATTGATCTCGTCGCCAACAGCAACGATTTCGGACGGATGCTTGATGCGCTTCCATGCCATGTCGGTAATGTGAAGCAGGCCGTCTACACCACCCAGGTCTACGAAAGCGCCGTAGTCTGTCAGGTTCTTAACGATACCTTTGATCTGCTGGCCTTCTTGCAGAGTTGCCAGCAGCGCTTCGCGCTCGGCACTGTTCTCTGCTTCCAGAACCGCACGACGTGATACCACAACGTTGTTGCGCTTCGGATCGAGCTTGATGACTTTAAAGTCCAGCTCTTTGTTTTCCAGGTGTGCAGTATCACGAACTGGACGAACATCAACCAACGAACCCGGCAAGAAGGCACGGATAGAGTCAACTTCGACCGTGAAGCCGCCTTTAACTTTACCGTTGATAACACCCTTGATGATTTCGTCTTTCTCGAAGGCTGCTTCCAGAATCTTCCAAGCTTCTGCGCGCTTGGCTTTTTCACGGGACAGACGCGTTTCACCGAAACCATCTTCAACGGCTTCAAGTGCAACGTGTACGTCGTCACCGATAGCGATGTTTAGATTACCGTGCTCATCGCGGAATTGTGACGCCGGGATCTGACCTTCAGATTTCAGACCAGCGTTGACAGTAACCCAGTCACCGTCAATGTCGACAACTTGAGCCGCGACAATAGCGCCTGGCTCCATGTTGATGTCGTTAAGAGACTGTTCAAACAGATCAGCAAAGCTTTCGCTCATGGTGTTCCTACATAATTACGTTGTTGAGGCATAAATGCCTTCTCCGCACCACCAGCAAGTGCGGGCCTAATGTCACTCAGCCTTTGGGGGTGTTAACGCTGGTTAGACCTGACCGGGCTCACCGATGTGAGTTTAGTGCCCTGCCACGTCGTGACACCTATCCAAAAGCGCCGCAAGGGAGAATCACACGCCGCTTACCAGCCCTCGTTGGGCGAGCAGTTCGGTCAGTCGATCAACCACTTCCGGTATGCTCAGGCGCGTGCTATCAAGCGTAATGGCATCATCTGCCGGCTTGAGAGGTGCCACGCTGCGCTGCGTATCGCGTGCATCGCGTGCCTGAATCTCCTTCAAAAGACTCGAAAGACTAGCATCCACCCCAGCTTCCTGCAACTGCTGATAGCGTCTACGCGCCCGTTCGTCGGCACTTGCCGTCAAAAAAATCTTTAGCGGGGCATAGGGAAACACCACGGTTCCCATATCGCGGCCATCTGCCACCAGCCCCGGCGCTTGGCAAAAGTCACGCTGGCGTTGTAGCAGCGCTTGGCGCACCGCAGGCAGCGCCGCTACCTGCGAAGCAAGCTCACCGGCCTGCTCAGTACGAATTACTTGGCCAACATCTTCGCCTTCCAGCAGCGTGCGCGACTGGCCATCTGCCACCGGAAACGCCACATCTAGCTGTTCAGCCAAGCGCGCCAACGCCGCCTCATCGTCCAACGCTACCTGGTGCTTCACCGCCGCTTGGGCAGTTAGCCGGTAAAGCGCGCCGCTATCCAGCAAGTGCCAACCTAGGCGCTCGGCTAGCAAACTACTGATAGTGCCTTTACCGGCACCGCCGGGGCCATCAATGGTGAGAACAGGAACCGCGGCAACGCAATCATTCATGCGGCCCCTCCACGCTAACGCCCATGCCAATTCGCGTGGCTAACTCGACAAAATCGGGGAAAGAAGTCGCCACATTGGCGCAGTCTTCAATCACAATCTCTGCGCTTGCACGTAGCGATGCAATGGCAAACGCCATAGCAATGCGGTGATCGCCCAGGCTGTCGATTCGCCCGCCGCCGTAGTTGGGTACGCTTTCATTACCATTGCCGACAATATCGATACCGTCTTCCACCACGGTGTGCTCAACCCCCAAAATGGCTAGGCCATCGGCCATCGCCTGCAGTCGATCTGATTCTTTGACACGCAGCTCTTCAGCGCCTCTTAGGCGGGTCACGCCTTCGGCATTAGCGGCGGCAATAAACAAGGCAGGGAATTCATCAATCGCCAGTGGCACCTGCGCTTCGGGAATATCAACGCCTTTTAGCGGCGCGTAGCGAATACGAATATCGGCCACCGGCTCGCCACCGACTTCACGCTCATTCTCAAGCGTTAAGTCAGCCCCCATCAGCGTCAGTATATTAATCACCCCCGTGCGGGTGGGATTAATCCCCACGTGTTCAAGGGTAATATCGGCTCCTGGGGTAATCGCGGCGGCGACTAAAAAAAACGTTGCAGAAGAGATATCGGAAGGCACATCAATGGGGCCAGCGGTAAGCATACCGCCACCCTGCAGCCAGCAGGTATCCCCTTCGCGCGTAACGTTATAGCCAAAACCATTGAGCATACGCTCGGTGTGATCACGCGTTGGCGCAGGTTCGCGCACCCGAGTTTCGCCTTCGGCGTACAGCCCCGCTAGCAGCAGGCAGGACTTAACCTGGGCACTGGCCATTGGCATATCGTAGTGAATGCCTTTAAGCGCAGCACCGCCTTTAATCTTCAGTGGCGGGCAGCCGCCTTCAGCGGTATCAATGGTGGCACCCATTAGGCGCAGCGGGTCTGCCACGCGCCCCATAGGCCGCTTGGTTAACGACTCATCGCCGGTTAGCTCACTGTCAAACGCCTGACCCGCCAGCAACCCGGAAAATAGCCGCATAGCGGTACCGGAGTTGCCTACATAAAGCGGGCCAGCGGGCGCTTTTAAGCCATGCATGCCGACACCGTGAATGGTCACGCGGCCCTGATGCGGCCCTTCAATCGCCACGCCCATTTCGCGGAACGCCTGCAGGGTGGCCAGGCTATCTTCGCCTTCCAGAAAGCCTTTCACTTCGGTAACGCCTTCGGCTAGCGCACCCAGCATGATAGAGCGGTGAGAAATAGACTTATCGCCCGGTACGCGCAAACGTCCTTTCGCTTGGCCGCCCGGCCGCACACGGTAGGTGACCTTACCTTGTGATTGCATATTATATTCCGCCTGATAACTGGTTTTGTTCAATAAAGAGTCGAAATAGTGCCGAGCATGGCTTGCCCGATCAAAGGTGGCAATGAGCGCGTCACTATCACCGGCTTCTACCGCACGACGCAGGCGCTCAAGGCCCGCTTCAAAATCATCCAACGAGGCTAATACCGCCTGCTTGTTGGCAATAAAGATGTCGCGCCACATAACCGGGTCGCTACCGGCGATACGGGTAAAATCACGAAACCCACCCGCCGCATAGCGAAAAATATCCAGCCGCTCATCTTGGCGGGCCAGGGTATCCACCAACGAAAATGCCAGCAGATGTGGCAAATGGCTGGTGCGCGCCAGCACTTGGTCGTGCCGCTCTACGTCCATTTCCAGCACGTCGGCACCGCAGGCTTCCCATAAACAACGCACGCGCTGCAAGGCGTCGCGGTCAACGTCTGGTTCAGGCGTCAGAATCACCTTGTGATCCACATACAAGCGCGGATTGGCTGCGGCTACACCGCTTTTTTCTGAACCGGCAATGGGGTGCCCCAGCACCATATTGCTAGGTACTTGCCCAAACACCCGCTGGGCGCAGGCGCGAATCGTGGCTTTCGTGCTGCCTACATCGGTGATCACAACGCCTGGTGACGCGAACATGAGCACGTCGGCCAGGTTAGCCATCACGCTTTCCATCGCCAGCACCGGCACCGCCAGTACCACCATAGAAGCCTCGCTCACCTGCTCACGAAGGCGAGTGCCGCCTGAGTCGATCAACCCCATCTCGATGCCGCGTCTGATCTCACCTTCATCTGGGTCACAGGCCACAATGCTTCCCTGAAACCCAGAAACGCGCAGCGCTGCCGCCAGCGAGCCACCAATTAACCCCAAACCTATAATCAGCAGGCGTGACTCTTGGCAGGTTGGTTTCGTCATGCGTTGGGCTGCCATTAACGTCACAGCACGCCTATGGGGTAGGAACCAAGCACCCTTAGCTCTGCCGCCCGCAGCTTAACCTCTTCAAGAACGGCAGCGACACGCGGTTCATCACGGTGGCCTTTAAAATCAATGAAAAAGACATAGTTCCACACGCCGGTTCGCGAAGGCCGTGTTTCAAGGCGCGTTAAATCGATCTGGTGCCGATGAAACGGCTCCAGCAACGCATGTAAAGTACCCGGCTGGTTACGCATGGCGACCACAATAGAGGTTTTATCCTCCCCCGCCATGGGTACATCCTGGTTGCCAATAATCAAAAACCTTGTGGAGTTGTCCGGGCGGTCTTCAATTTTTTCAGCGATACGCTCAAGGCCATACAGCTTAGCCGCCATATCGCCCGCAATGGCCGCGCTATGCCACTCGGTTTTGACTAACTTGGCGGCTTCTGCATTAGAAGAAACCGGCACGCGTTCCGCATGAGGATAGTGCGCATCGAGCCATTTACGGCACTGGCCGAATGATTGCGGGTGGGAATAGATACGCGAGACTTTATCGCGGCGGGTCGTTTCACTGACCAGCAAGTGGTGGTGAATACGCAGCACCACTTCGCCACAAATTTTAATCGAAGATTCCATAAAGGTATCAAGGGTATGGTTCACCACGCCCTCGGTGGAGTTTTCCACCGGCACAACGCCGTAGTGCACGGCGCCTGCCTCTACTTCACGGAACACTTCATCAATGGCTGCCATGGGCAAACTCACGGCGCTTTCGCCAAAGTGCTTGAGTGCCGCCTGCTGAGTAAACGTGCCCTCAGGGCCTAAATAGGCGACCTTAATCGGCTGCTCAAGCGCCAAACACGCCGACATGATTTCACGGAACAGGCGTGCCATCTCTTCTGAATCAAGCGGCCCCTTATTCAACGCCATAATGCGGCGCAGCACCTGCGCTTCTCGCTCAGGGCGATAAAACACGGCATCTTTATCTTCAGCAAGCTTCACATGCGCCACTTGTTGGGCACAGCTGGCACGCTCGCTGATTAACTTCAGAATATCGCTATCGAGCTGATCGATTCGCTGGCGCAGCTCATCCAGATGGATCGACGTGTCGGACATGATGATTAGCCCCTTGTTTGTTCAAAATCGGCCATAAACGCCACCAGCGCATCTACCGCAGACTCTGGCACTGCGTTATACAGGCTGGCACGCATGCCGCCGACGCTTCGGTGGCCTTTTAAGTTGAGCAAGCCTGCCGCATCGGCCTGTTGTAAAAATGCTTTATCCAGCGCTGCATCGGCTAATACAAAGGGCACATTCATCCGCGAGCGATTAGGTATAGCAATCGGGTTGCTATAAAAATCACTGGCATCAATCGCGGCATAAAGCTTATCGGCCTTACGCTGGTTAATGGCATCCATTGCTGCCAGCCCACCGATATCGTCTTTCAGCCACTGAAACACCAGCCCGGCTAGATACCACGCATAGGTAGGCGGTGTATTCACCATCGAACCGGCGTCAGCCAACAGTTGATAATCAAATAGCGAAGGAATATTGGCCTGGGCTTGGCCTAACAAATCGTCACGAACGACCACCAGCGTTAATCCGGCAGGGCCAATATTTTTCTGCGCCCCGGCGTAGATCACGCCAAATTCGCTAACGTTGATCGGCCCAGAGAGGATATTTGACGACATATCACACACCAGCGGCACGTTAATGCCATCAGCGCGCTGTGCATGGGGCGTATAGTCAAACTCCAGGCCACCAATCGTCTCGTTGGAGGTGTAATGCAAGTAGGCCGCGTCAGCGCTTAGCTGAACAGCCTGTTGCGCGGGCACCGAGGCATATCCGGCGGGTTCGCTGCTCGCAGCCACGTGGCAATTAAAGCCTAACCGCTTGGCTTCGCTAAGCGCTTTTTTGCCCCAAATGCCGGTCTGAATAAAATTGGCACTGCCACCCTGGCCCAGCAGGTTCATCGGCAGCATGGCAAACTGCAGGCTGGCCCCACCCTGTAGAAACAGCACTTTATAGTTTTCCGGCACGCCTAAAAGGCTGCGAAAATCAGCTTCAGCGCGTTCAGCAATCGCAATAAACTCATCGCTGCGGTGGCTCATTTCCATCACGGAAAGGCCACGCCCCTGGTAGTCCAGCAACTCATCCCGGGCGCGCTCAAGCACCGCTGCTGGCAGGGCCGCGGGCCCTGCGCAAAAATTATAGTGACGTGTCATCAGTCCCCGTTTCCTGTACGTCATCGGATGCGTCACTTGCCTGCGCATCGTCAAGGCTCGTTAGATCATCGTTATTTAGATCGTCGGCCTCTTCCGGTTCATCAACACGAACCGTTTTGACCAGTTTTTCCTCTTTACCCAAGCGAATCAGCATGACGCCTTGAGTGTTACGCGACGTGGTCGAGACCTCTTCCACACGGGTGCGTACCAGCGTGCCGCGGTCGGTGATCAGCATCATTTCATCGCTGTCATAAACCTGCATGGCCGCCACTAGCGAACCGTTACGCTCGCTGGTCTGCATGGCAATAACGCCCTGGCCGCCACGGCCACGCAGCGGGAACTCTTCTAAACGCGTGCGCTTGCCGTAACCGTTTTCACTGGCGGTCATGATGTAGATCTGACCATCAGCCGTTTCGGCCACAACGCTCTCTTGGGTCGCTTCGGGAGCCTCTTGGGTCTCCAGCTCGGCATCCGCTTCGGCGTCGATCTGCTGGCTCTTGGGAATAATCAGGCTGATCACTTCCGCGTCGTCTGCTAAGCGCATACCGCGCACGCCGCGAGCGGTCCTGCCCATGGCCCTCACTTTGCCTTCTTCAAAGCGAATCGCTTTGCCATTGGAGGAAAGCAGCATGGCATGGTCATTACCGGTGGTAATCGCCGCGCCGACTAAGCGGTCATTTTCTTCTAGGTCAATCGCGATAAGGCCCACGCTACGGGGGCGCGAGAACTGCTCAAGGCTGGTGCGCTTCACAGTACCGTTGGCGGTGGCGAAGAAGATGTAGTGCTCGGGGTCATAGTCACGCACCGGCAAAATGGCGTTAACCGACTCACCTTCTTCCAGCGGCAGCATATTCACCAGCGGCTTACCACGCGAGCCACGGCTGGCATTGGGCATTTCATACACTTTCAGCCAGTACACTTTGCCGCGGTTGGAGAACAGCAGCACGGTGTCATGCGTAGAGGCCACCAGCAGATGCTCAATCACATCTTCATCTTTCATCGCGGTGGCAGACTTACCACGGCCGCCACGACGCTGAGCTTGATAATCCGACAACGGCTGCGTCTTGGCATAACCTGAACGCGACACCGTCACCACCATATCTTCTTCAGTGATCAAATCTTCAATCGAAAGATCAAGGTGGCTGGCCTGGATTTCAGTGCGGCGGTCATCGCCAAACTGGTCACGCACAGCGTGCAACTCTTCCCGGATCACCTCCATCAACCGATCAGGAGACGCCAGAATTTCAGTAAGCTCGGCAATTTTTTCAAGAATCGTCAGGTATTCATCAAGCAGCTTCTCGGTCTCAAGACCTGTCAAGCGGTGCAAACGTAGCTCAAGAATGGCCTGCGCCTGGGCAGGCGATAACCGATAAGAAGTCGCTGCGGTGTTTAAACCAAAGCCTTCTTCTAAGCCTTCTGGCTTGCAAGACGTTGCCCCGGCGCGTTCCAGCATCGCGGTCACCTGGCCGGGCGGCCAGATTTTGGCGAGCAGTTTTTCACGCGCTTCGGCCGCGTTGGGCGAGGCTTTAATCAGCTCAATCACTTCATCGATATTCGAGATAGCGACCGCTAAACCTTCCAACAGATGCCCACGTTCACGAGCTTTTTTCAGTTCAAAAAGCGTACGCCGGGTAACCACTTCGCGCCGGTGGCGAATAAAGGCTTCCAGCATCTCTTTAAGATTAAGCGTGCGTGGCTGGCCATTTTCCAGCGCCACCATGTTAATCCCGAACACGTTTTGTAGCTGTGTCTGAGCAAACAGGTTATTGACCACTACCTCGCCGGATTCACCGCGTTTAACTTCAATGACCACACGCAGGCCGTCTTTATCTGACTCATCGCGCAGTTCGGCAATGCCTTCAATCTTCTTCTCTTTCACCAGCTCGGCAATTTTCTCAATCAGCCGCGCTTTGTTCACCTGATACGGCAGCTCATTAATAATAATGTGATCGCGGCCAGTTTTATCGTGGTGCTCAATGGTGTGGCAGGCGCGCACATAAATACGCCCACGGCCGGTGCGATACGCCGACAAAATACCGGCGCGGCCATTGATAATCGCGCCGGTGGGAAAATCAGGCCCGGGGATGTATTCCATCAAGTCATCCACCGTCAGCGTGTAGTCGTCGATGAGCGCTAAACAGCCATCAATCACTTCACGCATATTATGCGGCGGAATATTGGTCGCCATGCCTACTGCGATCCCCGAGGAGCCGTTGATCAGCAGGTTGGGGACTTTAGTCGGCATAACCGCGGGAATACGTTCGGTGCCGTCGTAGTTATCGACCCAGTCAACGGTGTCTTTTTCAAGGTCAGCGAGCAGCTCATGAGCAAGGCGCGACATGCGCACCTCGGTATAACGCATGGCGGCGGCGCTATCCCCATCGATAGAACCGAAGTTACCCTGGCCATCGACCAACACATGACGCATCGAAAAGTGCTGAGCCATACGTACGATAGTGTCGTATACCGCGCTATCGCCGTGTGGATGGTATTTACCGATGACATCGCCGACGACACGCGCCGACTTCTTGTACGGTTTATTCCAGTCATTACCCAGTTCATGCATGGCAAACAGCACACGCCGGTGAACCGGTTTAAGGCCATCCCGCACATCTGGAAGCGCGCGGCCGATAATGACGCTCATCGCATAGTCGAGATACGACTGTTTGAGCTCGTCTTCAATATTGACGGGCAAGATTTCTCTGGCGATGTCACCCATGAAAGTCAGATCCTTTGCACTGCATTGGCACTGCGAGAGTTGAAAGCGCTTAAAAACACCGCCCTAAAATACACTAGAGCGGCGCGCAAATACTTCACCATCATACCACTGCAAAAGCAGCAAGGGCAGCCAGGGAGCTCAGCAAAGCCGTTTAGGCGACAAATGCTTCTTTTGACAGCGTTAATCGCGTTAGCGCTTCTCGCACTTCGCCTGCTATGGCAGCCGCCTTATTGGCGTGCACATCCAGCAGCACAAAGGTTAAATCTGCCTGGGCAACAAGAGTGCCGTCTTTACGAACGATACGGTGGTGGCAGCGCCCGCTGCGTTCACCAACGTCTATGATCCCGGTCATAATCTCTAAGTCATCGCCGTGTCGTGCAGCGGCCAAGTAATCAATATTCAAATTGACCACCACAAACGCCCGGCCGGCTTGGTGAAGCTCGTTGATCATTTCAGGATGCTGATCAAAAAAATCCCAGCGCCCTTCTTCCATAAATTCCAAATAGCGGGCGTTATTGACATGCCCATAGCCATCCAAGTGATAGCCTCGAACGCGCAGCTGAACCCGCGACAGTGATGTACTCATATCGACTCCTGTGTACTCATATCGACTACTGTATAGTGATTGGTAACGGCTCAATCAAACACAAGTTTGAAACACACGCAACAATATCGATTGACGGCAGCATGCTGGCAGGCGAGCGTTGCTTTCGCCATAATGTGCCACCTTTTGAACAGGATTGACCCCATGTGGTTTAAGCACTTGCATTTGTACCGTCTGCACGACGCGCCTGAATTGACCAGCGACACGCTTGCTAGCGCCCTAGACGAACACGCCGCTAAACCACTGGGCAACGCCGATGCGCGACGCCTGGGCTGGACAGCCCCCGCGGGGCGCTTGGGCGCAGGGCAGCTCGTTCATGAAATTCAAGGGCACCGGCTGCTCTCAGCGCTGCGACAAGAGCGCCTACTCCCCGCTTCCGTGGTCAAGGAAGAAGTCGATGAGCAGGTGGCGGATATTGAGGCCAGCGAAGGTCGCAAAGTGACCCGCAAAGAGAAAACCGCGCTCAAAGAGCAAGTCACCGAGAATTTATTGCCCCGCGCCTTTGTGCGCAGCCAGAAAGTTGATCTATGGTGGGACACTCGCGGCCAGATGATCGGTATCAATGCCAGCTCGCGCACCCGCGCCGAAGATATTTTGGATCTACTTCGCGAGACGCTAGGCAGCTTAAAAGTCACTCCGCTGAGTTCGCAAACCCTGCCTATTCGCGCCATGACCACCTGGCTTGGCGATGTGGCTAGCCGCCCTGCTGATTTGCAGCTTGGCGATACCGTCGAGCTCAAGGCCAAAGGCGATGACGGCGTGCTGCGCGCTCGCCAGGTTGATTTAGACAGCGATGAAATTCAGCAACTGCTGGAAAGCGGCCGCCAAGCCAGCAAGCTCGCTATTAGCCTAGAAGGCCGCTTAAGTTTTGTGTTGCACGATGATTTAGCGCTGAAATCATTGCGCTTTGGCGATGCCCTGATTGAAGAGGCGGACCACGCCGACGACGGCGATGACGCCCTGGCTCGTTTGGAAACAGACTTTATTTTAATGGCACAGGCGCTATCTGCCGATATTCCGCGCTTGATAGAGTGGCTAGGCGGCGAAACGCAGCGGGAACCTGCCGCGCAATAAACGGCTCTATAGCGTTTCCAGCACGTTGCGTTTCAGCACGTTTTACGTCGATGCTATTAATCGATATTTATTATTTATCATTTAACGGTTCGCATGACTCCTCACAATAACGCTACCAACGCCGCTACTAACGCCACTACTGAGACAGACCCTTGGGCCGACATTCGGCCCTTTATGGATCACGAAGTGGCCGATGTACTGGCTAGGCTTTCACGGGACAACGAGCTGCTGGATGCGCTCACACGCTTTCGGCTTCCACGCTTAGCGCGTTGGGCGCCTTCATTGGCACGTGCTTTTGCCAGCCGCGCCATACGTCGTGAAGTTAAAGATGTGTCGACGGTTTACGAATTTCAAATGCGTATTGCTCATTATATGGAGCGCATGATTCGTACCACTACGGATGCATTTGAAGTCACGGGGCTCGACAAACTCGAACCACAGGGCGCCTACCTATTTATTGGCAATCATCGCGACATTTCCTTGGACCCAGCGTTCGTTAACTATGCCCTGTACCAGGCAGGGCGCGATACGGTGCGCATTGCTATTGGCGACAACCTGCTCAAAAAACCTTACGTCACCGATTTAATGCGGCTCAATAAGAGTTTTATTGTCCCGCGCAGTGCGCGGGGCAAGCGTGCGATGTTGGCAGCGTACCAGCAGCTTTCCGCCTATATTCGCCACACTATTACCGAAGACCAGCATTCCATTTGGATGGCCCAGCGCGAAGGGCGCGCCAAGAACGGTATTGATCACACTGAGCCCGCCATCATCAAGATGTTAACCATGGCAAGGCGTGCCTCTGAGCGAGACATGGTGTTTGGCGAGGCCATTGAAGAGCTAAAACTGGTGCCCGTATCAATTAGCTATGAATATGACCCCTGCGATGTGCAAAAAGCCCAAGAGCTGCACGATATCGACACGCTAGGCAGCTACGCGAAAAGCGAGTTTGAAGATATTCGCTCCATTGTGGCGGGCATTACCGGCTCTAAAGGGCGTGTGCGGCTGCACTTTGGCACCCCGGTAGGCGCTGATATGGCAACACCCGATGAAGTGGCCGCGGAAATTGATCGCCAGGTGATTGGCGGCTACCGCCTATTCCCCAGCCACTATTTAGCGCTTGAGGCATTGGGTGAAGCGCCGGAACTGGTGGCGCGCAAAGCCATTACACGCCAAGACAGGGAGCGTTTTAATACCCGGTTAGCGGCGGTGCCTGCACCATTGCGCCCTTATTGGCTGGCCCAGTACGCGAACCCCGTTAAACATAAAGCAGGCCGGCTGACGCTTTAAACTAGCGTTTTTAGCGGCCATTTTAATATCAGCCAACTCATGTCCGTTGGCGGAAAAAATGCTATGGTCAACGCATTAATTGGTTTCGCTTGGCGCTGTCGTCTATTGCGATCCTGAGGAGACTTACATGTCCGGTTCAGAAATTCAGAAAACACGTGTCATCAATGAGCTACGCAGCTTTATTCGCAAAATGCTGCAAGACCCAAAAATTCTTGAGCAGTCGCTGGCGGTTGCCCGCCAACAGTTGGCTGAAGGTAATAGTCCAGCAGTTATGGCACGGATCGCTAACGAAATTTCCGATACCACCAGCGTGCATATTCCGGAAGACCCCGCCGAGCACTCTGAAGCAGATAAGCTCTTTTTAGAGCTGCTGCGCGAAGTGGTTCAAGAAGAGCAAGCCTTGTATTAAAGGTTATCTAGAACGTCGTATTAATCGTTGCTAAGAAGTGACGGTATCGGCGAAGTAGTCAGCCACTTCGCCGTCTTTTTTGTTACTGCCTATTTGTTTTGTTACTGCCTACTTGGCACCCATATTCACTCGGAATTAACCTTCACCATGCCTACTACCGCCACGCGCAATATTTTGGTGACTAGCGCGCTCCCCTACGCCAACGGAGCCATTCACCTCGGTCACTTACTTGAGTACATCCAGACTGATATCTGGGTGCGTTTCCAGAAAAGCCGTGGCCAACAGTGCTACTACGTATGCGCCGATGACGCCCATGGCACCGCCATTATGCTGCGTGCCGAACAGGAAGGTATTACCCCGGAAGCGCTGATTGAGCGGGTTTCACAAGATCATCAAACGGATTTTTCCCGTTTTGGCGTCGGGTTCGACAACTACCATTCAACCCACTCTGCTGAAAACCGCTACTTCAGTGAAATGATTTATAAGCGTCTGCGCGATAAAGGCCATATTGCCACCCGCGATATTGAGCAGATGTTTGACCCCCAAAAAGGCCTGTTCCTAGCTGACCGCTTTATTAAAGGCACCTGCCCGAAGTGCGGCTCAGATGACCAGTACGGCGACAACTGCGAAAAGTGCGGCGCGACCTATACCCCCGCCGACTTAATTAACCCCGTTTCAGCTATTTCAGGTGCCACACCTGAAGTACGCACTTCGACCCACTACTTCTTTAAGCTGCCCGACTTTGCCGATTTCCTACAGGGTTGGATTGATGATGGCCACGTTCAGCCGCAAATCCGCAATAAGCTGATGGAGTGGTTTGAATCTGGCTTTAACGAGTGGGATATCTCCCGCGATGCGCCGTACTTTGGCTTTGAAATTCCCGATGCACCCGGCAAATACTTCTACGTTTGGCTGGATGCCCCCATTGGCTATCTAGCCAGCTTTAAGCATCTTTGTGAGCGCGAAGGTATCGACTTCGACAGCTACTGGAACAAAGACTCGAAAGCCGAGGTGTATCACTTTATCGGCAAAGATATCGTCTACTTCCACGCGCTGTTCTGGCCCGCCATACTGCATGGCGCTGACCTGCGCACGCCCACTGCGGTCAATTGCCACGGCTTTCTGACAGTAGACGGCGCCAAGATGTCGAAATCCCGCGGCACCTTTATTAAAGCCGCCACCTACGCCGATCACTTGAATCCAGAATACTTACGCTACTATTTTGCTGCCAAACTCACGTCTAAAGTCGACGACCTGGATTTGAATTTGGACGATTTTGCCGCACGGGTAAACTCAGATTTAGTCGGCAAAGTGATTAATATTGCCAGCCGCTGTGCCGGTTTTGTTAAGAAGCTTGGCGGTGGAAATCTCTCAGCCCACTGCGCTGAACCACAGCTGGTCGCCCGCTTTATTGCCGCCGGTGACGACATTGCCGAAGACTTTGAAGCACGCGAATTTAGCCGGGCAATGCGTAAAATCATGGAGTTGGCAGACGAAGCCAACACCTATATTGCTGATAAAGCCCCCTGGGCACTGGCCAAACAAGATGGCCACGATGAGGAAGTGCTGGAAATATGTTCAGTCGGCATTAACCTGTTCCGCCAGCTGATGGTTTACCTAGCGCCAGTAGTGCCCGCCATGGCTGAAGAAGCGCGTCAATTCCTGAATATCGAGTCGTTAGACTGGCACTCTCGCCAACGCATACTGACCACCCATTCGATCAATAAATTCAAGCCGCTGATGACCCGCGTTGAACGCGACAAAATCGACGCCATGATTGAAGCCTCGAAGGAAGATCTGGTGGAAGAGCAAAAGCTGAAAGAAGCGCCCAAAGGCCCGCTGGCGGAAGAACCTATCGCTGAGGAAATCGACTTTGCAACCTTTGCCAAAGTTGACCTGCGCATTGCCCGCATTGCCAAAGCTGAGTATGTAGAAGGTGCCGACAAACTGCTGCAATTGACCCTAGACCTAGGCGGCGAAACCCGCAACGTCTTCTCTGGCATTCGTTCAGCCTACGCGCCGGAAGCCTTGGAAGGCCGCTTAACGGTGATGGTGGCCAATCTAGCGCCGCGTAAAATGCGCTTTGGCATGTCTGAAGGCATGGTATTAGCCTCTGCCAACGAAGACGGCATCTATCTACTTTCCCCCGATACCGGTGCTGAGCCGGGCCAGCGGGTAACGTAGGGCACTGCGTGCTGCGCCGCTATGAGTGAGCTGTTTATCATTTTGATCAGCACTGCGCTGGTCAACAACTTCGTACTGGTTCAGTTTTTGGGCCTGTGCCCCTTTATGGGCGTCTCCAATAAACTGGAGTCGGCCATGGGCATGTCCCTGGCCACCACGTTTGTGTTGACCCTGGCGTCGGCCGCTAGCTTCGTGGTCTATCATGGGCTGCTGGTGCCGCTGGAGGTCACTTACCTGCGCACTATCAGCTTTATTGTGGTGATCGCCGCCGTGGTGCAATTTACCGAAATCATGGTTCGCCAGTTGAGCCCGCTGCTGCACCAAGTGCTGGGCATTTTCCTACCGCTAATCACCACTAACTGCGCGGTGTTGGGGGTTGCGCTGCTGTCGTTAAACCGTGAGTTAAGCTTTTTTCACACCACGCTTTATGGCTTGGGCGCAGCACTAGGCTTCTCGCTGATTTTGGTGCTGTTTGCCGCCATGCGCGAACGGTTAGCGGGGGCGGACATCCCCAAACCCTTCCAGGGGGCTGCGATTGCGATGGTGACTGCTAGTCTAATGTCACTAGCGTTTCTGGGTTTTTCAGGGCTGGTACGAGGGTGATACTTAGCACAGGGATGAAGGCAGCGCGCAATGAGTGACACATTTGATGCTATCGGCATTCTGAGCGCCATTGCGGTACTAACCGGCTTGGGCATTGGTTTTGGTGCCCTGCTGGGCGTGGTTAGCGAGCGCTTTAAGCGCGAAGATAACCCGCTAGTGGAACAAATTGATGCATTACTGCCGCAAACTCAGTGCGGCCAGTGCGGCTACCCCGGCTGTCGCCCTTACGCCGAGGCCATTAACCAGGGTGATGCGCTGAATAAATGCCCACCGGGTGGTGAAGCCACCATTCACGCCCTTGCCGATTTGCTCGGCCGCCAACCTGAACCCCTTGACGGCGAAGCACAAAGCGAAGCCAAGGTGGCGTTTATCCGCGAAGCGGAGTGCATTGGCTGCACCAAGTGCATTCAAGCCTGCCCGGTCGATGCGATTATCGGCGCGGCTAAATTAATGCATACCGTGATTAGAGACGAATGCACCGGCTGCGATCTGTGTCTTGACCCCTGCCCGGTAGACTGCATTGATATGCTGCCGCGCTCTGCCCCACTCACCCACTGGCAGCCGGTAGTGGCGCACTCGCCAGGGTTAATTGCCAGCGACCGCCAATTCGCTTCAGGGCAGTCCGCTTCAGGGCAGTCCGCTTCAGGGCAATCCGCTTCTGGGCAGTCCACTTCAGGGCAGTCCGTTTAAGACAGTCCGTTAAGAGAGTCCGTTAAGAGAGCACTGATGTCGAACGCCTTTGACTTCCCAGGCGGCATTTACCCGCCTGAACGCAAACAGCGCTCCAACCAAGCTGCGCTGATTGAAGCGCCGCTGCCCAACCGCGTCACTTTGCCCTTGCAGCAGCACAGCGGCCAGGCGGCCACGCCCTGCGTAATGCCGGGCGATGCGGTCAAAGTAGGCAGCGTGATTGCCAAACGTGAAGGCATGATCTCAAGCGACCTGCACGCCAGTATCAGCGGCACGGTGAGCGACGTTAGCGCGACCCACATCACCATTGAAAGCGATGGGCAAGATGCGTGGCAGCGGCTGCCACCACTGGACTGGCAACGCACCGAACCCTATGCGCTATTTGAGCGCTTGAACGAGAGCGGCATTGTCGGGCTGGGCGGTGCCGGTTTCCCTACCCATATCAAAGCCCGGGTAATCGAGCGGCATGCGATTCACACCCTGGTGATTAACGCCGCCGAGTGCGAGCCCTATATCACCGCCGATGATCTTACCCTGCGCCATTACGCGGGCGAGGTACTCGAAGGCGCACAGATCATCGCCAAGCTGTGCGGCGCGCAGCATATTGTGATTGGCATTGAGGATAACAAACCCGAGGCCATTGAAGCGCTGAAGCACGCGCTGCCGCTCGTCCTGTCAACTAGCCAGCCAATCACTGCTGAGCTAAAAACAATTCCCACCCGCTACCCCAGCGGCGGCGAACGCCAACTCATTAAAAAACTGCTAAACCTAGACGTACCCAGCGGCGGGTTACCCGCTGACGTAGGCGTGCTTTGCCACAACCCTGGCACGCTGCTGGCAGTGCTGCAGGCGGTGCGCGATGGTCAGCCGCTCGTTGCTAGAATTGTCACGCTAACGGGCGATGCCATCGCCCAGCCCGGCAATCGCTGGGTGCGGCTCGGCACCTCTATCAAAGAACTGCTGGAGACAGCGGGACTGAATCACTCAGAATTAAAACAAGTCATTCAAGGCGGCCCCATGATGGGAACGCCGCTGCCAACGCTCGATACGCCGGTTACCAAGCTTACCAACTGTTTAATCGCGGCAACGCTTGAAGAATTTCCGCCTGCCCCAGCGGAATCACCCTGCATACGCTGCGGCGAGTGCGAAAGCGTGTGCCCGGTGGCACTGCTGCCACAACAGCTGCACTGGTACGCCCGTGCCGAAGACAATGCCAAATTGGAACGTTATCATCTGTTCGACTGCATTGAGTGCGGTGCCTGCAGCTACGTCTGCCCCAGCCATATTCCGCTGGTGGTGGATTACCGCGAGGCTAAGCGCCGGATACGCCTGCAGCGCATTGAGACAGCAAAAGCAGAGCACGCCAAACACCGCTTTGAGTTTCGTCAAGCACGGCTGGCGCGGGAAGAGGCTGAAAAACAGGCACGCAAGGAGGCCCGTAAGTCTCAGCAGCGTCGCACGTCTACTAACAGCACCACCAGCAGTGCCGCCAGCAGCGAAAAGGTCGATTTACGTGGCCTGCGCATCGCCCATGCCGCCGCCAAAGCGTCGGTTAAAAAAGCTGAAAAAACCTTGGCGCGCGTCGCCCAAGAAGACCCCAAACAGCCCTTGGATGACCTAGAAATGCAGCTTGCCACCGCCCAGGAGAACTTAAAGGCAGCCGAACTGCAGCTTGCCCAGGCGCGCGAACAGCCGTCTAGCGAGGAGTCATCATGAGCATGATGCACGCCTCAAGCGTAAAAGACGCCGCTACGGCGAATGACGTGCCGCCAACGGCAAGCTTAATGCGCTGGGTGATAGTGGCAACCCTGCCAGGCATCGCCACCATGAGCTACTTCTTCGGCCTTGGAGTTATCAGCAATGTAGTGCTCGCCGCCGCTTTTGGTGTTGCCCTTGAAGCCGCCGTGCTGCGGCTACGCAAGCGCCCCATACGGGTAACGCTTAATGATTCCAGCGCCCTGCTAACCGGCGTTTTGCTGGGCGCATCGCTACCCCCTGCCAGCCCCTGGTGGCTTATCGGCGTCGGTATGGTCGCGGCGATTGTGGTCGCCAAACAGCTATACGGCGGTTTGGGGCATAACCCGTTTAACCCCGCCATGGTGGGCTATGCGCTGCTATTGGTGTCGTTCCCTACCTATATGACGCTATGGGCACCGCCCCAGGAACTGCTACCGAGTGGCTTATGGGCGCAAATTACCGGCACGCTGCCAACCGCGCAGCTAGACAGTTTAAGCGGTGCCACACCCCTCGATGCCTTTAAGCACAAAGGTGACGCCGTGCTGGCCAGCGAGTTTTGGGCGACCAACCCACTGCCGAATGGCACGCTAAGTGCCTGGCGGTGGGTGGCGCTTGCTTGGCTAGCGGGTGGGGTGCTGTTGCTGGCGAAGCGAATTATTAGCTGGCATATACCGGTGGCAATGCTTGGCAGCGTATTACTACTGGCCACGCTGTTTTATCTTGGCGACCCCAGCCACTTTGCTTCACCGCTGTTTCACCTGCTCACTGGAGCCACGCTGTTTGGGGCGTTCTTTATCGCCACTGATCCGGTTTCCGCCGCCACTAGCCGTCGCGGCAAACTACTC
The DNA here is from genome assembly GCF_001507855.1 of Halomonas sp. 54_146. Taxonomy (GTDB): domain Bacteria; phylum Pseudomonadota; class Gammaproteobacteria; order Pseudomonadales; family Halomonadaceae; genus Vreelandella. The sequence continues at coordinate 43,312 of NZ_LGEN01000008.1, forward strand.
TATGGGGCTGGCATTGGCGCGCTGATTATCATTATTCGCACCGTTGGCGGCTACCCGGATGCGGTAGCGTTTGCGGTCTTGCTGATGAACCTGTGTGTGCCATTACTGGATTTGTATAGCGTGCCGCGCCCCACTGGTCAGCAAAGAGCCCCATCAGGAAAGCCGGGAGAGCAGCCATGACGCTCTTTCAAGCCATGCAGCGCGGTGCCTTCGCGCTGGGCACCTTTGCTTTGATAACCGCGGGCAGCGTTGCGCTTACTCGCGCGCTAACCGCCGAACGCATAGAAACGCACCAGCTGGCTTATCAGCACCGGCAGCTTCAGGAAGTGCTGCCTGAAGCGCTGGCGAATACGCCCGTCACCCAAGTGCTGGAAAGCACCTTTACGCTTCCCAACCCAGCAGCGCTCGGGCTTAAAAATGGTAGCCAAGGCTGGTGGGTAAGCGGCAGCGAGAACGGTCATGCCGCTAGCGCGGTGATTTTACCGGTGGTCACCCGGCAGGGGTATAACGGCGAAATTCGCCTGCTGATCGGCATTGACGAGCAGCAGCGTATTAGCGGCGTACGCGTTACCCAGCACCAGGAAACGCCAGGGTTAGGCGATGACATTGAACGCAGCCGCAGCGACTGGATCACTCAGTTTAATGGCCTGGGGCTTGATAGTTTACCGCCGGGCGGCTGGGCAGTGAGTAAAGACGGCGGCCATTTTGACGCCTTTACCGGCGCGACGATCACCCCTCGCGCCGTGGTGAATGCCGTTCACAGGGCATTGCAATACGCCGCCGACACGCCGCTACCGATGACCTTTGAGGAGCCAAGCACATGAGCCTCAGCCCCATAAGCCAATGGCGCGAACTCGCCCGAGATGGGCTGTGGTCGAATAACCCTGCATTGGTTCAACTGCTGGGGCTATGCCCGCTGCTAGCCGTTAGCGGCAGCGTGGTTAATTCGCTGGGCCTGGCGATCGCCACGCTGCTGGTAATGGTGAGCGCCAGCACCGCGATTTCGCTGATTCGACACCAGGTACCCAATGCGGTGCGCTTGCCCGCTTTTGTGATGGTGATTGCCGCCTTTGTTACCTGCGCAGAGCTGCTGATGGCCGCCTACGCCTACCCGCTTTACCAGGTGTTGGGGATTTTTATTCCGCTGATTGTCACCAACTGCGCCATTCTCGGCCGCGCCGATGCGTTTGCCTCCCGTCAGCCGGTGCTGCCTGCTGCCATTGATGGCTTTATGATGGGCTTAGGTTTTGGTGCCGTGCTGGTCGTGCTGGGCGCGCTGCGCGAGCTACTCGGCCAAGGCACGCTGTTTAGCGATATGGCGCTGCTATTTGGGCCACACGCCGCGAATTGGCAACTCACCCTTGCCGACGACTACCAGTTTCTGTTTTTCGTGCTGCCGCCAGGAGCGTTCTTTGTGGCAGGTATGCTAATCGCCCTGAAAAACGCCATTGATCAACGCAGCGCAGCTCGCGCCAAGCCCGTGGCGGCAATGCCTCGCGCTGAGCGCCGCGTGCGGGTCACCGGCACGATTAAATAGCTTTTATCAACATAGCTCGTATCAAAAAAAAGAGTCCCGCCATGAATGCCCAAAAGCGCCATGAGATTTTTGCTCGCCTTCAGGCAGAGAACCCCCACCCCACCACTGAGCTTAATTGGAACACGCCGTTTGAGCTGCTTGCCGCCGTGCTGCTTTCCGCTCAGGCCACCGATGTAGGGGTCAATAAAGCCACCGCACGCCTCTACCCTGTTGCCAATACCCCCCAAGCGATTATTGAGTTAGGTATCGACGAGCTGAAAGCGCATATCAAAACCATTGGCTTATACAACACCAAAGCCGAAAACCTGATGAAAACCTGCCACCTGCTGGTCAATCAGCACGGCGGCGAAGTGCCCCAAACCCGCCAAGCGCTGGAAGCCTTGCCGGGCGTTGGCCGTAAAACTGCCAATGTGATTCTCAACACGGCGTTTGGCCAGCCCACCATGGCGGTGGATACGCATATTTTCCGGGTTGCTAATCGCACCGGCATCGCCAAAGGTAAAGATGTGTTAGAAGTTGAGCAAAAGCTGCTGCGTCATGTGCCTAAAGCCTTTCTACAAGACGCTCACCACTGGCTGATTCTGCATGGCCGCTACACCTGCATTGCCCGCAAGCCCCGCTGTGGTAGCTGCCTTATTGAGGATTTGTGCGACTACAAAGACAAAACCGAGCTTGCTTAATCGAACGTGCTTAATCGAACTTGCTTAGCCGGAACGTGCTTAGCCGCTTAAATCGCTTGACACCCTCACGCTGAACTTACTAGCAGTTGGCGGTAGGCCTCGCGCCACGCGGGCCACTCCCACGCGGTGGTATCGAGTGCTTCAGGGCGGCTAGCGGGAACGGTTAGCCAAGCATTAAGCCGCGCATACAGCCCTTCCCGAGAGCCATCATAGCGATAGGCAGGCGGGTAAAGTGCAGGGAAACAGAGCCTATCAGGCACCAGCGGCAGCGCCCCGCGCTGAGCCGCCTCCATAATCGCTAAGCCCTGAAACTCATGCCACGTGGTCGAGACCACAATGCCCGCGCTTTCCAGCAACTCGCGATAAGCAGGTTCTGGCTGCGGCCCCCACGCCACGATGTGCCTTGCCAAGCGCCGCTCTGCCTCGTCAAAAATGGCGGGCGCTTGACGAAAGCGCTGACCCAGCACCGCCAGCTCAAAGGCCACCCCGGCATCGCTTAATGCAAACAGTACGGCAAAGAAGTCGTCAGGGTTTTTGTCATACTCCCAGCGGTGGTTCCAGACAATGCGCTGTGGAACTGTTTTATTTACAGCCATTTGCTGGCCAGTTTCTGAACCATCAGCAATGGGCACCGGCAATACCCTGGCCCGCTCCCGCAGCGCTTCTAGTGGCTTAGCCGCAGGCAGGTTTTCAGGCATTTTTTTCAGAAAGGCTCGTGCACCGTCAATAAAAGAATCGCGGTTATAGGCGCTGTTAAACACCACGCAATCTGCCGCCAGCGCCGAGTAAAGGTTGACCATCTTGGCCTCTACTTGTGGCATCTGGTCGCTAGATTCCGGATAGGCAAACTGGTTTTCGTGGAAATAGACGATCTTTTTCGCTCGGCCAAGCTGCGGAAACAGCCCGACCAGCGTTGCCAAGTCCACCATCGACGTGGCTAGCACCGCATCATAGTGCTGACTCAAAGTGTCATGTTCTTTTAGCAGCCAGCTCAGCGGGTTGCCGCGAATACGCCAGGCAAAATGCCGCGGCGCCAAGCTCAGGAGTGTCCACGAGATGTCATCTAACTGGGCCATTAAGCTCTCAGCCCAGTAACGGTGGCTCACGGCTTCATAGGCAGATAACAGTAATACCCGCATTAAAAACCCTGTTGTTCAAGCTTGCCGGCCAGCATTTCTAACACCTCAATGCCTTGAACATCGGTGGGCAGCCAGGGCAACCTAGGCCGCGGCAAACGGGCAAACAGCGTATCAATACGCGCAAGGTAGCTCGCTTCCTGCTCACGCCTTGCCTGCAAAAAAGCCCCATCTGCATCGGCGGGTATCACGCGGTTAATCAGCGTGCCTGCCACGGGTATATTAACCTCTTCAAGCGCTTTAACGGCGCGGTCTGTCTCTAAAATTGGTAGACGCTCGGGGGTCATCACAAACAGAAAGCTACACGCCTTGGGGTCTTCAATGCGGCGTCTGGCTTGATGAAATAAGCGGCGGCGATTGATCAGCGTTTTAGCGACATCGCGGGTACGCTCGTCTAAATCATCCAGCGGGTCTTCGCTGGGGTCATCGAAAGGCGTTGCTACGTCGCGGCCACGCTTAGGCGTCAGGTGGCCCAACACTTTGCCCAACTCAGCAGATTTGCGATTATGCGCCAGCAGGCCATCGGTCCAGGCGGCCATGGCTTCGGGCAAGGTTAATAGCCTTAGCGTATGGCCGGTGGGTGCCGTATCGAAAATAATCAGGTCGTAAGGTGCGGTGTCATCGATCATCAAGCGCGCCAAGCGCTCCAATAAAGCGGCTTCCTGGGTGCCGGGTGATTGGCGCGTCAGACGCATCTGGCGCTCTAGCTCTTGCATCATTTCAGGCGCAGCGTAGCGGCGCATCTGCTGGGTTACCCGCTGCAAGTGGGCTTCCACCTCAATGTCAGGGTCGATTTCCATGGCATCAAGATTAGGTAGCAGACGCCTGGGCACATCGCCTAACGGGCGATCAAACACATCGCCAAGGCTGTGGGCGGGGTCGGTGGAGACCACCAGCACCCGCTTGCCGCGGCTAGCGGCAAGCACCGCTAACGAAGCCGCCACCGTGGTTTTCCCCACGCCCCCTTTGCCACCGACCCAAAGCAGGCGACGGTTAAGTAGTGCTTGCATGGCGTTCCTCTCTATCGCTAACAACCGCGGTGTTTAACAGCAGCGGAAATGGTCTAAAGGTGAGTGTTCCATCCCCATACGCCTGTGCCAGTCGTGAAAACGCTCCAGCAGCAGCGGCTGAAGCTCTAGGGTGTAGTAAGAGGCTGGGTTCTGCAGGCCCATCATTTCAGAGAACACCAGCAGCATAAACAGGTCGTCTTCGTCGCGTCGCGCCCGGGCAATGGCACCCCGATAGCGCGAACTATACACCTCTTCCGTGAAGAAGCGGGCCTGGTTTAACCAGGCCCGTAACTTGTCACGACGCGACGACGACCCGTGTAACGGGTCATCGTGCATAACGTTTACTCCCTTATCGCTTAACTAACATGCAATAGCAGCGTTAATCGCCTTGAGCAGCCATTTCAGCGCGAGAACGCTTAAGCGCTGAGGCACATTCCATCGCGACCATAATAGCCGCTACCAGCACGACAATATCCAGCACCAGCAGGAACATGTTGCCCTGGTTCCAGAACGTGCGCAGCTGCATGAGTAGCGCCAAAATGGTCATCACCAGCAGGAAGCACAGCGGCGCTAAGGTAAACCACATGGGGCGCTTCATGCGTACCAACATCACGGTAATCACCAGCAGCGTCAGGCCTGCCAACAGTTGGTTAGTGGTGCCAAACAGCGGCCAGATGATCAAGCCGCCGGAACCATCAGCACCGCCCGCGCCAAACGCAAGCAGCAAGCAGGTTCCTACTGCCAAGCCCGTGGCAATGGCGGGCTTTTTCATCCACTGCTGATTATAGATGTCGCCCCACTCTTGGAAAATATAGCGCTGCAGGCGTAAGCCAGTATCCATCGTGGTGCCTGCAAAGAGCGCAGCCATGACGGTTAATAGCGTAGCAGCGGTTACTTCCGGCAAGCCAAGGCCGTTATGGATAATAAAGGCACCACCTTCCACAAAGGCATTAACGCCCCCCTGGCCGAAGGCAGAGTACATGGCCTGCCAATCGCCCAAGGTGGCAAAACCGGCCGTTGCTGCCAAAATGGCTGCCAGTGCGAGCATGCCTTCGCCCACCGCACCGAAATAACCTACAAAGCGCGCATCGGTCTCTTTGTTCAGCTGCTTAGACGTTGTGCCTGAAGAAACCAGCCCGTGGAAGCCAGATATTGCACCGCACGCAATGGTCACGAACAGCAACGGTATTAATGACGGCGTACCCGCTGGCACATCGCTATTAAACGCAGGCGCTACCAGCACCGGGTTCAACAGGACCAACGCGCCATACAAGATGAGCAAACCAATAAATAGCTGTAAGCCGTTAATATAATCCCGCGGCTGAAGCAGCATCCATACCGGCAGCAGTGAAGCAATCGCCGCGTAGCCAAACAGAATTAAAATCCACACCGCATTACCCGACATACCGCCTACTTCAGCCGGCATTTGAATGGGTACCGAAGGCCCAATGCCGATCAATGCATAAAGCGCCCCAACCCCAATCAAAGAGACGAGCGCCAGGCTCAAAATCCGGCGGTAGATCAGTTGGCCAATAATCAGCGCCACAATAATGGCCCCCCAAACCGGCACTACCGCGCTTGGGAAATTCATCATCAGCCCGGCGATGACGACGGCAAATACCGCGTTAACCATCAGTAATACCAGGAAGATAACGATCATAAAGATACTGCGGGCACGCTTACCGACCACATCACCCGTTAAAGCGCCCACCGATTTGGCTTTGTTGCGCACGCTGGCCCAAATGGCACCGAAATCGTGGATACCGGCAAAGAAAATCGTGCCGAACACCACCCATAAAAAGGCCGGTGCCCAACCCCAGATAACGGCAATAGCCGGGCCCACAATGGGGGCCGCGCCTGCCACAGAGGTAAAGTGATGGCCCCACAAGACAAACCGATTGGTTGGCACATAATCAATGCCATCCTCAAACTCATGGGCAGGGGTTTTGAAATCAGGATCTAGTTGATAGATCTTCTCGGCAATGAACTTGGAGTACACAAAGTACCCCAAGGCCATTGCGCCAAGACCTACCACTAGCAGTAAGATAGCACTCATGGGCACTGCTCCTTTGGTATGGTTTGCTGGTCGTTATTGACGTGCTTTTTTTTACTTGCTTTTTTACTCGCTATTTTCACTAGCGCTACTTATTAACCCTAGCGACTGACCTAGGGGGGAACAACGCTTTCAACATACAAAGTATTTATCAGTTAACTGTGAAGTTAATAAGAATACAATTTCAACGGCCTGAATTAATCCTAAAGTCTTACGCCATACGGCTTATATCGTCTATTTTTCCCGTGCTATCCATTTACCCCTGCTTCCTACTTTTCCTACTACTAACCCACGCCTCCCGCTAACCCACGCTTCCCAGCAATCTTGCTTCTAGCAATACTGATTGCCTGCATTCGGCCAAGGTCGTCTTGGCCGCCCTTCTCTGTCTAACTACACTACATAGCCTGACTACACTACATAGCAAAATATCTAAATAGCGCTTACATAAATAGCGATCACTCTTGTACCAGCGAATTACCTGCGAGATATCCTGGCAGCGCTAACACGAACAACAAATAACGACAGGAGAGTTCCATGGCCAAAGTGCTTGTGGTCGATGATGAACCCAACATTGTTCTATCTATTGAATTTCTGATGGAGCAAGCGGGATTCGAGGTCGTGACTGCCGAAGACGGTGAACAAGCCCTGGCGCGCGTCAACGATAGCCAGCCCGATTTACTGCTACTCGACATAAGCCTACCGGGGATTAGCGGTTTTGACGTGTTGGAACGGCTGCGCAGTGAAGCGGCCACCGCCCAGCTTCCCATTATTATGCTGACCGCTCACGGGCGTGATGTTGAACGGGAAAAAGGCATGGCGCTGGGTGCCGATGACTACATCACCAAGCCTTTCTCCACCCAAGCATTGGTCGAGAAAGTTAAAGCGCTGCTGATTGAGGAACAGCCATGACCCGAGGCGGGCTACCTAAACGCCAGCGCCTGATTGGCCTATGGCTTCTGCTCAGCGGTATCAGCCTGCTGGGCGGCGCTATTTTTGCTGCTTGGCTGGATGCCCAGCTCGCCCCCACGGGCTGGACAAGAATAGCCCTATGGCTGGGCAGTTTTTCCGGCGGCGCGACGATCTTCTTGGTGGGCTTACTGCTTGAACGCATGCTGTTTACGCCGCTGCGCCACTTACAGGTGCAGCTGGCGCGCTTAGTCGCTAACCCTGATGCCCGCGACGAACACCCACCCGAAGGCTGGTTAAAAGGGCTCGGGCCTGATCTACGCCGTGTGCGCGAGAGCTGGCGGGCAGATCGCAGCCGCCTGGCCACTGCCCATGCCGAAGGCGCACGCAGCGCCGCCCGCATTCGCCAGGAACTTGAAACGCTACTGCAAGTGCTCGAAACGCCGCTACTGCTGTGTGACCACCACCGCCGCCTGATGCTATTTAATCAGGCCGCGGAAGACTTCTTTGTTGGCAATACCGGCCTTGGTTTAGGTAAGCGCTTAGAAGCACTTTTGCCCGTTGCCAGTTTGCAGCAAGCGCTCAGCCAGCTGCCTAACGACGGCTCGCCCAGAGAACTGCTAGCCCCCTGCGATGACCGCTGGCTAAAAGTGATCCTGCGCCGCGTGCCGGGCAGCAACGGCGAAACGCTGCTGACCTTTAGCGACGCCACCGCCTCGTGGTCGAGTGAAATGGGGGTAAGAGCCGAACTTGCCGATATGCTGACACCGCTGCGTCAACATACCGCCAGCCTGACCAGTGCCGCCGATGCGCTGATTCAATTGCGCCACCAAAGCGATGCTGATACGTCACTGCTGCGCCAACGGTTTGAGCGCGTTATTCACGAGGAAGGCACCACATTAGGTGACAACGTTGCCAAAATTGGCCAGTTGCTCGACGACCTGCAGCATCAAGGGGAGCGTTTAACGCCCATGTGGTCGAACGACTTCTGGCAGGCCTTGGATGAGCGCCTTGATCCCGAACACCGCCTAATCACCCCAGTCGGCATGCCGGCTTGGTTTAAAGGCGATGCGCCCGCGCTAATCGCACTGTTTGACTCACTCGTCAAACATTTAAACGCCCACCTTCCCGACAGCGGCTTTGAGGGAGAAATATGCCTGGGTAATAAACGTGTCTATCTGGATCTTATATGGCACGGCAAAGCGATACCCGAACACGAACTGGCCGAATGGCGCCAGCAACCGCTGGCCTCGTTGCCGCTCAACCCTACCGTTGCGGATGTACTGCGCCAACACGCCAGCGATATTTGGAGCCTGGCCGACGCCGATGGCGTTCATGCCCGCCTGCGCCTTCCCCTGCCCGCCATGGAACGGGTCGGCCCGCCCAGGGAAACGGCACCGCCGCGCCCCGAGTTCCACGACTTTGGCATTGCTGACCTGCCCCCGCCGGATGAGGCACTGGCCAGCCGCTCGTTGCGCAGCCTGGAAGTGGTCGCCTTTGACACCGAAACCACCGGGCTTGAGCTGCGCCGTGGCGATACGGTCATCAGCTTGGGGGCTTGCCGCGTGGTCAACGCCCGTTTATTGGCAAGCGAAGCCTTCGATCAAAAAGTTGACCCAAAGCGGCCAATCCCGCCTGCCAGCACGGCGATTCACGGCCTCACCGATGCGGATGTGATTGGCGCGCCACCGCTGGATATCGTACTTACCCGCTTTCGCGACTACGTAGGCGAAGCCGTATTGCTGGCGCATAACGCCGCCTTTGATCTACTCGCTATCAGTCACAAAGGTGTCGTTTTTGATATTCCTGTCATCGACACCCTGCTGATTTCGCGGGCGCTGGATGAAGCCTTAGACGGGCACGACCTGGATAGCCTTGCAAAGCGCTATGATCTGGCATTTCCGCCAGGCACACGCCACACTGCCCTAGGCGATGCCCGCGTTACCGCCGAGCTATGGCTAGCCTTGCTGCCCCGCTTGGAAGCCCGCGGTGTAGACACCCTAGAGCAGTTGCTAGCGCTGCAGGCCAATGCCTTTGACCGACAGGATGCCAGTGCCTCATGAACCGCTTAACATTATGCAACACGTAACCTTATGAAACCTTCAGGCGTGAAATCACGTAAAGCAGAGCGTTTGATGGCGTTAGTCGCTATCGCCCTATTACTGTTCTGCCCGCCGCTGATTATTGTGGTGGACCGTCTACCCTCTTTTAACGTGGGCTGGCTACCGCTGTATTTGTTTAGCGCCTGGGCGGTAGTGATTGGCTTAACCGCCTGGCTAATGGAACACCGCGCGGGGCACTGACCATGCGTACAGAGCTGATTATTCTCGGCACGGCCTTTGGCTATTTGGCACTGTTATTTGTGGTCGCCGCCTGGGGCGACCGACGCGCCGAACAGGGCCGCTCGATTATTGGTTCACCAACGGTATATGCCCTTTCTATCGCGGTTTACTGCACGGCCTGGACCTTCTACGGCAGCGTCGGGCGCGCTGCGGAGTATGGCCCCAGCTTTCTACTTATTTACCTGGGCCCTACCCTGGCAATGCTGATGGCCCCTTTTGTAATCCGCAAAATGGTGCGCATCGCCGCCCGCCAGAGAATCAGCTCCATTGCTGATTTTATCAGCGCCCGTTACGGCAAAAGCACCAGCTTAGGAGCGCTGGTGGCCTTAATGGCGCTAATCACGATCACCCCCTATATCGCCCTGCAGTTAAAAGCGATTACCGTTAGCCACGCAGTGTTGATTAATTACCCTGATACCGCCAACGCCACCCTGATGGATGAACGCTTCTGGATGGATAAATCCCTCTGGGTCGCTTTGGTGCTGGCGGTGTTTATCATCTTATTTGGCACACGCCACCTGGATGCCAGTGAACGCCACGAAGGCATGGTGGCAGCCATCGCTTTGGAATCGTTGGTCAAACTGGTGGCGTTTATGGCCGTTGGCGTGTTTGTGGTGTTCGTGATGTTTGAAGGCCCGGCGGCGCTTTTTGCACAGGTTGCGGCCACGCCTGCACTGGTAGACAGTATGCGGCTGGACAATGCACCGGGCGGGGTTACCGGCTGGGTAGGTATGCTGGTACTGGCGTTTCTGGCGTTTTTAACCCTGCCCCGCCAGTTTCAGGTATTGGTGGTCGAAAATGTCGATGAGCAGCATTTAACGCGGGCAAGCTGGCTTTTCCCCCTCTACATGCTGCTGATCAACCTGTTTGTTATTCCGATTGCATTAGCCGGCCTGCTGCTGGGCGGCAGCACCGATGACCCCGACAGTTTTGTGCTAACGCTGCCGCTTTCAGCGGGGCTTGAAGGGCTGCCGCTGCTGGTGTTTATCGGCGGCCTTTCTGCGGCAACGGGCATGGTGATTGTGGAAACCATTGCGCTTTCCACGATGGTCAGCAACCAGCTGATTATGCCGCTGTTGCTGCGCTCCCGCCGCCTGCACCTTAGCACCCGGGGCGAGCTGGCCGGTTGGCTGCTGGGCATTCGCCGCGTGGCCATTGTGCTGATTCTGCTGCTTGGCTATCTCTACCACGCGCTAATTGGCGACTCCTACAGCCTGGTGACGATTGGGCTGGTCTCCTTTGCTGGGGCTGCGCAGTTTGCCCCGGCGATGTTAATTGGCCTTTACTGGCGCGGCGCTACCCGCCAGGGGGCCACTATTGGCTTAATCGCTGGTTTCCTGGTGTGGTGCTATACCTTGCTGCTGCCCGGCTTTGCCCAGTCGGGCTGGCTGGATGCCGCCCTGCTTACCGAAGGCCCCTGGGGCATTGCCTGGCTGATGCCGTATGGTTTGTTCGGCCTCGAAAACTGGGATATTTATACCCATTCGCTGCTGTGGAGCATGTTGGCCAACGTGGGGCTGCTGGTGGGTGTTTCTCTGTTTACTCGCCCAACCCCACTTGAGCAAACCCAGGCAGCGCTGTTTACCGAAGCCATGCACCCGAACCTGCAAACCACGGCGCTATCTTCGTCACTATGGCGCGGGCAAACCACCCAAGGGGCGCTCAAAGAACTGCTGGTGCGTTATCTGGGCGCTCCAACCACCCGCCGCGTGTTTAGCCATAGCAGCACCAAGAGCGCTTATGCGGCGGATGAACCCGCCACCGCCGAGTTAATTACCCGTGCCGAGCAAGCGCTGGCAGGGTCGCTTGGCAGTGCCTCGGCGCGGGTACTCATCAACTCGGTGGTGCGCGGCGAGGCGCTGGATATCGAGTCGATCCTGAGCATTCTGGATACCACCTCACAGACCCTTGAGTACAACCGCCGCTTAGAGCAGAAATCTCAAGAGCTGGTGCAAATCGGTGAAGAGTTACGCAGCGCTAACGAGCGGCTGCGCGAGCTGGACCGGTTAAAAGATGAGTTTGTGGCGATGGTCAGTCATGAACTGCGCACACCGCTCACCTCTATTCGCGCCTTTGCAGAAATTCTGCGCGATAGCATCGAACTGCCTGAGGAGAAGCGCCAGCATTTTCTTGGCGTGATTGTTCATGAGAGCCAGCGCCTGTCACGCTTGATTGAAGAGATTCTGGATCTTGCCCGCCTTGAGAGCGGCCGCTTAACCCTTAACCCGGTACCGCTTGACCTTGCTGCCCTCGCCCGCCACAGCATTGACACCATTGCGCATCTGCATAAAGAGCGTGGTATTGAGCTAGACGTGAACCTAGAGGCTGACCCGGCGATGGTCATTGGCGACCAGGATCGCTTAGAACAGGTGATTATCAACCTGCTGGATAACGCGGGTAAATTTGCCGACCGTGATCAGCCCAAAGTGCGCCTAGCGCTTTACCGCCACCGTCGCCACTTTCGGTTAAGCGTTGAAGATAACGGTGCCGGCATTAGCGCTGACGAGCGGGAGCGTGTGTTCGAAAAATTCCACCAAATACAGCAAGATAGCGATATTCCACGCGGGCGCCCCAAAGGCAGCGGTTTAGGCCTGCCCATCAGCCGAGGCATTATCGCCCATCTGGGAGGAAGGCTCTGGGTAGAAGATGCCAAACACTTAGGCGGAGCCTGTTTGACGCTGGAACTGCCTGCCGCACCTGATGCTGCTAATCCTTCGTAAGGACAGGGACAGGAACAAGCCCTGACGAGGCGCTAGGCGCTTTTTACACGCTGAACGAATGCTTTAATCTGCTGAAGATCAAACTTCAACAGCAGGCGCTCATCCTCACGCAGGCGGCGTAGGTCAACCCAGCCGTCTGCCGCTTGGCCACAGGCTTTGTTATACCGCTGTTGATCCAAAAGACGCTGCTGGAGACGCTCAAACGCTGCCACCAGCAGCCCTGATTGAGCCGCCGTTAGCACATCTGGCGTATGGCTCAAGGCGACCAGGCGCTCGCGGGTGCCTATCTCGCGCCGACGATGGCGCACACAGAGCAAGCGCGCTGCACTAATTAATGACAGCAAGCCTTGGTGTTTAAGGTTAAGGGCTTGTTCGTGAGGGGCATCCAGGCTTGGGCTTGAGGCAAGCCGCCCAAGGCGATCCAGCGCCACCGGCAACTCATCAAGCAGCGCGGCCATTTCATGCATAAACAGCGGTGCGCTGGGAAGTATTGTTGCAATGCGCTCGCCTAGCTGCTCAGCAAGCGCCGAATTGCCGGCTACCGGGGCGAAATCAAGCAAGATATTGGTTTGCTGAACACGTTTAACCTGACGGTCTGCGCTCCAAATTTCCAACTGCGCCTGCCACTCACTTAGCCGTTTGCGCCACATCGGCCAGCGAGCCATCACATGGCCACGGCAAAGCGGTATACCGGCCTCATCCAGGCGTTGGGTAAAGCGCTCGCCTAACGCCTGAAAATAGCCATCGATCTCCACGTGCCGGTGGTCAGGGTAATCATCAATAATCAGCGCATTATCCTGGTCAGGCCCTAGCAGGCTTTCATAGCGCGCCGCCGAGCCTAGTACCAATACGCAATAATCAACCGGCGGTGCCCCCCACCCCTGCGCCTCCATCTCACTTAGCGATAGGGTAATCGCCTGGCGATAAAGCGAAGCATTGTGGTCACTAATAATTTGGGCAGTACGCCAGGCAGGAAGATCATAATGTACCAGCGCTTCAACGAGCGGAAGTTGCCACGCGTAGGCATCGGCTAATGAGGTCGTGGGTGAGGAAATTTTGTTTAAAAGGTTATGGAGCGGAGCAGTAAGCGCCGTGGTGGTTAGTTTTCCGTCTTTATTTATTAGCGAGCGCCAGGGCGAAGCTCGGTGTACAACGCGCATACGACTCTCTCTTTATAGCAAAACGGGCTTTTCCCAAAACGGTTTTTTCTAAACGATGTTTGCTAAGCGATTTCTCTACAAACGGCGCTGAAAATCGCGACGTTACAGATAGATTGACTCTTTAAGCGTTATTTTCGTGCTGAGTTTCGCTGGCGCGCTGTGGGCTTGGCTCAAACATCGCTTCACCGACTTCGTCAATATAGCGCTGCGCTTTGGTGATCATCATGGCATCGCAGGCGTCGCGCGCAGGCAGCATGTCTGAGCGTTCAAAGCGGTGTTCAAGCGTTTCCCCTGAAGCGTCTGGCTTTTGAATCCAGCCGCTCACACGGTACTGGCCGCTTTGGTTGTCCGGCTGAGGGATAATCAAGTAGCCTTTGTACTCGACACCATCGGAAGCTTTGGTGGTAGCGCCAGGTGCCGCTTGGCGATCACTACCAAAGAGTCCGGATAATATTTTTTTTAGCATGATGATGGCTCCTTTTTAAACACAGTGGCTCCTTAACGAGTTTGGACTGCGGCGTTAGGGTGCTGCGGGGGCGCTGTGAACCCATCCATGGGCGCTACTTTCGCCATCTGCCCGCCATGGATGGCGGAAATGCCGGAATTGTTGGGAACATATTCCGGCCATGGCGAAAGACCCCCGCTTTACCCTATCGCGGCCTCCCTGCAATTTGCACTCAATGAGAAATTTTCACTAGGTGCTATTGCCATATTAGTCCTGCTTACGCCCTTTGCCTGCGGCAATGCGCAAACGTAACGCGTTCAGCTTAATAAAGCCTTCGGCATCTTTTTGGTTGTAAGCACCCGCGTCATCTTCAAAGGTAGCAATCGATTCATCAAACAGCGACTCATCAGATTTGCGGCCAACCACGGTAGCGTTGCCTTTGTAGAGCTTCATGCGCACAACGCCAGAGACGTTTTTCTGAGTTTCATCAATGGCTGCCTGCAGCATACGACGCTCTGGGCTCCACCAGTAACCGTTGTAGATCACTTCAGCGTATTTCGGCATCAGCTGATCTTTCAGGTGGGCTTCTTCGCGGTCCAGGGTCAGCGACTCAATAGCGCGGTGAGCGCGCAGCATGATCGTGCCCCCTGGCGTTTCGTAACAGCCGCGCGACTTCATGCCCACGTAGCGGTTTTCAACAATATCCAAACGGCCGATACCGTTGTCGCCGCCTAGCTTGTTGAGTTTTTCGAGCACTTCGTGCGCTTTCAGCGGTTCGCCGTCGATAGCGACGATATCGCCCTTTTCATAGGTCAGTTCAACGTAGGTCGGCGTATCGGGTGCGGCTTCCGGAGACACGCTCCAACGCCACATATCGTCTTCCGCTTCGGCCCACGGGTCTTCTAAAATGCCGCCTTCGTAGGAGATATGCAGCAGGTTTGCGTCCATTGAGTACGGCGATTTTTTCTTTTTATTGGCAAAATCGACCGGAATTTTGTGCTCTTCACAGTACGCCATCAGCTTTTCACGGGAGGTTAAATCCCACTCGCGCCAAGGGGCGATCACTTTAACGCCTGGCTTTAAGGCATAGCCGCCCAGCTCAAAGCGAACCTGGTCGTTGCCTTTACCCGTCGCGCCATGAGAAATAGCATCGGCACCGGTCTCGTTGGCAATCTCGATCAAGCGCTTGGCAATCAGCGGGCGTGCGATAGAGGTGCCCAGCAGGTACTCGCCTTCGTAGATAGTGTTGGCGCGAAACATTGGGTAGACGTAGTCACGCACGAACTCTTCGCGCAAATCTTCAATGTAAATCTCTTTTACGCCAAGGGCTTGTGCCTTGGTGCGGGCTGGCTCAACCTCTTCGCCCTGGCCGATGTCGGCAGTAAAGGTCACGACCTCGCAGTTGTAGGTTTCTTGCAACCATTTCACGATTACGGATGTGTCCAGGCCGCCTGAATAAGCCAGCACAACCTTTTTGACATCGGACATTCTTTGCTCCTTTAAAAAGATAAACCTTTTGCGATTGGTTTTGACACAAACGTTGAGTATAGCGTTCTCAATGCCCAGCGAACACCGTCAACGACGCCTGGGGGGTAAAGCTGCTAGAATCACACCCTTTAAAGCGGTAGCTTGCCGCTGATGTTGACTGATTGCTTGCCTTAACGCTTTTACTCGCTTCACACCTTTTTACTCGCTTTAAATCTTTTTACTCGCTTTACACTAAGGAGAGCTGCATGAGCGAGGCAATTGCCCGCGAATTAATGGCCCAACGTTTTCGCAGTTATCTGCCCGTGGTCGTTGATTTAGAAACCGGGGGCTTTAATGCCCAAGGCGATGCCGTACTTGAGATAGCCGCCGTGACCTTGACCATGGATCCGGAGGGTAATCTGCTTCCTGACGCCACTTATGCCTACCATATTCATCCCTTTGAGGGGGCGAATGTGGAGCAGTCTGCGCTCGATTTTACCGGCATTAATCTAGACGACCCGCTACGCCGCCAGGTAGCGCTGAGCGAGTCTGAAGCTCTGGGGGAAATTTTTCGCCCGATCCGTAAATCAATCAAAGCCCACGATTGTACCCGCGCTATTTTGGTTGGCCACAATGCGGCCTTTGATCAGGGCTTTTTGAACGCGGCGGTTAACCGCTGTGGCATTAAGCGCAACCCTTTTCACCCGTTTTCAAGCTTTGATACGGCTACACTGGCAGGCTTGATCTACGGACAAACCGTGCTTGCTCGGGCTTGCCGCGCAGCTGGCATTGAGTTTGACAACAAAGCGGCCCACTCCGCACGTTACGACACCGAGCGCACCGCCGAGCTGTTTTGCGCCATGGTGAATCGCTATAAAGACCTGGGCGGCTGGCAGTTAGCCCAGCGCGAGCAAGAGTTGGACGGCGCGGATTAGCCTGCATAAGCCGACAATTCAGCGGCTGATGCCGTCGCTAATGCAGCCAACAAGGCTTTGCGCTACACTTCGTTACCTTGCAGCATGTACGTTTGTATCGCTAAGCACGTTCGTATCGCTTAGCTGTAAAAGTTACCCTACCTGTTTTTAAGAGATGAGACGTTTTTATGGCCCAGCATAATGCCTTTTACGCCCAATCCGGTGGCGTTACCGCCGTGATCAACGCCAGCGCCTGCGGCGTTATTGAAGCTTGCCGCCAAGCGCCGGATCAGATTGGCAAGGTATACGCCGGTCATAACGGCATTATTGGCGCGTTAACAGAAGACCTTATCGACGTTACCCAAGAAAGCGATGAGTCAATTGCTGCCCTTCGCCACACGCCTGGCGGTGCCTTTGGCTCTTGTCGCTACAAGCTGAAAGATATTGATACGCATCGTGCCCAGTACGAGCGCTTGATTGACGTATTCAAAGCCCACGACATTCGCTACTTTTTCTACAATGGCGGCGGCGATAGCGCTGATACGTGCTTAAAAGTCTCCCAGCTTTCTGAGAAGCTTGGCTATCCGCTGACCGCCATCCATGTTCCCAAAACCGTCGATAACGACCTGCCCATTACCGATAACAGCCCAGGTTTTGGTAGCGTCGCTAAGTACATTGCCACCTCGACCCTGGAAGCTTCGCTGGATATCGCCTCTATGTGTGCGACCTCAACCAAGGTCTTTGTGCTTGAGGTGATGGGCCGCCATGCGGGTTGGATTGCCGCCGCCGGCGGTTTAGCCGGCCAAGCTGAAGGCGAGCCGCCGCATTTAGTTATCTTTCCGGAAATTCCGTTTGACCGTAAAGCGGCCATGGCGCGGGTTGAGGAATGCGTTAAGCAGTATGGCTACTGCGTTATTGTGGTTTCAGAAGGCGCGCGCTACGAAGACGGCACTTTCTTGGCCGATGCGGGCAATACCGATGCCTTCGGCCACCGTCAATTAGGTGGGGTTGCACCGACACTGGCCGGCATGATCAAGCAGGATTTGGGCTACAAGTATCACTGGGCAGTGGCCGATTACCTGCAGCGCGCGGCGCGTCATTTGGCCTCTAAAACCGACGTTGAACAAGCCTATGCGGTGGGCCGTGAAGCGGTAACGTTGGCGCTGGCGGGCAAGAACGCCATGATGCCCGCTATTCGCCGTATTTCTCAGTCACCTTACCAGTGGGATGTGATTTCCGCCCCGCTGTCTCAGGTGGCCAACCAAGAGAAATTTATGCCCCGCGACTTTATTACTGAGAACGGGTTTGGCATTACCCAAGCGTGCCGAGACTATCTCTCCCCGCTGATTCAAGGCGAAGACTTCCCGCCCTTTGAAAATGGCTTGCCCAAAGTTGCCAAGCTAAAGCTGGCCAAAGTGGCGCGCAAGCTGCCTACGTTTATGCTGTAAGCCAGAGGCCTGACAAGACTAAGGGGTGCCTTCGACACCCCTTTTCACGCTGAAGCGCTCTCCCACAAAAAAACAGCTATCTCACAAAAAACAGCTATCTCAATAGCCAGGTAAGCACTAGCAATAACAGCAAGATACCTGCCACGCCCTGCCAAAAGCGCCGCGGTTCCTGGGGGCTTTCTTCCCGAGCAGTTCCCCGCCCAAGCGGTACCCTAAGCGCATGCAAAAATTCAGAAAGGCGCCTAAACCGCAGCGCCCGCTGCGGGTCCAGCGCGCGGCGTAGTGCGTCGTCTAATTCCTGAGAGATTTCGGGATTAGTGGTACGCGCGCTGCGATACGTCAACTCTTCAAGATCGGTGTGGCTGCGCAACCGATTGGGTGTCAGCGTATAGGGCAAGGTGCCAGTCAGCAGCCAATAAACGGTGGACGCTAGTGAATACTGATCGCTGCGCCGACCGCTGCTGTCACCCAGTGCGTACTCTGGGGCGGTATGCTCATTAAGCCCGACTTGCCGGAGTAACTCGCCAGAATCACGATGCCCTTCACCGTCACGCATATGGCAGGCGCTGAAATCGGTGAGCACCAGCTTGCCGTGTGAGTCGACCAGAATATTATCGGGGCGAATCTGTTGATGAATAATGTCTCGGTGATGCAGAGCCTGCACCGCCTTGCCCAATTGATTGGCAAGGTCGAGCCGCTGAATCAGGCTTGCTTGCGGGTGGCGTTCTGCCCATTGGCGCAAGGACTCCCCCTGAACGTTCTGCATCAGGTAATAGAGATAGCGGCGCGGCCGCGACGGTTCCATTACCTTCACGACAAAGGGGGAGTTAACGCGTTCAACTACCCACTGCTGAAGCAGGAAATGCTCCAGGTAAGAATTACGCAACGAAAGTTCAGGGCTCGGTGCTTTCATCACCATTCTCCGCTCGGTGTGCACATCCCGCACGCGATAAACCCGTGATTGGGCAGTACGTGCGATCACGGAGATGACTTCCAAGCCGTCTAAACGCTCGCCGGGGGAAAGTTCGGGCGGAATAGGCAGGTCACCGTACAGCTGCCCTGGGTGCTCGGTGACTTCTTCAGGCAGTTCATCTATTCGCACCAGCTGAAAGCAGAACTGATCGCCGCCATAACCACGTTCCTGAGCGCGCTGCTGCGCTTCATCGGCTAAACGCTCGCAGGCGGCATCCAGGTCACTGGCGTCCTGGCGAATAAGGCGAACGTAATCAGAGGGCAGCAGGGTTCCACGCACCCCCTGGGTGGTGAATAAAAATAAATCGCCCTGCTTTAGCGCTAAGTGGGTGTAGTCAATATCCAGGCTGCCATCCATCCCCAGCGCCCTGGAAGGATAGCGGTAGCCACCTAGATCGGTGACATGGTCGCGGCTCAACTGCTCAAACTCAGCCCCACGCAAACGAAAGACCAGCGTATCGCCCATATGAAAGAGATGAGCTTCACGGCCACGAAAGACCACTGCCGACAGTGAGGAAACAAAACTGCCCTCTTGAACATGCTGGCTTTGGCTGTAGCACCAGCTGTTAAGCGCGCGCAGTACGCGGTTGGCTGAGGTTTTGACATCCCAATGATCGGGTGTGGAAAAATAGTCAGCCAGAAAGGCTCTCACGCTTAGATCGCCCGCCTGCTTGGCCATGAGATTGCGTGAGACAGAGTCACTGATAACGGCACACCCTCCTTTTGCACGCAATAAAGGTGCTTCAGGAAAGCGAACCGACATTGAACTACGGTGTGAGCGCCGGTCGGGGGCGACAAACGCTTGGCCATAACTGATAAGCAACTGGGCGTGCGACAAGTCATCCTCCTAGGCTGCCGACTTCATCAAGGGACATCACTGTCAACCAACAGCGCTTATGATACACGTAGCGGAGCAGAAACGATGCTCACCAAACGTCTTGATAAAATGTCTCCACTTTTTCTGCACGTAGTTTTCGGTTTGAAATATTAGTCTTTGCACTACTAAGCTTTTCAATACTAAATTTTTCATTACTAACAAATCGCCCGCCCACCTATGTCGCATTGGTAATCGTGCAGTCATCTTCGTATAATTCTCGGCAATAAACGGCTCTGAAACGATTACCTAGCCACTGCATGCATTTAGACACAGCATCACTCTAAACCACTGCACGACTCTAGCCACTGCACTACCAAGGAATCAACGATGAACTTCGATAATATCCCTGCTGGAAAGGATCTCCCTAACGACATTTACGTGGTGATCGAAATTCCAGCCAACCACGACCCGATCAAATATGAAATTGATAAGGACATGGGCGCGCTACTCGTTGACCGCTTCATGGCCACGCCGATGTTTTACCCTGCCAACTATGGCTTTATCCCGCACACGCTGGCAGACGACGGTGACGCGCTAGACGCATTAGTTGTTACCCCGCACCCGGTTCAGCCCGGCAGCATTATTCGCGCTCGCCCGGTTGGTATCCTGAACATGACCGACGAAGCCGGTGAAGATGCCAAGCTGATTTGCGTGCCCCACGCCAAGCTAAGCTCACTCTACGACGACATTCAGGAAGTCACCGACCTGCCTGAACTGCTGCGCCAGCAGATTGCTCACTTTTTCGAGAACTACAAAGATCTTGAAAAAGGTAAATGGGTGAAAGTCGAGTCTTGGGAAGGTGCTGACGCGGCGCGCAAAGCGATTGAGAAGTCCGTGACGGCCTATCAAAAAGCGTAATCAACCACCGATACAGCACCACCGATACAGCGTTAACGCTTCTAGTTAACGCTTCGAAAAGACCGCCTTCGGGCGGTCTTTTTATGGGGGTAGCATTAACGCACTATTAGCGGCCGCGGCACGACACCGCAGTACACGCCAGGGGTTTAAAGTTACGGTATGCTGTTTGCCTTAGTTTGCGATGTTATCAATTAAGGACACACCGTGTTAGCTCTTAAACGCCAGAACCTAATGATAGTAGTGGTTTTTTTGCTCGGCTTACTACCGCTGAGTGCGCACGCCCAGTGGTTCTCCTCTTCCAGCAATCAAGATGATTTTTTGCCGGTGATGGAAGCCTTCCAACCCGCCGCCTGGCACAATGGCGATACGCTCTATATCGGTTTGGATATTGCAGATACGTATTATCTGTACCGTCACCAGTTTGCGGTTACCAGCCAAACGCAAGAGGTAACGCTCAGCGAGCCGATTATTCCGCAAGGCACCTTCACCAACGATGAATTTATGGGTGATGTGTATGTATTCCGCGACCAATTGGTGTTTGAAGTGCCGTTGGATGCCCCTTACGCAGGCCCCTTTGATGTGGAACTGACGTTTCAGGGCTGTGCAGATGCAGGGCTGTGCTACCCGCCGGAACGCACGAACTTACAGGCCAGTGAAACAGCACCGCCCAGCCAGTTTGCCAACTGGCAAAATAGTGAAGCTGCCGCTAGTGAAACGGCCAGTGCTGAAACGACCAATGCTGAAACGGCCACCTCACAGACCGCCTCATCACCGACAAGTAGCTTCTCTGCGCCTCAAAGCGAAGACAGCCGCTTTCGTGCGTTAATTAGTGACGCCAGCTTGCCGCTTGCGCTAGGGCTATTTTTTATCGCCGGCCTAGGGCTGACCTTTACACCTTGCGTGCTACCGATGATCCCAATTCTGTCATCGATTGTGGTGGGCCAGAACCCCACGCGCCCACGCGCCTTTGCGCTCTCCCTGAGTTATGTGCTGGGCATGGCACTCACCTATGCACTGGTAGGCGTGCTGATGGGTCTGTTCGGCGCGGGGCTTAACCTTCAGGCTCACTTGCAATCCGCACCGGTTTTAATTGCTTTTGCCCTGCTCTTCACACTGTTTGCGCTGGCAATGTTTGGGGCTTTTAATCTTAACCTTTCACCACGCTTTGCTAACCGAATTGATGCTTGGCAAGCACGCGCTCAGCGCAGTGGGCCGGCGGGGTTAGCGCTGGCGGGTGCGCTTTCTGTGCTTGTGGTTTCGCCCTGCGTAACGGCACCTTTGGCCGGCGCATTGGTCTTTATTTCATCAACGGGTGATGCCGTTATGGGTGGCGCGGTACTGTTTGCGCTAGGCATGGGCATGGGCGTTCCGCTGCTGTTAGTCGGCACGTTTGGTGCTACGCTGCTGCCTCGTTCCGGTGCCTGGATGAACGGGGTAAAAATTGGTTTTGGCCTACTGCTGCTAGGCGTAGCCATTTGGATGGTGGAACGCTTAGTGGCCGCCCCCATTGCTCTGCTGCTATGGGCGGGGCTAGCGATTGGCAGCGCACTAGCGCTAGGGGCATTGAATTTCAATCAGCCGCAGGGCTGGCCACGAGCGCGCCAAACGCTGGGTATTATGCTGTTAGCGTGGGGTCTGTTACTGGTGATTGGTGCCGCCCAAGGTGGCAGTAACCCACTGCGGCCCCTTACCATGGCCAGCAGTAATACTAACCAAGCGCAGGCCGAAGCGCTCTCGTTCCTTGAGGTAGACACCTTAACCGGCCTTGAAGAGGCGGTTACTCAAGCTAAAGGCGCGAACCAACCGGTGTTTGTCCACTTCACCGCCGATTGGTGTATTTCGTGCAAGTTAATGGAGCGCGATGTCTACCCTGACCCCCGTGTTTCCACTGCGTTAAGCGGTTACACCTTGATTGCCGCTGATGTCACCCAAACGGATCGCCAGAGCCGCGAGCTGCTTGATCAGTTCAACCTATTTGGCCCTCCCAGCTTGCTATTTTTCCATAACGGCAATGAGATAACGGACGCACGCATCCAGGGTGAAGTCACTGCAGAACAGCTCTCCCTTCACCTTGAATCTGTTAGCCAGTGGCTAGCGAAGCGCTAATTACTCCGCCTTCCCCAGCGGTAGCTTGCAGCGCTAACGCAGCTTTCTGCCGCGAACATCGTCAAACAATTGTTTAATTTTTGCTTAGGGCTCAGTTTTGGCGCAAGCGCCGGCTACCGCTAGACATCTGGGCACTTTTTCGGCAAACTCCGCTCCCACATTAGCGAAAAATTTCCTTTTTTAGGGGTGAGAACGGGGTAACGTTCGCTAACATGCAGCGTTCTCTTCATTTTAAAATCTGGTTTACTGCGCTTATAAAAGCGCCGCACAGCCCCTGCCGACAGGTTGGTTCGCTCTGTGATTATTTTTCATAACCTTTTTTTCTCACACCCCTTTTTCTCATAACTTTTTTATAACATTGATGGGGCTATGCCATGGATATCCGCAAAGTTAAGAAACTGATTGAGTTGCTTGAAGAGTCCAACATTAGCGAAATTGAAATTCAAGAAGGCGAAGAATCAGTACGCATTAGCCGCCATCCTAATGGCACTACCTGGCAGCCACAGCCAATGCCCCAATATGCGCAGCCCAATTACGCACCGGCACCAAGCGCACCGGCAGTTGAAGCGGCTGAACCCACAGGCGTTAGCTACCGTGGTGAAGCGGTCAACTCCCCAATGGTGGGTACTTTCTATCGCAGCCCTGCTCCGGGCGCTAAATCCTTTGTGGAAGTAGGCGATACGGTTAAGCAAGGCGACACCATTTGCATCATCGAAGCCATGAAAATGATGAACCAGATTGAAGCTGACCGCGACGGCGTGGTGGAAGCCATCCTGGTAGAAGATGGTGAGCCGGTGGAATTCGATCAACCTATGATCGTTATCGCTTAATCTTTCATTTTCAACACGGGTGGACTCTCCCATGCTGGACAAGGTACTTATCGCGAACCGCGGCGAGATAGCCCTCCGTATCCTACGGGCCTGTAAAGAACTAGGCATCAAAACCGTAGCGGTACACTCCAAGGCTGACCGTGAGCTTATGCACGTTCGCCTAGCGGATGAAGCCGTGTGTATCGGACCGGCATCATCAGCACAGTCTTACTTGAATATCCCGGCGTTAATTAGTGCCGCAGAAGTCACTGACTCAACCGCTATTCACCCTGGCTACGGCTTTTTGTCTGAAAACGCCAACTTCGCCGAGCAGGTAGAACGTTCAGGGTTTACCTTTATTGGCCCTCGCGCTGAGACGATTCGCCTGATGGGCGACAAAGTAAGCGCGATCCAATCCATGAAGGAAGCGGGCGTGCCCACAGTGCCAGGTTCAGACGGCCCCTTGGGTGACGATGACGCTACCAACTTAGCCACCGCCCGCCGCATCGGCTACCCGGTGATTATCAAGGCAGCTTCTGGCGGCGGTGGCCGTGGCATGCGTGTGGTACACACTGAAGGCCATTTGCTTTCAGCCATTACCGTTACCCGCACGGAAGCACACGCCGCCTTTGGCGACGGCACGGTTTACATGGAAAAGTTCCTTGAAAAGCCGCGGCACGTTGAAATACAGGTACTTGCCGACGGCCAGGGTAACGCTATTCACCTTTATGACCGCGACTGCTCGCTACAGCGCCGCCACCAAAAAGTGCTTGAAGAAGCCCCAGCGCCAGGGCTAGACCCAGAAGCCCGCGCCCAGGTGCTTGAAGCGTGCCGCCAGGCGTGTATCAAAATTAACTACCGTGGCGCTGGCACCTTTGAGTTCTTGTATGAAGACGGCGAGTACTTCTTTATCGAGATGAATACCCGCGTTCAGGTTGAGCACCCGGTCACGGAGATGGTTACCGGCGTGGATATCGTCAAAGAGCAGCTACGCATTGCTTCTGGCCTGCCGCTGTCGATTCGTCAAGAAGATGTAAAACTGTCGGGCCACTCCTTTGAGTGCCGCATCAACGCCGAAGACTCGCGCACCTTTATGCCCTCACCCGGCAACGTTACGCTGTATCACGCACCGGGGGGGTTGGGCGTTCGTATGGATTCGCACCTGTATACCGGCTACACCGTGCCCCCGCACTATGACTCGCTGATTGGCAAATTGATCACCTGGGGGGCAGACCGTGATATAGCCTTAACGCGGATGCGTAATGCACTCGATGAGCTGTTGGTAGAAGGCATTAAGACCAATATCGACCTGCAAAAAGATTTGGTTCGCGACAGCTATTTCCGTCAAGGCGGCGTCAACATTCACTACCTGGAAAAGAAACTCAGCAGCTAAGGCTGATTTCAAGAGTTTTCCAGCGTCACGTTTGATGCCCAGCGGGGTGGCCACGTCCACCCCGTTATCATTTCTAATTCGCCTTGCGGAGAATGCCCCATGCCCTGGCTTCAACTTAAAGCCCACGTGGCCCCCGAACAAGCAGAGCTGCTTGAAGAGCTGCTGCTGAACGAGGGCGCGACCGCCATTGGCCTTCAGGATGCCCACGATGACCCGGTGTTTGAGCCAGAGCGCGGCACGACACCGCTGTGGGAAGATACCATTCTGACCGGCCTTTACGATGACTTGGAAGGCGTTGCGAGCATGCTCGAACGCATTGAAGCCGCCTGGTCAGAACAAATGCCCGGCGACCCCTGCCCGAGCATTGAATATGAACTGCTGGCTGACCGCGATTGGGAGCGCGAGTGGATGGATGACTTCACGCCGCTGCGTATGGGTCAGCGGCTGTGGATTGTGCCTAGCTGGCACGAACCGCCGCACGCGGATGCCGTTAATTTGATCCTCGACCCAGGCCTTGCCTTTGGTACCGGCACGCACCCCACCACGGCGCTGTGCCTTGAATGGCTGGATGAGCTAGCGGTGGCTGGCCACTTGGCCGAGCAAACCGTGCTGGATGTCGGCTGCGGCTCGGGCATTCTTGCCATCGCCGCGCTCAAGCTAGGTGCCAGTCACGCCGATGCCACCGATATAGACCCTCAAGCACTCCAGGCCAGCCGCGACAACGCGGAGCGTAACGGTATTGCCGAGCCGGATTTAAGCCTCTACTACCCTGAGCAGCTAAACGATAACGGCAGTTACCCCATCGTGACGGCCAATATTTTAGCCGGCCCGCTGGTGGAACTGGCCGCAATGATTGCCGGGCATGTGGCACCCGGTGGCCGCATTGCGCTATCCGGCATATTAGCCAACCAGGCCGATAATGTTGTTGAGGCCTATGCAGCCCAGGGTATCGCTATGGATGAACCGGTCATTCGCGAAGGCTGGGTACGCCTTTCTGGTCAGCGTCCGCGTTAACGCAATGCCGGCCTTCACCCTACCGCTGAGTAGGCGTATCATACGCCCCCTTGAAAGCGCCTACTCGCCGCCAGCTCAGAAGCCAACGCCATGACAGCAAGCACCCAACCCGCCACCATTGGCCCGTATTTATTACCGAATCGCGTAATACTTGCGCCCATGGCCGGCGTTACCGACCGCCCTTTTCGTCAGCTATGCCGACGGTTAGGGGCCGGCTGGGTGGTGGGTGAAATGGTCACTGCCGACCCAAGCCTATGGCATACCCGCAAATCTCAGCTGCGTATGGACCACCGCGGCGAGCCTGACCCGCGCGTGGTACAAATTGCTGGCGGCGACGCGGACATGCTGGCTCAAGCGGCGCGTTTGAATGCTGAACTGGGCGCGCAGATTATTGATATCAATATGGGCTGCCCCGCCAAAAAGGTATGCAACAAAGCCGCGGGCTCGGCGCTGCTTCGTGACGAGGCCTTGGTGGCAGAGATTCTCGACGCGGTGGTCGCAGCGGTTGATATCCCCGTAACGCTCAAAATTCGCACGGGCTGGTGCGCCGAATCAAACAATGCCCTGCGTATTGCCCGGCTTGCCGAGTCAGCGGGTATTCAGGCGCTCGCTGTACATGGCCGGCACCGCCAGCAGCGCTATACTGGACAGGCAGAGTACGACACGATTGCCGAGATCAAATCTCATCTCTCGATACCGGTGATTGCTAACGGCGACATAACAAGCCCGGAAAAAGCCGCCGAAGTACTCGCTTACACCGGCGCTGACGCAGTAATGGTAGGCCGCGGCGCACAAGGCAACCCGTGGATTTTCCAGCAGATTAGTCATTTTCTTCAGCATGGAAAGCGGATGGCTCTGCCTACCCTCATCGAGCGTCATCACGTGCTCCATGAACATATTGCCGCGCTGCATGAATTTTATGGCGACACGATGGGCGTGCGCATTGCACGCAAGCACGTTGGCTGGTATCTCAGCGACGACCCACGCTTTACGCAGCCTCAACAGCGCGCGCTTAAGCAGCAGTTCAATGCGTTAGCATCACCCGAAACGCAATTTGATTGGATCAATAACGCGATGGCCCCCGATGCCGCCACGCGTTTGCTAGCCAAAGGAAGCTATGCTGCATGACCGAACGCGATCTTCTCTCTAGCGATGCCTATTCCAGCGATGCTTATTCCAGCGACGCCGATGCTAGCAAGCGCTCTTCCCATTTAGCAGGCACGCTGGCAGACCCCGCCGTGAACACGCCGCCACAGCCACTGCGGGAAGCTGTAGAATCCGCGATGCGCCGCTACTTCGAGCATCTCGATGGCAGTCAGGCAACCGACCTGTACGCCATGGTGATGGCCGAAGTAGAAGCCCCTTTACTTGCTTGCGTGCTAGAACACACCGACGGCAACCAGACCCGAGCCGCTGATGTACTCGGCTTGAACCGTGGCACCCTGCGCAAAAAACTAAAGCTTTACGGACTTATCGAAGGTGACACCCCATAACGATGAGGTGTTGTTGTTTTTAATTCTCGACCCTGCACACGAGCATTCTAATGGCTGATAGCACTGCTACCCCCGTCCGCCGCGCCCTTTTGAGCGTTTCTGATAAAACCGGCATTGTGGAATTCGCCCGCGGCCTGACCGAACACGGCGTTGAATTACTCTCCACTGGCGGTACCTTCCGCTTGCTACAGGAAAATGCCATTCCTGTGAAAGAAGTCTCTGAGCACACCGGCTTCCCCGAAATTATGGATGGCCGTGTCAAAACCCTGCACCCGAAAATCCACGGCGGCATTTTAGCCCGTCGCGGCCAGGATGATGCCGTCATGGCTGAGAACGACATCACCCCGATCGACATGGTAGTCGTCAATCTCTACCCGTTTGCCGCCACGGTGGCTAAGCCTGATTGCACGCTTGAAGATGCCATCGAAAATATCGACATCGGCGGCCCCACCATGGTGCGTGCCTGCGCCAAAAATCATGCTTACACCACTATCGTGGTTAATAGCAGCGACTACGCCCAGGTGTTGGGCGAATTGGCAGCACAAAATGGCCAGGTAACGAGCGCCACGCGTTTCGATTTAGCCGTTAAAGCCTTTGAGCACACCGCTGGCTACGATGGCGCTATTGCTGATTATCTCGGCCGAAAAGTAAACGCGGCCGATGAAGCCTTCCCGCGCACCTTTAACCTGCAGCTGCATAAAAAGCAGGATATGCGTTACGGCGAAAACCCTCATCAGCAGGCGGCTTTTTACGTAGACCCAGACGCCAGCGAGCCCAGCGTTGCCACAGCGAAAATGCTGCAGGGCAAGCCGCTTTCGTATAACAATGTTGCTGATACCGATGCAGCCTTTGAGTGCGTAAAAGCCTTTAACGAGACGGCTTGTGTGATTGTAAAACACGCCAACCCCTGCGGCGTGGCGATTGGTGCCACCGCGTTGGCAGCCTACGACAAGGCCTTTGCCACCGACCCCACCAGTGCGTTTGGCGGCATTATTGCCTTCAATACGCCGCTGGACGCCGAAACGGCTCAGGCAATTATTGACCGCCAGTTTGTTGAGGTAATCATTGCCCCAGGCGTCAGCGATGAAGCCGCCGCTATCGTGGCAAATAAGCAAAACGTGCGTTTACTGGACGTTAGCGCTAACTGGCCCGGCAAACATCAATCCACCTTTGATCTCAAGCGCGTTAACGGCGGTTTATTGGTGCAGGATCGCGATGAAGGCATGGTCGCCCGGGAAGATTTAACCGTGGTCAGCCAACGCGCGCCGAGCGAACAGGAGCTGCGTGACCTCGCCTTTGCTTGGCGGGTGGCTAAATTCGTTAAATCCAACGCCATTGTGTACGCCAAGCAAGGTCAAACAATCGGCGTTGGCGCTGGGCAAATGAGCCGTGTGTACTCGGCCAAAATTGCCGGTATTAAAGCCGCAGACGAAGGCCTTTCGGTACCTGGCTCAGTGATGGCGTCCGACGCTTTCTTCCCCTTCCGCGATGGCATCGATGCCGCTGCGGCTGCAGGTATTACCGCCGTGATTCAGCCCGGTGGCTCCATGCGTGACCAAGAAGTGATCGACGCTGCCAACGAAGCGGGCATTGCCATGGTATTTACCGGCATGCGCCATTTCCGTCACTAAACGCAGTTTGCAGCACTAACACCCGAAAACACACGAAGTTAAGATCCACAAAATGAAAAAGCCCCACCGGAATATTGCAGGTGGGGCTTTTTTACGCTCTTTTGTTCATTCTTATTATCAACAAACGGCACGACGAGGCTTAGCCGAGATCAATACACAGGTACTTGGTTTCAAGATACTCTTCCAAGCCCTGATGACCACCCTCGCGGCCTAATCCTGACGCCTTCACCCCACCAAACGGTGCCGCCGCATTGGAAATGATGCCGGTGTTGATTCCCACCATGCCATACTCAAGCGCCTCGGCCACGCGCCAGACACGGGCAAGATCACGCGAGTAAAAATAAGAGGCCAGGCCATACTCGGTATCATTGGCCATCTCAATGGCGGTTTCTTCATCGTCAAACGGGAAGACAGCGGCTAATGGGCCAAAAGTCTCTTCATGAGCCACTTTCATTTTATCAGTGGCAAAGCTGATCAGCGTCGGCGTAAAGAAATTTCCACCTAGCGGATGCGGATGCCCCCCCAGCAGTAACTCTGCGCCATTATCGATCGCATCCTGCACGTGCTCGCTGACTTTTTTAACCGCGTTCTCGTCGATTAGCGGGCCAATATTAATGTTGGGTTTAGTGCCATCACCCACATGCAGTTCGCTGTTCATAGCGACCGCGAGTTTTTCACAAAAGGCGTTAATGACGCTGGATTGGACTAAAAAGCGGTTGGTGCAAACACAGGTTTGCCCCGCGTTGCGGAATTTTGCCGCCATAGCGCCTTCAACGGCTGCGTCTAAATCGGCGTCTTCAAAGACAATAAAAGGCGCATTACCGCCTAATTCCAACGAGATTTTCTGGATATGCTCAGCGGCTTGCGCCATGAGCTTGCGACCCACTTCGGTCGAGCCAGTGAAGGTGATCTTGCGCACTTTAGGCGATTGCGTCATGGCTTGAGCAATATCGCTAGCGCTACCCGGCACGACATTAAACACCCCGCGTGGAATGCCCGCACGTTCAGCTAATAGCGCCAGCGCCGTGGCTGAAAATGGCGTTTGGCTAGCAGGTTTAACCACAATGGTGCAGCCTGCCGCTAACGCAGCGCCGGCTTTGCGGGTAATCATCGCCGCGGGGAAATTCCAGGGCGTGATCGCGCCCACCACGCCTACCGGCTGTTTGGTAACCACAATGCGCTGATTCGCTTTTGCTGCAGGAATCGTTTCACCATAAACACGCCGCGCTTCCTCAGCAAACCAGCGCAAAAAACTGGCGGCATAAGCAATTTCGCCAGCGGCTTCTTTGAGCGGCTTGCCCTGCTCGTAGGTCATCAGCATGGCGAGGTCTTGCTGGTGCTCCAGCATCAGGTCGTGCCATTTCATCAGCAAATCGGCACGTTCCTGGGCGGTCAGCGCCCGCCACGCAGGCAGGGCGGCATCCGCAGCATCAATCGCCCGTTCGGTTTCGGCTTTGCCTAACCGTGGGATATCCCCAATTACCTCGCCGGTTGCCGGATTCAAGACCGTAATCTGTTCGCCGCTATCTGCCGCGACCCAACTGCCGTCAATATAGGCAAAGGGGCAATACAGCTGTGTTTCTTTAAGCGCTTCCATGACAGGCTCCTGACCAAATAATGGCCTTGTAGGCTTATAAACGTCTTCATGCTAAGACGAAACACCCCTGTAAACCAAGTTTGCGGCGTGCGTTACTTACCCAATGACCGACAACACACTCAATTAATTAACAGCAAAAATTCTTGTCGAGTCGCTTGGTTGCTGCGAAACCCGCCTAGCATGACTGACGATGTCATGCTGGAGTTTTGTTTTTCTACGCCGCGCATCATCATGCACAGGTGCCGCGCCTCAATGACCACAGCAACCCCCTTTGCCTGGGTGACTTCCTGCACCGCCTCGGCAATTTCACGGGTGAGGTTTTCTTGAATCTGCATGCGGCGGGCAAACATATCCACAATGCGCGCAAACTTAGATAGCCCTAGCACTTTGCCGTTAGGCAAATAGGCAATGTGGCACTTGCCAATAAAGGGCAGCAGGTGATGCTCACACATTGAATAAAGCTCAATGTCTTTTATCAGCACCATTTCATCGGTCTGCGACTCAAACACTGCGCCATTAACAATCTCTTCGAGGGATTGATTATAGCCCGCATTTAAAAACTGCATGGCTTTTGCCGCACGCTTAGGCGTGTCTATTAGCCCTTCACGGTCGGGGTTTTCACCAAGAGCTGAAATTATCTGGCGGTAGTGCTGGGCGATTTCATCGGACATATTAAGCCTCATAAAAAACGTTGCTCAGTCGCGCAAAAGGCTGACAGCCATTTCAACAAGCGGGGCCAACAACCCCTTTGCGCCAATGGATAACAGAGCAACCTGAAAAATACAGTAGCCAGCGTATTAACCGGCAATTCATGTACAAAAAATATACGCTCAAATA
The DNA here is from genome assembly GCF_001507855.1 of Halomonas sp. 54_146. Lineage (GTDB taxonomy): Bacteria > Pseudomonadota > Gammaproteobacteria > Pseudomonadales > Halomonadaceae > Vreelandella. The sequence goes on from NZ_LGEN01000008.1 coordinate 74,717, forward strand.
ATTCTGTACAATGATTATTGATGAGAAAAGCTATTTTAACGTACATCCCCCTGCTGTGGCAGAGTGCCGCGTCGCCCACTTCGCAAACATTAGCCCTGTGATATGATGGGTTGTTTTTATTTCCCTGCCTTTATTGCAGGCGCCCACATCGAGAGCTCGCCATGTCATTTAAACCAACACCCTTTTGGTTGACCGCCATAGTGGCGCCCCTTGTCACCACCTCACTGTATGCGGCGGAAGCCACGCTTTCATTGCCAAGCAAGGCCACCGTCGGCGTTGAGGTCATTGAAACGCTAACGTTTGAGTCGAATCAAACGCGCCTTAGCGATATTTTGCTGCACCCGACGCAATCCGCCGATGCCTCGCACTCACTGCCGGAGTATTGCGTGATTATTGGCAATGCGCAGTTAGTCGACGAACGCATCCGCGTCACTACCCACGAAGCGACGTGCATTGAAACCCACGCTGCCGACAGCAATATTTTTACAGGAGCGTTTAGCGCCAGCGCCTACGCCGAAGATGGCCTTTATGGCATTGCTTGCGAAACATCACCCTGCACGCTCTCTCCTGGGCAGACGTTTCTATTAACGCTTGATGAAGCGGTAGATATCGAGGAGCTGGACAACCCCTCCGCTGAGCTTAACCAGCAACGCCGCCAGGCAAATGGGGAAGGCGTTGCTAATCCCATCCCCAGAGACCAAGCCACTCCAGACGCCGAATAATAGGCAGTCGATCATACTCACGCGGGTTGGCTATGCCAGCCAGCGTGGGTTATCTAATTGCAGGCACTGCTGCTCTAACTGGCGGATATGCTGATCCCAATAGCCGCTATCAGCTATCCACGGAAACGCACGCGGAAAAGCGGGGTCATCCCACCGCGATATCAGCCAGGCCGTATGCCGAATGAGGCGGTAGCTCCTCAGCGGTTCAATAAGCGACATCTGTTCTGTCGGGAACGGGCGAGTTTCTTCGTAACCTTCGGTAATTTCACTCAAATACGAGTGCCAGCCCTGCGGGTCATCGGTAGGCAGCAACATCCAAATATCCTGAATCGCTGGCACCATTAGGCAGTCATCAAAATCGACCAGGGTGAACTGCTCTTCACGCCCCAGCACATTGCCCAAGTGGCAATCGCCGTGGCAGCGAATCATGCTGGCGGCAGGCACGTTATGCTTTAAAAGCTGCTGGTGTATTGTTTGAATGACCTTTTCATAGGCTCGCCGCTGATGGCGGGTTAGCCGCTCGCTAGCAAGCACCCGCTGCTGAGCATCCAGAATACCGCTTGCCATCTCTAAGCGTGGGCGATGCTGAAACGGTTTTTTAGCCGCAACCTGATGTAACCGCCCCAATACTTCCCCCATGGCAAATAGGTGAGCAGGGTTATCCAATTCCGGCGCTTGGCCAGGGCAATGAGGGAACAGCGCAAACCGAAACGCCTTAAAAAAATGTAACGACACACCCGCCTTATCACGCCAAGGCGCTACTACCGGCACTTTACTGTTAGCTAGCTCCTGCAAAAAATCGTGCTCTTCTTGAATCGCCAGCTCTGACCAGCGGTCGGGGCGGTAAAACTTAATTATCCAGTTTTTGCCATCCTCATCGCGAAACATCAGCACGCGGTTTTCATAGCTATTAAGTGCGAAAGGCTCTCCTGCAGGCCAAATATCCACTGACTCTGCAGCAGACATGACTAAGTCAGGCGAAAGAGAGCTAAAAGGGTGTGACATTGGTCACTCCTGGGTTTGGCGAAAGGATTGGGCGAAAGGGCTTATCAATAGTCGAAAACCGTAGAGTCTATCAACCCTTACCTAAAGGTGTCCGCGCTACCGCCCAAATATCGACGCGTTTAGCGCCTGCGGTTAACCCAGCACGCGCCAGCGCATGGCCTGTAGAGCCTGTTGTCACAACATCATCAATAATCACGATATGTTCGGGAGTAGGCACCTCAAATGTAAAAGCGCCGGTTAAATTGGCTGCCCGCTCACGGCGGTTCAACGTGCGCTGGGTGCGGCTCGCTTTAATACGCTTAGCGTTTATCAAAGGCATGCCCAGCGCTCGCCCAAGCTGCTCCGCTAGCCAATAAGATTGATTAAACCCGCGCTTACGGGCGTTGGTTGAATGCATCGGCACCGGTACGAAGGCTTGCCCTGTCAGAGATGGCGGCGTCAATAGCATCAGCTCACACAACAGCATGCCAGCCCGGGGAGAAGCATTAAATTTAAAATCATGGATCAACGCTTTAATGCTGTTTTGATACAACAGCCCTGCCTGTGTGGCAGTAAATGCAGGTGGATCAACTAAGCAGCGCCCGCACACCGGCTGCTCCTTCGCCACTGGCTCGCCACACTGACGGCAGGCACGTAGGTTCCAGGGCAGCTCTTCTACGCAACAAGCGCACCAACCCCGCCCTTTTGCAGCAGGTGCCAGGCAGAAAGCGCAGTAACCGGGCATTGCGCGCTTTACCAAATCGCTTCCCCGCTGTAGCCAGCGCCGTAGTTGCATACTTAGCTGCATACTTAGTTGCATATCGACCCCTTGCTGCTATGTGCATAAGAGTAAATTACTTATTGACATCCACTTAAAAAATGATAATATACGCCTCGTCTTAGCGGATGTGGTGGAATTGGTAGACACGCTAGATTTAGGTTCTAGTGCCGTAAGGTGTGGGAGTTCGAGTCTCCCCATCCGCACCAATTACTTGTTAGTTTCTATCTTGTTAGAAACGTTATGCCCTTCAGAAATTTCTTATATAGACTAAATAAAGTTACCTGATTAAGACATATTAGGAAAATATTTTTAGTCGCTCCCTTCTCAAGATTCTCTATTTTATAAACTCTTCAAATAAATCAATGGCTAATGCCATGCTTTCTTGTGCCTACTGTTTACGTGATTTCCGTTTACGTGATTTTCTCGCCATTTGCAGTCACTATGGCTGACTTGCATCCGCTTTTCCGCTAGGCTCTGGGTAAATTGTTACCAAGCGGCGCTGTACGCTACTAGTGAGACCCCCCAATGCAAAAAATTATAACGCTCTGCTGGCTTGGTTTAATCACGACGATGGCGGCTAACGCCTATGCCGACAGTGTCTCTGCCGAAGAAGAGGACAGCGACCTTCCCCTATGGGCGGAAGAGCGCATTGAACCGTTCCGTGAAAGCGTAGGCAACTGGGTTGATAACACATCGCGCCGTGTCGATGGCTTCTTCGGTACTGACGACCATTTACAAGTAGCCAATGAGTCTTACCTGCGCCTAGGGCAAGAGATTGACTGGATGGAAGGTGATGGCACTCGCGGTGACACCACACTTCGCTACCGCATTGACCTTCCTACTTCAGAAGAACGCTTGCGCCTGGTTATTGAAAGCGACCCAGAAGAGTCTCAAGGCACTCTTGAAGAGCAAGGCTCAGGGCGACTTGCCAATGATCAGCGTGACCGTAGAAGCTCTACGTTAGGTTTAGATTGGCTTGAAAGCCGCGACAAGCGTGAAAATTGGAGTAACCGAGTAGGTGCCGGTGTTCGCTTACGCCTTCCCCTAGACCCTTATGTACGTTTCACTAGCGAGCGCCTGTGGCAACTGGGTGAAGGACCTTGGCAGTTGGAATCAAACAACCGCGTTTCATGGTTCAACAATGAAGGTTACTCAGCGCGCACGCGTTGGGATATAGGCCGCCCGTTAAGCGACAGCCGTCATTTACGGTTTATTTCTACCGTTCAGTGGCGCGAAGAAGAAGATAAACTTGAATTCAGCGAAATCGCTGAAATTAACCACCGCATTAACCGGCGCAGCGCACTGCGTTACTCAGCCATTGCTATTGGTGAAAGCGCTTCTAACCCACGCATGACCAACTACTATTTACAAACACGCTATCGCCGCGATATTCATAAAGGCATTTTATTTGCCGACGTGATTCCCGAGCTACACTTTCAGCGCGATGTCAGCTACGACCCACGCTGGGCGATGACACTGCGCTTAGAAATGTATTTTCAGCGGGAAATTACCCGCGACTATTTTTAATACGGCTTTAATACAGCAATATAGCGCTCAGCCAATAAGTGCTGGCTGACAAACCTCGGCTCTGCACTACTTAATGAGCGGCCTAAAGCAGCCGCTCATTAAGCTTATAACGCATGCTTACAACTTACGCTTACAACGGGAAACGACTACAGTCGCAAACCGCCGTCGCATTCAATGATGCGCCCTGTGAAGTAATCGTTCTCAAGAATAAAGGCAACGCTTTGAGCAATATTATCTGGCTCACCCAAACGCTTGAGCGGAACGCCAGACGCAATGCGTTCTAACATTTCAGGACGCATCGCGGCAGTCATTTCTGTGCTAATAAACCCAGGTGCTACGGTGCCCGTGCGAATACCATAGCGTGCTAATTCTTTACTCCACGTTACGGTCAGCGCATGAATACCGGCTTTGGCAGCAGCGTAGTTACTCTGCCCCATATTGCCTGCCCGAGAAATGCTGGAAATATTGACGATGACGCCCTCATGCCCGGCTTCAATCATCTGAGTAGCGGCTTCGCGTCCACATAGAAAAACGCCGGTTAAATTAACATTAATCACGTTTTGCCAGCTCTCCAGCGACATACGCTTTTCCACTTTTCCCTCTTTGGCTTTTACCAACAGCGCATCTTGCGTAATACCGGCGTTATTGACACAGCCACTGATCGGCCCCAGGCGCTGTGCAATATCAGCAAAGGCCTGGATCACAGAGTTTTCATCGGCAACGTTCACCACAAACGCCTGGGCATCAATGCCTTCTGAAGAGAGCTGAGAAACGGCTTGGTCAAGCGTTTCAGCGTTCATGTCCAACAGCGCTATACGAGCACCCTGTTTGCCCAAACGTTGCGCCATGGCATAACCCAGGCCACGCGCACCACCGGTGACTGCGATTACTTTATCGTTAAGTATCATTATTAACTCCTTGCGGCAGATTAAATCAGCTTCATTGTGCATTGCAGCATAGAATAACTACTGGCATAAATCGAGGGGTATAGCCGCGATAATACGCATCTTCAGCTGCTTGTTTATGACATTTCTGTCACCATATCTTACCCTTGCGACCGTGCTGGAGCCGTTTTTTCTGGAGTTGACCATGCCCATTCTTATTTTCATATCCTTGTTTACTCTGCTTGATTTTGTGGTTCTGTTTTCAATCGGCAGCCAAATCGGCCTACTGACCACCCTGCTTTTAGTGCTCAGCACAGGGTTCGCCGGGCTACACCTGATTCGTAAGGAAGGCGTGTCAACCTTTGCACGGGCACGCCAACGGTTGCAGGCTGGTGAAATTCCCTCCAGCGAGCTACTCATTGGCGCGGCGCTAATTTTCGGTGGTGCCTTATTAATGGCCCCCGGCTTTTTATCCGATGCCCTAGGCTTGGCGTGCCTAATCCCCAGCGCACGTCAGCTAATGTTCAAAGCGCTTACCTGGCTGGGGCTGAAAACGGTTACTGGGCAGCAGCAAGACCCAAGCGCTTCATCCGCCCGGCCTAATGGCTATCAAAATAGCCAATCGTCACAACAGGATGGCCCTATTGAGGGAGACTTTATTAGCCGGGATGAACCTTTACGCCGCCGTTAAGACCGCCAGCCAAAAGAAATACATAAAAAAGGCAATTTTTTATTACCTCCCCCCTTGAAAGGCCACCTGCAGCCCCCATTTTTCAGGCAGCGCATAAATTCGGTGGCTGCCTTAGTTCGTAGCCGCCATTAACAATGAAGACCGCAAGGCCTTCACTTCTCGCGGGTCACTCCCACGAGAACATTTTTAGCTAACCGCCCTCATTGGGGCTTCTACCCTACTCAGGAGAACGTGAATGAATATCCGTCCTTTGCACGATCGTGTCATCGTCCGTCGCGTTGAAGAAGAACAGAAAACCGCAGGCGGCATCGTGCTTCCGGGCAATGCAGCAGAAAAACCGACGCGCGGCGAAATCCTTGCTGTCGGTAACGGTCGCATTCTCGAAAATGGCGATGTCCGTCCTCTCGACGTTAAAGTTGGCGATAACGTGATCTTTAAAGATGGTTACGGCGTTGAAAAGCAAAAAATCGACGGCGAAGAAGTCTTGATCATGAGCGAAGCCGATATTCTTGCGGTTATTGAAGGCTAACAGTCGTTTCCGCTCACACTACTTTAATGAGCGTCTCGATTATTTACTTTCACGTTTTGCATTCAATTTAGGAAGTAGCAGATATGTCAGCTAAACAAGTTAAGTTTTCAGATGATGCCCGTAAGCGCATGGCGCGCGGTGTTGACGTTCTTGCCAACGCGGTAAAAGTTACCCTCGGCCCGAAAGGCCGTAACGTGGTGCTGGAAAAATCATTCGGCTCCCCCACCGTCACTAAAGATGGCGTTTCCGTTGCCAAAGAAATCGAACTGAAAGACAAGTTCGAAAACATGGGCGCCCAGATGGTTAAAGAAGTTGCTTCACAGACTTCTGACGCCGCGGGTGACGGCACGACTACCGCGACCGTTCTGGCCCAGGCCATTATCGCTGAAGGTTTGAAAGGCGTGACTGCCGGCATGAACCCGATGGATCTTAAGCGCGGCATCGACCAAGCCGTTGCTGCTGCGGTTAAAGAAATCAAGGCCATGTCGGTTCCTTGCACCGACACCAAGTCGATTGCTCAGGTAGGCACGATTTCTGCCAACGGCGACAAGCGCATCGGTGAAATCATTGCCGAAGCGATGGAAAAAGTCGGCAAAGAAGGCGTCATCACTGTAGATGAAGGCCGTGGCTTTGAAGACGAGCTGGAAGTCGTTGAAGGTATGCAGTTTGACCGTGGCTACCTGTCTCCTTACTTCGTTACCAACCAGGACACCATGACGGTTGAACTGGAAGATCCTTACATCCTATTAGTGGATAAAAAGATCTCCAACATCCGTGAGCTGCTACCGGTTCTCGAAGCCGTTGCTAAGCAAGGCAAGCCGCTGGCTATCATCGCGGAAGATATCGAAGGCGAAGCTCTGGCAACGCTGGTAGTTAACAACATGCGCGGTATCGTTAAAGTAGCCGCTGCGAAAGCGCCTGGTTTCGGTGACCGTCGTAAATCCATGCTGCAGGATATCGCTATCCTGACTAACGGCACGGTTATTTCTGAAGAAGTCGGCCTGACGCTTGAGCAAGCGAACCTGGATCACCTGGGTACCGCTAAGCGCATGACCATGTCTAAAGAAAACACCACCATCATTGATGGCGCTGGTGCAGAAGGCGATATCGAAGCACGCGTTAACCAGATCCGCGCGCAAATCGAAGACACCTCTTCTGACTACGACAAAGAGAAGCTGCAAGAGCGCGTTGCCAAACTGGCAGGCGGTGTTGCCGTTATCCGCGTTGGTGCTGCCACCGAAGTGGAAATGAAAGAGAAGAAAGCCCGCGTTGAAGACGCCCTGCACTCTACTCGTGCGGCCGTTGAAGAAGGCGTCGTACCTGGTGGCGGTACCGCACTGGTTCGCGTTATGGCCAAAGTACAAGGCTTGACCGGCGAAAACGAAGACCAGAACCACGGTATCAACATGGCGCTACGCGCGATGCAAGCACCGCTGCGTCAAATCGTTGCTAACGCTGGTGAAGAGCCCGCCGTGGTTATCAACCGCGTGAAAGATGAAACCGGCAACTTCGGCTACAACGCGCAAACCGGTGAATTTGGCGACCTGTTCGAAATGGGCGTTCTGGACCCGGCTAAAGTTACCCGTACTGCGCTGCAGTCCGCTGGTTCTGTTGCTGGCTTGATGATCACCACTGAGTGCATGATCGCAGAAGACCCGGAAGAGAAAGAAGCTGGCCCAGACATGGGTGGCATGGGCGGAATGGGTGGCATGGGCGGCATGATGTAATGCACCCCTGAGCCCTCTTGCTCAAGACTGCTAGCTGTTAAAAAAGTAGTCACCAACAACCCCGCCTTGTGCGGGGTTGTTGCGTTTATGGATGGCTAATAGCCACCCACTACGTCCCGACTCACCGCCTATAACGTGCTACTATCAGCGCGATTTTTATAAGGCTAAAGGGCGAAATAAACGCATGTTGCAGCATATCCGTATCGTACTTGTTCAAACCTTCCACCCAGGCAATATTGGCGCGGCGGCACGGGCGATGAAAACCATGGGGCTAACCGAGTTGGTACTGGTTAACCCGCGTATGTTCCCTGATGAAGAAGCCACACGCCTGGCAGCAGGCGCGACGGATGTGCTGGAAAACGCACGCTGTGTGAGCACACTTGAAGAAGCCGTTAACGACTGCGTTCAGGTGGTCGGTGCCAGCGCCCGCTTACGCAGCCTGCCCTTGCCCCACTTTGACGAACCCGATGAGATGGCGGCGGACGTTATTCAGAACGCTCAAACGGCACCAGTGGCATTAGTGTTTGGGCGTGAGCGTTCGGGGCTGACTAACGATGAGATTCGTTGCTGCACCCATCAGGTGAGCATTCCCGCCAACCCTGATTACGGCATTCTGAATTTATCCCAGGCGGTGCAGATTCTTGCTTATGAGGTACACCGCGCTTGGCGTAAGGGGGAAGGTAGCGGCTTTGCTTACCAGCGCCCGCTGGAGGCAACGCCGCCGAGCCGCGAACAGTTTCTACACTTTCAGGCGCATCTGGGCCGGTTAATGCAGGATAGCGGCTTTTTAACCCAGCCCCACGCCCGCACTGAAGAGCAGCTTCAAGCGCTCTTCTCCCGCGCCCAGCCCAGCCGCAAAGAGCTTTCGCTGTTGCGAGGGCTATTAAGCGCGTTTGAAAGCCATCTGCCTAAAACTTAATACGGAGCGATCTATTCTGGCGATAAAATCGGAATCAGTCTGAAGCGGGGGTCTTTCGCCATGGCCGGAATATGTTCCCAACAATTCCGGCATTTCCGCCATCCATGGCGGTCAGATGGCGAAAGTAGCGCCCATGGATGGGTTCACAGCGCCCCCGCAGAAGACTGTTCCGATCTAAATCTAACAACAATCATGTATCAAAGCATCATGGCCGCTAACCAGCCAAAGCCCACTAACGGAAGGTTGTAGTGCAGAAATGTCGGCACTACGCTGTCCCAGATATGATCGTGCTGGCGATCAACGTTCAGGCCAGAGGTTGGCCCCAAGGTTGAGTCAGACGCAGGCGAGCCGGCATCCCCCAGCGCCGCGGCTGTGCCCACCAGCACGACAGTCGCCATGGGCGAAAAGCCAAACTGCACCGCCAAAGGCACAAAAATCGCGGCGATAATCGGAATAGTCGAAAACGATGAGCCGATACCCAGCGTAATAAACAGCCCGACCAGCAGCATTACCAGGGCAGCCAAGCCACGGTTATCGCCGAATATCGCAAAAGCACCCGATACCAAGGCATCAATTTCGCCGGTGGTTTTCATTACCTCAGCAAAGCCCGCCGCAGAAATCATAATGAAGCCGATCAGCGCCATCATGCGCATACCGCTGGTAAACAGGTCATCCGCTTCGCGCCATTTAAAAATCCCACCCAATGACAGCAACGCAATCCCCACCAAGCCACCCAATATCATTGAGCCGCTATACAGCTGCAGGCCTAGCGCCGCGACAATAGCCACCCCCGACATCACCAGCCCCAGCATGTGCGGCTTAGCAGGGGTATGCCCTTCACCCACATTGGCGGCGATATCTTGAGCCTGATATTCCCGAGGGCGCCGATAGCTCCATAGCACCGCAACCATTAGCCCGAGCGCCATGCCGCCAACCGGTATGGCCATGGCCATCGGCACCATGCCACGGGTAATCTCTAAACCTAGCGGCGCACCGGCGCTATTTAAGTTGGCCAATAAAATATCGTTTAGAAAAATCGCCCCAAAACCGACGGGCAGCAGCATATAAGGCGCTGTTAAACCAAACGTAAGTGCACACGCCACCGCCCTACGGTCCAACTGTAAGCGGTTCATCACGGTTAAAAGCGGTGGGATCAGCACCGGGATAAAAGCAATATGTACCGGTATGGCATTTTGCGAAGAGATCGCCACCAACAGCACTGCCGTTAGCAGCAACATTTTTACCCGCGCCTGATGCGCGGCAGTGGTTTCTTTACCCAGCAGGGTAATCAAGCGGTTAGCCAGCATGTCTGGCAACCCTGAGCGGGAGATCGCCACCGCGAAAGCACCCAAGGTGGCATAGGCAAGCGCCACCTGAGCACCACCGCCAACGCCTTGATTAAAGGCATCCAAGGTTTGTTCAAGTGATAAGCCACCCACTAAACCGCCCACTAACGCACCTACCACTAACGCAAACACCACCGAAACACGCGCAAGCGACAGTGCCACCATCACCAGCACTGCAAGAATTACTGCATTCATGGAAATCCCTAGAGCTATTAAGCGATCGTTAACGCGAAAGGAGCGGATACTAGCAGATTCCCACTATTAACCTAAGTCTAAGACACCCCTCTCAAGCATTACTACTTTAGTCGTGACTCTATTGCTGCAGCGCACAATGCTGCCTACCATCCCCATCTTTGCATATCTTTAGTACTCACTACTTTAACCTTCGCTCAGGAGCCCGCATGAGTACCCTTGCCATTGTTATTTCACTACTGTTATTGATGTTTCTTGCCTACCGCGGGATCTCGGTGCTGCTCTTGGCGCCGCTTTTGGCCATGCTCGCCGTGTTTATTTCTGGCGATGCCCCGCTTTTGCTGCCCACCTATACCGACACGTTCATGAGAGCGCTGGGTAACTACGTCATCCAGTTTTTTCCGCTGTTTTTATTAGGAGCGCTATTTGGGCAGCTAATGGCAGACTCAGGCGCGGCGCAGTCGATCGCTAACGGCATTGTTAATAAGCTTGGCACCCATCACGTGGTGCTTACCGTTGTCATCGCCTGCGCGGTGTTAACCTACGGTGGCGTGTCGCTGTTCGTGGTTGCCTTTGCGATATTTCCCATCAGCCGCGAGCTCTTTCGGCGCGCCGATGTACCCAAACGCTTGATTCCGGCCTCGATTGCGCTGGGTTCTTTTACCTTCACCATGACCGCACTGCCCGGCACCCCTTCAATACAGAACGCCATCCCGATTCCTTATTTTGCCACCAACAGCTTCGCCGCCCCGGGGCTTGGGGTTATCGCGGGCATTATTATGCTCACTCTTGGCACGCTATATATTCAGTCGCGCGTGCGTAAAGCCGCCGCCAACGGCGAGGGGTATGGCGATGCGGATGAGCAAAAGCCTCAGTATGAGGATGTCGGCGTGGCTAATCCTCAAATGTCGCTGGGCTTAGCACTGGTGCCGCTGGTAATGGTGATTGCACTCAATGCGTTATTCACTTACGCGGTATTTCCCTCACTGGATCTAAGCTATATCAGCGCAGCGTTTGAAGGTGTCTCCCCCAGCAGCCAGACCGGGCTTTGGGCCATTCTGATAGCGCTACTCAGCTCATCGGCCTGGCTGGTGATCACCCGCTGGAAGCACTGGGTGGATTTAAAAGGCACTGTTAACAAAGGCAGCATTGGCTCGCTACTACCCATCTTCAATACCGCTTCTGAAGTGGGCTACGGCGCGGTCATTGCCAGCCTTGCCGGTTTTGCCATTATCCGCGATGCGGTACTCAATATTTCCGCTAACCCGCTGGTTTCTGAGGCGGTCGCCATGAGCGTGCTTTCGGGCATTACCGGCTCCTCCTCTGGCGGGCTTTCTATTGCCCTGCAAACGCTGGGCGGTGAATATTTAGCCATGGCGCAAGCAGCAGGTATCGACCCCGAGCTAATGCACCGCGTGGCGACACTGGCCTCCGGCGGGATGGACACACTGCCCCACTCCGGCGCGGTTATTACCCTGCTCACCATTTGCGGGCTTACCCACCGCCAGTCCTACGGCCACCTCGCCATGGTGACCATTATTTTGCCACTTGCCGCACTGGTGAGCGTGATTACTCTAGGCACTTTATTTGGCAGCTTCTAAAAACACACATTGCGTGCGATAGTAAGCCGACTAAGGGCTAGCGGATTGAAAGCAAGCAAACCAAGAACAAGACACCGTAAGCCAGCAAAATAAAACAAAATAAAACAAAATAAATAAAGAGAACCTCATGGCTATCGCTCGCCACAACGCATTGTTACTGATTATCTTAGGCAGTTTAGTGATTTCAACAGCCATGGGGTTACGCCATGGCTTTGGGCTGTTTATGGAACCCCTAAGCAGCGACCTGGGCTGGGGGCGCGGCGTATTTGCTTTCGCGCTGGCCTTGCAAAACCTGGTGTGGGGCTTATCACAGCCCTTTACCGGCGCGCTGGCTGACCGCTTCGGTGCGGCGAAAATCATCGTTGTTGGCGGCTTACTCTACGCCTTGGGGCTTTTGTTTATGAGCCTCTCGACCTCGGTGCTAGGCATGACGGTCAGCGCTGGGCTGCTGATTGGCCTTGGCCTTTCAGGCACCACATTCTCCGTTATTTTGGGGGCCGTTGGCCGCGCTGTGGCACCTGAAAAACGCAGCATGGCGATGGGTATTGTTAGCGCCGCGGGCTCTTTTGGGCAGTTTGCGATGTTACCCGGCACCCTTGGCTTACTTGAGTGGCTCGGCTGGGCGGCAGCGCTGATGGCAATGGCAGCGATTGCGACCATTATTATTCCCCTCGGTGCGATGCTGCGTGATAAGCCCTCTGCTAAAACTGCCGCCGATTTAAGCCTAAAAGATGCCCTTAACGAAGCAGCGGGGCAAAAAGGCTTCTGGCTGCTCTGCTTAGGTTTTTTTGTTTGCGGGTTTCAGGTGGTGTTTATTGCCGTACACCTACCCGGCTACTTGTTCGATAACGGCCTTGCCGTGCAGGTGGGCACTACGGTACTGGCGTTGGTGGGTCTGTTTAACATTGTTGGCACCTATACCGCCGGCTGGATGGGCGGAATCTGGTCTAAACCTAAGCTTTTGACCTGGCTGTATCTGATTCGTGGCGTGGTGATTACAGCGTTTGTGTTTTTGCCGCTGAGCCCGCTAAGCGCTTACGTATTCGGTATTGCCATGGGGCTGCTCTGGCTTTCTACCGTGCCGTTAACTAACGGCATAGTGGCGTCGGTATTCGGCGTTCGCCATCTTTCCATGTTAGGCGGCATTGTGTTTCTTTTTCACCAGCTAGGCTCTTTTATGGGCGTTTGGCTGGGCGGTTATTTTTATGACTTAACCGGCCATTACGACACGGTATGGCAAATTGCCATTTTGCTCTCGGTGGTCGCGGCAGCGCTCCATTGGTTTATTAGTGAGAAACCGCTGCACACCCCACTAACCAAGGTGACCACATGAGCGCTGCCAAAACATTCATTTCTAAAACATTCATTTCTAAAACATTCATTGCCAAACCATCTATTGCCAAAACGCTGGGTGCATTACTGCTTGCCGCTGCGCTTTTTGCAGGTTTGGCATTGGCTTGGTGGGGCTGGCAAAACCTAGACCCCTGGCTGCTACTCTTGGGCAGTCGGCTCTGTTGAGCCTGCCTGCAACACGTGAAGGCAATGCCAAGCGATCATTCTTGCCTCATCGGTAGGTATCACCCACGCCCCTAAGCGGCTAGAGGGCATGGTAATACAGGGCCCGTGTTGGGCATTGGCGTCGATATCCAGCTCTGCCCCCAACCATGCACAGCGTTTGAGTACGCGCGCGCGAATGTCTGCCGCGTGTTCACCAATGCCTGCGGTAAAGACTAACTGGTCTACGCCGCCCAAATCGGCAACAAGCCCGCCTATTTCATGGGCAATACGATGGCAATATAGCTCAATGGCCTCCTCTGCTTCGCCGGCACCACTGGCAAGCAGCACTTGCATATCACCGCTAATCCCCGACACTCCTAGCAGCCCTGAACGCCGATAAAGCAGCTCGCTTACTTCTGCCGCGCTCATTCCCTCTTGGTCTAACAGATGCAGAACAAGGCCGGGGTCCACACTGCCGGAGCGCGTCCCCATCGGCAAACCCTCCAGGGCGCTAAAGCCCATGGTTGATGCCACACTTTGAGAATTCTGAATACCGCAAAGGCTTGCACCGTTGCCTAAATGCGCAACGATCACGCGTTCACGGGGAGCCTGCGGCGGCAAATAATCTGCCAGCACACGCTGAATATAGTCATAGGAAAGCCCATGAAAGCCGTAACGAAGCAGGCCACGTTCGCTAAGCTCACGAGGTAGCGCATAGCGGCGAACCACTTCTGACTGCTGGGCATGAAACGCGGTATCAAAACAGGCAATCTGAGGTATCGTGGGAAGCTGCTTTCGCAGTTGCGTTATCGGTGCCAGGCAGTATGGCTGATGCAGCGGTGCTAAAGAGCTTAACTGCTCAAGCGCCTGCACCTGCTGGGCATCCACAACAATAGGTGCCTGGAAATGACGCCCACCGTGCACAACGCGATGCCCCACCCCTGTTAGCTCAAACTCGTTTTCATGCTTTGCTAGCCAAGCGCACAGCTGGGTAAGCGCATCGTCATGGTTGCTTGCGGGCGTCAGGCCTGCATCTACCAGCGTCTCGCCCTCACCATTACTTAACGAAACGTGACAACGGCCGCCCCCTAAGCCTGAAAAATGCCCCGAGTAGCGCAGCTTGAGATCAGCAAGCGCAATAGACACATTACTTGCATGCGTAAACAGGGCAAATTTGATACTTGATGAGCCGCTATTCACGACCAAAATATCACTCATCGTCTATTCCTTATTCATGGCGTTTTGTTGGCGACGCTGAAAATCTACGAAGATAAGGGCAAGGGCGCAGGAAGCCATGCGCGTTAAGGCGTCATCCGCACGGCTGGTGAGCACAATGGGAACACTGGCTCCCATCACCAAACCGGCACCGGTTGCATCAGCCAGGTGGGTTAACTGTTTCATCAAAATGTTAGCGGACTCTAAATCAGGAGCGAGCAAAATATCGGCTTTACCGGCGACCTTTGAATGAATCCCTTTGGTTTTCGCCGCCGCCTCTGAGATAGCGTTATCAAAGGCCAGCGGGCCATCTAACGTGCCGCCCACAATTTGCCCGCGTTCCGCCATTTTGCAAAGCGCAGCGGCATCAAGCGTAGAGGCAATATTCGGGTTAATGGTTTCTACCGCCGACAACAACGCCACTTTAGGATTTTTATTGCCAAGCGCATGGGCTAAATCAATAGCATTTTGAATAATGTCACGCTTTTGGGCTAATCCCGGCTTAATATTAATCGCGGCATCTGTCACCAGTAGCGGCCGCGGATAAGTGGGTACATCTAAGGCCATGACATGGCTAATGCAACGCTCGGTGCGCAGCCCGCCCTCTCGCTTGACCACTGCCTGCATTAGCTCATCGGTATGAAGGGCACCTTTCATTATTGCATTCACGCGACCCGCGCGGGTAAGTTCCACGGCCTTCTCAGCCGCCGCGTGGCTATGGGGCGTGTCGATAAGCTCGAAGGCTGAAATATCGAGTGCAAACTTTTCAGCGGCTGCCACTATTTTGCTTTTTGGCCCAACCAGCACCGGTATGATAAGGCGCTGGTGCGCCGCTTCGACCGCACCGCGTAACGAGCTTTCATCAACGGGGTGCACTACTGCCATACGAATCGGCTCGGGGTGGTCGGCGGCATGTAAGATTTCATGCAGCCTCCCGCGCTCCGCTAAACGCACGGTCGGCATGATCGCCCTCGGCATACTGACTTTCTGAGTGGGTGCTATCACTTGGGCTTCACCCTCAATCAGCACTTCACCCTCTTGATTCTGACAAAGGCATGCAAACGTCACCTCGTGCTTGTCACTGTTTTTTTCAGTGACTCGCACACTCACCTTAACCACATCGCCCAGGGTAATAGGTGCATTAAAACGCAGCGTTTGGCCTACATAAACGGTACCAGGCCCAGGGAGCTGAGTGCCTAACACGGTCGAAATCAGCGCGCCTCCCCACATACCATGGGCAATAACTTCATGAAATCGTGTGCTTTTAGCGAAACCTTCATCTAAGTGCGAGGGATTAACATCGCCAGACATAATGGCAAAGAGTTTAATGTCCTCCATGGTCAAACGCTTTTCTAACCACGCCTCGTCACCCAACGCAATCTCATCGAAAGTACGGTTTTCAATAACACCATTCTCATGTTCAACCATGGCAATACTCCCTAGTGCTTCGTTAAAAGCGTTTATGATGGCCTGCTTATAATAAGCCAGCATTGATGCTTAGATTAACCAGTCTGGATATATCGACAATGAGCAAGATCAAGTTTATTGCTAGCCACTGCTTATATACTATGGCGTTTTAGAGCGCGCCCTAACGCGCATACATACTCCCCCACAAAGCGGAAAACTCGATGGGTTTTGTAGCATCGCTTGTTAACCAATCTAAAGATAGCCTTCGCGACCTTGCCCCGGTGGTATTGGTGATGGCGTTTTTTCAGCTGGTGGTAATCCGTCAGCCCCTGCCAGATTCCCTAGCCTTGATCGACCTAGTGTTAGGCTTAGTGTTTGTTGTCGCAGGCCTCACACTGTTCATTAAAGGGCTTGAGCTGGGGCTTTTCCCCTTGGGCGAAAATCTGGCGCGTGCATTTGTCAAAAAAGGCTCGGTCACATGGCTGCTGGTATTTGCGTTTGCGCTGGGGCTTGGTTCTACCGTGGCAGAGCCTGCACTCATTGCGGTGGCTAGCCGGGCAGCGGAAGTGGTTGCCCAAGGCGGCCTGATTGACAGCAGCGTTGAGGCACAAAACAGCTTTGCCTTTGCGCTACGCATGGTGGTGGCGGTCTCGGTCGGCGCAGCCGTGGTGCTTGGTGTGGTGCGTATTTTTAAAGGTTGGCCGCTGCATTTAATTATTATTGCTGGCTACGTGATAGTGCTGTTGCTCACACTGCTCGCGCCTGCCGAAATGATCGGCATTGCCTATGATTCAGGCGGGGTAACCACCTCAACGATTACTGTACCGCTGGTAACGGCACTCGGTGTTGGGCTGGCATCATCAATAAAAGGCCGCAGCCCTATGCTTGATGGCTTTGGACTTATTGCACTGGCTTCAGTCATGCCCATTATTTTTGTCCTGCTATTTGGCATTATTGGCCTGCAGTTTCTACCGGGAGTTGCCCCATGAATCTTTTCGTCACTTTCTGGGGGACGCTGCTGGATATCCTGCCCATCGCTACGATTATTTTCGGCTTCCAATACCTGGTCATTCGCAAGCCCGTAAAGCGCTTGGGGCAAGTGTTGACCGGTTTTTTTATGGTTTGGGTGGGGCTGTCTTTTTTCCTAGTCGGGCTGGAACAAGCGCTGTTTCCAATGGGTGAGCTAATGGCCGCTCAGCTAACCAATCGTGAGTTTTTGCCTAGCCTAGCAGAGGGTGCCCAGCGCCATTGGAGCGACTACTACTGGGTATATATCTTTGCCTTTGCTATTGGAGCCAGCACCACCATAGCAGAGCCTTCACTGATTGCAGTGTCGTTAAAGGCGGGCGAGATTTCCGGCGGCACCATTGACCCGCTGATGCTGCGAATTGCTGTCGCTATCGGCATGGCGTTTGGTATAACGCTGGGTACGTGGCGCATTGTAATGGGCTGGCCGCTGCAGTGGTTTGTGTTTGCCGCTTACCTGCTGGTGATCGTTCAAACACTGCGTTCGCCGCGCTCTATTATTCCGCTGGCGTTTGATTCCGGCGGGGTCACCACCTCGACGATTACCGTGCCGATTATTGCCGCGTTAGGCTTAGGCCTTGCCACAGAAATTCCTGGCCGCAGCCCGATAATGGATGGTTTTGGCATGATCGCTCTTGCCTGTTTATTCCCCATTATTACCGTGATGGGTTATGCCCAAATTGCCCAATGGCGGGCTGCGCGACAAAGCGCAGCCAGAGTCTCTAACCCCTGAAAAGCAAGCTACTAGAGAAAGGAGATCACGATGCGCTTCAAACTGATTGTCGCCATGGTGGAAGATGAACTAACCGATGCCATTCTGGAAGCCGCTCGCCAGGCAGGCTCTACCGGCGCTACCATCGTTAATAACGCCCGTGGCGAAGGGCTGAATAAAGCCCACGGCTTTTTTGGCATGGAAATTACCGCGCAGCGAGATATGCTGCTGTTCTTAGCTGAAGAACACCGCAGCCGACACATTCTTGAAGCGATTGCCCAGGTCGGCGAATTTGACGAAACACCGGGTACGGGAATCGCTTTTCAGCTGGATGTCGAAGATGCCGTAGGCATTAAAAATCAGATCAAATCGCTTTCCGAGCAAGCGGATCAATCCTAGCTACAAACACGCTGTATAAGCACGCTAGTCTTGGGTTTCAACCCATGCGCCAGCGACGCCACTGGCGCAACAACAAACCGTGCTTGGGCGAGAACAATAGCGCGATAAAAAACCAGCTGGTGGCGACCAACACAATGGTGCCGCCAGAGGCCACATCGAGCACCACCGAAAGCCACAGCCCGATGACCGCCGAGCTAACCCCAACGCCCACGGAAATCAGCATCATGGTTTTAAAGCGATCAGTGAGCAGATGCGCCGTAGCGCCTGGGGTAATCAGCATCGCCACCACCAAAATGATGCCCACTGTTTCTAAACTGGCCACGATGGTGAGCGTTAACAGCAAAATCAAACCGTAATGAATCACGCTGGTATTAAACCCCAGCGCCTGGGCCTGCTGTGGGTCAAAGGCATAAAGCAGCAACGGGCGGTACGCTATCCACACAACCAGCAGAGCAATCACGCTAGCCACCAATGTCAGCAACAGCGCCGATTGCTGAACCCCCAGCACATTGCCGAATAAAATGTGCATCAGATGGGTGCTAGAGGCAATTTTGCTGATAATCACAATACCCAGCGCAAAAGCGCCGGTGAACATCAAGCCCATGGCCGCATCGGATTTAATGCGCGTATGGCGCTCGATAGCGCCAATGCCCACCGAGGTCAACGCGCCGGTAATAAACGCGCCTATAAAAAAGGGCCAGCCTAATAAATAGGCAATGGCCACCCCCGGCAACACCGCGTGGGAAATCGCATCGCCCAGCAGCGACCAGCGTTTAAGCACCACGTAGCAGGATAAAATGCCGCAAATTGCGCCCACCAGCACCGAGGTCAATAACGCCCGCTGCATAAAAGCGTATTGAAAAGCATCCGAAATACTGCCGGGCAGCAAGTTCACGAGCACCATAAGAGCTGCAATAAGCCAACCCACCAAGGCATCGCCAAACAGGCTGAGTGCCGCCGTTATATCTGCCACTTCGCTTACCCCTTGGCTGCCATAAAGGAAGATGCTTGTGCTGCTCGCAGGTCGTTCGCCGACTGTTCGATTGAGCTCACCGCCAGCTCAGCCAATTTGGCATCATTGAGCATTTCATCGGGCGTTCCCACGCCGCGGATAAAGCGATTAATGAGCACAACGTGGTCCACATAGCGGCGAGCACCGGGCATATCGTGAGTCACCATGATTACCGTGCGCCCTGCTTCGCGCTCCCGGGCAAGTACGTCTAGAATCAATCGCTCACTGGGCGGGTCAACGCCCGCCAGCGGCTCATCAAGCAGTAAGATATTGGCCTGCTGCGCCAGCGTGCGCGCAAGTAACACGCGCTTTTTCTGCCCACCGGAAAGCGCACCAATGGGGCGCTCAGCCAGTTCAAGCATATCTACCGCCCGCAATGCCTCACGGACAGCCCCGCCATGGCGGGGATCATACCAACGTGAAGGAAGCAGACGACGCCACAACGGATCATCGCGCATATGCCCATAGCGGCCACCCATGACGGTCTCCCAAACCGAGACAGGGAAATCCCACTCAATCGCTTCGCGCTGAGCCATATAAGCGATATGCCCCGCTTTACGGTGGCTTGCAATCGGCTCACCAAATGCCTGCACACGCCCGCGCAGCGGCTTCATGCTACCGGTAAGCACATGAAAAAGCGTGGATTTTCCCGCCCCGTTGGGGCCTACAATAGCGGTCCATTTACCCGCCGGGAACTGCAGGTTGATGTCTTCCAAGACGGGCTGACGTTGATAGGCCGCATAGAGACTTTGTATCTCAATCGCCACATTATCTTTACTTAGCATCGTTGCACGGTGTTTACTTGCCATCATTGCTTACTCGGCGGCCAACGTTTGGCGCAATAGCTCAACGTTGTGGCGCATCATCGTAAAATAATCACCTGCTTCCCCACCTGGCTCACTCAGTGAGTCAACGTATAAAGGCCCGGCTACTTTCACGCCGGTATCACGCGCTAAGCTCGATACATGACGGTCAGAAATAGTGCTTTCCCAAAATAATGCAGCGGGTTGGCGCTCATTAATCATATCCACCACGCGCATGAGCTGGCGGGGGGAACCTTCGGTTTCAGCGTTGTTGCCCCAAATGCCATCGTGCTCAAAGCCGTAAGCATCCGAAAAATACAGAAAAGCGGCTTCGCTGCTTAGCAGCACGCGGCGCTCTTTAGAAATACTGCTTAAACGCTCTTGAAGCTCTTTGTGCAACGCGTTGAGCTGCTCGGTAAGTTCGCCAGCACGAGCCTGAAAACGCTCGGTTTCCTGCGGCAACGCCTTGGCCAGCTCAGCAGCGATAACATCAACATAAGCGGCCGCTGCGCGTGGGTCCATCCATAGGTGAGGGTCGGTATCGCCGGCTAAATCGCCGGTCACAATGGATTGAGTAGGGTAACCCGAAGCTTCCGCTACTGGCACTAAGGACGCGCCGTTTACCATCGTCGCTTCAACCTGAGGCATCCACTGCTCTAACTGGTAGCCGTTATAAAAAACGACATCTGCCGTTTCTAATGCAGCAAAGTTGCTAGGGGTTAATTCCCACTCGTGCACTTCGGCACCAACAGGCGTCAACACTGAAACGTTGGCGTCTTCACCGGCTACCCGAGCCACTAAATCACCCAGTACAGAAAAAGTCACTGCGACATTTAAAGGAGACGGTGCAATGTCCTCCTCCTGAGCATTCGCCATTGCAGCGCCCAGCCACAGCGGTAGGCTCAAGATCATACACATGGTGCGCTTGCAAATGGCGCGCTGGTTCATTATTACTCTCCTGGCATGTCCTTAGACGCGTTACCTATAGGCAGACTGTAGCTCAACAAGAAAGCATTGTGCAAATAGTTTAGCCTTGGCTAAGAATGTTGCATAAAATGATTGCACCCAAGAAATGTCGCGCAAAAATAGGTTACTATCCAATCATTGTTACCACTGCCTCCGATATAATTCGCCAATGACTGATGACAACCCACGCATTTCATTACCTACCGCCAGCATTCCTGGAGACGCGCTGCCGCCTGTTGAGCAGCACGCCCAGCAATATGCAACGGTGCGTAATGCCCACGAAACCGAGCTAATTGAAGACTACGTTGAGTTAATCGGTGATTTACTCAAGCACCGCGGTGAAGCGCGCGCAGCGGATATTGCCAACCGCATGGCCGTCAGCCAAGCGACGGTTTCAAAAATGATCCGCCGCCTGAACGAGCTAGAGTTAGTCACTAGCAAGCCCTACCGCTCGCTGTTTCTAACCGAAGCAGGCCAGAAAATGGCCGAGACATCGCGCGCGCGCCACGATATCGTGCTGCACTTTTTACGCGCCCTTGGCGTTAACGATGCCACCGCGCGTATTGACGCCGAAGGTATGGAACACCACGTTAGCGACGAAACGCTTGCTACTATGCAGCGCTTTACCGAACAGCAGCTTCGCTAAACGGGTGTTTTAACACCCGTTTCAGCTCTCGTTTTCTCCTTATTTTAATCACTATGTTTTAACCACTGTCTTGTTAATCACTGGCTTGTTAATCACTGGCTTAACCGCCCGTGATTCTGCAACCGCAGCTCTGCGCCTTTGGTTCTACACCCGCTGCTCTGTACTCGTGACTCTGCGCCCATTGTCTTGTACTCACAGCCAACATAACCAGCGTGTCTATTTTTTATTATTGATTTTATATTTTTTAAAAATATCGATAATTTTTACTTTTCTAGCCTCTAGATTCGCATTCATGACTAAACATCTAATCAGAAAACTAATAACAATACATTAATAGGCAACTTAAACTTTTCTTATATTTCTAATTTAGATTTTAAAATTGATACAAATCAAAGAACATGGCTAGCATATAGCTCTAGCATGTCCACCTCGATGCTTCGGTAAACTTAAAATTTTAATTATCCTAGCTAACTTAGCTACATTAATTATTAAAACAATTCCATTTTTAGCCTATAGAGAGTCATGTTCATGGACAATTTAACAGCACTAAACTTCTTACCACAGGAGCAGCTTAATTTAGCCCACTCACACGAATCAAATGAGCTTAATCGCTACCAGTGGCTAGCGCTCAGCTTCTTACCTTTTGACCCATCGGTCAGCCAGTTAATGAGCGCTATGAGCATGGAATGCGTATACCGTCTCAGCAATTTGAAAGAAGTTGCGGGGCGTATGGAGCTTGATGCCTGCGTTAAAGCCCCCTCGCCCCGTGAAACGCCTTCCCTCAGCAAGAACAGCCCACATTTTTTTGTGGTACATGAAGTCATGGGGCAACAAATTCTTATGCGAGCCGAAGAAGCCTCTGAAGCTACGTGTACATTTTTTAGCTGGCTACTAGAAACTAACGCCACGCCCGAACTGCACCAATTGTTATCCACCTTTGTAAAGCAAAAGAATAATGAGCATCGCGTGCTTCAAGAATGCCGTGAACAGTGGAGAATGAAACCCACTGGTCAAGCACTTTATAAAACCAAGCAGGCAACGCATAATCGTGTGCACTAGCAGGAAGTGTGAGACTCAGTTAAGCTGACAGCATCAGGGTTAACGTATTGTTATACATCAACGTAATGGCTCTACTCATCAGTACAGTATTTATATAAGCTTATGCTCTTTTAATAAAAAAGCCGACGATCTTAATATAGGCAAATAAACATCAATATTGCATACGCAGGTATTGCCAATGTCCTTCTCTGCCCAGCACCAAAACCCCTCTGCGAACGTCATTCGCTCACTGCTCAAGCATAAGCATGAGTTGTCTGTCTACGCCAAGGATATGCCTTACGCTTTAAAAGCAGAAGTGGCAGGCCTGAACGTAGATACCGGGCACATGGTACTGGAGCTGGAATACGCAGGGTCGGACATCGAGCGGTACCTGGCCACTGGCGGCGTGAGTTTTGATTTAGAGGCACTTAAAGGTACACAAACCATTGAGCGTGAGACCTACAGCCTCAACAACGTTGCTGCCAAACTCATCAAAACAGACAGTATGCTGTATCAACTGGAATGCCAGCTTCCAGAATCTGTTTTCGTCAAAGAGAGCCGTGGCGCTGTTCGCATCCCGTTTATCCTTGGCATGCAGTCTCGCGTTAGCCTCGAAGTCTACCTGCATGAACTTAACGTGCCGGGCAGGCTGCGCAACCTGTCTATCGGCGGGTGCATGGTCGATATTGATCTGGCAGAAAGCGTTGCGATCAGCGCAGGGCAGCCAATCCCCGGTGTAATGCTTGAATTCCCCAACGGAGAAAGCTTCTTTTCCGAAGGCAAAGTCCGCCACATACGCCCCTTGGGTAACCAAGGCTACGCCGCCGTGGGTATCCAGTTCATCAATCTATCAACGTCTCAGACAGAGACGTTATTTCAGTTCGTCAACGAAGCTGAAAGAGAAGCCGCCTATCGTGCAGGCACTAACGACAAACTGGTTAATCACTCTTTACTGTTCATTCCTGGTGTCAAAGAGAAGAAGATTTTGCAGCGAGAAGCCCTAGAACGTGAGAAGCGCGCCCGCCAACCACCCATGGAACGCGGCGTAATGGATGTGGCTCATCAGCTTCAAGTGGGGCTGATGTATATAAAAAGCCGCCATCTGTTTCCTCACGAGATTTTTTACGATTGTGTCGATACCCTGCGCTATCTGGTGGAGCAAGACCGCAAAGCGTTTCTATACGCCCTGGCATTCCTTCGCGAAGAACCGGACTGGGTCAGGCTTGCTGTTCAGGTCGCGGGGCTGTTGACCGACATGCTTTTGTCCCGCGACCCACACAACCCGCAAGTGCGTGAAGCGGTTTTTGGTGCCTTGCTGCACACCATGGGCAAACCACTGCTGATCAGCGCAGAGCTACCATCGCTGAAAGTCAATATGAACCCGGCACAGAAAGCCATCCTCCGAGGCCATGTGGCAGCCTTGCGCAACAAGCTCGATGAATTAGGCTGGACACCTAGCCCCACTTGCCGTGAAGTGCTTGAAAATGCTAACGAACGGTTAGACGGCTCAGGCTACCCAACGGGTAAAAGCGGCCGGCAGCTAACCGAACTAATTCGCCTTGTGGCGGTGATTAAAGCGGTCAACAAACTGCTGCATTCACGCAATGGATTACCCCCACGCTCGCCGCTCGATGCCTACCGCACCATACATGAGGCAGACACGGCCTATGACAAAACCATTTTGGTTGAATACATGCAGGCGTATGGCCTTTACCCAATCGGGAGCCTGGCCAAATTCTCTGGCGGCTTCCTTGCTTGGGTCGTGGATATCAATGGCAAAGGTATGCCGATACAGGTTCACATCGTCAAAAACCTGCGTTTTCCTGACACCAATATCAGCAGCGTCATTACCGAAAACGATTTATCCCAGCTAGGCAAGCTAGAAGGCATCGTCAACCCTTCTGATTACGGGGTAAAAATGCTGAAAATTTAAGCATCTTCGTCGACAAGCACTAACCGCCTGCGCAGGCTGCATAAATTAAGAGTAAATTAGTTGCCTATAAATCTGCCTAAAATCTGCCTTTAGCGTTACTTAACTTCCAATTTACGCCGCAACGCCTGCTTAGCTTTCGAGAGAGTGATGGTCAGTATGCCATCCTCAAATTTGGCATCTGCATGTTGCGTATCCACCCCTACCGGCAAAGCAATAGCGCGGGAAAACGAACCCTGCCATATTTCCGAATGAAAATATTCATCCTTTTTTTCTTCGGTTTTGCCAGAACGTTGACCTTTCAGTATCACCGCTTGCTCGGTTACCTCAATGTCTAGCTCTTTACGATCGACCCCTGGCAATTCAGCGCGCACAACAATGTCCTTTTCGCGGTCGATAATGTCCACTTTAGGAAATTGTTGGCCGAAAAAACCTAGCCGTTCTTTCATCACATCGTCTTTGAAGAAAGGCTTCATCCAGCTACGCTCAAAGAACCCTTCAAGCATACGGTCAAACTCCTCCAAGGGGCTGAGCGATTGCTTGTTTGCTGAGTTACTGACTCCCTGATCAACCACGATATCTTTAGCCGAATTTTTTCCCATGATAATACTCCTGTACTCATTGACACTATTTAAGTAATAGCCCTTTTCCATTCTTTAACTTAACTAGTTATAGCGCATCCCTTATCGATGGAAAGATGATTAAAACAATCAAAAAGGAGTATTTTTTTAAAAAATTGATGTAGAACAATTAAGTGCCGCTTGATAATTTTTCATTAAAATTAGAAATTATGACCTCGCCTACGGCACCTGCCACGTTAATAAACGCCATGCCCCGGACGGAGCTCACCATGGATGATGTAACCAGCCAGTTTATCGTTGATAACGAAACCACGCTCAACCTAGCAATCGCCCTGTTGCTAGGTGCCATTATCGGCCTGGAGCGTGGCTGGGGCGCTAGAAGCCAGGCATCAGGAGAGCGTATTGCCGGTATTCGTACCTTTGCATTAATTGGCCTGCTGGGGGGCGTCGCCGCCTTGTTAGCAAAGGAAGTAAGCGAATGGGCGTTTCCCGTGCTGCTTATCAGCGTTGTGGCCATTGCTCTGGTGGCTTTCAGCGAACGCATTCGCCATATCCGTAACTTCAGTATTACCGGCACCATCGGCATCGTGCTAACGTTTTGTTTCGGTGCCATTGCTGTTGCAATCGACCCTGCGATTGCCACCGGAGCCGCTGTGGTAACGGCACTGATTCTGGATAATAAGAAGGAAATTCACGGGTTGGTCGATAAACTTCAGGAGCACGAGCTAGACGCCGCCCTGAAACTGCTGGCCATCTCAGTGGTGATGTTACCCCTACTGCCCAATGAAGACCTGGGGCCTGGCGGCGTTCTTAATCCCCGTGAAATTTGGTGGATGGTCGTGCTGATCGCGTCAGTGTCCTTTATAGGCTATTTTGCCATCCGGCTGGCGGGCACCGGCAAAGGCATTCTGTTTACCAGCCTGTTTGCTGGGGTGAGTTCCTCCACCGCACTGACGCTCCATTACGCCAGACAATCCAAACTTTCGCCCGCCGTCAGCCCACAGTTTGCCAGTGGCATTCTTATCGCCTGCGGCACCATGTTCCCCCGTATTCTGCTCTACTGCGCCCTGATTAACCCTGCGCTGTTACCCCAGCTGGTGTGGCCTGTGGTGGTAATGACCCTACTGCTTTATGTGCCAGCGTTGGTTATCTGGAAGCGGCATAAAGGGCGCCTGGAAGTCAGCCGTCCAGAACTCACCCAAAACCCTCTCGACTTAAAACCCGCCATATTGTTCGGCCTGCTGCTGGTGGCGATACTCCTGCTAGGAGAATTTCTTCAAGCGTGGCTAGGCACCCTGGGCGTTTATGTACTGGCAGCCACTTCGGGGGTGGCGGATGTCGACGCCATTACGCTTTCACTCTCTCGCATGTCTCAAGACTCACTGGCGCTGCAAACAGCCGTGATCGGTATCGTGATAGCAGCCGCCACCAATAACCTGGTGAAATCAGCAATCGCTTGGGGTATCGGCCAAAAAGAGCTGGGGATTCGCGTAGCCGGCCCTATGTTACTTTCGCTGGCGGCGGGGCTAATGGTCGCCTGGCTGCAGTGAAAATAGCCGGCTATGCCTTGATCGTGTTAAAGAGTATCGATGGCCTTACGCATTCTTTGGGGGTTTATCGGCTCCTGAATTAAACTGCTGCACAGAGCCACCTTTACACCACCTGCCGAGGTTCCGTCATGCCAAGCCAAAGCCGAGAACGTTTACTGGATGACCACCACCCTACCGCAGTGCGTCATCGGCTAGCCACGCCAGTGAAAGCATCGACACTACCCGATACGGTGCTTGGAGGCATTGACGGCTGCGTCACTACCTTTGCAGTGGTATCTGGCGCTTTTGGCGCTGGTTTCTCGCCACAGGTGGCGCTCGTGCTGGGTTTCGCCAACTTGCTCGCGGATGGATTCAGCATGGCCGTGAGTAATTATGAAGCTGGACAAGCGCAGCTGGCCCACTTCGCAAGCACAGAGCGCACCGAACGTCAGCATATTGCCTTGGTGCCGGAAGGCGAGCGCGAAGAGGTCCGGCAGCTGTTTCGAGCCAAAGGGTTTGAGGGAGAACTGCTAGAGCAAGTGGTTGAGACGATTTGTCGCGACCCAGAGGTGTGGGTGGCCACCATGCTGCGAGAAGAGTACGGCCTTTCCGTCGATGGGATTAACCCCCTTCGCTCTGCATTGGCTACCTTTATTGCTTTCTTGACAGTTGGTGCGTTGCCATTACTGCCCTACGCGTTTTCAGGACTAGACGTTACCACGCAATTTCTTACCAGTCTTGGTCTTGCCGGCGGCGTATTTCTCGGTATTGGTATGCTTAAAAGCGCGGTATACGGCCTGCCGGCTTGGCGTTCAGGCTTGCGCACATTACTAATGGGCACCGCAGCGGCAGGGTTGGCCTTTGCCACTGGCTTTCTTGCACAAGGTCTGCTCGGTGGCTGACACTCCCCACACGCCGCACTATCGATCCTCGCATTAACTGTACGAGGTTTTCTGTGACGGATGGTGACGTCACGACTTCTTAGCCGTTTGCCTAGTCTGCTAAAATATCGCCAGCGCCCGACCCTTATTGTTTGAGATATATGTCATTGATAATTAAAAATTTTTGGGCGCGCCTAGCCGCTGCCATTATTATCCCCATTTTTTTGGTCACTGGGGCGCTGTTCCCTATTGTCACGTTTCATTGGCAGGAGCGGGTCGACAGCACACGTTTAAACGCCGAAACGCTGCTTGAATCCGAGTACGACCTGCTGCTCCAGAACATGAATGAGAGCTTCAACCAAGTGCTGGCCACGGCGGAGTTCCCGCTGCTGAGACGGTTTTTGGCTAGGCAAAAAAACCCTCAAGCGCAGCAAGAGAACCACACGGCGCAACATGACTGGGAGCAGACGGATGCGTTATTTAAGACGCTGATGACCCATTACGGCCGTTATACCCGACTAACGGTGATTGACACTCAAGGCTTAGAGTGGATCGCCGCGACGACAGAACCTTTGCTGCCGCGCCCTCCCGTGGTGAGTCGCGCTGCGTCCCCCGCTTTTCAGAACGCCATGGCCCTACAGGCACGGGATCTCTATGTTTCACCGCCACGTTTAGGTACATCCGGTGATAGTGAAGCCTTCGTAACCACGGTTATTGATATCGCCACGCCCATCTTCGATGAACACGAACAACGCCTGGGCGTGCTGCTGTTTACTCTCGACTGGTCGCTTATCATTGCGTCGTTGCCCCATGCCCGGGAGGCACACCAAGGAAACGCATTACTGGTTGATGCACAGGGGCGCTGGCTGCTGCCCGATAGCGATAGCGATAGCGATAGCGATAGCAATAGCAATAGCAATAGCAATAGCAATAGCAATAGCAATAGCAATAGCAATAGTCATCGAGAGGGTGAATGGTTCGGCCGCCCACTATCAGAACACCAGCCACTTATCTGGGCGGCCATGTCTGCCCGCAACCAGGGAACGGCCATCCTAGACGAGCATCTACTTAGCTTTCGGAGTCATGATCTGCGCACCCATCACTACCGCAGCCAGGCGGGGATGATTGTCAGCGAGGCGAACACCCAACCCTGGCGACTTGGCATTCTGCTACCCCATCCCAGCGTAAGAGGGCTGCTACAAGAGAGCCCCTTACAGCTGCTGGCGATTGCGTTGGTTTATCTTCTGTCAGTCGCCTTTGGCGTACTTTGGGTGCTCAGCAATCACCGCCTGCGGACGCTGCGACAGCGGGCGCTGCTCTTTTCACACGAAGCCCGCCAGTATGCTCGGGAGGTGCAAGGCCTCTATGAGTACGCGCCCTGTGGCTATCATTCACTCGACAGCCGTGGTCGGGTGGTCAAAATAAACAGCACTGAATTGAAGTGGCTGGGCTACCGTGCGGATGAGGTCATCGGTAAGCGCTATTACCGTGATTTGGTTACCCCGGCCACCCGTGACGCATTCGATGCCACTTTTCAGCAGGTCACCATGGGGCGAGAGGCCGCCGCAGAATGCGAACTGATCTGCCGCGATGGCAGGCATTTGCCGGTCGCTATACAGGCTGCTGCTCATCTCACCGAGGCAGGCTTTCAATATTCCCGCGCTACTGTCTTTGACCTCAGCGAGCGCAAGAAACTTGAAGATCGCTTGGCCAAACAAGCGCTGACCGACCCGCTCACCGGTTTGGGCAACCGCCGCTACCTGGAAAACCAAGCGGCCATGGAGATCGCCCGCGCCGAACGCAGCAGAGCACCGCTGGCGCTTATTGTCATCGACCTTGACCACTTCAAGCGCATTAACGACACCTACGGGCACGATGTAGGCGACCGGGTACTGCAGGCCTTTGCTGCCACAGCTCAAAACCTGCTACGCGATGGCGATGTGCTGTGCCGTATGGGAGGCGAAGAATTCGCTGTACTGCTGCCAAACACGACCCGTGAACAAGCCATGCACGTCGCTGAGCGCCTGCGTGTTGCAATAGCGAACACGCCTACCAACATCGCTGATTCTTCGGCCGCCAATGAAGCGCTCATCGCCTATTCGGCGTCCTTGGGCGTAACACTCGTCAGTGCTGGGGAAACCTCGCTACAGCCCGCGTTTATACGTGCTGACCAGGGGCTTTATGCGGCAAAGGAGGCGGGGCGAAATCGGGTACACTGGCACATGCCAATAGCTTAGTGGCACGCGGCTACCGCGCCGCTGGCGGCACCGGTGCCTGCTTTGCGGTTGTTTTCTTGTTACGGGAAAAGATGTCCTGATAGCAGCGAATGAAAACATTTGGGAAAACACGACCCGCAAACCGCCCAATACGAATGAAGTCCACATCCAATAGCGGCATCAACATTTCCGGATTAACTTTTCCTCTCAGCGCGTGCCAGCGATAGGTGCTGGGCTGACGATGAAGCGCAAGGTTGAGGTTGTTCAGTTCCCCAACCAGGTAATAACCCTGTTCGGGGTCGAACCACAGCCCCTGAAGACCAGGCACTTTTCTTAACCAAGAGCGTGGGTCATAGACCGGTCGATCGATCAGCTTGGATAAAACGAGCCACCACATTCCTAAGACTTTTTTGTCACCTCCTAAATAGGCGGTGGATTTCTCGTTTAGCGCCTTGCGTAGCGGGTCAAAAGCCATGCGTTCATGAACGAGGTGAGCATGGACGGTTTGTTGCCAGTCCTGGCAGAGCGTGGGCAGGTTCGTGACTAACTTTGACAGCTGCGTTTCTGTTGAACTATCAGCGAACAGGCTTTGAACAAAATCTTGGGTCAGTGAGTTTTCGTAACCTGCAGGTAACAGCCAGCTACGCGTTGCGAACTTGTTCTTCCGACCTTCAAGCACCGGCATCTGCTGCTCGATGCCATCGGGCATGATGAGCGGCGTGTTATTGCCAGGATTCTGGATCAGGATGGTGTCTTGGTCACGTAATACGATCACTTGAGCTCGGATAAACTTATTGACGTCCTTTTGAATATCTTGCTCCGGCCCAAAACGGTACGGCCACTGCTCAACCACCAACCGCATTAGCTGTTGGCAGTTGACTGCGTGCTTCATCAGCAAAGCATTCAGTTGTTCTAGTGTCTGCGGCTCAGATAGAGCGAAAGGCAGAACCACCGGGCGGTCATGCTCTACAGTAAACAGATAGCCATCTGAAATCAGCGTTAGGCCATCGAGTAGATGAGCCTGTTGAGGCAAATACTCTGACACTTTTGCCGAGGCATCATTGAGTAACTGTTTGAAATGCAGCTCTTTAATGGACACCACCAGCTTTAGGGCAACAAAAGACGCTTGTGCTTTCAACTGCTCAAAGCGGTAGTCAAAGTAGTCCGCATAGACTCCGGTAATGTTTCCTTCATCATCCATCGTGAACCACTGCTCGACTGACGTTTCATCATCCAGCTCGTAGGGGTTCAGTATGATGTGCTGGACAGCACAGCGCTGAGAGAAGCGATTGGTATATACGTAAGGGTCCTGTGGTGTGCCTTCGCTCTGATCAAGCACAACAAGGTAGCGTTGGTCAGGAAGCAGATTCAAATGCTCGATGTTCTCGGGCTGATCCTGCATCAGCGTTAGGTCGACTTTAAGCCCTTCTTGAAGTAGTAATTCGTTAAGCCAATCCCGCAGCTCCTCGATAGGTGTATCCACATTCTCACGGGCATCGACCAGCGTGACCTCGAACTGTTCGACTGGCAACGAACGAAGCCTGTGGTGTTTGTCTGATTTATGCTGGCTTGGGTATTTTTGCAAATGGAGGGTTTCGGGCAAGAGATGAAAGCCATACTGTTGGGCTGCTTCAACAAAAGATTGGATCACGCGCTGAATCAGGTAACCACGGCTGCTACGCAGCCCTTCGGGGGTCTTTAAGTCAATGAAGGGGCGTTGCTTACGTGTCCCTTTTGCATTACTTATCTCTCGGAACAACACGCCCTGCTCGTCGTTGCCAGAAAACCACCGGTCTAGCCATCCGCTTTTATTTCGCTTCCATAGCTTGCCTGTCCGTGGTGACTCAGGGGCAAGTTGGCGTAGTGCTACGTTAGAAAATTTTATCTTAACTTCCGTTGTGTTGCCGTCACTTCGCTGATTTACATACCCCTCGATATCAATGGCTTCGATACCCGGATTTTTCCCGCCCCACTCATTGATTTTCAACAAAGGCTTCCCAAGGGCACGAAAGCCCCTGGTATGGCCCGCTTTATGGCCGATTTGGCGTAACAAAAGCTTCAACCACACTGGGTTTAATCTCGGGGAGTATTCGACGCGCTCAGGTTCGAGCGTTGTATTATCGCGCGTCTTTATAACAGGAAGCGGATCCCCTTCTTCGGTTAACGCAACGTACAAGTTACCACCGCTCATATAGTATGGATAAGAAGCCTCTGAAAGGTTTTCGTCCAGCACCTCTTTCCATTCCTGAAACTTCATTACCGCATTAGAGAGCGGATAGCGATACACCACTAGCCGGCTTGCCCGCTCTGAATCTATCTGATCGTCTCGATAGGTTAACAACGAAATGCGAAGATCTGTCATAGCGCTATCATCCTTTGAAATTCATTGGCAACGAGGCCGCCTGGGCTTGGTATCGCCGAGCCAGTTCGCAGAGCCCAGCGAAGCCTGGCGTGGTCTTGTTTTGCTGATCGGGATGTATACAGCTAGATAGCACGAGGATGGGGGCGTCGTTGACGTCCATCGGGTTCAACTGCAAATCAAACCCCTTAAGCGCAGCCTCACCGTCGGACCCAACCAGATTGGCAACGACCAGCCTTGCATCCTTAAACAGGTGCTTACGCAGTGCCAATACTTTCTCAGTTAGCGCCGTTCGTTCTGCATTTCCTGAGTCATCGCTATTTAACGATGCCTGGAAAGCCTCATCGGCCTGCCTAAGCGTTGCAAGCCCCCAGAACTTCGCATCTATAAAGATCGGTGTATTAACGATATGGAAGTCGTAGAGTTCCAGCGTTCGTTGATGCAATAACTTTGTTGAGCACGTGATCGATTCATTATCGAACAGCCCACGTAGTGCTTCCTCGCCAATTCGCCCTTGCAAAATGCGCTGTGCAAAATGGGGGTGAAACATAAAATGCTCCTCAAGCCCACTGCTCACTTCCGCGCTTGTGGCATAGCCGTGGTGGTTAAACCAGCGAACTATCGCTTCATGGTGAGGAACCCATCGGTAAAGAGGCTTGAGGCTGTACAGCCTTGACGCTGGTGCACGGTCACTCAAGAATCGACCATCGCCACATTGCCATACGCCTTTGGCTGGATCAGCATCAGCGGGTAAACGTATGCACGACCAATCCTTCAGTGACAGCGTCTCGATGTGCCTGAGCCCAAGATCCTTGCCCGCAAACGAACAGGCAAGGTCTCGCCTCAACGCTGCCCGCCCAATGGACTCCCATGTACGCTGTATCTTCTCCGTCACTCCTGGTTCACAGTCAGCCTCACGGGAGTAGCGAATAAGACCAACAAGGTGGTCATCAATGATTTCTTTAATCTGGCGCCCATCTTGAACGGGCGCGAAGAGCAGCGTTAAAGGATCAATAGAAACTTGAGAAGCTTGCTTCGCAGCCAATGCATCGAGCAGCCCCTCATTGAGAGAGCTGATTAGAAATCGATGTCGACTAAACCCATGCGGATTTTCCGCGTACCTGGTGAGCGCGCCCGCAAGCTCTGTTTGTATGTAGATGTTGGTTTCTGGCGTTTTATCCCACACCCGCTCTAAGCGGCCAACCTGCTGTTGAACATCGGCGGCCAAGTTAGACACATAATCATCGGTGGCTTTATATACCACGTTATTAAGTTGGCTAACTTGGCGCTTATCGGACACCATCAGCGAGCCGATGTAGTGTCGGTAGTCGCGTTCGGATATTTGTGCTGCTTGTCGCAACTTCTGTACTTGGCGGATCTGTGCGCCAATCGTTGCCATTTGCTCCCCGCCAGCTTTCGCCTCTGGCACCGAAAAGTAGAAATGTCGTGCTTCATATAAATACAGACACGTCAGATCTGACTTCTTTAGTCTCCCGTCCTTCCAAAACTCGAAGTCCAGGTTAATCCCGTTAGTGGCTGATGCAACCTGTGTCATGACGACCACATTAAAGGGGGTGCTAAAGGCTTGAGCGTAGAGATCCGCAAAGCCCAGGGACTTTTGGCTTTGCGCAGTGAGAAGACACAGAATCAGAACATGACCCTGCACGACAACCGGCTTGAACCAATGAGACTTAAAAAGCGCCTCTGGTATTGCAGCGCGGTCTGAAGAGTTAAGCTTTTCCGAGAACCCTGCTAAATTCCGCCGGCTCTCAAACGCCCTATCATTTTCCAACCACTTACGCAGGTAGCGGATAGAGTTCACGAAAGCCAAGTGTCCGCGATGCTGCTCGTTGCCTGCCGCTTTACCCATAATCGAAAGCATAGCGAAAAGGCAGTTATACCTATGCTCATGCGTCGACTCTGCGATTGACGCCTGTTCTGCCTGAAAGAAGTCGGCAGTCAACAGATCAAGGGCAGCGGCAATCTCGGGGGTGTCGCTTTTACTGGTAAAGTCACAAACTTCAACGGAAAGCTGGTTCTTACGCTGTGAAGTGGTTATAGTTTCCCGGACACACAGACGCAGATAATATTATCTGCCCATCAAGGTGTGTGCCATGAGTCAGAAGAAAAGCAATTCGTATACA
>NZ_LGEN01000053.1 GCF_001507855.1 Halomonas sp. 54_146
AATATCATGCTCCAGCAGCACGTTAAACAGCGCCAATTGATAGGTTTGCGCTTCGCTACCCCGGATACCCAGCACGGGCAATAGAAACTCGTTCAGGCTGCTTTCCACCTCTTGATTGGGAAAGCCCAACGAGTAAAGCCGGTAGCCGACCATCGGCTCCTGTATATCTTTGATTGTAATGTAGCCCGTCTGGAACAGCATTGCTTCGGTTGCAATGTCATCCACATCAAAACGGCCTAATAGCTGCGCCTTGGCTTGAAGCGTGTCGAGCTGCGGGGTAAACACCCCGCGTGTTCGCAGCAGCTCCACTAAAAACGTAGGCGTGGCACTCTCAAACCAGTAGGGGTTGAATACACGCTTTTGCAACAACAGCAGCACATCAAACGGGTTGTAAACACTGGGTACTTCTTGCCCACCCCAGCGGTAGCCGTTGTACCAGCGGCGAATCTCTTCGCGGTTAAGCCCAGGCAGCTCAGGGGCAAACACTGTATCTACATCGTGGTCGGTGTAGCCGCAAATGGCCGCGTAAGGGGCGTCTAGCGTAATGTCGTTGAGGTTATTTAGCCCTGAAAACAGGCTGACTTTGCTGAACTTGGAAACGCCGGTCAGCAGCACAAAGTGCAGGTGCGGGTCGGCGTCTTTCAGCACGCTATACAGGTTTTTCAGACCCTCGCGCAGCTCGCGCGCCCTATCCCCATCGAGGATATTGTCCAGGATGGGTTTGTCGTACTCGTCGATCAGCACCACCACGCGCTGGCCGTTTTTAGCGTGGGCTTGGCGAATGAGCTGCTCAAACTCACCGGCAATGTCGGTTTTGTGATTAAGCGTTAACCCTAGGCGCTCGCGTTCAGTGCGTAACTGGTCGCGAATACGCACATCCAGCTCTTGGCGATTCTGCATCACGCCGCTGCCAAAACTTAAGCGCACCACCGGGTGGCGCTGCTGCCAATCCCACTTATCGTGAATATATAGCCCTTCAAACAGCGCTTCGCGGCCTTCAAACAGGCAGCCCAGTGTATCCAGTAGCAGGCTTTTACCAAAGCGGCGCGGGCGGGAAAGGAAGTAGTAGCCGCCCGTTTCGACCAGCGCATGTATAAAGGGCGTTTTATCAACGTAGTAGTACTGCCCCAGGCGCAGTTTCTCAAATGATTGAATGCCAATGGGCAACTTACGACGATGAGCAGATAGCATGTGGCCTCCAAGGCTGAACCGGTCGATCACAGGGCAGTTTAGCATGGTGGCGGTTCAGCCCGTAGGAGGCAGCTTTAGCTCGCGACCGTTTGGGCTGCCAGCCTGAAAACCTTGGGGTGCCTGCGGCACCCTTCGCCCGCTGAAGCGGCCTCCTACATAGCTGTTCAGGCTTCGCTGGGTGAGGGGGTTAACCACCCATGCACGTCACAAGTCGCCCGTAACACAAACCCGGCACGTTGATACAGCGCCTGCGCGGGGGTGTTGCGTTTATCCACCGCGAGTATCACCTCTTCCACCCCAGCGTTGGCTGCTTGGCGTAGTGCCTCATTTACTACGTGTTTGCCCAGCCCGCGGCCACGCCAGGCGGGTGCCAGCCCCATGTACATTACTTCCCAGTGATTGGCTTCTGGGTGGGGGGCAAGCAATAGCACACCGGCATCTTCACCTTCGCAGCGCACCAGGTACCACTGCGCCGGGGCGTGGGCATCTTGCCGATAAAACCCCTGCAGGGCTTGTTGCGCGGTGAACCTGCCCTGTAGTTCGGGGCAGTCTAGCGAGCCTTGCGCCACCTGGCCAAGCACGGCTTCAAGGCGTTCAGGGGCTACTTCCTTCACCGGCGTAAAATGCGTTGCCGCTTCAACCGCAGGCGCGTTTAACACCGTTTGGGTGGAAGCGCTCAGGTAGTGCAAGCTCACCACCTTGGGAAAGCCGTTTGCCTCTAACAGCGCGGCGGTTTGCCGCTCGTTTGCCTCTAACACGGTTTTCACCACGCTTAGGCGCTGCTGTTTCGCCCAGCCAATGGCGGCGCGCAGTAAAGCCGGTGCATCGTTACACCCATTTTGCGGCCGCCATAGGGTGGCCTCGTTACCCGGCAGCACTTCTACCCACACTG
Organism: Halomonas sp. 54_146; assembly: GCF_001507855.1. Taxonomy (GTDB): domain Bacteria; phylum Pseudomonadota; class Gammaproteobacteria; order Pseudomonadales; family Halomonadaceae; genus Vreelandella. The sequence continues at coordinate 2,084 of NZ_LGEN01000053.1, forward strand.
CCCCGGTGGGGTGGCCGTGTTCATCTTGTGTGATGAGCAAACCACCCCAATTGGCATCCGCCTGTTCCAGCATGTGATTAATGGCTGCTGCCAGTTCGGCTTGGCCCCGCGGGGTGTGCGCGGCGGCCAGTTGCCACAGCGCTTCGCGGCGCACTGCCTGGGGGCAGGTGAACACGGCCTTGCCTGTTGCGGCGCTATAAAGGTATGCCCCTTGGCTCATTGGCTTTCTTCCTTCTATTGGCTGCTTGTTATTCACTGCTGATTAACCGCCTGGCTGCAAGCCACTGAGCATTAAGGCGTTGTTGCTCGTTTTTGTTATTCGTTTTGTTACCAACGCTTACAATTATTTTTCATGCTAACCCTAAAGAAAGTAGCTGAGGTGCCGTTAATTAAGTTAACGGCACACACAGTGGCCGAATACCGGGCCTTACGGCCAGTGTCCAAGCAAGGAGAATCACACCATGTCAGTGATCAATACCAACATTACATCGATGATCGGTCAGCAGAACCTGAACAAGTCTCAGAACAGCCTGCAGACTTCCATGGAGCGCCTGTCTTCAGGTCTGCGCATCAACAGCGCCAAGGATGATGCGGCGGGTCAAGCCATCGCTAACCGTTTCTCTTCACAGATCACCGGTTTGGGTCAGGCACAGCGTAACGCCAACGATGGTATTTCCATCGCGCAAACCGCTGAAGGCGCACTGAACCAGGTTAACGACAACCTGCAGCGTATCCGTGAATTGTCCGTACAGGCGCAAAACGGCACCAACTCTGAGTCTGACCTGGGTTCCATCCAGGACGAAATCAATCAGCGTCTTGATGAAATTAACCGTATCTCTGAAGAAACTGACTTCAACGGCACTAAAGTGCTGGCAGAAGATAGCGGCCTGAAAATTCAGGTAGGTGCCAATGATGGTCAGACCATCTCTGTTAACCTGCAGCAGATCAATGCCGACACATTGAACCTGAACGGCTTCAACGTGAACGGTACCGGTACCGCTAACAAAACTGCGACGGTTCAAGACCTGCGCGCCAATGACTTTGAACAAGTTGGCACCTCGAACGAGTATGCAAACGCAGCGTTCAACACTGCTTCTAGCGTTGGCGATGTATTCCAAAACCTGAAAGATGGCGCTACCGTTGAGCAGGTAACAGCAGCTGTCACTTACACCCTCAATGCTGACACTGATACTTTTAGTTTTGATCGTGCTGGCGTAGCTATTGATGGATCTGCGGGTAATTTAGCGGCCGATCTTGGCCTCACTCCAGGCGCTGGTGAGTCCAGCACTATCACCGTTAATTTAGGTGGTGAAGATAAAGAAGTTAATGTTTCCTCTTCTGGTGCATTAACTCTTGCCTCTACAGGCGAAAACTTATATTTGACAGGTGCCGCTGGTTCGGCTGACCTAAGCGTAACAAACACGGCTGGCGATCCTGTAGCTACTATTGAAGATTTGGTAACTGAGCTGGCTGCTACTACGGCTGGCCGTACTACTGGCTCTATAACCACTTCGGATGGTACGGTTTACAGCGCGAACGCTACTGACGCCACAATTGATACAACCAATGAAACCATTGCATTTGAAGATCTGCGAAATCAAGTTGATGAAGAATCAACTGACACGTTCTTAGTAGATTTGGATGGTGAAGGAACAGCCGCTAACGAATTTAGTATCGCTGCTAATAATGCAGTAACTTATACTACCGCACATGGCACTATCAATGCTGGTGACGCGACATTTACTTCTGGCTTTGCCGATGACTTCGCGCTTTCTGCAGATGCAGCAGCCTCTGTCTATGTCAACGACAACGGCAAGATTACCGATGGCGCCGCAAATGAAATCTATATTAATGAAGATGGCAAGCTGAGCCTGGAAGCTGTCAGCGATGCGGATGCAACTGAAAACCCGCTGGCCGCACTGGATAGCGCACTGGCACAAGTGGATAGCCTGCGTTCTGAGCTGGGTGCGGTGCAGAACCGTTTTGAATCTGCCATCACTAACCTGCAGACCAACGAAACTAACCTCTCTGCTGCTCGTTCGCGCATCGAAGATGCTGACTACGCGGTTGAAGTAGCCAACATGACTCGCGCGCAGATCCTGCAGCAGGCTGGCACTTCCGTACTGGCACAGGCCAACCAGATTCCGCAGAACGTTCTTTCTCTGCTGGGTTAATTGGTTAGCTTTTAAGCTGATTGATCGATATAACGGGGCCGAAAGGCCCCGTTTTTATAAGGGAGGTGGATACTAATGGATGATAATTTTGAGCAGTTCAGCATATACTCAGGAAAGATATTGGAAACTCTCTCTTTAAAATTTCCAGTTCCTTGCTTGTTAGATAAAGATAGCATTATTAAAGAGTACTTAAAATTTGAAGAAAGTGATGAGCTGAAAAATGCCAGAATGCAGAAAGATATAGCAGATATTGTGATAGCTCTTGAGCGGGGTGGTGAAGAAGAGGTTGAATCAGCAAAGAGGGAAAAGAGACGGTTAGAAGAATATATTTATAGCAGAAGTGAAGAAAAAGCAAGTGACTGCAAAAAACAGGCTGCCATATTCTATGGTTCTTTGGGTTTTCTGGTGGAAGAAGGGCTTGTAAGAGAGGCTGAAAACGGTGGGTTTCAGTTAACTTCTCGTGCATTTTTTCACTTGAATAAAAAATTTGAAGAAGGTTCTATAAAAAATAAAAACACTCCACTTCTCTGTTTGAAAGAAATATTTGCTACTGGTGCGGATGTTTCTAAAAGTACTGCTGCTGGGGTTGCCACAAGTGTTATAGCAACAGTTTTAGGCTTTGGATGAGCGAACACTGAAGGCGATTCCATCGCGTGACGCTGCCCTTCGGCAAATTCATGGGTGGCAGGCACTTCAGTGCTGCATTTCAGCACGCAGCTTTTCAACTTCTTCAATCGGTAATTCTGCGATCTCAGCGATCAGCTGATCATTCATTTCGGTGCGGGCGCCATTTCATAGATGTCCTAATGGGCTGTCAAACACTCGGCACCGTTGTGAAGCGACTGCTGTGTCTATGAGGCTAAAACTGTGCCTAAACGCGCTTTTTGTTAACGTTTGCTAAAGTTATGGCAGCTTGGGTCGTTAGCTATTAGTAATCATGAGCGTCGAGCACAGTAGGGCTAAAGCATAAAATTTTAATTAGGTGGGTGGTGGAATGTTAGAAACATTTATTGCAGCAGCCGTGGCTATAGTGTCAGCAGCATTTGGTTGGTTTTTGAGTCACCGATGGAAGTCAAAAGCTTACCGATTGTCGGTAGAAGAAAATTCAAGAGATAGCAAAACTCATTGATAGCGGTATTTCTAAGCAGCTTGAGATATTGGGTTATGCAAAAAATAGGTTAATTATTTGCTTTTATAATTTTACTAGCAGCTAATATTTTTTCCAAGCTGAGCCTTGGTTGAAGGCTTCAGCATGGAGATTTTTTACAGAGTAAGGGAGTTGCTGTCATTAATTGGATGGCTATAATGCAGTCCAAATTGGATATTGAAATCTGTTGCTTTGACTTCGGGGATAAGTTTTCCACGTTCTCTTTTGAGTGCGACTACCCCATATCTTTCAAGTGTTTTCAGTGTTCTTGAGAGGTTAGATTTTTTTCTAGACGTCATTTTTTCAAGGTCAGAAATTGAGCCTGGTTTTTGCTGAATGATTATTTTTAATAATTCTTGGTTGTCGTTGCTCAGCACTTGGGCCATAGATTTTACGGACTCAAACCATACCTTTGGTTCATTTTTGCTTGGCTTGTACTCGCCTTTTGCGATTGCAATCGTACGCTTACGATAGTCTTCTTTGGAGATGATGCCTACTTTCATGACTTTCGTTTTCATCTCTTACCTCTATACGTTCTGTATTGCTTCAACATCAACCCAGAAATCTTCCATCAGCTTTCCGGCGCTTTCAAACTCGTAGTCCTCAACCTTTTCCATCTTATGCTTGTGATCCCATGTTTTCTTTTTCGCCGCAAAATTACTTCTCTTAGGCTTGATAGCATGAGCATTGTCATACCCAATTATTCGCTTATTGTATTTATCATGGAGCGTCAGCGAATACCGAACGCCATGCGGTATCTGCTCGCTAGGTACCACCTTCCAGGCTTCAAACTTTGTCCAGAAGCCATTATCCATGGGGAACACCTCGCCGTTGAGGTCTAAAAGGGCTTCTAAACCTGGGTCTATTGTTTTTTCACGTGACACTTTCACCTCACTACCAGTGTTATCATCAGAAGATAACATAAGGTGATGAATGATGCGACTTGCCTTGGCTGGCAAGAGCGGCCTCCCACCTGCTGGTTCGTCAAGTCACTGACACGTTTTCCTCCATTGTTTGCTACTATCGGGCCATCTTTACATAGCGCCGATGGCGCTCTTCTACAGGATTCCAAATGGCTCGCTCGTCGAAAAAATCACCCAACACTGCTCGCAAACCTCGCCAAGCCGCTATGCCGCCTTCGCCATTGGCGCAGCAGTCAAAGCAGCAGTTAGATAATATCCGCACGGCGCTGGCCCATGAGCAAACCGAGCTGGCCGTTACCCTGCTGGCAGCGCTGCAACAGAACGACCCGGCAAACCCCCAGGCGCTGTTACTCGCGGGCAGCTTGCAGATGCAACACGGCAAACCGCAAGAAGCGCTGTCTTCGCTATTGAGTGCCTCTTATCAGTTGCCCAACCACCCAGATGTTTTCGAGCACTTGGCGCGGCTGCACGCACAGTTAGGCCACGACCGCGCCGCTTTAAGCGCGATGCACCGGCGGGTGGCGCTGCGCCCGAACAATGCCCAGGGGCTGTTTCAGTTAGCCGCCATGTACCACGAGGCGGGTTACCCCACCCAGGGCAACCTGTGGGCGCGGCGCGCACTGCTCAAAAGGCCGTTTATTGTGGTAGCCGCCGAGCGTGAAGAAAAACTGCGCGTACTGGTGCTGCGTAGCGCGGCGGCTTCCCAGTGGCGCTTTGATGCTCAGCAGTTCCGCTATGCCCTGGTGCAAGGCCATCGCCACCTGCCCGGCGGGCTGGATGCCGCGCATATCACGCGGGTCGAGCTGTTTGTGGACACCCTGGAAAATACCCCCGAGCTTTTGCGCAAGCTGCCAGCGGTAGATGCCGTGCTCAATATCATCGAAGACACCGACGCCAACCAAGCCGCGCTGCGCATGGCCGCGCATGTGGCACAGCGCCTGCAACGCCCGTTAATCCACAGCGCTGAGCTGGTGGATGAAACACAAGATACCGAACAACACGCCGAGCTTGCCCATGCGCGGCTATGCGAGAAAGCCGGTGTGGCACCGTGGGCGTTCGAACTGCCAACACCACCCACCCCTGCGATGGCGCTAGATACCCCCTTAACCCTGCGCTTGCTGATAACCGGTACCGTGCAAGGCGTAGGCTATCGCCAATGGCTGGCGGATGAGCTAACCCAGCGCGGGCTAGCGGGCTGGGTACGCAACCTAGCCGATGGCAGTGTCGAGGCGGTGATTCACGGCACCCTAGAACACCTGCAACCGCTATGCGATGCCGTTCCTAACGGCCCAAAAGCCGCCGATGTGACGGGGTTAAACGTTACACAGTGGGAAGGCGAAGCCCCCGAAGGGGTGGAAATTCGGGAAACCGCTGAGTCTGGGAGCTGATATGTCTAAAAAAATCATGTTTTGCTAAAGTTTCTGTTCCAACTGCCGAAGAATGGTTAAATAGATACTTTCAGCAAGGATGCCTATGTCCGTCATCAACACCAACCTCCCCGCGCTTACCAGCCAGCAGAATCTCAAGAAATCGCAGTCGGCGTTGGCGACCAGCATGGAACGGCTTTCCTCTGGCCTGCGTGTTAATAATGCCAAGGATGATGCAGCAGGGCAGGCGATAGGCAACCGTATTCAAGCGCAGCGCACGGGGCTTGGCCAGGCTGCCCGAAACGCCAACGATGGTGTATCGCTTTCGCAAACCGCTCAGGGCGTGCTGAGTGAAGTGAACGACCGCCTTCAGCGCATTCGTGAGCTTACCGTGCAAGGGCTAAACGGTACTAATCAGAACCGTGACAGCGATTCCATTCAAGCTGAGATCAACTTTAACCTGCAAGAGATTGATCGGATTGCCAAAACCAGCAATTTTAACGGTATTCCGCTGATGACTGGGCAAGCGGGTAGGGTGGATTTGCAGGTTGGTGCCAATGATAAGCAAACGATAGGCGTAGATTTAAACCCACCAGGATTCACCGTGGATGCATTAGGCCTAACCGATTTTAACGTGGCAGGAGAGCCAGGCAGTGTTACACCACGCGATACACTTTACGGCCCCGCCGACGATATCGTGCTGGAAGATTTTCGCACCACGGTAAATTATCCAGCAGGTGCGCAAGAAACCCTGTATGCGCTGGGGGATGATGTCTCGTTGGCAGGTGATCATCAGCAAGCAGGGGCAGCGATCGACAGTTACTACATCAGCATGGGTGGGGGTAATTTCTCGCAAGTAAACGTGTCAGCTACCCACGAAACAGCAACCGATTTAAGTATTGTTGATATCACTGACCCAAGCCCTCTATACCGTGATTCCTTCAATTTAAACACCACGGAAATTTCCTCAGGCTTGCAAAATAATGAACAGTTAGTAAAGGCCGGAGATACTTTCTACATAGAAAAAAATGAAAATGGTCGGCTCTCATACCAAGAGGCCAACTTTGAAATTGCTTCAGGCAGCATGATATCGCGTGATGCAGCAGTCACTGGTGTTGGCGATGATCCCCTGCTTGGTAACTACTCGGAAATAACAAGTGAGTTTGATTTTCAGGGAACTACCTACAATTTAGAAGATTTTGAAAATGGCACTGTTGGTTTTTTTGATGTGTCAAACTCCAAAATCCCGAGTGCTGAGGCAACCTTAGTCAAGGATGGTGGCGAAAACCCTTATCTAGAAGTGACTAGCGGCAGTGAAGTTTCCTACTATCGGCTAGGTAACGTAAGCGTTAAAGAAAACCTGCAGGTGTTAGCAGGCAATGTTTATACCCCTGGTGATGGTGAAGGATTTGACGATGTTAATAGCCTGGGGTTTAGCAGTGAAGTTTATGACTTAACGATTTATAACGATGTGGATTACGCTGAGTTTATCAATGGTGACGAGGTTGTTGGTGGAAAGGTTGTACGCAGCACCACAGATACAGATCAATATTATATTAAAGATGGTGCCGGAAATTATTTTGAGATATTTGATGTTACTAAAACGTCAGATATTGAACTGACAGCTGAGGGGCAGGCCTATGCAGGTCTTGATGTAGAGAATCAGGGATCGTCACCTTCTTATTTCATCCAAGGTATAGATGAAACACAGATGGTCAACTTTTCTGGTGCCACGCCTACTTTTGAAAATTATGATGGCAACGAATTTGCCACCCCAAGTAATTTTTCTCTGGTACAAAGTGCAACGTCTCAGGGTGGGTGGGTAATAAAAGAGGCGCTTGGTGGTGGAGTGTATGGGTACTACAACGCCACCATTGACGTCGAACTTGACTCAGAAGGTGAAGCGACAGCTTATACGGCAAAGGCGACGCAGCCTTCACCTACCATCCTTGGTGTTGATGAGCATATCGTCGAAAAGGTGTGGGGCACATCGACCGTAACCATTGACCCTCGCAACGTTTCGGTGGAGTACACCGATATCGAAGGGCGCTCCTATTCCAATGTGCTGACGGAAGGGGAAGATGGCAATTATTACTTCGAGCTGCCCGGCGAGAGTTCGTTGAGAGGTGGCTATAAAACAGCCACGCTTGTCGACCACGATCAGAAAGGCGAGATTATTCTGCGCACTGAAAATGGCTACAGTGAAGTCGTTGTCTTCTACCCCACGGAGCTTGAAAAGGGGGATAATAAAGCGTTTTACGTGCAAACTGACGGCGATGGTTTTGGTGATGACGGCACCCCCCACACACGCCTACGCATTCAGGAAGTCGGTGAAGATTTCCGTATTCAAATGCCGCGTAATCCTCTTGCTGCGCTTGATAAGGCTATCGGCATGGTGGACTCAAAACGCAGCTATTTGGGCGCGCTGGATAACCGTTTAGGCAGTGTCATTGAAACAAATGACCTAACCGCCACGAATCTTGCCAGTGCCCAATCTCGCATTATGGATGCGGACTACGCTCAAGAGAGCGCCGATATGATTCGCGCGCAAATTCTTCAGCAAGCCGGTAATAGCGTATTGGCGCAGGCGAATGTCATCCCTGAAACAGTATTAGCTCTGCTGGGGTAACCAGCGAAGCCATAGGATGTTTGTTGCCACACTGATTAAGGAAGACGTTTGATGAACCCGTTAACTGCCCTAACCGCTGTCGCGGCAACTGCCTTTCTGCTAGTCGGCTGTTCCCAGCCGGGGCCTTCTGATACCACTATTCGTGAGTGCATTCTGGATGTTACGGATCATCAGGCAGTTGGGGTTGAACGGCCTAACGTTGTGATGGGCATGGAGATTGGCACCACCGTTATTGATGCTATCGACATTGAGAATGTGATTGAGGAAGGCAATAACACGTGGCTGGTCTATTCCAGGCTGACAGTAGGTTCACGCGATATGCACAGCTCCGAACAGGATAGCAAAGCGACAGCGCAGATGTTTGGCTTTGAGTATCGGGATGGTTACTTATTGCAGGATGTAGAAGTGAATTATTTGTTTAACGAAGGCCGCCAAGGCTGGTCGTGCCGAGAGCTGTAGCAAAGAATATCAACAGTTGTTGGTTATACACATACGCTATAAAACTGCGCTAACCCATGAAGCTGATGACAAGCGATGAACAGCAACGCGTGATCTTGGTATTGCGCCGGGCCAAGCTTGAGATGGCCACGTCGCTGCGCTCCTCGCCATGACACATTACTGCGTCATCACGCGCATAGCGAAGTGATCTGGGGTTGTGCTGAGCCAGGCTTGAGATGGTGATCCAGCACGGTTAAAAGGTGAGATCAGTGCTTATCTTCGATGCGAAGCTTGGCAATCTCGTCGACCGCTAACCCTGTCGCTTCGGCAATCTGCTCATTACTGAGCACCCCTAGCTTCAGTAAGTTGCGAGCGGTTTTTTCAATACCCAGTTTCTCGCCTTTCTCGATACCTAGCTGCTCACCTTCCTGCAAACCTTCCCGTTTTGCATCATTCAAAAACGACACTTCATCCCTCAGCGCCCTTTCCCGCACAAATGCCAGGCGGCGGGTCTCTTCATCGGCGCTGAGCTCGCGTATGCGGTTCATCGCACGCTTAACCGGTTCGTGGGTAACATTGGCCATGGTGTGGGATCAGTGATGAGTCTCGGCACGCAGCCTTTCCACTTCTTCAACCGGCAGTTCTTCAATCTCGGCAATCAGCTGATCATTCATTTCGGTCAGCGCAATCAGCTTACGGGCGGCATTACGTTTGCTTTCCAACGCACGCTGCTCGGCTTCTTGACGACCTTTCTCGATACCTAGCTGCTCACCTTCCTGCAAACCTTCCCTTTTCGCATCATTCAAGAACGACACCTCATCCCGTAACGCCCGTTCACGCACAAACGCCAGGCGGCGGGTCTCTTCGTCGGCGCTGAGTTCGCGGATGCGGCTCATGGCACGCTTGACTGGTTCATGGGCAACATTAGCCATCGTTAATTCCTCCTGCCAGTGTTTGAAGAAGGTAATCCAGGCGCGCAGCGGGCCTTCTGGCAAGCCCAGGCGATCCGCCTTGTTAAGTTCGATCAGGTTCATCTGCAAAACGTTCCCCAGCGAAACATGGGGCTGGCGTTCATCGCGCATCTCGAACCGCCAGACCGCTTGCTCGCGCTCAGCGGCGGTTTCCGTAAACAGATCAAAATCCAGCAGATGCAAACC